>DATHNW010000023.1:0-111005 GCA_035485575.1 Opitutaceae bacterium | reverse complement strand
ACAATGCAATGGGCCAGAGATCCGGCAGGATGTCCGTGCCTCCGTTGCCTTTCAGCAAAACCCCACGCACGATTCGCATCGCGTGTGTGGTCGGAATGGCCTCTCCGATCCACTGGGCCCAGATCGGCATGCCCTGAAAGGGAAAGATGAAGCCGGACAGCAGGATAAACGGCATCATCAAGAGCTGCGCCATCTGGACCGCTTGCGTCTGATTGCGCGCCATCGTCGAGATCCAGATTCCGAGCGCGAGGTTGGAGGCGATGAACATTCCCAGCGCCAGCATCAGCACCGACACCGAGCCGTGTACGGGCAACTGAAAGAGCAGAGAGGAAACCGCCAGGATCATGAGCACCTGCAGATATCCGATGGCGATGAAGGGGACGATCTTCGCGATGAGCACTTCGATCGGCCGCACGGGCATGGCGAGCAGATTCTCCATCGTGCCGCGCTCGCGCTCGCGCGTGATGGCCAGGCCGGTGATGACCACCATCGTCATCGTCAGCACGACACCCATCAGGCCGGGCACGACATTGTATTGGGTGATGTTCTCCGGGTTGTAGTGCGCATGGATCTCGAAATCGACCGGCCCGGGTTTCGCGCGCAGTCGCGCAAGTGGGCCGGTGAGGTCGCGGTCGAAGACATTGTCGGCGATGGCCCGCACGGCGGAGAGCGCCGGGCCGGTCGCCGCGGGATCGGTGGCGTCGGCCTCGATCAGCACGGTCGGCCGCTCGCCGCGCAGGAGCTTGCGCGTGAAATCAACGGGCACGTCGACGACAAACTGTACCTCGCCGAGCTGGAGGAGCCGCTGGGCCTCGGCTTCGTCCGTCGTTTCGCGCACGAACCTGAAGTAGTCGCTGTTTTTCAGCGCCCAGGCGAGCGTGCGCGCGAACGGCCCGTTGTCGGCCGTGCGCAGGGCGGCGGGCATGTGCTTCGGGTCGGAGTTGATGGCGAAGCCGAACAGCATCAGCTGCATGAGCGGGATGCCGACCATCATCGCAAACGTCACGCGGTCGCGCTTCATCTGGATGAATTCCTTGAGCACCATGGCCCAGAGGCGGTGGAGGGTGAAGCGGTGCATCGTCAGGAAAAATTATCCCGGGCCGTGTCCATCAGGCTGATGAACACATCCTCGAGTCCGGAGCGCACCTTCGTCCACTGGTGCCGCGGATCGCGCACCGCAGCGATGCTGGCATCGAGCCGGGTGGCATCGCGGCCGCTCACATGGAGGACGTTGCCGAACGCGACGACCTGTTCCACGCCGTCACGTCCGCGCAGGGCGTCGGCGAGGGTACGCAGGTCGGGGCCGGCGACCGTCCAGGTGGTGAGATGCGCGGCTGCCAGCACTTCCTCGAGCGTGCCGCGGGCCAGCAGGCTGCCGTAGGCGAGGTAGGCGAGGCGGTGGCAGCGCTCGGCTTCATCCATGTAGTGCGTGGTGATGAGCACGGTGAGCCCCTCCGCGGCGAGCTGGTGGATCTCATCCCAGAATTCACGGCGGGCCTTCGGGTCGACGCCGGCGGTGGGTTCGTCGAGCAGAAGAAGTTGCGGCGAATGGATGAGGCAGGCGGCCAGCGCGAGGCGCTGCTTCCAGCCGCCCGAAAGCTGGCCGGCGAGCTGGCGGCTGCGGCCCTGCAGGCCGAGGCGCTCGAGGCTGTGCTGCACGGCGGCCTCGCGCTCGGGCACGCCGTAGATGCGTGCGATGAAATCGAGGTTTTCGCGGATGCTCAGGTCCTCGTAATAGCTGAAGCGCTGGGTCATGTAGCCGACGTGGCGCTTGATCTCGGACTGCTGGGTGCGCACGTCGTAGCCGAGACAGGTGCCGCGGCCGGCATCGGGCGTGAGCAGCCCGCAGAGCATGCGGATGAAGGTGGTCTTGCCGCTGCCGTTGGGGCCGAGAAAGCCATAGATTTCGCCGCGGCGCACCTGGAGGTCGATGGCGTTGACGACGGGTTTGCCGCCGAATTTTTTCGTCACGCCGGTGACGTCGATCGCAAACTCGGGCGCGGACATGGCGGTGTCAGGGCCCGGCGGTCACGTCCACGGGCTGCCCGGGATGGAGGTCGCGCGCGTCGGCGGCGGAAAACACGGCCTCGACCATGAAGACGAGCTTGGCCCGGTTGTCGCGGTTGTAGAGCACCGGCGGCGTGTATTCATTTTGTGGTGACAAATAGCTGATATGGGCGGCGAGCGGCGACGCATGCCCGGCCACGGACACCACCACGGCCTGGCCGGCGCGCAGCGCGGCGAAATCGGGCTCGGACACGAAGAAGCGCACCTTGATGTTTTCCGGCGGCAACAGGGCGACGACCGGGCTGCCGGCGGGAACGAACTCGCCCGCCCGGTAGAGGGTGTCGAACACGAGGCCGGCGCAGGGCGCGGCCTGCTGCTTTTGCGCGACGCCCCAGCCGGCCTGGGCGAGTGAAGCTTCCGCGGCGGCGATGGCGTCGGTGCGGCCGCCGAGGCGCGCGGTCTCCAGCTCGGCTGCGAGCTGGTCGGCGGCATGGAGGTTGGCATCATGCGTGAGGCGCGCGCGGTCGAGTTCGTCGGCGGTGGCGGCTCCGGCGGCGAAAAGTTTTTCCTGGCGCGCCAGCTCGCGGCCCGAGAGTTCGGCGGTGGCGCGGGCCTGGGCGAAGCGGGCCTCGAGCGCGGCGAGCTCGGTGGGGCGCTGGCCCTTGCGCAGGTCGGCGAGACGGGCGGCGGCCTGAGCCTGGGCGGCGAGCTCAGCCGAGCGTTCCAGGGCGAAGAGCGGCGCGCCTGCGTCGACGCGCCCGCCTTTTTGCACGGCAAGGGCTTCCAGTTGCCCGGCGAGCGGGGCGGCCACGTAAACGAATTCACCCTCGAGGTAGCCCTGCCAGGCCGGTGCGGCGTGTTTCGCGCAGCCGCCGCAGGCCAGCAGCATGGCGCAAAGGAGTCCGGTGATCCGGCGGGCGGCGCTGGGACTCTGGGAAGACCGCGACGCGGGTTTGCTCATGCGTGGCTTTTGCCACGTGCGGTCGCGGCGTCCAAGAACGAAAGTGCGCGCGGCCTGCGAAAATGAAAAAGCCGGGCGCTCGACCCGGCCTTGTGCACTTTGAATACGCGAGAAGGGGTGTGTTTCAGTGGCGTTCCCAGCCGCCGCCACCGCGTTCGCCGCGTTCGCCACCCCCGCCGCCGCGTCCGCCGCGGTAACCCCCGCCACCGCCACCGCGTCCGCCGCCGAAGCCGCGACGTTCGCCGCCTCCGCCTTCAAACGAGCGGGGAGGGCGGTCCTCCTTCGGGCGTGCTTCGTTCACGGTGATGTTGCGGCCGTCCATTTCGTGGCCGTGCAGTTTCTCGATCGCTTTCTGGGCGTCCTCTCCGGTCGTCATGGCGACGAAGGCAAAGCCGCGCGAGCGACCCGTGAATTTGTCGAAGATCAGATCAACGGAGGCGACGCCGCCGATTTGGGCAAACAGGTCCTGGAGGTCCTGCGCGGTGGTGGAGAACGGGATGTTTCCCACGTATAACTTTGTATTCATCTGCTTGAATGGCCTGCGTTGTTTCCCGCCCGTTCCCGACTATCGAGTTTCAAATCATCACTGAAGCTGATGCTCACCTGACAATTCACCAAGCAGAGGAATCAAATAGCAGGCGGGCGCAGGGTTAGCCGGGCGGGGGGTCGAGGCAAGCCAATTTCAGGCGGGGCTCCGCGCAACTTGACCAGTGGCGGTTGCGTCATTCATAATGGCCATCCACTAGGATTCATGCACTCCATTCCCGCTCTCCACCGTTGCTTCACGCTGCTCGCTTTGGCGGGTGCGTTGAGCTTGGGCGCAAGCGCGATGGAGCTGTCATCCACCTCACCGTTTTTGCCGGTGGGGAGCAATAGTGCTGATGCAAACGCCACCCCGGCCGGCTCGCCGCTGGAATTGCATGGCATCGTCGCCATGCCCGATGGCTATCGGTTCAATCTCTACGATCCCACCAATCATGCTGACGCCTGGGTCGGCTTCAACGAGCCGGGCCACCCCTTTGTGGTGCATGCGCATGATATCGCGCACAATCGCGTGACGGTCGAATACCAGGGCCGCGAACTTACGCTGACCCTGCCGCAGCCCAAAATAGTGCCCATGCCCGCAGGCCAGCAGGCCATGCCCATGCCGCAGCCTTCCAACATGGGACGGCCGCCGATGATGACCAATGCCAACCCCGAGGAGGAACGCCGCCGCCTGGAACGCATCACGGAGGAGATCCGGCGCCGTCGGGCGTTGCGTGCGGCCCAGCAGCAGCAGTCCCAGCCGGCGGGCAACCCGGCTCCTCCGGTCGCGGTTCCGCAGCCGAAGAATTATTAAGCGAGGGCCGAGGGCGGATTTGCGCCGGAAATCCCGGCGCACCGCCGGCAAAAAATAGCTCGTGAAATTTCCGGGCTCGCGCATAGCGTTTCGAGTTCCGGCCGGCCTCGGGGACGTGCACGCTTTTTTCGTGCCCGGCGGGGCTGCCTGCCGGTTTTACGATGCTCACGACCACCCAGGCCGGTGCGAACTACACCAATGGTGAACTGATCCGGCGGCTTTTCGCCCTCGCCTGGCGCTACCGCCTGCGCTGTTTCCAGGTGTTTGGTCTGCAGCTCGTGCTGCTGACGATGGGGCTTTTCGGCCTCAGCTTCACGGGCATCGGCATCGACTTCATCCGCCACAAGGTCGAGCACACCCCGCTGCCGCCGAACAAACTTCTGCTGGCGCTGCCCGAAAACTGGTCCGTGCTCGGCGTCCTCGCATTCATCGGCGCTCTGATCCTCGGCCTCGCGGCGTGCCGTGCGGTGCTTAATTACTGTTACACGCTGCTCCTCAACCGCCTCACGCAGCAGGAAATCGTGGTCCACCTGCGTGACCAGGTTTACAGCAAGCTGCAGCGGCTGAGCTTCCGGTTTTTCGACGCCAACACGACCGGTTCGATCATCACGCGTGTGACCGGCGACGTGCAGTCGATGCGCATGTTTGTCGAGCAGGTGCTCGTGCAAAGCGTCATCATGGTCATTTCACTGACCGTCTATGTTGTTTACATGGTCAGTCTTTCGCCCGGGCTTACGGCGGCCTGCCTCGCGACCACGCCTTTGTTGTGGGTCATGGCGGCCTGGTTTTCGCGTTACATCCAGCCGCGCTATGCGCGCAACCGCGATCTCGTGGAAGTCATGGTGCAAAACCTCGCCGAGAGCATCCAGGGCATCGCCGTCACCAAGGCTTTCGGCCGTGAGGCCGAGGACCGCGCGAGGTTTGAGCGGAGCAACCGGGAGGTTTACGACCAGCAGCGGGGCATCTTCTGGCGCGTGAGCCTGTTTTCCCCCGCGGTCGGCTTTCTCACCCACATCAACACCGTCGTCCTGCTCGGCTATGGCGGCTGGCTCGTCGCGCACGATCAGCTGCCGCTCGGTGCCGGCCTCGTCGTCTTTGCCGGCCTGCTCGACCAATTTTCCGGACAGGTCAACAACGTCGCGACCATCGTCAACAGCGTGCAGCAGTCACTCATCGGCGCCCGGCGCGTGTTCGAGATCCTCGACGCCCCCATTGAGGTGCAAAGCGCGCCCGATGCCCTCCGCCGGCCGCGGCTCGAAGGCGCGGTGCGCTTCGAGAACGTGACCTTTTCCTACCTGGGCATCGACCCCGTCCTGCATGGCATCAACCTCGAGGTGAAGCCCGGCCAGTGCGTCGCCATCCTCGGCGCGACGGGCGCGGGGAAAAGCGTGCTGATGAGCCTCATCCCGCGTTTTTTTGATCCCACGGAAGGCCGCGTGCTGATCGACGGCCTCGATGCCCGCCGCCTGCATCTTGACGACCTGCGCCGCAATATCGGCCTTGTCTTCCAGGAAAGCTTCCTCTTCAGCAACACCGTTGCGGCCAACATCGCCTTCGGCCATCCGGATGCCACGCCGGCGCAAATTGAAAAAGCGGCGCGCATTGCCGCCGCGCACGACTTCATCCTGCAGCTGCCGAAGGGCTACGACACCATCATCAGCGAGAGCGGTCAGAGCCTCTCCGGCGGCCAGCGCCAGCGCCTGGCCATCGCGCGCGCGGTGCTGCTCGAGCCGGCGATCCTGCTGCTCGACGACCCGACCGCGGCCATCGATTCGGAGACTGAGCAGGAAATCTTCGAGGCGCTCGACCGCGCCATCGCCGGCCGCACGACGTTCATCGTCGCGCACCGCCTGAGCACGCTGCGCCGCGCGGATTTCGTCATCGTCATGGACCGCGGCCGCATCGTGCAACAGGGCACGCACGCGCAGCTCATGAAAATTCCCGGCCCCTATCTCAGCGTGGCCAATCTCCAGCTGGTGGACAACCGCGAGCTGCAGGCGGAGGCGGAAAGAAAAGGCGCGGCATGAATCCCAACCTGACCAATCCGAATCCCTCCGCGCCGGCCGGTGGCCGGCCGCTCATGCTCGTGCACCGGCTGCCCGATGACGATGATGACGAACTGCTCAAGCCCCTGGACTGGGGCCTCGTCCGCCGCCTCTTCGGTTACACGCGTTCCATCGCGGTGAAGCGCAACTGGCTCATCCTGCTCACCATCCTGCGCTCGGCCCAGCTGCCCGGCCTGGTGTGGGTCTCGAGCCTCGTCATCGGTGACCTGATCGCGGCCTTCACGCATGAGCCGCCAGCGCAGCGCGACCTCTCGCTGCTCTGGCAGGCCGTGCTCGGCTACGCCGTGTTTGCGCTCATCACCGACGCGCTTTTTCACTTCCGCCAGCGGCTCGCGCTCGAAGTGGGCGAGACGGTCGTCACCGTCCTGCGCAGCGATGTCTTTGCCGCCATGCAGCGCATGCCGATGGCGTTTTTCCACCGCACGAAGATCGGCAGCATCATCAGCCGCGTGACCTCCGACATCGAGGCGCTGCGCGTGGGCATTCAGGATTCGTTTTTTATCAGCATCGTGCAGTTCGGGCAGATGCTCTTCGCCGCATCCGTCATGGCCTATCGCGACTGGGTCATGTTTCTTATCGTCCTCGGCATGGCGCCGATGCTGTGGACGATCAACCGCCACTTCCGCGTGAAGCTCAGCCGCTATTCGCGCGCCTCGCAGGAGAGCTTCAGCCGCGTGACCGCGACGCTGGCGGAATCGGTCAACGGCATCCGCGTCACCCAGGGCTTTGTGCGGCAGCAGACCAACGCCGGACTCTTCCGCGATCTGCTCGCCGACCACTCGCTCTACAGCGTCAACCTCGCCCGCACCTCAGCCATCCTCGTGCCGCTGCTTGAGCTCAATAGCCAGTTTTTCATCGCCATCCTGCTCCTGCTCGGCGGCTGGCGCACGATGCATGGGTACATGCAGGTTTCCGACCTGATCTTGTTTTTCATGATGGCGAACCAGTTCTTTGCGCCCATCCAGAACCTCGGCATCCAGTACAACCAGGCACTCATCGCCATGGCCGGCGCCGAGCGCGTCTTCCGCCTCGTCGACCTGAAGCCCGACTGGGAGGATGATCCGCGGGCGGAGCCGCTGCCCGATCCGCGCGCCGCGCGCGCCCCGGCGGGTGCGCGGGTCGAGTTTCGCCACGTCTGCTTCGGCTATGACCCGGCGAAGCTCGTGCTGAACGACGTCAACTTCGCCGCCGAGCCCGGCCAGACCGTCGCGCTGGTCGGCCACACCGGCAGCGGCAAGAGCTCCATCATCAACCTGGCCGCGAAATTTTACCTGCCCGGGCGGGGCGAGGTGCTCATCGATGGACGCGAGATCCGCGCCATCACCAGCCACTCCCTGCACCGGCAGATGGGCATGGTGCAGCAGCAGAACTTTCTCTTCACCGGCACCGTTCTCGACAACATCCGCCTGAGCAAACCGGAGGCGACCGAGGAGGAGGTGCGCGCGGCCGCGCGCAGCCTCGACTGCCTCGACCTGCTCGAGGTGCTGCCGCGCGGCCTGCATACGGAGGTTGGCGAAAAGGGCGCGGGGCTTTCGGTCGGCCAGCGCCAGCTCATCTGTTTCACCCGCGCGCTGCTGGCGGATCCGCGCATCTTCATCCTCGACGAGGCGACGAGCTCCATCGATGCGCTCACCGAGGCGCGTCTGCAGCATGCGCTGCTCACGCTGCTGCGCGGCCGCACCAGCTTCGTCGTCGCACACCGGCTCTCGACCATCCGGCATGCGGACCTCGTGCTGGTGCTCGACCAGGGCCGCATCATCGAGCGCGGCACGCACGTGGAGCTGCTCGCACAGGGCGGCCATTATGCCGCGCTTTACCGCCAGTTTGTGCAGGTCGACGACCGCGCGTGAGATCGCGACTTTCGCAAGTCGCGATTTTTCCCTCGACGCTGCGCGGTTTTCTTCTAAGCAGGAACCAAGTTTTCCCTCTAGAAAAGCGTTGCTTTCAGAGGAAAGCGCCCTAAACAAAAACTCACCATGGCTAAAAAATCAGCTCGGAAACCGAATGCTAAATTCATGGCCCCGGTCACCCCGGACGCCACTCTCGCCGCCGTCGTTGGCTCGGCGCCTCTCCCCCGCACGGAGCTTACCAAGAAGCTCTGGGTGTATATCAAGAAGCACGATCTTCAGGACAAGACGAAGCGGACCCAGATCAACGCCGATGACAAGCTCAAGGCCGTCTTCAACGGCAAGAGCAAGGTCTCGATGTTCGAGATGACCAAGCTCGTGTCCGGCCACGTCGGCAAATAATCACTTTTTAACCGAAGGCGCCGCCCGGGGAAACCCGCGGCGGCGTTTTTGTTTTTGCAGGGAAATCTCGCGAGAGACGCCTCACTCGCCGGTCAGCGCGGTCTCGATCTGCCGGCAGGCGACCTTTAAAATCTGCAGGCGGGCGTGACGCTTGTTGTTGGCCGGGATTAGGTTCCACGGAGCAAAGGACTTGTCCGTCAAGGCGAGCATGTCCCCCACGGCCACCTCATAAGCGTGCCATTTCCGCCGGTTGCGCCAGTCCTCGTCGTTGATCTTATGGCGCTTGTAAGCGGTGTCCTCCCGCTCGCGGAAGCGGCGGAGCTGCTCGTCCTTGCTGATGTGCATCCAGAGCTTCACGACGATGAGGCCGCGCTCGGCCAGCTGTTCCTCGAAATCGTTGATTTCAGCAAATGCGCGGCGCCACTCGGCCTCGCGGCAAAAACCCTCGAGCCGCTCCACCAGCACGCGGCCATACCATGAGCGGTCGTAAATGGTCACCATGCCGGCGCGCGGCACATGCCGCCAGAAGCGCCAGAGGTAATGGTGCGCCTTCTCCTCGTCGGTTGGCTTGGCGACGGGAATGACACGGTAGTCGCGGGCGTCGATGGCGCTGGTAAGGCGGCGGATGGCGCCGCCCTTGCCAGCCGCATCCCAGCCTTCGAAAATGAAAATGACCGAACGGCGCCGGGTCGCGGCCGCGCGCACGGCGTAGCTCAGGCGGCCGAGCCACTTGTCGCGCTTTTCCTCGTAGTCCGCGGCGGAGAGTTCCTGATCGAGCGGCAGCGCGAGCAATTGCCGCAAGCCGGAGGGGCGGAGCGGGGTGGTCGCCGCGCGGCCGGGTCGGGTGCCCCGGGCGAAGATTTTCTTCACGCGGCGCGCGTGGTCGCGAAAGCGCGCGAGCAAAAGATCGGCCACCGCGATGTCGCGGCCGCGTTCATCCCCGGCCTCGACCGTGAACCAGGGGGCGGCCGGCTGGTGAGTGGCGCGGAGGATGCGCCCGGAGGTGCGCGCGAGCTGGTCGTAGAGGCGGTGATGGCGCCAGTCGTCGGGCGTGACCCGCCACGCGGTGCGCTCATCGTCGGTGAGATCGCGCAGGCGCTTGCGTTGCGCGGCCTTGGAAAGATGCAGCCAGACCTTGAGGATCAGCGCGCCGTCGTCGGCGAGCAGCCGTTCGAACTGGCGGATGCGGTGCAGCTCATGGTCAAGCTTGACCGGAACCTTGGAGTCGCGGGCGGTCTCACGCAATGTCTCGGTGTACCACGAGCCGGCGTAGATGCCCATGCGGCCGCGCTGCGGCAGGCTGCGCCAGAAGCGCCACATGAGCGGGCGCTCGCGTTCCTCGTCGGTGGGGGGATGGAAGGAAAAGGTCTCGACGCCGCGCGGATCGAGCCAGCCGTTAAGCGTGTTGATGAGATCCCCGCGGCCTGCGCCCTCGACGCCGGCGATGACGAGCAGCACGGGAAACGGGGCGTCCTTCAATGTGACCTGCAGTTGCACGAGCTGTTCGCGCAAACGGGGCAGGCGCGCCTCGTAGTCTTTTTTTGTGAGGCGGGGGGTCGCGATTTTCCGGGCCATGCGGGATTTTTTTCTGGCGGGGGGGCGGGGCGATGTCGAGCCCGCGCAAAAATTCGCATGAAAACCCTGTGCCGGGCTTTTCGCTTGGACAGCGGGATCCGTGGTCTACGCTGCGCCTCCTTCCATGCACGCAACGCCGCATCCCCAGCGCACGAAGGCCGTCCTCCTGCTGGTCTCCGCCACCGCCTTCTGGGGGCTGAGCTTTCCGCTCATCAAGGCCATCGCGCTTACGCACGCGCGGCTGCTGCCGGCGAGCGGCAACTGGTTCATCACGGCGCAGACGCTCTGGCCGCGCTTTGCCCTGGGGGCGCTGGTGCTCGTGGCGCTGAATTTTCGCGCGCTGCGCTCGCTCACACGTGCGGAGTGGCGGCAGGGCCTGGGCATCGGGCTGTTTTCCGCCGCGGGCCTGCTGTTTCAAATCGACGGGCTGCAATTCATCGCGGCCTCGACCTCGGCGTTTCTCACGCAGTTTTACGCCATCATGATTCCCGTCTGGCTCGCGTTGCGGTGGTGGCGCAACCCGGGCCCGCGCGTATGGTTGAGCGCCGTGCTGGTGCTGGCGGGCGTGGCCGTGCTCGCGCGGCTCGACTGGCGGGACCTGCGGCTCGGGCGCGGCGAGGCGGAGACGCTGCTCAGTTCGGTCTTTTTCATGGGGCAGATCCTGTGGCTCGAGCGGAAGGAGTTCGCGTCCAACCGCGCGCTGCCGGTGACGGCAGTGATGTTTGTCGTCGAGGCCGCGCTTTTCACGACGCTGGCCCTGGCCGTGGCGGCGCGGCCGGCCGAATTGCTCGTGCCTTGGGGTTCGGGCGCGTGGACCGGTTGCACGCTCGTGCTCACGCTTTTCTGCACGCTCGGCGCATTCATCATCATGAACGCCTGGCAGCCGAAAATCACTGCGACCGAGGCCGGATTGATCTACTGCATCGAACCGGTGTTTGCCTCGCTCATGGCGTTGTTTCTGCCCGCATGGTTTTCGGGCTGGGGCGGTTTGGATTATCCCAACGAGATCGCGGGGGCCGGCTTGCTGCTTGGTGGCGGGCTTATCACCGCGGCCAACGTCATCCTACAACTCAAGCCGCCGGCGCCGGAACCCGCCCGCGTGGGGTGACGCGGGCGGGTGGGGAACGCTGTCCGGCAAGCAGTTATTGCGCGACGAAGGTGAACTTGTCCGCCGAGAGGCCGTAGCCGCTCGAGGAGGCGTTTTTGCCTGTCACGGTCAGCTTGATGGTGTGCGTCCCGGCCGAGCTGAAGGTCACGGTGCCGAACGTGGTCGTCGGGTAGGTCTGCGCGGCCGAATACTGATCGAGGGTGCTGCCCAGGTTGGTGCCGTCGACGGCAAGTTGAAGGATGCCGCGGGTGTTGTTGCCCTTGTCCTCCATTTGCACCTGGTAGGTGCCGGCGGCCACACTGGGGATGGCGTAGCTGATGGACTGGCCGGTGGCGGTGGCGGACAGCACGATCCACTTGCCGCCACTGGAGTTGACGTCGGTCTGGACCGAGGCGGTCGCACCGGTCGGTGTGTAGGTCAGGTTTTCTGCTTCAAAGGAGACCGTCGTGCCACCGCCGCCAGAGTTGATGGTGTAGGCGGCGCTGGCGACCGTGCTGTCGGTCATGCCGCTCTTATAAGCAATGGCCTTAAGCGTGGTCGTGGTGGCGACGCTCACGGGGCTGGAATAAATCGTGCCCGCGGTTTCGGAGGGCGTGCTGCCGTCGGTCGTGTAGCGGATCGAGGCGCCGCTGGTGGAGCTGGTGATCGTCACTGTCTGCGAGCTGGTATAAGTACCACCGGCAGGGCTGAAGGTCGGAGCCGCCACTTGGCCGCCGCCGGATTGCGCGACAAGGACGAACTTGTCCGCCGAGAGGCCGTAACCGGTCGAGGAGGCGTTCTTGCCCGTCACGGTCAGCCGGATGGTATGCGTGCCGGTCGAGCCGAAGGTCACATTGCCAAAGGTGGTCGTCGGGTAGGTCTGGGCAGCGGAATACTGGTCGAGCGTGCTGCCGAGGTTGGTGCCATCGACAGAGAGTTGCAGGGTGCCACGGGTGTTGTTGCCCTTGTACTCCATCTGTACCTGATAGGTGCCGGCGGCCACACTGGGCAGGCTGTAGTTGATATACTGGCCGGTGGCGGTGGCGGACAACTGCACCCACTTGCCTCCGCTGGAGTTGACGTCAGTCTGCACCGAAGCCGTTGCGCCGCTCGGCGTGTAAGTGAGGCTTTCGGCTTCGAAGTTGAGGGTCGTGCCGCCGCCTGAGGTGCCGGTCACTTTGAGCAGCCGGCAACCGTGCGAATTAAGGCTGCCGCTGCTGAAGCTGTTGCTGAAGGTCCCCAGGTCGGTCCGGCTCCAAAGATCGCGCACGGTGGCCGAGCCGGTGAAGCCGAGGTCGTTGGAGAAATTGCAGCT
This sequence comes from Opitutaceae bacterium, assembly GCA_035485575.1. GTDB lineage: Bacteria > Verrucomicrobiota > Verrucomicrobiia > Opitutales > Opitutaceae > DASRHD01. The sequence continues at coordinate 98,406 of DATHNW010000023.1, read as the reverse complement.
GATGGTCGCGCTGCTGCTGCCGGTGTTGAAAATGGCGACGGTATATGATCCATCGGGGTTTTTCACCCGCCAGACTCCGGCGGTCTGACCGGGGATGGCGACGTGACCGGCCTGATCGACCGCGATGACTTCCGGGTTTGTGATCAGGGGAATGTCCCCGGAATTCAGCGCGGTCAAATCCTGGCCAATGATGAAGGGTGAACAACAAATCGCCCACAATGTCGCCGCGCTTTTGCGCTCATCGGCGGAGGCATAGAAGTTGGCGGTTCCCACGAGCAACGAGTCCATGTCGCCCCAGCCGCCCGGCCCCTCGAAAGGAGCCCATTGCGGGGAGTCGGCCATGCGATTTGAAATATCCGCCCACGTGCCGTGGACATCGTCGTCGATGCGCCAGGAGTTTGCGACCGTCTCCCAAGTGCTCGCATTCGCGAAGCTCAAGGAGTTCGATAACTTGATCCAGATGGGCCGGCTGCCCGCGGGCGTGGCCTGGGTGGCGGTCAGCCATTGCTGCATGTTGGTCCGGTCGTCCGCCGGAATGTTGCCTCCGCCAGGCCCGACAAAATCCCACATGACGTAATCGACGCCCCATGACGCCAGCATATTCGCATAATTCTGGATCCATTGGGTTGCGCCGGGCTTGGTGAAATCGATCTGATAAGAATAGGAGGCTCCGGTAGAATTCTCGGTGTTTCCGTTGGTCAAGGGCGTGACCACGATTTGCTGGGTGGTGTAGGGAGTTCCGGCGATCGGATAATTGCCGTCGTAGGCGGCCTTGAGCATGCCCGGCGTCAAATAAATGCCCAGTTTGAGCCCCTTGCCGTGAACGTAGGTTGCGATGGCCGGCACGCCATTGGGGAATTTGGTCGTATCCGCCTTGGCGAAACCGTTTCCATCCACGCCGGTTTCGTCGCGCCATCCGGAGTCCATGCAGATATAATTGTAGCCAAGGGATTGCAGGGTCGTGCCAGTGGGCAGCCCAGGAACTTGTGCAACCATGGCATCAGCCTGTGACTGAACCTTCGCCTGGGTATAGCTTTTGCCATAGACCATCCAACTGTTCCAGCCCATCACAGGGGTTTGGCCGAGGCCATTGGCGGCGGCCTTGGCGACGGGCGCGGAGAGAATTAATCCGGCCAAGGCAACCGCGGTCCCGGCCCAGATGCCAAGGCGATGTGATCTGCGACTGGTAATCGACAAAGTCGGGCTGGACTGACAAAGCCCTGTGCGGGCGTGGGACGATTCTGATTTAAGCTGGAGGAAGGGAGTTTTCATTAGAAGGCTTATTGCAAATAATTTTTAATATTTTTTAATAATTTAATCCAGCCATAAACCATCGAGCAAATAACGGGGTAAGGGTGGAGGTTCTACAGCCAAATTTCATAGGTAAACGAGCGGGGCGACCCTGTGAAATTTATAGGCTGTTAACCCTATATCAATGGCTTCCTTTTCTAGGCAAGCTGGCAAAGCGCGGCTACATACATTGACAATAATTTTACCAAAATTATCTAACTTAATTCGGCTAAACCATCACCAAGGCTGAACTCATTAAGGAAAGGGAAAAGGGGGTTGGTCGCTCAGGAGCGATGTTGACGGAAGGGAGCCGTGGAGGTTGAGCGGCAGAGACATTCAGATTAAAGTTTGACCCATTCGGCTCGTTCCGTCCGCTCATTAAGGATCCGTCCCGAAATCAGGCGGGATATCCTTTTAGATGCTCCGTCTTTTTCTTCCACCCAATCTTGCTGCCGCTGCGGCACGCAACGCCATTGCGCTCAAACTGGAGCTGGAAGTCGTCTCTGCTCCACCGCCGGAATTGCTGCCGGGACTTGCGCTGCTGGCCCAGTGGACTGGGAACGCGAATAGGGCACCGGCCGGATCCACGAATCCCGTGCGCGCTTACCTCCAGCTCGATCGCGGGCAGCTTCGTGAGCTGCTGGTGGCGTTTGAGGGGCAGCCTGTGTTTCGCTGGGCGCAGGCGCCGGATGCCGTGTTGCCATGGAAAAATGATCGCTTGCCCGGTGTGAGCGAGCCGTTGGAGGAAAGCATCCTGGCCGCAAGCCTCGCTCCGCCCGCGATTGCGCCTGGCGCTGAAACGGCGGCCCTGAAAAAGCCGGTGAAGCCGGTTGCTGTCGCGGCGGAACCGCTGACGGTGGACGGCTCCGAACATTTTCTCGCGGTCACCCTGCCTTCGCGCGAGCACCCTGCCTACGCCGACGCCCTTGATCTGCTCAAACGGCACGGATTCGTGCTGGAGCCCTCGAACCGGAAATGGTGGCTGCGCGACCGGCACAAAACCCTTTCGTTTCTTGCGGTGCACGGTACCCGGCTCCGGGAAAAATTCGGCGCGCGCTTCACGCCGAATTTCGAGCAGAACACCGCCCGCCTGCAACCGGCGGAAATCGTTTGCGAAACGGCCCGCGCGGGCGACGCGTTTGATGTCACCGTGGGTCTGCGGGCCGGCTCCTCTCCGGAATCGGCCGTGCGTGACGCCATCGCGGCCGGACGGCACTACCTCGAATCCGACGATGGGGTCATTCTGATTGATCCGGCTCAACTGCACCGGTTGGAGGATGCGCAGCGTGCCTTGGGGGGAGGGGTCGGCCCGCCTTCCCGCCGCACCCATCGCGTCGGCACCGAGCGCGCTGTGGAGGTCGAGGAAATTCTCGCCGAACTGGCGCCGGGCTTTCGCCCGCCGGCGGAATGGGCCGCGCGCACCGAAGCATTACGGAATCTCTCGAAGCTCGCGCCCGCTCCGGTGCCAGCCGGGCTCCAGGTGCGGCTTCGTCTCTATCAACAGCTGGGCGTTGCCTGGCTTTGGCATCTGCATCGTCTCGGCTTGGGCGGCATCCTTGCGGATGAGATGGGGTTGGGAAAAACCCTGCAGGCGCTCACGCTCTTGGCGGTTGTGCGGCACGAGGCCGCGGGTGCGCCTGCCCCCTGCCTGGTGGTCTGCCCCGCCACGTTGATGGAAAACTGGCGGCGCGAGGCAACCCGCTTCACACCCGAACTTCGGATTTTCGTCCATCATGGCGGACATCGGCTGGCCGGCGCCGATGACTTTGCCGCGCGGGATCTTGTGATCACCTCCTACGGCACGCTCACGAGGGACCAGGATCTGTTTGCCGCCGCCGAATTCGCCTGCGTCGTCGGCGACGAGGCCCAGCATATCAAGAATCGCCGCTCGCAGAACGCCCAGGCGCTCCGGTCGCTGCGCGCCCGGGGGCGCTTTTTACTTACGGGCACGCCGGTCGAGAATTCCCTCGACGACCTGCGTTCGCTTTTTGAATTCCTGCTGCCGGGTTACATTGAGCGCGTGCCCGCCGGCGCGCGCAGCGACGACCGCGCCTGGCTGGACGGACGGCTGCGGGCCAAGGCGGCGCCTTATATCCTGCGCAGGACGAAGCGGGCCGTGGCGCCGGAGCTGCCCGAAAAAATTGAACAGGTCGTGTGGTGCGAACTCGCCGTGCCGCAGGCCGCGCTCTACCGCACGCTCCAAGAGCAATCGGAGCGGGAGCTTTTCGACTTGGAAGCCTCTGGCGCGGGTGAAGGCCGGCTGCGGCTGGCGGCGCTCACCCAGCTTCTGCGGCTGCGGCAGGTGTGCTGCGATCCGCGGCTCGTGCCGGCGGGCGCGGCGCTTGCCGGCGGCCCAGCGCCGTTCGACGGCTCGGCCAAGCTGGAGGCGTTCCGCGAACTTCTGGCCGAGGCCGTGGATGGCGGACATCGCCTGCTGGTCTTCTCGCAATTCACGTCGCTGCTCGCCTTGCTGCGGACGGAACTCGAAGCGCAGGGCGCCGCATATTGTTACCTCGACGGCGCGATGACGGCGCGCGCACGGCAGGCCGAGATCGATCGATTCCAGGGCGGCTCGGATACCCCGGTTTTTCTGCTTTCGCTTAAAGCGGGCGGAACCGGCCTGAACCTGACCGCGGCGGACACGGTCGTCCATTTCGACCCGTGGTGGAACCCGGCGGTGGAGGCACAGGCGACGGACCGTGCGCACCGTCTTGGCCAGGCGAAGGTCGTCACGAGTTACAAGCTGGTCTGCGCCGGGACGGTCGAGGAAAAGGTGCTGGCACTCCAGGACGAGAAACGCGCCCTGCTTGCGGATGTCTTCGACGCGAGTGACGAAACCGCCGCGCGCCTTTCTCTGGGGGATCTTAAGTCGCTGCTGCGAAACTGACCTCCCGCTTCAGTCAGTGCCGTCGCGCGAGATTATTTCGGCCCGGCCCACGCCGCGGCATCCTTCAAATTCCATCCGCCGCCGAGCGCCTTGTAGAGCTGGACGAGGGTGGCGAGTTCGTCGCGACGGGTCTGGGCCAGCGCCACTTCCGCCGGGAAAAGCTGCTGTTGGGCCTGCAGTACTTCGTAATATCCCGCATTGCCGGAGGCATAGCGCTGCTTCGCGATCGTGACCGCTTCCTGGTAGGCATGAACCGCGTGTTCCTGCTCCTGCCGGACCTGGGCCAGCTTTTGCCGTGAAACCAACGCATCGGCCACTTCAGCGAACGCGTTGAGCGCGGTCTGCTGGTACTCGAGCCTGGCTTCTTCCCATGCCTCTTTTGCCGCCCGATACTCTCCGCGGAGTCCGCCGCCTTGGAAAAGGGGCCCGGTGGCTTGGGCGCCGACCGACCAAAGGCCGGCCTTGCGCGAGGTGATGTCGTCCAGCTGCGGGCTCACGGCGCCGAAGAGCGCGCTCAACCCGATGCGCGGAAGAAATCCTCCGATGGTCACGCCGATTCCGGCGTTGGCGGCGCGAGCCGATGCTTCCACCTGGAGGATGTCGGGGCGGCGCTCGAGCAGTTGCGAGGGCAGGCCGGCCGGCACCTCGGGCGGGAGCACCTGGTCAAGCAGGCGCGCGCCCCGGATGATGGGGCCGGGATTATGCCCGAGCAGGACACTGAGCTGGTTCTCCGTGATCGCGATCTGCCGTTCGATCTCGGGTACGCGGGCTGCACTCATGGCTTTCGCGGCCTCGGCGCTGGAGGTCTCAAGCCTTGAGGCGATGCCGCCCTCCAGTCGCTGATTGAATAATTTCAGGCTGTCGTCGAAGGACTGGGTTTCATCGTGGGCGATGGCCAGTTCCTCATCGAGTTCCAGCAGTTCGAAATAGCTCGTGGCGACCTGGCTCACGAGGCTGAGCAAAACCCCGCGCCGGCCTTCTTCCGAGGCGAGATACTGCGAACGCGCCTCTTCATTGAGCCGGCGGACGCGACCCCACAGATCGAATTCCCAGGCGGCGGAAAGATAGCCATCGAATCCGTTGGCCCGCGCGCCCGTGCCCTGCGGGTTCGGGTTGCCCAGAAGGGCATTGCGGCCGCGGTCGGCATTGGCCTCGTAGCCGATGCCGGGAAAAAACTGGCCGCGGACCTGCGCGGCGATCGCCCGGGCCTGCTCGACCCGTGCGGCCGCAATGCGGGCGTCATATCCCTCCGCCAGCGCGGCGCGGATCAGCGCCTTCAGCTGCTCGTCGCGGTATACATCCCACCAGGCGAGATCGGCGAACGAACGATTGCCGGCCTCCGCTTCGTCCCGGAACGCGGCCGGCGCCGTCACGGCGGGACGCTTGTAATTGGGCCCGATGGCGCATCCCGCGAGGAGGAAAGAGAAGGCCAGAACCGCACTCGTGCTTTTGGATCGGTGCATGATGGCTTTTCAATGGCTGCCGGACTTTGGCGGCGGGTTGGCCGGTGCCGGCTTGTCGGGCGGGGCGCCGGAGCCCGATCGCGCCGTGTGCTTGCTGTGCGGCAACCCCTTGGTGGCCCACATTTCGATCACGTAAAACGTGACGGGAATCAGGAAGATGGCGAGGGCGCTGGCGGCCAGCATGCCGCCGATCACCGCTGTTCCCATCACCCGCCGCGCGACCGCGCCCGAGCCATCGGCCAGCCAGAGGGGAACGCAGCCGAGGATGAAGGCGAGGGACGTCATCAGGATGGGCCTGAGCCGGATTTTTGCGCCCTCCAGTGCAGACTCGAGCAGGGGCATGCCGTCTTCATACCGCGTGCGGGCGAACTCCACGATGAGGATGGCGTTTTTCGCCGACAGCCCGATCAGCATGATCAGGCCGATCTGCGCAAACACGTTGTTCTCCATCTGCCGCGTGAAGAGGGTCGCGTAGGCGCCGAACACCGCGATGGGCACGCCGAGGAGCACGCTGAACGGCAGGGACCAGCTTTCATAAAGGGCGGCCAGGATCAGGAAAACGAAGAGCACCGAAAGTCCGAAGATGGCGGCCGGCGGAACGCCCTCCTGTGCTTTCTTTTCCTGATACGACATGCCGATGTAGTCGAAGCCCATCTCCCTCGGCATGGTCTGGGCGAAAACCTCCTCGAGCGCCTTGCTCGCCTGGTTCGAGCTGTAGCCGGGAGCCGCCGCGCCGTTGATCTGGGCGCTGCGATACAGGTTGTACCGCATGGTGAATTCGGGTCCCAGGCGTTTTTCGACGGTGGTGAAGGCCGAGAGCGGGACCATCGCGCCGTCGCGATTGCGGACGTAATAGCTGCCGAGCTTGTCGGGCCGGTCGCGGTATTCGCCTTCCGCCTCGACGTAGACCTGCCACTGGCGTCCGAAACGGTTGAAGTAGTTCACAAAAATGCCGCCCATGTAGCATTGCAGCGTCCGGTAAACGTCCGCCAGCGCCACGCCTTGCTTCAGCACCTTGTCCCGGTCGACATTGACGAAAATCTGTGGGACCGAAGGCAGGAAGGTCGTGGAAAGCCCGGCGAGTTCCGGGCGCTTGCGCGCTGCGTCCAGGAACTTGTTGACGTTTTCGGCCAGGAACGGGATGTCCCGGCCGGCGCGATCCTCAAGCACGAAGGTAAAGCCGCCGGCGGTGCCGACGCCCGGGATTGACGGCGGCGAAAAGGCCACGGCGTTGCCTTCGGGAATCTTGTGCAGCTCCTGGTTCAGGTGGGCCCTGATCGCGTCAAAATGCTCGTCCGCCTTTGTCCGCTCGGACCAGGGCTTGAAGTTCACGAAGAAGAAGGCGCTGTAAGTGTTGTAGACCGTGCTGAGGAGGCTGAACCCGATGACGGACGTGCAGGTCTTCACGCCTGGCGTAGCCTTCACGATGTCCTCGACCTTGCGCGCGACCTCGCTCGTCCGTTGCAACGAGGAGGCGTTGGGCAGCTGGAGCCCGACGTAAATATAGCCCTGGTCCTCCTCCGGCAAAAATGACGACGGCAGCTTGTGGTTCAGCCAGAGCGCCGCGATCGTGAAGCAGCCGAGGATGATGAAACTGACCAGGCTCTTGTGGATCAGATGGCGCGAAACACCCACGTATCCGTCGGTCGCGCGCTTGAAGACGCGGTTGAACCAGTTGTAGAAATTGCCGAGCGGGCCGCGGGTCTTTCCCTTGGGGCGAAGCAGCATTGCGCAAAGGGCCGGGCTGAGAGAGAGGGCGTTGAAGGCCGAGATGATCACGGAGATCGCAATGGTCAGCGCAAACTGCTGGTAAAGGCGGCCGGTGATGCCGGGGATGAACGCCGTCGGGATGAACACCGCAGCCAGGATGACGGCGATGGCCACGACCGGCCCGGCGACCTCTTCCATCGCCTTGAACGTCGCGTCGCGTGGTGACAGGCCTTCCTCAATGTGGTGCTCGACCGCCTCGACGACGACGATGGCGTCGTCCACCACGAGTCCGATGGCCAGGACCAGCCCGAAGAGCGAAAGCGTGTTCACTGAAAATCCGAATGCGGGAAAAAGGATGAAAGTGCCGATGAGCGAAACCGGCACGGCGAGAAGCGGGATCAGCGTCGGCCGCCAGCCCTGCAGAAAGACGAAGACGACGAGGATGACCAGCAGGAGCGCCTGCCAGAGCGTCTTGGAGATTTCATGCATGCCCTCGGAAACCGACTGCGTTGTGTCCAGGGCAACCTGGTAGTCCAGGCCCTGCGGAAACCGCTGTTTGATCTGCGCCATCGCCTTCTTCACGCCGTTGGCGCAATCGAGGGCGTTGGATCCCGGGAGCTGGTAGATCGCGATGATCGCAGAGGGCTTGCCGTTCAGCCGCCCCATGACGTTGTAGACTTGGGCGCCAAGCTCGACGCGGGCCACGTCCCGCAGGCGCACGGTCGAGCCGTCGGGATTGGCGCGGATGACGATGGCGCCGAATTCCTCCGGCGAACTCAGGCGGCCCTGCGCGCGCACGGAATAAGTGAAGTCCTGGCCCTTCGGGGCCGGTTCGCCGCCGATCAGGCCGGCGGGATTGACCGTGTTCTGACCTTGGATGGCCTGGATGATCTCGCTGACCGTGATATTGAGCTTCGCGAGCTGGTCGGGCTTGACCCAGTACCGCATCGCATACTGCCCGGCGCCGAACACCGTCGCGCTCGCGATGCCGGGCACGCGCGTGAGCTGGTCGTTGATGTTAATGTAGGCGTAATTCGCGAGGAACGTGCTGTCGTAGGAGTCGGTGGGCGAATACAGGGCGACCAGCATGAGCGGAGCCGTCAGCTGCTTTTGCACCGTGACGCCATAATTGGCCACGTCGGAGGGAAGCTGCGGGCCGGATTGCGTGACCCGCATTTGCGTCAGGATCAGATCGGTGTTGGGGTCCGTGCTGACATCGAAGTTCGCCGTCAACCGCAGCGAGCCGTCGCTGCCGTTGATCGAATACATGTAGTTCATGTTGTCCACGCCGCTCAGCTGCTGCTCGATGGGCGTGGCGACGGACTGCTCGACCGTCCGCGCGTCCGCCCCGACAAACGTCGTGGTGATACGCGCCTCGGGCGGGACGATCTTCGGAAACTGCGCGATCGGCAGGTTGAGGAAGGAGACGACACCCACGATCACGGTGATGATCGCGATGACGATGGCGACGATTGGGCGATTGATGAAAAATTTCGACACGGCGCGGCTACCTCGCGGCCTCCGCGTTGGTGAAAGGAAGCGGGTTTACGACGGCGCCTTCCTTGGCTTTTTGAAGGCCTTCCACGACCACCCGGTCGCCCGGATGCAGTCCCGTCTCGATCACCATCAGGGACCCGGCCGTCTCGCCCACTTTCACATTGACGATGTGGGCGTGGTTTTCGGCATCAATCGTGGCCAGCTGATAGCCGCCCTGGAGTTCGCTCAAGGCGCGTTGCGGCACGAGGAGCGCGCCTTTGACGGTGCTCACGACGGCCCGCACCCGCGCGAACTGTCCGGGCCGGAGAAGTCCGTCCGGATTGGGAAACACGGCCGCGACGCGCAGCGTGCCCGTGTTGCCGTCCACCTGGCGGTCGATGGCGAAGAATTCGCCCTTGCGCGGATAGATCGTGCCGTCGGAGAGAACCAGTTCGAATTCGATGCCCGTCGGAAGACTTGGCGCGTCAGGCGCGCGTCTCCGGAATTCGAGGTAAGCCTGCTCACTGATTGGAAAATAGGCCTTGATGGGATCCACGGTGGAGACCGTGGTGAGAATGCCCGTGGTCGGCCCGATCAGGTCGCCGATCTGCGCTTGTGCCAGCCCGGCGATGCCGTCGATCGGGGAGACGACGCGGGTGAAACCAAGATTGAGGCGGGCCTGGTCGACCGCGGCGTGGGCCGATGCGACCTGGGCCGTCGCTGCCAGCCGGCCCTGCTCCGCATCATCGAGTTCCTCCTGGCTGATCGCCTTTTCCCGGGCCAGGGGCGTATAGCGTTTGACGTCCAGTTCGGCCTTTCCGAGCTGCGCCTGCGCCTGGGCGAGCTGGCCTTCGGCCTGGCTGAGGGCGGCGGTAAACGACCGTGGATCGATCTCAAAAAGCGGATCGCCCCTGGCCACGGCGGAGCCCTCCTTGTAATCCTGCTTGAGCAGGTAGCCGCTCACCTGCGCGCGGATCTGCGCATTCACGGATCCGTCCAGGCTCCCCACCCATTCGCGGGTGACCGGCACGTCCCTTTGTTCCACTGTGACGAAGTGGACGTCCACGGGCGGCGGTGGCGGTGCTACCTGCTGCCCGCATCCACTGGTGAAGCCAGCGATCACGGCTCCGACCGAAGCAATAAAATATCCACAACCTCGCTTAAGTGCGAACATAGACGGGCACATAGGCCAATCTTTCCATAAATTCAAATGGGTTGCGAAGAAATCCGGCGCGCCATGTCGGATTTTTTAACTCCCATCTGCCCGCCGAATGCCGGACCGACAGCGAAAGCGGATATAATTTTGCTCAGTCTTTTTCGTCCAGCGCCTTGAGCACGATGCCGGGCGTCAAGAGCTCGGGCAAAGTTTTGGGCTCTGACTCGCCCGGCAGATAGAGGAGATCGAAGGGCACGGCGCTGCGGCCGAACCTGGCCAGCTCGGCGGTGATGCGCGGATCGGCGTTTGTCCAGTCGGCGCGCAGGGTGGCGATTTTTTTGTCGTGAAAGGTCTTCAGCACCGCGGCGTCGTGGAAGACGAGCTTCTTGTTGGCCTGGCAGGTGGCGCACCAGCGCGCGGTGAAATCGACGTAGATGATGCGGTGGTCTGCGCGCAACTGCGTGACGCGCTCGGCGCTCCACGGCTCCCAGGTTATGTCGGTGGGGGCGGGCGCCTGCGGCCAGCCGAGCCAGCCGCCGAGCACGAGCAGCGCCGCGCCGCCGAGCAGGCCGAAACGCGCGCGGGCCGGCTTCGCGCCGGGCGCGTGCCAGCGCCCGTAGAGCCATGCGGCCATGGCGATGACGGTGAGGCCGAAGAGCGCGGTGAGCTGGCTGTTTTCGTTGATCTGGCCGGACAGCACCCAGATGAGGGCGGCGACCGTGGCATAGAGCGGAAAGGCCATGAACTGCTTGAACGTTTCCATCCACGCGCCCGGCCGCGGCAGGAATTTCACGGCGGCGGGAAAGAGCGAGAGCAGCAGGTAGGGCGTGGAGAGGCCGAGTGCGATGGCGGTGAAGACGATGAACGATTGCACGGTCGGAAGCGCGAGCGCGGCGCCGAGCGCGGGCGCGAGGAACGGTGCGCTGCACGGGGTGGCGACGATGGTCGCGAGCACGCCGCTGAAGAACGTGCCACTCAGGCCGGACTTCGTCTGTAGCGAGCCGCCGACGCTGGTTGCGGAGAGGCCGAACTCAAACACGCCGCTCAGGTTGAGCGCGAACACGAGCATCAAGGCGGCGAGCGTAAACACGAAGCCGGGCGACTGGAGCTGAAAGCCCCAGCCCAGCTGCTGGCCGCTGGCGCGCAACGCGGCGAGTGCGCCGGCAAGCGCCCAGAACGAGAGCAGCACGCCGAGTGCAAAAACGAGGCCGTGCGCGACGACCTTGCGGCGTTCGCTGCCCGCATGCTGCACGAAGCCGAGGATTTTGATGCCGAGCACGGGAAAGACGCACGGCATGAGGTTGAGAATGAGCCCGCCGAAGAAGGCGAGGACGAGCGTGCCCGGCAGGCCGCTGCCCGCGGCGGCCTGCGGCTGGGCGTTGGCAATTGAAGCTTGGGCGTCGGGGATTGTCGCGGTCAGCGGCACGTCGATGCGCAGGCCGGCGAGGGGATTTCCCGTCGCTAGAACACCGGTGAGCCGCGCCGTTTTCGCGTCGGCTGACTCGGCGATCGGCAACACAAATTCGTAGCCGCCATTCGCTCGGAGCACGGTCTGCGGCTGGTCGTATTCGATGAAGCCGTCGTCGGCGAAAAAATGCGGCGCGTTCAGTTCGCGCGGCGCATCATCGACGGGCAGCAGGCGCAGCCGGAGATTTTTCCCGGAGCGGGCAGCGCTGATATTCCAGCCGACGGGGGGGTGCGGCATGGGCTGGGCGGCAAGTTTCGCGGCCCATTCAGAAGGCTGCGGGGGGTCGGCGCTGACGGGCAGAGTGAGAGTGACATCTGCCTTGCCCGGCACGCATACCTCGCTGCACATCAGCCAGTCGGCGTGTGCGCGAAGCGTGACTGTATCGCCGGGCTTGAGTGTGGCAGGCGGCGTGATTTCGACCGGCAAGAAGGCGTCTCCTTCATAGCCGTTGCCCGTGATGGCGCCGCTCGAGTCGTGGAGAACGATTGGCACGGGCCACTGGATGGTGCCGGCCTTGAAACCGTCGGGCAGCGTCCACGCGATCGAGGTGGCATAGCCGGTGCCCGCATTCAGCCAGTAGGTATGCCAGTGCGGTTCATGCACAAGATGCAACGCGACGGTGAACGGCTGGCTGGGCTGGATGGACGTGCTGGTCGCGACAAGCGAGGCCTGCACATGCGATTGCGCCGCGCGTGACGCCGGAGCGAAGAACGCGGCGAGGGTAAAAAGGTAAAAAGCGCGTCGGGGCAGCATGGATTGGAAGATTATGTCTGTAATGCGAGACACGCAATGCCGCGGATGTATTCCGGAAAATTTATCGGGCCGGGGGCTCCTCCCGCTTTGCCATGTGCGCGAGAATGAGGGTGAAGAAGCACAGCACGAGATTGAAGAGCGGCAGCTGCAGAGCCAGGGGCAGCGCATAAATGATGCACACGGCGGGCACCCACACGCCGAGGTTGCCGATGAGCATGGGCAGCACGCGCCGGCCATACCAACCGCCGGCGCACACGTCGGCCCGCAATGTTGCCGTGTCGAAATGCGCCTCGCACCACGCATAGACGAGCGTCGAAAGGGGCACGGCGAAGATCGGGCAGTAGACAAACTGGTCGAGGAACATCTTCGTCGCGATGGTCGCCGTGTCGTGCCCGGGGCCGATGACGGCGTTGAGCATGCGGTACCACAGGTCGACTTCGAAGCCCTTGTAGGCCCAGAAACCCAGTAGAAATGCGCCTTGTGCGAGCGTGTAGCGGTCGCGTGTGGCCGGATGCAATTTTAAATAAACAAACGGCAGCACGCCGCCGAACAGCCCTGTTGCCACGATGCCGTAGAGCCGCCCGGTGCGGGCGCGAAAATTCGCGAGCGCGTCGAGCGCGGCATGCGTCGGAGGGTGTTGATAATAGGCGACAACGAGCGCGAGGGCGCAGGCTTGGAGTATGAGGCCGGGCACGAGATGGGCGCGGGCGGCGCGCAGGCCGGCCCGCCAGGGGGCTTCACGAAGAGCGGAGGCTTCGGGCATGAAGTCCGCGATTGTTGGGTGCGGGACGGGCGAGGCGAGTGGATTTCGCTTCACGGTGGGATATGTTTGCGCTGATGCTGGATCGCGCGGCTGCTTTGGCCGCGCTCAACCCAAACCCATTATGCGTTCCATCCTTTTATTGTTCGCAGCCTTGCTGATTCTGGCCGGCCCTCGGGCCATTTTTGCCGATAATGGTTATCATATCATCAATCGCTATCCCATTGGCGGTGAGGGCGGCTATGACATGCTTTGTGTCGATTCCGCGGCGCGCCGTATCTACGTGTCGCACGCCACACGCGTCGAGGTGCTCGATGCCGACACCGGCAAAAAAGTCGGCGAAGTCGCGCCGGGCAACGGTGTGCACGGCATCGCGGTCGCGCCAGAGTTTAACCACGGCTTCGTCAGCAATGGCCGCGACAACACCGTCACGATGTTCGACCTCAAGACGCTTCAGGTGCTCAAGGTCATTCCCTCGAAGGGCAAAAAACCCGACGCTCTCGACTACGATCCCGACACCAAGCAGGTCTTTGTCTGCAACGGCAGCGGCAGCGTCGATGTGATCGATCCCGCCGCCGGCGAGGTCAAAGCCAACATCGAGCTCGGCGGCGGACTTGAGCAGCTGGCCTTCGACGGCCGCGGCCGGCTGTTCGTCAATGTCGAGGACAAGAGCGTCATCCACGTCGTTGACACCCATTCGCTCGAAAAGAAGGCCACCTGGTCCCTCGCACCGGGGGAGGGGCCGACCGGCCTCGCCATCGACCGCGTGCACCACCGCCTTTTCTCCGCCTGTGCGAACGAAAAGTTCATCGTACTCGACAGCGACACGGGCAAGGTCATCGCGACCGAGGCCAGCGGCGCCGATCCCGACGGCGCGGGGTTCGAGCCCGCCACCGGCCGCGCTTTCAGTTCCAGCCGGGGCGGCACGCTTACGGTCGTGCAGGAAGAATCGCCCGACAAATTCAGCGTGCTGCAAAATGTGACCACGCAGTACGGCGCACGCACGCTCGCGCTCGATGAAAAAACCGGCCGGATTTTCCTCCCCACGGCCGAATTCGGCCCGGCACCCGCGGACGGTTCTTCCCGCCGCCGCCCGATTCTACCCGGCACGTTTACTGTGCTCGTGGTTGGGCCATGAAATTTTGGCCCGATGAAATGCGGTTCACGCGTTAAATTTTTGCTTCAGTTTGCACTGGCGCCGGCACGCCTGAAGTTCCGGGTTGCACGGATCACGCCAGTCGCGGGCGCAACCTCCATGGCCTTCGAATCCCATTGAAATGCAAAATACCTCGATAAACGGGGCCAGTAAAATCCCGCAAATCACCCTGGCGTTCTGGATCATGAAGATCTGCGCTACGACCTTGGGCGAGACGGGGGGCGACTTGGTGTCGATGACGCTCAATGTGGGCTATGCCCTGAGTTCGATCATCCTGGTCGCGCTTTTTTTGGTCGCGCTTACTGCCCAGTTGCGATCACGCAAGTTCAGGCCGGTTTTGTATTGGACCGTGATTTTGGCCACCAGCACGGCGGGCACGACGATGTCCGACTTCATGGATCGCACCCTTCAGCTTGGGTATGCCAGGGGATCGGCCTTGCTGGTGGCGCTGCTTGTCTCGGTTCTCATCATTTGGCGGCTCAGCGAAGGTTCACTTTCGGTCGATCGGATTGTCAGCAGAAAAGGGGAGCTGTTCTATTGGATTGCGATCCTGTTTTCGAATACGCTTGGAACGGCCTTGGGTGATTATTTGGCGGATAGTTCGGGCCTTGGGTTCCTGGGTGGCGCGATTCTCATCAGCTCATTGCTGGCCTTGGTCGCCGTGGGCCATTGGTTCACGAAAATCTCCCCGGTGCTTTTGTTTTGGATTGCCTTCATTCTCACGCGTCCCTTTGGGGCGACTTTCGGGGATTTCTTGACCAAGCCGTCGACCAGGGGCGGGCTTGGTCTTGGCACAATTGGCTCATCAGCGGTCCTCTTCGGCCTGCTTGCAATCCTCGTCGGATACTCGATCAAATCGAAAAATGCAGTCGTTCCGGGGCCTTCGGCATAAGAGGTGAATCAATTGATGGCGTGGTCGCGTCGCAGGGTCTATTCAGTGCAAGGCGCGCACATAAACGACAAGCGCGGCGATATCGGCGTCGTTGAGTTTTTTTCCGAAAGTCGGCATCTCGCCCTTGATGCCTTTCTTGACGACGGTCGCAATGCGACGGTCGCTCACCTCGACATCATGGAGGTCGGGTCCTTCGTCGCCATGTGCGTCCTCGCCGTGGCAATGGGCGCAGTTGCCGAAATAAAGCTTACGCCCGCGCGCCAGTAGCACGTCAGGCGCCAGGCCGGCGATCGCGGCGGGTGGGGCATAGGGCGGCAGCTCATGCGAGCGGGCGGTGGCTTCGTGCTGGAGGACAGCCGCCAGTGCGTTTGCGGCCATGAGCGCCACGGCGCCGGCGGCTGCGCTCGCGAGGAGGGCTTGGCGTGCATTCACGGGAAGGTTTGCAACATTTCGCCGCCCCAGTAGCCGGTGGCGGCGATCAGGATGGTGAGCACATAAATTGCCCCGAGGTAACCGGCGTATCCGCGTCGCGAGACTTGCTCGCGGACGAGGCTGCGCCAGACCGCCGCCGCGATCATCAGCGCAAACGCGGGCCATACGAAAAGGTGGTGCCAGCGCAGCGCGTCATGGCCGAGCATGTCGCCGTGCGTCATCACCAGTCCGGAAATCACAGCAGGCACGCTGCCGAGCGCAGCGGCGATGGCGGCGTATTTGCCGGTGGTGCGCAGCGCGCCGGCGGCAGGCTGGTGCCAGAAGCACAGTGCGGCGGTGTCGCACAGGCAGGCGCCGAAGATCATGGCGATGGGAAAGTGCGTGGTCGCGCCATGCACTTTCGCCCAGAAGGCGGGATCCATGGGAATCAGCTTTGGTCGGCGAGGGTTGAATCCACGATGGCCAGCGGACTGACCTTTTCCACGTAGGACACACTGGTCAGCCCGAGGAACGAGCGCAGGTGGTCGGCCTCGACCTTCATTGGTCCGGGTTTCGGCGCGGTGCCGGGTGCGGGCTGGGGGAACGCGGTCGAGCGCGCGGTGTGGAAGGTGATGTTGCCCTCGATCTTCTGGAGCGCCTGGTGAATGTGGCCGTTGAGCACGGTCACGGAGCCGAAGCGCTTGAGCAGGCGCAGGGCTTTTTCCGCGTCATCGGTGCCCCAGCCCCATTTCGGATAGACCGACCAGAGCGGAATGTGGGCATAGACGACGATCGGGGTGTCGGCGGAGAGCGGCGCGAGATCTTTCGCCAGCCAGTCGAGCTGTTCGGCGCCAAGTGTGCCGAGGCCGCCTTCGTTGATGTTGGCGACGTTGGAGAGGCCGATGAAATGCACGCCTTTCTGGTCGAAGCTGTGCCAGCCGCTGCCGAGCGTGCCCTTGCCGAAGCGGGCAAGGTATTGCACACCGTTGTCGTTCAGGATGTCGTGTTCGCCCGGGACGTAGAAGGTCTGCTTCACCTTGCAGTCGCGGAGCAGCTGCTCGAGCGTGTCGAATTCGTCCGCTTCGGCGAGATGGCTGAGGTCGCCGGTGTGCAGGAGAAATTCCGGCGCCTGGGGGAGGGCGTTGATGCGCGCGATGGTTTCGCGAAACGTCGCGGTCACGTCCTGGTTGATGGCGGGCTTGTTGAAGCCGATGTGGCTGTCGCTGATCTGCACGAAATGCAGTTCGCCGACCGGTGCGGGCAGCGCGGCGCCCCCGGTGGTCTGGCCGAGCACGCGCGAGGTGAGCAGGCCGCCGCTGATGGACCAGAGCACGCCGGTGCCGGTCCAAGCCATGCATTTGAGAAAGCCGCGGCGGTCGACGCCGTCGTGGTGGTGGTCGTGGGTGATGATGTCATTCATTTGAGACAAGGATTGAAACGAACGGTGGAAGTTGAGATGATTCGTAGTGGTATTACTATCTGTGCCGCCGGCGTATTCCGCGCCCGGCGAAAAAGAAAATTTCTTCGACCAATTTGGAATAAACGCGTCCCGCCGGCGTCATCATCCATCATGGAGGTCTGCTCCATGCCGTCCGCGTCGCACCGCACCGCATGCCATCGTTCGAAGAAATCATGCTCCCACATCTGCCCAATGCCTATAACCTGGCGCGCTGGCTCCTGCGCAACGAGCATGATGCCGAGGACTCGGTCCAGGAGGCCTATCTGCGCGCTTACAAGGCGTTCGGGCAGTTCCGCGGCGATGGTGACGGGCGCGCGTGGCTGCTCACCATCGTGCGCAATGTCTGCTATACCCGGCTGCGCAAAAATCAAAAAACAGATCTGCATGAGCCATTTGATGAATCGCTGCATGGCGCCGGCGACGACCGGGCGGAGGCCGCCGAGCGCCTACGCGGTGAAGTCGGCGCCGAGCTTTTGCGCGAAGCCCTGGCCGTGCTGCCCGAAAAAATGCGCGAGATGATCATCCTGCACGATCTCGAAGGCCTGCCTTACCGTGAAATCGCCGAGGTCGCCGGCATCCCGCTTGGCACGGTCATGTCGCGGCTGGCCCGCGCCCGCGAGCGTCTGCACCGCGAACTGCTCGGCTTGCTGGCCAAGGAGACGTCCCATGGACTGTAACGAAACCCGCCGCTGGCTGGCCGCTCATCTCGATGGGGAACTCGATCTCGTGCACGACACCGAGGTGGGCGCCCATCTGCAAACCTGCGCCGCCTGCGCCGAAGCCGCGCGCCAGCAGTCGGCCCTGCGTGAGCTGGTGCGGGGAAAACTGCCATCGTTTGCTCCGCCGCCCCATCTGGCCACACGGATTCGCGCGCAACTGCGGGAGGAAAGAGCCGCGGTTCCTTCGCGGTCGTTCTGGTGGCCGGCGTGGAGCATCGCCGGTGCGCTGGCCGGACTCTGCCTCGCGGCGCTGGTCGGTTATCAATGGGGCGACCATCATGCCCGGACCGCGCAATTCAGCGATGAAGTGGTTTCCAGCCACCTGCGCGCCATGATGACGGATCATCTGACCGATGTGGTCTCGTCCGACCGGCATACGGTCAAGCCCTGGCTGTCCGGCAAACTCGATTTTTCTCCGCCGGTCGCGGATCTGACGGCGGACGGTTTCCCGCTGCTGGGCGCGCGCCTTGAGCGCTTTGGCGGACAGACCGCGGCGGCGCTAGTCTATCAACGGCACAAGCATTTTGTAACCCTGTTGATCTGGCCCGCGAAAACGGAGCTTCCCTTCGCCGAGGCGCAACATCTCGGCTACACGATCTGCGCCTGGCGGCAGGGCGGCATGAATTTCGTCGCCGTATCGGACATCGCCGACAAGGAGATGGACGATTTCATCGCCCGCCTGAAAATGGCGATCGATTAAAGTCCGGCGCCGCTGCACCGGCGTCTGCTTGCCGACGGCTCGAATCTGGCTTAATGAGAGGGCATGACTCTCGACTTTGCCTCTCTTCCCACGCGCGACGCCTACGCTTGGATGATCGGTACGATCACGCCGCGGCCGATCGCCTGGGTGTCCACCATTTCCGCTGATGGCAGGGGCAATCTCGCGCCGTTCTCGTTTTTCCAAGGCGTCACGTCGAATCCGCCCACGCTCATGTTTGTGCCCGTCAACAAAAGCGACGGCACGAAAAAAGACACGGTGCGCAACATCGAGCAGGTGCCCGAGTTTGTCGTGAACATCGTCAACCATGCGCTGGCCGAAAAAATGAACGCCACCTCGGCGCTGCTGCCGTACGGCGAGAGCGAATTCGAAAAATTTGGCATCGCGTCCGCACCCAGCGCGCGAGTGCGCCCGCCGCGCGTGGTCGCCGCGCCCGTGGCCTTCGAGTGCACGCTGCATTCCGTTGTGCACATCGGCGAGGGTCCGCTGGCGGCCAATGTCATTTTTGGCCGCATCGTGTTTGCGCACGTGGATGATGCGATCGTGGGCGCGGACGGGAAACCCGACCCGGCCCGGCTTGATACCATCGGTCGTCTCGGTGGCGAACTCTTCAGCCGCACGACGGAGCGTTTTGCCCTCAAGCGGCCCGACCGCTGATGTCCGCGCGCCTGGCGCGATTTATCCTAACTGCGCGCTTTTCTTTCCGCGCCCCGCTTGCCAGCCTCGCGCCCATGGCGCACGCCAGCGACGCCCCGTCATCCCTGCCCGCCGATTTCAAGCCGGAAACCCTTCGCGGCTCGCCGGGTTTTTTCCGCGTCGGCCAGACGCGTCGCGGTCAGTGGTGGCTGGTCGATGCGCACAACCGGCCGTTTTTCAGCAAGGGCGTGGCTGGCATGAACCGGGCCGGCCGGGCGGACGGGCGTTCCACCCAGCCCGGGCCTTACACCGCGGCGGTGGACAAAATTTATGGCCTGGACGATCCGCAGGCTTTTGTGCGCGCCGCGCTGGCCCGCCTGGAAAAATGGCATTTCAACACGCTTGGGGCATGGACCGGGCCGGAGTTTTTCGAACAGGGCTTCGCCGATACGGAAATCCTGGAATTCCGCCGGAGCGGGCCCGAGATCAATGCTTTTGGTGTGAAGCTGCCGGACGTCTTTGACTCGCGCTGGGCGGAGGCCTGCGATCGCACGGCGGCCGAGGTGTGCACGCCGCGGCGCGATTCGCGCGGGCTCATCGGGTACTTCACCGATCACGAACTTGGCTGGGCTCAGATGCGCGGGGAGAAATCGCCGACGCCGGCCGCTGCGAAAAAGGCCCGTCCGTCGCTGCTGCAAATCTGCCTGAGCCTCGAGCCGAGCGCGGCGGCGTATCATGCGGCGTGGGAATTCGTGCTCGCCGCCCGCGGCGGCAGTCTCGCCACGCTGGCGCGTGCGTGGGGGATCGATCTGCCGAACAAGGAGATGCTGCGCCAGTTCACGCAGGCGGAGACGCCGCTGCACACGCCGGGTTATTTGCGCGACCACGAGAATTTCTCCCGCGAGTTTGCGCACCGTTATTTCACGGCCTGTGCCACGGCCATCCGCCGGCACGATCCGAACCATCTCATTCTCGGCTGCCGGTTCAGCGAGCCACCGGGTGCGGCGGTGCTCGCGGAATGCGTTTATCCGGCGGTCGACGTGCTCTCGGCCAATCTTCATCGCACCGCGATGTTCGACCGGCTCGACGATTTTCATCGTGCGGCCGGCATGCCGGTGTTCATCGGGGAATTTGCGTGGACGGGGGATGCATTCACGAAGCAGCCCGGGCCGCATGAGCCGCGCGGGCTCACGGCGGTCGAGCGCATGCTGCGCAAGGGCCGCGCGGCCATGCAGCGCGCCTTCACGCATCCGGCGCTCACCGGCTATGCCTGGCAGCGCTGGGCCGACGCGGCGGGCGACGCGCCGCCCTTCGGTTCCGGGCTGGTGCGGCTCGACGACAGCGAGGCGCGCGAGCACACGGAGCTGCTGGCCGATTTGAACGCCCGCGCGGAAAAGATCCGCCG
The DNA here is from genome assembly GCA_035485575.1 of Opitutaceae bacterium. Taxonomy (GTDB): domain Bacteria; phylum Verrucomicrobiota; class Verrucomicrobiia; order Opitutales; family Opitutaceae; genus DASRHD01. Next base: position 78,047 of record DATHNW010000023.1, on the reverse strand, counting down.
CGCGGCGGCGCGGTGAGGTTTTGCTTGCCCGCGGATGCGGCGTGCGGCGTCATGGCGGGGTTTTGTCATGAATGATGCCGAACTCGCTGGGTGGCTTAAACCAAAGGTCCGCACGGTGCGGAACTGGCCGAAGCCCGGCGTGAATTTCCGCGACATCACGACGCTGTTTCACGATCCCGAGGCGTTCCGTCGCATGATCGAGGCGTTTGCGCTGAATGGTGCAAACCTTGGCGCGGATCTAATTGCGGCGGTGGACGCACGGGGTTTTGTCATCGGCGGCGCGCTGGCCTACCAGATGCGCAAGCCGTTCGTGCTCGTGCGCAAGAAGGGCAAGCTGCCCTACAAGACCGTCTCCGAGGACTATGCGCTCGAATACGGCACGGCCACGGTCGAGATCCACGCTGATGCCTGCCAGCCCGGCGACCGCATCCTGATTGTTGACGACCTGATCGCCACCGGCGGCACGCTGCTTGCGGCGGCGAAATTGTTCAAGGTTCTGCGCGGTGAAATCGTGGGCGTGGCGGCGATCATCGACCTGCCGGAGCTGGGCGGTTCGCGCCGCCTGCGCGAGGCCGGCCTGCCGGTGCACGCGTTGTGTTCATTCAACGAGGAAGAGTAATTTGGAAACCATGCAGCCATGGATTGAAGGGCCGGCCTGGATTGTTTCCTGGATTCCTCGCTTCTGAATTTTCCGATCATGTCTCTCACAATCTGGTGTAATGGAAAATTTTCCGCTCCGGCGGTGCGTCTGCTGCAGGAGGGTGTGCAGGCCCACCGGCTGGTTTTTGCGGCGGCGGCCTCGGCCAACATCCTTGATGCGGGCAAATCCGATCCGGCGCTGGTCCAGGCCGACGTGGCGTTCGGCCAGCCCAGTCCGGAGGATGGCCTGCGTTCCACACGGCTGAAATGGATCGAGCTGACGACGGCGGGTTACACGCGCTACGACCGTGAAGATTTTCGCTCGGCCCTGCGCGCGCGCGGCGCCGCCTTCACCAACGCGTCGTCGGTCTTTGCCGAGCCGTGCGCCCAGCACTTGCTCGCGATGATGCTGGCGCTCGGGCGCAATCTCCTGCCGTCCTACCGCGACCAGCTGACGGATCATTCATGGCATTACGAAGGGCGTCGCGGGAATTCCCGCCTGCTGACCGGGCAGACCGTGCTCATGCTTGGCTTTGGCGCCATTGGCCGGCGGCTGGCGGAGCTGCTCGCGCCGTTTCGCATGGAGATTTATGCGGTGCGGCGGCAGACGCGCAGTGAGACCGGCGTGCGGATCGTGGCCGAGGAGGAGCTGACGCGCGTGCTGCCACTGGCTGACCACGTGATCAACATCCTGCCGGACAATGAGGCGACGCGCAGCTATATGAACGCCCGCCGGCTCGGCTGCATGAAGCCTGGGGCCAGATTTTATAATGTCGGCCGCGGCACGACCGTCGATCAGCGCGCGCTGATTGAGGCGCTGCAAAGCGGCCGGCTCGGCACGGCCTATCTTGACGTGATGGATCCCGAGCCGCTGCCGCCGGAGCATCCGCTCTGGACGGCGCCCAATTGTTTCATCACCCCGCATACGGCTGGCGGCCGTCACGACCAGGATGAGGCGCTGGTGCGGCATTTTTTGGCCAACCTCAAGGCTTTTACACAGGGCGGCGTGCTGACGGACCGGGTGATTTAACCTCCCTTTCATGCAACTGTAACAAGAATATGGTCGGAATGCCGGAATAAATTTTTATCCTTCGGCTTCTCATATCATCCGCGTGAACCGTGCATCATATGTGTTGTCCGTCCGTGAAACCGCCCTGGGCGCCAAGCCTGGCATCCGGATCGGCCTGTCGCGCGTTATCCCTTTGTCGGCCGTTTCCGGCATGCCGCCGGGGCCGGTCGAGAAAAACCAACCCAATACGCTATGAATAAGTCCACCAAAACAATGCTCGCCTGCGCCGCTCTGGCCGGGCTTTACTCCGGTTCATTCGCAGTCCGCGCCCACGCTGCCGTCAATCCCGGCACGTCCATCGTGAAAGACGATTCCAGCAAGCACGACTGTAAAGGCCAGAACGCCTGCAAAGGGCAGGGCGGCTGCTCGGCTGGCGACAACGGCTGCAAGGGCAAGAATTCCTGCAAGGGCCACGGCGGCTGCAAGAGCGGCTAAGACCGGTCTTTTTTTCGCGTGCAGCCGGCGGCGTTTTTGCCACCGGCTGTGACTTTCCCCGGGAGCCGGGCTGCGCGCCTGGCTCCCGGATTTTCTTCGTAACGGATTTTTTCGCTCATGCCCGCCAATCCTTTCAACGCTTTCACCGATTACGGCATCGGCATCGGCCTGCGGGTGCCGCATTACCGGCACATCCTGGAAAAGAAGCCCGTCGTCGACTGGTTCGAGATCATCTCGGAGAACTTCATGGTCGATGGCGGCCGGCCGCTCGAGGTGCTCGACCAAATTCTTGAGCAATACCGTGTCGTGCAGCACGGCGTCTCGATGTATTTCGGCTCGGCTGATCCGGTGGACCGCGTGCACCTGAAAAAACTCAAGACACTGGTCAAACGCACCAACACCCCGTGGCTTTCCGACCATCTTTGCTGGGGCAGCGTGGACGGCACTTATACGCACGACCTGCTGCCCATGCCCTACACCTTTGCTGCGGCGAAGCGCACCGCCCAGAAAATCCGCCAGGTGCGCGATTATCTCGAGGTGCCGATCTGCGTCGAGAACGTCAGCAGCTATGCCGAGTTTCATGTCTCGGAGATGACCGAGTGGGAGTTTCTCACCGAGGTCGTCGAGCGGGCCGACTGCGGAATCCTGCTCGACGTGAACAATATTTACGTCTCCTCGAAGAATCACAGCTTCAACCCGTACGACTATGTGAACGGGATTCCGCACCACCGTGTCGGCCAGATCCATGTCGCCGGCCACACGAAATTCGAGAAATACATCCTCGATACCCACGACCACCCCGTGCTCGACCCGGTGTGGAAACTCTATGCGCATGCCACCCGCCTTTGCGGCGTCACGGCCACGCTGCTGGAATGGGACGACAAGATTCCCTCCTTCCAGGAAGTGCATGACGAGGCGCTCAAGGCCAACGAGTTCATCGACGGCGCGCGCGCGGCGAAGAAGCCGCCGGCCCGCGCCACGGCTGCGGCCTCCCGATGAAACTTCCCTCGCGCCAGCGCACCACGCGCGACCTGAAGTCGTTCCAACGTCTCATGACGGCCGCGCTCGTGCGCCCGCTGTCCCCGTCCGACCGTCTGCAGTCCCGCTGGACCGACGGCCGCTCGATGCACAAGGTGGCCGCGAGTTTCATCAAGCCCAATGACCGGCTCACCTCGTTCGAGCGCCTTGAAATCTACGCCCGCTGCTACTGGTTCCGGCTGCTCGACTGCCTTTACGCGGACTGCCCAGGCCTGTGCGCCCTGCTTGGCGAGAAGAAATTCCTGCGTCTGGCCGAGGCCTATCTGGCGAAATATCCCTCGCGCTCCTTCACGCTGCGCAATCTGCCCCGCCGCCTCGAAAAATTCATCCGCACGGAGCCGCGCCTGACCGCACCCCACACCGCGCTCGCGCTCGACGTGGCGCGCTTCGAATGGGCGCAGACCATCGCTTTCGACGGCCCGTCTGCCCCGCTGCTGGCGCCCGAGCGGCTGGCCTCGGCCAATCCCACGCGCCTGCGCCTCGGCCTTCAGCCCTACCTGTCGGTGCTTGCGCTCGATTACGCAGTGGATGACTTTGTCATCGCGGTGAAAAAAGACGGCGCGATGCGGACCGACGCCAGCAACACGCCCGACGCCGCGCCGCACGCGGCCAGGTTCCGCCGGGTGCCGACGCCGGAGCGCGAGCGCATTTATGTCGCCGTGCACCGGCACGACAACATGCTTTATTACAAGCGCCTCGAGCCCGCCGCCTATCGCATCCTCCGGACGTTGCGCGCCGGCCGCACGGTCGCGCAGGCCGTCGGCACCGTGCGCGGCATCACGCCAGGACAGATCCAGAATTGGTTCAAAAACTGGACCGAACTCGGCTGGCTCTGTGCCTACCGCGCAAAATAAAGCGTGGAATTTGATCCCCGATCGCTTCTCTCATCACCATGAACTTACCCGCCCTCTATTCCCGCTTTGTCAGCGCCGCCAGCTGCCTGCAATCACTGGTGCTCCTGCTCATCCGCCTGGCCTGGGGGTTTCAGCTTTACGAATCAGGACTGGGGCATCTCACGCATGTGCAAAAAACCGCCCAATTCTTCGAGAGCCTGCACATTCCTTTTCCTGTGGCGAATGTGTATCTCTCCGGCACGACGGAACTGGTGGGCGGCGTCCTGCTCATGCTCGGCCTGTTCTCGCGCATTGTTTCGGTCCCGCTTTTTTTCAACTTTTGCGTGGCCTACTTCACGGCCAGCCCCGCCGCCATCAAGGAACTGCTCCACTTTCATCCTGACGACTTCATTAACGACACCGCTTTTCCCTTCCTGGTCACCAGCCTGCTGATCCTCGCTTTCGGTCCGGGCAAAATCTCCATCGATTTCATCATCGAAAAATTCTATGGGAAGAAGTCCCCTGCGTCCGGTTCGAATTCCGGCGCGTAGCATCCGTTGATGTTACGCCGCCTGCTTTTCTCCGGAATTCTCGCCCTGTCGTTTTCGTCCGCTCGCGCGGATGTCCCTGCCATCGCCTGGCAGCCGTGGTCGGATGCGGCCTTCGCGCAGGCCGCCCGCGAGCACAAGTTTGTGCTGCTCGATCTCGAAGCCGTGTGGTGCCACTGGTGCCACGTCATGGACGGGACGACTTATCGCGACCCGCAGGTCGCCGCGCTTCTGCGTTCACGCTACATCACCGTGCGCGTCGACGAGGATTCACGGCCCGATCTTTCCAGCCGTTATGAAGATTATGGCTGGCCGGCGACCATCGTGTTCGCGGCCGACGGTAGCGAAATCGTTCGCCGCCGCGGCTACCTTTCGCCGCGCGATATGACCGCGATGCTCCAGGCCATCATCGACGATCCGACGCCGGGCCCGTCCATCCGGGTGGCGCCTGCTCCGACTTTCACCGCCAGCGCACAGTTGGATGACGCACGCCGGGCCGAACTCCGCGAAAAAATCCTTGGTGGCTACGATCGCGGTCGCGGCGGCTGGAGCGATGAACACAAGTATCTCGATTGGGACAACGTCGAATTCTGCCTCCATGCGGCCCGCCGCGGTGACGTCGCGGCCGCCGAGCCTGCGCGCGACATGCTGCGGCTCCAGCGCAAGCTCGTCGATCCCGTGTGGGGCGGTGTCTACCAATATTCGGCCGAAGGCGACTGGGATCATTCCTCATTTTGAGAAAATCATGCTCATGCAGGTGGAAAACCTGCGGATCTACGCCCAAGCCTATGCACAATGGCCGGAGCCGGCTTATTTGCAGACGGCGCACGACATCCAGCGCTATCTGCAGACATTTCTCACGAGCGCCGACGGAGCCTTTTACACCAGCCAGGATGCCGATCTCGTACCGGGCGAGCATGCGGCCGATTATTTTTCACTCGATGATGCCGGTCGCCGAGCACGGGGGATTCCGCGCATCGATACCCATTGCTATGCGCGTGAAAACGGCTGGGCCATCACCGCGCTTTGTACGTTGGCCGGCGTCACCGGCGATGAAGCGGCCTTGCACGACGCGGAGCGTGCCGCGCAGTGGGTGCTCGCACATCGGGCTTTGCCGGATGGCGGTTTTCGCCACGATGAGGTCGATGCCGCGGGGCCTTATCTCGGCGATGCACTTGCGATGGGACGCGCCTTTTTTGCGCTGTACCAAACGACGGGCAATGGCGCGTGGCTGACCCGCGCGGAAGCCGCCGCGGATTTCATCGGTGCACATTTTGCGCATGGTGACGCGCCCGGTTTTGCCACAGCTGACACCACGAGGAAAACTTTTCCCGTGTCGCAGCCGCAGTTCGACGAAGCCTTGGCCCTGGCCCGTTTCGCCAATCTGCTCGCGCACGCCACCGGCCGTGCGTCCGATCGCGCACTGGCGGAGTCTGCGCTGCGCTGGGTGCTAGCGCCGGAAATCGTGCGCGGTCACGGTCCCTATGTCGGCGGCATCCTGCTCGCCGAGGAGGAACTGCGCACCGAGCCGTTGCATGTGACCATTGTCGGCCGCAAGGACGATCCGGCGGCGCAGGCCCTTTTCCTGGCGGCACAACGCGCCCCGGCGGCTTACAAGCTGATCGAATGGTGGGACCGGCGCGAAGGTCCGCCGCCGCGCGCAGAGGCGATTTTCCCCGATTTCGACCGTCCCGCCGCCTTCCTCTGCGCCGACGGCGCGTGCTCGTCACCGCTCTTTACGACCAAGGCGCTTAAGGCCCGTCTCGAAAAAGCAACGTCCGTCGCCCGAAACTAAAAACAGCCGCAGCGGGAAGGCGCTGCGGCTGGATGAAGATTGATGCGGACCGGCTCAGCGCCAGACGCCCTCGATAAAGATGTAGCCTCCGCCGCGAACTTCCCAGTGCGGCGCGATCCAAGCGGCATGTTCCCGTGGCGGCAATTCCCAGCGGCCCGGCACCCAGTAATAGGCATGGCCGTTGTAGCGCCAGTGGCCCGCACACCACACATGACGGTGCGAGGGGCGCGCCGGGATGACTTCGATGCGTGGCGGCGGCGGGCCTTCGCGCACGATGACGACTGCTCCCGGTGGCGGCGGAGGCGGCTGCTCCTCGACGACCTGGGGCGGTGGCGGAGGCGGCGCAGACTCCACGTAAACCCGGCGGCGAGGCGGTTCTTCGACGACGCAGCCTGAAAAGAGGCTCAGGCCGAAGACAAGGCCGGCAGCGCAGTTGATCGAGCGGAAGGGCAATTTCTTTTTCATAAACAAGAAGGACTGTGGCAATGAGACGCTTCGGCCCGGGAAAGGTTTCACTGCCGGTTACTTTTTTGCATCGCACAACGAATCATAGGCACAGGCGAGTGCGCACATGCTGATGGGCAGCGTCAGAATTATGCCGACGATCAGCACTGCCAGGCCCAGCAGCGAAAGCAACCCCGCCACGATCATGAGCAGGAGCATCCGCCACCAGCTATGCGTGATCACCCGGCGGCTCACTTCCATCGCGGTCCAGAATGGCAGTTTTTTCTCCAATACCAGCGGATAGGTGAACTGCCAGGCCACCAGCAGGTAGATGCCGGGCAGGATGAGGCAGATGAGCCCCAGCACGCTGAGTAGAGCCACGATGATGCCCGCCAAAATGAGCGGACCAAGCGCCTCGTTGAAACCGGCGAAGAGATCGGACAAAACCGGCTCTTCTTCATGCAGTAGTTTCAACGTGTAGTGGAACAAGCCGGCCGTCAGCACGCCGCCGAAGATGAGTGAGCCCAAGGGCACGAAGGCGAGGGCCGCACTGATCAGGATGAACACGAGGTAGGCCAGCAGGAACCGGCCGAAATGTTTCATCCATAAATCCCATCCACGGCTGAGGCAGCCGCTGACGCTGAGTTTTTCCGCCCGCGCGAGCATCTCGTCGGCGATGGCTTTTGGGTCAGCCGGTGCAGAGGGCATGGGCGCCACGGTGCTGTCGCCGGGCAACGGAGGAGGAGCGGGCGTGGCTTCCGGGGAAAATTCAGGAAAATCGCCGAGCGTCTTCCACGTGTCCTCGTCGATTTTCTTGGCCTTGGTTTGCAGATTGGCGCGGCCGGCCGCCATCCATGTGCGCACCTGCGAGGCGGGCACGGGCCCATATTCGCTGCCGTCGCCACCGATGATGGTGAACATGCGCGGGATGACAGCAACGCGCCGTGCCGCCGTCAACCGCAAGCGTGCTTCATCACTGCAATGGCGGCCGCCCGGCCGCCTTGGCGAGCGCGTGACGGTTCAGCACGCAGTCATAGCGCGCCTGCAGGCGCGTGAGCTCGGCCGAGCGTGCGGCGCTCTGGGCATCAAGGAGCTCGAAATTGGTGATCACGCCGTTTTCATAGCGGGTCTGGGCCAGGCTGAGGGCCTCGGTGGCTTGCGCGACCAGCGTGTCGGCATTGGCCAGGCGGGCCTGGCTGGCTTCAAGGTCGGCCAGCGCGGTCTCAATGTCGCTGGTGACGATGCGGGTCGCCTCGCTGACGCGAGCCTGGGCGGCATGCAGGTCGGCGCGGGCTTCGCGTCGTTCGCCGTCGATGCGGCGGCCGGTGAAGATGGGCACCGACACGCTCAGGCCGGCGGCGACGTAGCCCTTGTTGTCATAAAGCGCGGGCAGCGTGCCGTCGTGCAGGCCGCCGGAGACGTCGGCGGCGAGGGTCGGCCGGTTGGTGGCATCGGCGGCGTCGAGTTTGAATTTCGCCGATTCCTCGGCGTCATGCGCCAGGTGCATTTCAGGGCGGCGCTGGAGTGCCTCGGCGAGCGTGGAGGAAAGATCGGGCAGGCCGGGCTGCGTGTCGAAATCGCCGGTGAGGTCGAGCGGCGCGCCGGGCGCGAGGCCGAGCAGCTGCCGCAGCTGCGCCTCCTGCTTGTGCAGCGAGGCGAGCGTGTCGGTGCGGTTGTTCCCGGCGTTGGCGAGGCGGACCTTGGTCGTGAGGACGTCGAACTTGGTGGCGGTGCCGTTGGTGAACTTGTTTTCCGCAATGCGCAGCGCCTCCTCCAGCGCGTGAATCTCCTCGTCGGCCACGGCTACGGACTGCCGGAGCAAAATCACGGCATAAAAATCCTGGATCGCCGCGTAGCCGAGCTGCTCGCGCGTCTGCTCGAGCGTGTCCTCGGCGGTGCGTTCGCCCGTGCGCGTGGCGGCCACCGTGGCCTGCGTGCGGCCGAAATCGCTGACGAGCTGGTGCAGGGTGAGATGAGCGTCGTAGGTGTCCTGGGCGTTTTGATAAAAGCCGGCGGAGCCGAAGCTGATGAAGATGCGCGGTTGCATGAACTGGTAGCCGGCGGCGGCGCTGAGCTGCGGCAGGCGGGCGGCCTGGCTCTGCTCGGTGCGCGCTTGGGCCGACTCAATGCCCGCCTGCGCCGCCTCGATGGAGGGATAGCGTGCGAGCACGGCCTCGACGGTGGCTTGCAACGTGAGCGGGCCGGCGGGTGCGTCGGCCATGGGCGCGGGCTGCGCGCGTAGCGTAACAGCGAGCAGGGCGGCGAATAAAAGTCGGGTTTTCATCGCGAATTGATTTTCAGTGGGCTTCGGAAGCGGTGGCCTGCGCGGACTTTGGCCGGCCGGCGAGGAGGATGAGCGGAATGCAGAGCAGGCAAAAGAAGGAAATGAAGCTGAATGGGTTGGTGCAGGCGAAGAACGAGGATTGCAGGCTGACCACGCCGGTAGGCGCGGCGAACGTGCGGGGCCGAAGGAGCCGGCTGCCTGATCAGGCTGGAGCGCGCGTTCCGGCCATACCAAGTGCATCAAAAAAGCCGGTCGGCAACTCGCGCCATGCATTGGGCGGGAGGTCGCCGAGTTCGAGCGGACCGAAGCGTTCGCGGTGCAGCGCGACGATCTCGCAAGCCTGGCTGGCGAACATGCGACGGACCTGGTGATAGCGCCCTTCGGTGAGGATGAGCTCGGCCGTCCGGGCATTGCGCCAGTGTAGCTCCGCGGATGCGCAGGGTTCGCTTTCGGCGGGCAGCACGAGCGTGCCGCTGGCAAAAAGTGTGGTGATTTCCGCCGTGCGCGATGGCGTCACATCGGAATTGAGCGTGGCCACGTAAACTTTCGGCACTTTGTGTCTCGGCGAGGTAAGCCGGTGCACGAGCGCGCTCTGGTCGGTGAGCAGCAGCAGTCCGCTGGTTTCCTTGTCCAGCCGGCCGATGCTCGTCACGGGCGGGTTGCGCGCCCGCCAGCGCGGCGGCAACAGATCGTAAACACTAGGTCCTTCGCGTTTGTCGTGCGAGCAGACGAGGCCAGCCGGCTTGTGGAGCATCAGCAGCAGTCCGCCGGGATGGTCGAGCGGCTCGCCGTCCACGCACGCGTCGGCTGGCGAGATTTTTTCCCCGGCGTCGTCCGCCGGGGTGCCGCGCACGGTCACCCGGCCGGCGTCGATGAGCGCATGCACCTCGCGGCGCGAGCCGTAGCCGAGGCTGGCGAGAAGTTGATCGAGGCGCGGCATGACACCAATGAAGAACGGCAAAACGCGGAAAATGACACGCCCCGAAACGCGGTCCGGGCGTTGTTATTCATCATCCTCCAACTTCCGGCTGAAAATAGGCCGGAAGGTGCGGTGGTATAATGAATGTCACGGGGCGGCGCGCAGCGCGGCGACCTGCGCGGTCGTCACAGGTCCGGCGCCGTGGCCGAATTTTTGCCGGATGAAGGTGGACACGGCGGCGAGGTCGGCATCGCTCCAGGCGGCGAAGGGCGGCATCTGGTTTTGATATTGTTCGCGGTTGGCCGGCAGCACGGCGGCCGGGCCGCGGAGCAGGACTTTGACCAAGGTGGCGGGATCGCCGGCGACGATGGCATTACCGTCGAGCGCGGGTTGCATGTTGGGCACGCCGCTGCCGTCGGGCATGTGGCAGGCGGCGCAGGTCTGGGCGTACAGTTTTGCGCCTTTGGTTTTGCCGAGGGAAGTGCTGGGGGCCGTCACGGTCTCCACCTTTGCGGCGGGCGCGGATGTGGCTTGGGTTTCGCCGGTATAGATGATGCGCCAGATACGGCCTTTCACGTCATCGCTGATATAGAGCGAGCCGTCGGGGCCGACGGCGACACCGCAGGGACGGAAGCGCGCGTCGCGCGAGCTGGTGAAGTCGCCGTTGATGCCGCTGAAGCCGTCGGCGAAGGTTTCATAATCGCCGCGCGGCATGCCTTTGTCATCGAAGGGGATGAAGCAGACCTTGTAGCCGCCCTGCGGCAGAGGGGCGCGGTTCCACGAGCCGTGGAAGGCGATGAAGGCGCCGTTGCGATATTTCGCCGGGAACTGGTCGCCGGAATAAAACGCCAGCTGCAAGGGAGCCCAGTGGCCGGGAAAGGCGATGACCGGGTCGTCGTATTTGCCGGGCTCGGCGCGCTTCTGGTTGTCGCCGCCGAACTCGGGTGCGACCATGCGCGCTTTCTTGATGGGATCGTAGTAAGTGTAGGGCCAGCCGATGTTGATACCCTCGCGCAGGACATGCATTTCCTCGGCCACACGCTCGGCGTTGTCATAATCATTATAATGGTCGGGGTCCACGAGGCTGAGATTGTCCCGTCCCATCATGACCATGAAAAAGTTTTTGGAGACGGAATTCCAGGCGATGGCGAGGGAATGGCGGTGGCCGGTGGAGAAATGGTAGCCGTCCGCCTGCGTCTGGTTGAGCTTGTTGGGATCGAAACGCCAGAAGCCGCCGTGCGTCTTGAGAAATTCCGTTGCATCCATGCCCTTGGCGCCGAACTGGCGGTCGGGCTCGCTGTAAACGTTGTAAGGCGAACCGACCTCGACCAGGAGCCGGCCCTCGTCATCGAAGGCGAAGCATTTTGCGTCGTGCTGCTTTCCGGCGGGCAGGCCGGAGACGATGGTCTGGGGCTCGCCCGTCGGCACGAGTTCTCCGGGGGTGTATTTGTAGCGATAAACACCCGTGGTGGTCGAGTAATACAGCCAGCCATCGTGGATTGCCACACAGGTGCCATTGCCGGAACCAAAGGTCTGTTTCACTTCGGCGCGGCCGTCGCCGTCGGCATCGCGCAGGGCGATGAGGCCGTCGTGAAACAGCTTCGCATAAATGTCGCCGTTGGCCGCGACGGTGAGAAAGCGCGGGCGATTTTTGCTCTCCCCCAGATTGTCGGCCACGACGAGGGCGCGAAAGCCGGGCGGCAGCTTGATGTCGCCGTTGTCCGGATCGGGCGCGGGCAGCGCGGCGCGGGCGGCGGTGGCAAAAATAAACAGGAGGAAGGGAAGGCGGCTCATGGCTGATTAAAAGTGGCGATGGTAAGCCGGGGCGCAATGCGATTTGGCCGGATCATTGCCACCGTTGCGGACAGCCGATGCACCAGGCGGTGCCGGGGATTTTTGCCAGAAATGTGCGCTCGCGAGAATTGTCTCGGCAAGGGCGCGGGGCTGTGGGATGCCTTGACGGTTACGCATAAAATTTATGGCCCTCTGGGAATACAAAGTCATCACCAGCGGCAAAGGCGGCTTCGCTACGCCGGCCCTGCTGGAAAAATTTCTCAACGACCTCGGCAAGGAGGAGTGGGAGATCATGGAATTTCGCACGCAGCCCGACAATCCGCTGGCCTTTTCCGGCCTCGCGCGACGGCCGACGCAGCGCGACTGGACGCTGGAGGACGCGGCGGCCGCGGCGGCGCGCACCGAGGCGGAAAAATTGCGCGTTGAGTTCGAGGCCAAGTTCAAGGCGGCGACCAGCTCGGCTGCCGCGGGAGGAAAGACCGGGGAGGCCGCCGAGCCTGACGACAAGCTGCACCAGGACGACACCTTCCGGCGTCCGCGCGATACGGAGCGCGACCTCGATCCGACTGCGTCGGAGGAGGACGAAGCCCTCGAGATTCCCGAGGAAGAGGAGCTGCCGACCTTTTTTGACGCCATCCGCCCGCACATGCGCCGCAATCAGCGCGGCCCCGGCTTGAGCGTGAGCCTCGAGTACCTCGTGAAGAAATTCGACATGCTCGAAAACGACCTCATCGGCGCGCTGAAGGAATGTGGCATGGCTCTTCCTGCGGGCGAAAACGAGCCCCCGGTCTACGTCGAATATGACGGCGATCTCTACTGGGTGAACGTCAACCGGCAAAGACAGCTTTTCATCAACACCCGTGAGAAACCGCGGCCGGTGTTCCGCACCGTGCAGGCGGCGCGTGTCGGCGCCGAGGCGGCCGAAGAGCCCAGATCCAGGAACCAGGAGCCGGCGGAAGCACCTGTGCCGGACGGACGGCACGAAGCGCCGGGTGAAAGATCCGAGGACGCCCCGGTGCCGGCGGTGTTGCCGGAAGGCCCCGAGCTGCTGGCGAAGTTGCGCCCGATGATGCGCCGCAACCGCGGCGGCTGGTCGGGCAGCCTGGGTTTTCTCTCGCGGGCGCTTAAGTGCCGCGAAGCCGACCTCGGCACGGCGCTGGCGCCGCTTGGTTTGCGCCTGTCCGACGGTGGCGAAAAGGCGCCGGAGGTCGAGATCGGCGGCTTTGTTTACTGGCTCAACAAGGACGGCCGCGGCCAGGCCTGGATCAATGCCACGGAGAAGGCCGGGGATGCGCCCCAAAAGTCCGAGGCAGCCGGGGGGACTCCGTCGGTCAAAAATCCCGAGCTGCCGCTTGAGCCATTGGCTGCGCCGGCCGGCGTGCTGGCGGCTGTTCGCCTGTTATTGAAGGCAACAAAAACCGGCGCCATCGCGGGCAAGGTCGACCGGCTCGCGGAGGAACTGGGCAAAGGGCAGGAGGAATTCCTCGCCGCGCTCACCGGCGCGGGCTTGAAGGTGCCGGAAAGGCCCAGGGAGAAGCCGGTCTTTGTCGAGCAGGCCGGGGAGATCTTCTGGCTGAACAAAAACGCGAAGGACGAATTGTGGCTCAATGCCAAGGCGTCGAAGTTTGCGGACGGACCGGACGCCGCCGGCGGGGACGAAGCGGAAAAAAAATCCCGGCGCGGACGGTCGAGGAAAAGCGAGACACCCTGACGGCCGGATGGATGGGGCGTAGGGACCCCGCCGGCCGCAAACGCCAGCCGATTGCGTAATTGAAATATGAATACGCGCCGCCGTCCGCCCGGCGGGCGCGGGGACCGGCCGTGAAGAAGGAGCCGGCGCTAGGGGGAAACACCCAGTAGGGTGTATCGAGCTTGCTGGGCCCGGCCCCCCTGTTAATCTGGCCGCGTGTCGCTTCGAGGCCTCAGGCCGGCGTTGGTCCATCGCAAAGTGCTCCGCGCAGTTTGTCGTGCGGCCTTTGTCGCGGCGGTTTTTATTCCGGTCGCGCACGCGGCGGCCCCGAACAAAAGCGAAAGCAGAATCGATCTCACGCCGGCCGAACAGGCCTGGCTGGCGGCGCATCCTCATATCCGCCTCGGCTACGACCCGTCCTGGCAGCCATTCAGTTTTACCGATGACGGGGGCAAGCTCGGCGGCATCGATGCCGATGTGCTCGCGCTGATTTGCCCGCGGCTGGGCCTGCATCTCGAAACGGGCACGGCGCCGACGTGGAGCGTGGTCTATGCCCGGGCGCTGGCGCGCGAAGTGGACATGCTTGCCGGCACCGCGCGCACGCCCGAGCGCGAGCCGTATTTCCTTTTCACCGCGCCCTACCTGTCCTTTCCCGTGGCGATCATCACCCGCACGGATGCGCCGTTCCTGTGGTCGGTGCAGGATCTTGTCGGCCGGAAAGTCGCCGTGGCGCGCAATTATGCCCCCACGCTCGATTTGCAGCGCGAGTATCCCGGCCTCCAGCTGGTGTTCACCAACACGATGAACGAGGCGATGCAGCTCGTGGCGCGCGGCCAGGCCGATGCAGTGGTGACCAATCTCGCCAATGCCAGCTTCATCATCAAGACGCGCGGTCTGACCGACCTGAAGATCGCCGGGATGATGCCGCGCGATTTCGAGCTGCGCTATGCCGTGCGACCGGACTGGCCCGAGCTGGTCGGCATTCTCGACAAGGGCATTGCCTCGCTCACCCCCTCCGATTTGCAGGCGATCGACAACCGCTGGATTCGCATCGACTATGCCAACGTGGTCCGCTGGGACATCACCTGGAAAATCGCCGCCGGCATCGTGCTATGCCTCGGTGTTGCGGTCGCGCTCATCATCGCGCGTTCCCGCCGTCTGGCTTACGAGCTGGCGCAGCGCCGGCGCCTCCAACTGGCGCTGGAGGAATCCCGCGACCGGCTCACCCAGCTCAACGAGGAAAAGATCGAATTGCTCCGGATGGCTGCGCACGACCTGCGCAATCCGCTCACCGCGATTTTGCTGAGCTTCGACCTGGTGGAACAAGGCGGTCTCAAGCCGGAGGTGGTGCTGGCCCGCATCCGCAACCACGTTGAGCAAATGATGCAGCTCATGAGCGATCTGCTGGACAACGAGACGCTGGAGGACGGGCGGCGGCGGCTCATCCTCGGGGCGGTCAACCCCTCCGCCGTGTTGCAGGAGGTGCTGGCGGTCCTCGCGCCCCCGGCCGAGCGCAAAAAAATCTTCTTCGACACGAGCGGCGTCGAGTCCGCGCCGTCGGCGCTGGCCGACGCGGGCGCGCTGCGGCAGATCATCGAGAATCTCATCTCCAATGCTATGAAGTTCTCCCCGCCCGATCGCACGATCTGGATCCGGCTGCGCGAATGGAACGGCCGCGTGCGCTTCGAGGTGTGCGACCAGGGGCCCGGCGTGCGCCCGGATGAGGTGGAGCGGATTTTTGCCAAATATGTCCGGGGGAGCGCCAAGCCGACGGCGGGCGAGAATTCCACCGGCCTCGGTCTGTCGATCGTCCGGCAGCTCGTCACGGCGATGAACGGTCGCGCCTGGTGCGAGAGCGTCCCGGGCAAGGGGGCGACCTTCATCGTGGTCCTGCCGACCGCGGCGGTGCTCCAGCCGGTGACAGTATAGCAGGGGGCCGGGGGCCAGTGCGGCCGTTTGCTACCGCGAAATATCGCGTTGCGAGAGGACTTTGATGCCCCGGTTGGTGAACGCTTGGGCGGCAATGTCGGGATCCTCCATGCTGAGTGCGAGCGCCGACTTGCCGCCGGGGCGCTTGATGAAGCTGTAAATGTAGTGGATGTTGATCTCGGCTTCGAGGAGGGCGGAAAGCACACCCTTCAGGTCGGCCGCGTCGGCGATCTCGACCGCAATCATATCGCACTCGGTATAGGGAAAATCGTTGTTCACCATGAGTTCGCGCGCCTTGTCGGGGTCGTCCACGATCAGGCGCACGATGGCGCTGTCGGTCGTGTCGAGCGTGGTGATGGCGATGATGTGGACATTGTGCGTCGTGAACAGCGCGGTGAGGTCAAAAAGACGCCCCACGCGGTTTTCGGTATAGACGGAAAACTGCTTCACGGGATCGCCGGAAAGGGAGGTGCTGATCGGAGCGGCCATGGCGTGAAAGGCAGTGTGGCGGGCGCAGGCGGGAGGTCAACCGCGGGTGGATTCGCGCGTTGAGGTCGGGAGGCGGGGCCGTCAACTTGCCCGCATGCCGGTTCCATCCGCCGATCCTCATGTCGATGCGCAGCGCCGCGCCGCGGAAGGCGCGCGGCTGGTGTTGCGCGGCATCGCGCTCAACGCGCTGCTGGCGGTGGTGAAGATTGCCGCAGGCCTGCTCGGCCATGCCTACGCGTTGATTGCCGACGGCATGGAGTCGGTGCTGGATATTTTTTCCTCGGCCACGGCTTGGGCCGGTTTGCGCTGGGCGGCTCGGCCGCCCGATGCCAACCATCCTTACGGCCACGGCAAGGCTGACGCACTGGCGGCGCTGGCGGTGGCGCTGAGCATTTTTGCGGCGGCGGTATGGATCGGCTGGTACGCGGTGCACGCCATCATCACTCCGCACCGCGGGCCGCACTGGGCCACCCTGCCGCTGCTGGCGGTCATTGTGGTGGTGAAATTCTGGATTTCACGGCGCATGGCTCGCGCCGGATCGGAGGCCGGCAGCACTGCCCTCGGCGTGGAGGCATGGCACCACGGCGCCGATGCGCTCACGAGCGCAGCGGCCTTTGTGGGCATTGCCGTCGCCGTGGTTGGCGGCCCGGGTTACGAGGCGGCCGATGGCTGGGCGGCGCTGCTGGCCTGCGCGGTGATTGTATTCAATGGCGTGCATGTTTTCCGGCGCGCGCTGGATCAGGCTATGGACATTGCCGTGCCGGCCGAGATTGAAAAAGAGATTCGTGCCGTGGCGCTAAACGTGGCGGGCGTACGCGGGCTCGACAAATGCCGTGTGCGGCGCAGCGGACTGAGCCTGCTCGTGGACATCCAGATCCGGGTGGACGGCGGGCTTACCGTCCGCCGTGGTCATGAAATTGCGCACGCCGTGAATGATGCCTTGCTGCGCGCTTCGCTGGCCATCAGCGACGTGTCGGTGCACGTGGAGCCGGCGGCGGAATAGTTTCAGCGCTCGATGTGCTGGGCGAGTTTCCAGCCAAAGTAGACGCCGGCGATGCTGCCGAGACTGCTGAAGACGAAGGCCCAGCCGAAACCGAAGCCCGCGGCATCGCCGACAAACCAGCCGAGGTAGCTGCCCGCCGTGGTTCCCGCGAAGATGCAGAGCTTCGTCATGGAAAAAATTGAAACAGAAAATTGCGGCGGGAGCGAGCCGGGCCTGTCCTGTTTGCGCAAATTTTGCGCAGAAAACGGCTGTTTTCACGGAGCGGAATGACGGGCTTTACGGTTTACTCTCGATCCGGACAATTTACTTTATCATCATGAAAACGCGCAATTTGACCACGCCGCTGAGCAAGAATGCGCATTTTTTGCGCTGGGTGGACAAGATGACCGCGCTCTGCCGGCCCGACTCGCTCCACTGGATCGACGGTTCGCAGGAGGAAAACGACGCGCTGTGCGCGCAGATGGTTGCGGGCGGCACATTCATCAAGCTCAACGAAAAACTCTGGCCCGGCTGCCATTATGCGCGCAGTGATCCGGGCGATGTTGCCCGGGTCGAAGACCGCACATTCATCTGCTCGCTTTCAAAGGATGGTGCGGGTCCGACCAACAACTGGGCCAATCCCTACGAAATGCGCCGGAAACTGCGCGAGGTGTTCAGCGGTTGCATGCAGGGCCGCACCATGTACGTACTGCCCTTCAGTATGGGGCCGGTCGGTGGACCGATGTCGCAGATCGGAGTGCAGCTGACCGACTCGCCCTACGTCGTTGTAAACATGCGCATCATGGCGCGCATCGGCCTCCCGGTCTATGCCGAGATCGACCGGGCGGAGAAGCGTGTGGTGCCGTGCGTTCACTCGGTTGGCGCGCCGCTCAAATCCGGCCAGAAGGACGTGCCCTGGCCGTGCAATCCGGACAAATACATTGTGCATTTTCCGGAGACGCGCGAAATCTGGAGCTACGGTTCAGGGTATGGCGGCAACGCACTGCTCGGTAAAAAATGCTTCGCGCTGCGCATCGCATCGAACCTTGCGCGCGACGAGGGCTGGATGGCCGAGCACATGCTCATCCTCGGCGTCGAGAATCCGGCGGGAGAAAAAACCTATGTCACGGCGGCGTTCCCGAGCGCGTGCGGCAAAACCAACTTCGCCATGCTTGTCCCGCCGCAACATTTCACCGGCCAGGGATGGAAGGTCTGGACTGTCGGCGACGACATCGCGTGGATCAAACCCGACGCCAGCGGCCGCCTGCGCGCCATCAATCCCGAGGCCGGCTTCTTCGGAGTCGCGCCGGGCACGTCGGTGAAAACAAATCCGAACGCAATGGCGGCGCTTTCGAAGAACACGATTTTCACCAACGTCGCACTCACGCCCGAGGGCGGTGTGTGGTGGGAGGGAATGACGGCCGAGCCGCCGCCCCGGCTGACCGACTGGCAGGGCCGGGAGTGGACGCCCGGCTGCGGCCGGCCGGCGGCCCACGCGAACTCGCGGTTCACCGCGCCAGCCTCGCAGTGCCCGACGATTGATCCCGATTGGGAAAAGCCGGAGGGCGTGCCGATCAGCGCCATTATTTTCGGTGGCCGCCGCGCCGGCACGATGCCGCTTGTCTATCAGGCCTTCAACTGGAGTGCGGGTGTCTATACCGGCGCGACCATGGGCAGTGAGATGACGGCCGCCGCCGCCGGCACCATCGGCAAGGTCCGTCGCGACCCGATGGCCATGCTGCCGTTCTGCGGCTACCACATGGGCGATTATTTCCGCCACTGGATCGTGATGCAGAAAAAACTCAGCGAGACGCCGCGCATTTTCCATGTGAACTGGTTTCGCAAGGACGAAAGCGGCCGGTTTCTCTGGCCGGGCTTCAGCGAAAATATGCGCGTGCTGAAATGGATCGTGGACCGGGCCCGCGGTCGTGCGCTCGGCCGGGAGACGCCGATCGGCTGGATGCCGCGCCACGAGGACCTCGACTGGAGCGGGCTCGATTTTCCACGCGAAAAATTCGAGGCGATGCAGGCTTTCGACCGCGCCGCCTGGCGCCGGGAAGTCATGGATCACGAGGAGCTGTTTCTCGACCTGCACGACCGCCTGTCGAAAGAAATGATCTACGAGCGCGAACTGCTCATCTGCCGGATGTAGCCGGCGGCCCGGCTAGGAGTCGACCAGCCGGTAACCGATGCCTGCGTCCGTCTTGAGAAATTTCGGTGCGCGCGGATCTTCTTCGAGCTTTTGCCGCAGGTGCGTCATGTAAACGCGCAGGTAGTGGGTGCTGTCCTCGGCGTGGGCGCCCCACAGCTCGCGCAAGATCTGCTGGTGCGTGACAACGCGGCCGCAATGTTGCGCGAGATAGCGCAGCAGGTCGTATTCTTTTGCGGTCAGCTTCACTTCCGCGCCGGCCCGGAGAACGATGCGGGTTGTGAAATTGATTTCCACGTCGCCGAAGCGCACGATTGATTCCTCATCGGCCGGCTGGGTGCGGCGAAGCACGGCGCGCAGCCGGGCCAGCAGCTCCCGTCCGCTGAACGGCTTGGTCAGATAGTCGTCCGCGCCGGCATCAAGCGCGGCAATCTTGTCATCCTCGCCATCCTGCACGGTGAGCACGAGCACCGGGACCTGCGACCATTCGCGCAGCCGCCGCAGGACTTCCCGCCCATGCAGGTCGGGCAGCCCGAGATCGAGCACGACGCCGTCGGGGCGCATGCCCGCGGCTTCACTCAAGCCCAGCTGGCCGGTGTCCGCTTCATAGACATCGTAATCGGCCGCCTCCAAGGCCAGCCGGAGCAGCCGGCGAATCTGCACTTCGTCGTCCACGACAAGCAGCCGGAGTGGGTGGCCTTTGGTCATGCTGGGAAGGCAGCTTTGGGCTGCGTATGCGGCAGGTAAACGGTAATCAGTGCGCCGCCGCCAGGATTTTCGCCGGCGACCACTTCGCCCCCTTGGGCCGCGACAAAGCCGTGCACGATCGACAGGCCGAGGCCGAGCCCGGCCGTGCGCGCGACGTCGCCCCGCGCAAATTTTTTGAACAACCGTTCGCGCAAGGCCGGAGAAAAACCCGGACCGCGGTCGGCCACCTTGAAAAAGACCCGCCGTCCATCCGGCTCGATGCCGGCGGTGAGAAACACAGGCGTCGCCGGCGGCGTGTGATGGGCGGCGTTCAGGAGCAGGTTGGCGAGCACATGCTCGGTGAGGGCGAAGTCGGCGCGGATGGGCGGCAAGTCGCCGGGCATGGTGAGTTTCAGGGAATGACCTGTGAATGCATCACGCGTGCTTTCAACAGCGGCGTTCACGATGTCGCCCGCATCGCACCAGTCGAGGCGGGGTTTGAGCATCCCGCTTTCCAGGCGGGTTTGATCAAGGAGATTTCCGACCAGCCGGTTGAGGCGGCCCAGTGCGGTGCGGATTTCGTTCACCAGCTGCCCGCGCAGGTTTTGATCCGCCGCGGACAGGCCCTCCGTGGAAGTGTTGATGATGGAAAGCGGCGTGCGCAACTCATGCGAGACACTGTCGAACAATGCGCGGTGCAGCTTTTCCGATTCGGCGAGCAATTTTTCGCGTTCGCTGGCGGCGCGCAGGGACTCGCGTTCGACGCTCAGCGCCAGCTGCCGTGCGAACGCCTCGAGCAAATCGCGTTGTCCCGGGGTGAACTCGCCATCTGACGGCATTCTCACCCCCAGCACTCCGATGGTTTCCTTGCCTCGCACCAGCGGCAGGTAGCGACCCGCGCGGTCCGGCCGGGTGTGGGTAAGCCGGCCCGCGCCATGGTGATGGCGGAACACCCACTCGGCTGCCACGCGTTCCTCGGCATCCAGCAGATACGAGCTCGCCAAATGGGGCACCAGTGCGGTGCGGGTTTCATCCGCCAGGGTGAGCGCAGTCTGCGCGCCGAAAAGCTTGTCCACCTGCCGCAGCGCGGCGGACACCGCTTCATCCAGTGTCGTCGCCTCCGCCAATGCGCGGGTGAGATGAAGCAGCGCGGTGGCACGCTCCTCGCGCAGCCGGTCGTCCTGCGCTTGGGCGCGGATCCGTGCGATCAACTGGCCGGCGACCAGTGACACCACGAAATAAGTGCCAAAAAGAAGGCCATCCTGCAGGGAATTGATCGCAAACGAGAAATGGGGCGGGATGAAAACGTAATCCCACAAAAAGGCGCTGAGCACCCCGGCCATGAGCACCGGCCCTCTGCCTGCGCGCAGGCAGAGCAGGATGATGGCGAGCAGGTAGATCAGCCCGACGGAAAGATAATAGCTTTCCGGCAGCAGCATCCAGCCGGTGGTCGTGATGACGGCCACGACACCTGCGGAGAGGGCATATTCCTGCCAGCTGCTCGGTGGAGCAAGCGGCGTGTCCGGCAGGGGACGGGCGCGGGAGGTTTTTTCAGGCGGAGTCAATGCAGGTTGTTTTTAACGTCCATGGGTCAATACCCGCCGGACGTTAAGGGGCGCGCGGTCCCAAGGCCATTTTTTACGGCGCATTCATGACCGGGATCACCCCGGGTTGTTTGCCGGGGCAAGGCAGCGCCCGTGTCTCCAAAAGCGCCAAGGCCCGCTGCTGTGCGGGTCGGGACCGGGCGAAAAAAAGGCGGCCCCTTTTCTTACAAAAAAGGGGCCGCTGGTGACTCCACTACTGGTTTTAAAAAGCACCCCTCAGTCCAGAGGTGCAAGGGATGGCTAGACGGCCGGCTCGCCGGATTCCCCGGTGCGGATGCGGAGGGCCTCCTCCACTGACAGGACGAAGATCTTGCCGTCGCCAATTTTGCCCGTGTGGGCGGTTTTGACGATGACATCGACGACCTTTTTGAGGATGTCGTCCGGCACGACGATTTCGAGTTTCACCTTTGGCAGGAAATCGGCGGTGTATTCACTGCCCCGGTAGATTTCGGTGTGCCCTTTCTGGCGGCCAAAGCCTTTGACTTCGCTCACGGTCATGCCCTCGACGCCGACGCCGGCGAGCGCTTCCTTCACCTGGTCGAGCTTGAAGGGCTTGATGATGGCAATAATAAGTTTCATGGGATGGTTTTTGAGGGTTTTATTCCTGATGGTAGGCATGCTCACCGTGATCGGTGATATCCAGGCCCTCTTCTTCCTGTTCCGGCGTGGGCCGCAGGCCGATCAACGCCTTGACGACGTAGGCGATGACGGTTGTGCCGACGATGGCCAGCACGAGGGTCAGCCCGATGGCTTTGAGCTGTTCCCAGACCAGCGGCTGCAGCCACGTATCGGTCACCTTGTCCTTCAGGTTGGCGGCGAGGTTTCCGTTGGCGCTGTTCCGGGCCAGAAAGCCGGTCAGGATTGCGCCGAGCGTTCCGCCGACGGCGTGCACGCCGAAGGTGTCGAGCGCGTCATCGTAGCCGAACCAGCCTTTGACCTTGTAGCAGAAGAACCACGGGATCAAACCGGCGGCGATGCCGATGATCACCGAGCCGTTCGCGGTGACAAAGCCGCAGGCCGGGGTGATGACCACCAGTCCCGCCACGGCACCGGAGCAGAAGCCCAGCACGCTTGGCTTTCCCTTGGTCAACCACTCCGCCATCGGCCAGACAAACGCGGCGACCGCGGTGGCCAGGGTCGTGGTGGTGAAGGCATTGGCGGCGATCACGTCGGAGGCGACGGCGCTGCCGGCATTGAATCCGTACCAGCCGACCCAGAGCATGCCGGTGCCGACCATGCAGAGCACCATGCTGTGGGGTGCGAAGTTCTCTTTGCCGAAGCCGATGCGTTTGCCGAGAATCAGGCAGAGGATCAGCGCCGACCAGCCGGAGGTCATGTGCACCACCGTTCCGCCGGCGAAATCGATCGCCTTGATGTGGGCGCCGGCATTCCAGACGCCGTTCATCAGTCCATCAATGCCCCAGATCATGTGCGCCTGCGGGAAATAAACCACGAACATCCACAGCGTCATGAAGAGGAAGATGGCGGAAAATTTCATACGCTCTGCAATTGCGCCCACGATCAGTGCCGGGGTGATGATCGCGAACATCAGCTGGTACATCGAAAACACATTGTGCGACACCCAGTAGGAGTAATCCGTGTTGGGTGCCGAGGTGACGTCCTTGAGGAACGCGAAACCAAGGCCGCCAAGGAACGGATTGCCGCTGTGGAAAACCAGGCTGTAGCCGCAAATCCACCAAAGGATGGTGACCAAGCCGCTGAGCAGCAGGCATTGCGCCATGACGGAAAGCACGTTTTTCCGGCGCATCAGGCCGCCGTAAAACAAGGTCAAGCCGGGCAGCGTCATGAACAACACCAGCGCGGCGGAGGTCATCTGCCAGGCATTATGACCGGGACCGGGGATGCCGACGGAAGGCGTGGTCAGCCCATCAGGGATGCTGCCTTTGGCGTCTTTCAGCGAGGCCGTGGGATCGGTGTTGCCGACATAGGCTTCGAGACCGGCCACGCGTTGTTCAAGCGTAGGGGTAGGCGGGGCGGGCTTGGCCTCATCGGCCAAAGCTGCGATTTTGAATGTGGCAAACACCAAGCCGAGCGTGATGCAGACAGCCGGCTTCCTTAACACACGTGGAAGAATGTGCATAAACTTGAAGGTTATAGTGGAACTTAAGGGTGGAACCTTAAGCTGTGGAACAGCCGGCAATCAGCACCTGCCATGCCATAAACAAAAAATAAACAGGCGGGCAGGCGGCGGGCAGATTTTGCCCCGGCACGCCCTTCACCTTCATCCCTTCAAGGGGAAACAAAGTGAAGGGCGACCCCTTGTTCCACCAAGGGGCCGCCCCACAATGTTTATTGTGTATCTTCCGAACTTCCACTTCGGAAGCACTGCCCTCCCAACCATGCAACATGCGTACCAATCGATATTAACAGAAAATAAAAATATGCCTTAAAATCATCAATAAGAAATAAACAAAAGGCCGTTGTGAAAATTCCGGTGGCTCGATCAAGATCAGGCCAAATAGATCCTTCCGATCCTGGGAGCAGAAAGGATTTATAATATTATTTGATGATCAGCAGCCAGTTGTGCATCAATAATCAAGCCGATAGCCGATAGCCTACGCCTGATTCGGTCTGCAGATATTGCGGTGTATCCGGGTCGTTTTCCAGTTTTTGGCGCAAGCGCATCATATAGACGCGAAGGTAATGGGTCTGTCCTTTGGCCTTGGGCCCCCAGAGTTCGGACAGGATTTGCCGGTGGGTCAGCACCTTGCCCCGGTGAACGATGAACAATCGGAGCAAGGCGTATTCCCTGGCCGTGAGCTTTACCGCGTGGCCGTCCTTGGTGACCAGCCGCCGGATCAAATCGACCTCGATCGGGCCAAATTCTATCTTTGCCTTCGGCTCTTCCGCCGACTGCACGCGCCGGAGCAACACCCGCAGGCGCGCCAGCAGTTCGCCTCCCCCGAAAGGCTTGGTCAGGTAATCGTCCGCACCGGCGTCCAGCGCGGCGATTTTATTTTTCTCCTGCCCGAGCACGGAAAGGATCAGCACGGGGATGGGGCTCCATTCGCGCAGGCGTTTGAGCACTTCGACGCCCGACAAGTCCGGCAGGCCAAGATCGAGAATGATGGCATCAGGCCGGCGATGGGCCACCTCGCTCAGTCCTGCCTGGCCGGTTTCCGCCTCGCGCATGACATAGTCCGCCTCTTCGAGGGTGAAGCGGAGGAGCCGGCGAATCTGCACTTCGTCGTCGATGACCAAGATTTCGGGCTTGGCGGTGTCGTGGGTCATTCGTTGGGCACGCTGCTGTGGGGTCCGTAGGGCAGGTAAATGGTGAAACGCGCTCCGCCGCCGGGGTTGTCGTCTGCAATAAGTTTTCCTTTTTGCGCCACGACAAATCCGTGCACGATGGAAAGCCCGAGGCCGAGTCCGCCGGGGTGCGCGACATGGCCGCGGCGGAATTTCTGGAAAGGATTTTCGCGCAATTCCGGCGGGAGCCCCGGCCCGCGGTCGGCGACCGTAATGAAGACCCGCGCGGCCGGCGGTTCCAGCCCGGCCGTGACAAAAATCGGCGTGCCAGCCGGCGTATGCAGCGTCGCATTGAGCAGGAGGTTGGCCAGGGCTTGCTCCATCAGCGGGAGGTCGGCCATGAAAAGCGGCATATCTGGCGGAATCTCGGTTTTAAACGGGCGCCCGGCCAACGAGTCGCCGATCGCATGCCGGGCGGCATTGATAATGTCGCGAGCGTCGCACCAATCGAGCTGGGGTTTGAGGGTGCCTGACTCCAACCAGGTTTGGTTTAGAAGATTGGCCACCAGATGATCCAGCCGGCTGGTGGCGGTGCGGATCTCCGCGACCAAGCTGGCCCGTTTCTTTGCGTCATCCGTATCGAGTTTTTCCGCGGCTGAGCGCAGGACGGACAGCGGTGTTTTCAGTTCGTGCGAAACACTGTTGAGCAGGGTGCGTTGCAGCTCGGCTTCGGCGAATAATTTTTCGCGTTCACGGATGTGCGTGGTGAGCTGCCCCGCAATGAGCGCCACGGCGAAATAAGTGCCCAGCAGCAGGCTGTCATCAAAGTGGAGGACGTGAAATGACATCCGTGGCGGCAGAAAAACGTAATCCCACGCGACCGCGCTGACAACGGCGGCAAACAGAATCGGCCAGCGGCCCAGGCGCAAACTGAGCGCGATCACGGCCAGCAGGTAGATGTGGCCGAAGGTGCGGTAGCTCAGGGGGACAAACCAGCCGGCCACGGTCACGACCGTGATGACGGCCAAAGCCTCCGCGTATTCGCGTGCGGTTGAGAGACCGCGTGGCTTCCAATGGACGCGCAGGCTTGGTGGGTTCACGGTGTGGCCGCCCGCGATTCGCACGTGTCGCGGGACACGGCGGAAGGTTTTGCCATAATCATGCAAGCGCGGGCTTGCGTTGATAGCAGTGCATCGTCGGAGGGGCTTTGCATCGTTCAACTTAACGGGTGGCCAACCGCAGTAACCGTGCCAGCCGGGCTTCCCCTGTAGCCAAAATCTGCAAGGCCATGAAACAAATGATCTTATGGTCCCACCCGGCGCCTTTACCAAAGGTCAGTGGCGTGATCGAAAATACAAAAACATTCCAAGGAACAGCAGGAGTTGCAGCGCCACAATGGCGAGGATGATCGGCAGCAGGCGCCGGCCGCTTTTCCAAGGTTGTGGCGCGCGCAGGTGCAGGTGCCGTTCGGTGAGCTGGACGAGTTCGTAATTGTCGAGGTCCTGCTTCATTGCGCGGGCCGTCTGGTAGCGCAGCTTGGGGTCGCGCTCCAGTGCGTGCAGGATGATTTCCTCGATGACGGGCGTGAGGCCGGGATTGAGTTTGCGAGGGGCAACGGGGTCGCCGGTGACGCGCGCATTCATGATGACGTAAGGGCTTTCGCCTTCGAACGGCGTGGAGCCGGTCGCCATCTCGTAGAGCATGGCCCCAAGGCTGTAGATATCGCTGCGGTGGTCGCCGCGTTTGCCCTTCACCTGTTCGGGCGACATGTAATCCGGAGTGCCCATGGTGGGCGAGAGGCCGACAAAGGTCAGGCGCCGGGCTTTTTCGACGCGGGCGATGCCGAAGTCAAAGAGGCGGATTGATCCGTCGCGGCAGACCATGATATTCTGCGGCTTGAGGTCGCGGTGGGAAATGCCGCTGGCGTGGAGGTAATCGAGCGCATCACAGATGCGGCTGGCATAGCTGGCGGCCTCGGCTTCAGGCAGGGGTTTGTGCTTGGCCAGCACCTGGGCGAGCGTCTCGCCGTCGAGAAACTCCATCACGAGGTAGGGGCGGCTCTTGGGCTCGTCGATCTTTACCACCTTGAGGATCGCCGGGTGGTTGAGTTGTGAGCCGATTTCCTCTTCACGCTGGAATCGTTCGTAGCCGGCTATGTCGCTTTCCAGCGCCATGAGCGGCACTTTGAGGGCGACGCTTCCCCCCGTCTTGCGGTCATCGGCCTTGAAAATGGAAGCCATGTTGCTACGGGCGATGAGGTCGGTCAGTTCAAAGCGGTTGTCGAGCAGCATGCCGGGCGCGAGGTCGCCGGTGCCGGCCTTGGTTGCGGTGGAGGTGGCGGCGGATTTGGGTGCGGAACCCGGCGGCGCATTGGTCGCGACCCTTTCCCAGTCGCGCACCTCGAGGATCTGCAGGGAGATATTGTCATCCCCGCCGCGTTTTTCGGCGAGTGCGGCGAGTTCACGGCAGGCGTCGTAAGGATGATGACGGGAGATGATCTCGCAAATCTCCGCATCGAGGACAAAGGCGTGCAGCCCATCCGTGCAATGCACGACGAAGTCGCCGTGCCGCAGTTCCTGCGTGGCAAAATCGGGCTGGCAGAACGGATCGGCGCCGAGGCTGCGCGTCAGTTCGCTGCGCTGCGGGCTGGCCATGGCCTGGCGCTCGAGCATGAGGCCGAGTTTCACCGGCAGGGCCGTGGCCACGTGATCGGTGGTGAGCCGGCGGATTTTTTTCTGGCGGATGAGGTAGGCGCGTGAGTCACCCACGTTCGCAATGAAGGCCGTGCGGCTGCGGAAAATCGAGGCCACCAAGGTCGTCGCCATGGGCCGCCCCTTGTTTTTCACCCGCCCCTCGTCATGCACCCGGGTGCAGGCCGTCGCGAACATGCGGCGTAGCACTTCGTAGGGCGCGGTTTCCGGCGGCGCGGTTTGAAATACCTGCAGTGCTTCCTCGACGGCCATGCGGCTGGCGACCTCGCCATGATCATAACCGCCGACGCCGTCGGCCAGCAGGGCCACGCTGCCCTGCTTTTCGCGCGCGAGCGGATCCTGCGGTTCCCAAAAGTCGATCCAGTCTTCGTTAATAGGCCGGACGGGGCCGGTGGTCGAGAGCTTGGCGTAGCGCAGTCGCATGGGGTGGAGAAACAGATAAAAAGGCTCCGCTGCGCAGGGCGCAAGCGGAGCCTGAAGGTTTGCCGATGGAACCGGCTTAGCTTGTGGCCGGTTTTTGCGTAAGGATCATCGATTTACCCTTGGCCTTGCTCTTGCCGGCGAAGTAAATCCAGCCGTAGATGCCCCACACGGCGGCTGCGCCCAAGGCGACGTAAGGTTCATGCCAGCTCATGCCCGCAACCGAGAACGGTCCGATGAGATAGAACAGCATGCAGACCAGATTTGCGACCAGGCCGAAGATCGGAACGAGCACATGCTTGATCCCGTGGAACGTATGGTGTTCACGGAAGGCCACCATGGCCACGATGCAGGTCGTCATGTAGAGCAGGAACGTTCCGAAGTTGCTGATCAGTGTGACAATGACGAAGGAATTCCATGCCTTGGGATAGAAATCGGTGCTGAAGATGCCGAAGCTATACCAGATGTTGTGTTTGTCCAAAGCCCCCGGTGAGGCGCCGCCCATATAGGTCGTCACGGTGATGATGCCGATGAAGATCGAGAGGATGGCCAGCGTCCAGATGGCCTTGTGCGGCGTGAGGTTCTTGCCGTGGAGCAAACCGAAGTGCGATCCAACCTCCTCGTCGCGGCCCATGGCGTAGGTCACGCGGGCACCCGTGTTCAGGCAGGCCAGGGTGGTGCCGATAAGCGCGAGAAACACCGTGAACGCTTGCACGAGCATGAAGGCCTTGCCGGCCTTGTAGCTGCCAAACAGCCAGGTGCCGGTGAGGATCATCAGGTCGCCAATCGGTGCGCTTGAGGCGCCGGCTTGCGACATGGTGTAGGCGTTGTTCAACAGGTAATTGGCGGCAAAGTACTCGAACAGGTAGCAGATGGCGCCTTGAATTGTGAGGGACAGCAGGATCGCCCAAGGGAGATCCTTCTTCGGATTTTTGGCCTCTTCGCCCATCGCGCTCACTGATTCGAAGCCGACCAGGCAAAGGATCGCAATACACGCCTGGATGAACACATAGCTGAATTTGTGCGGTGCGAGCACGGATGCGGCCGTCGAATGGTAGTTGAATTGATCGTTGTTATTGGAGTCTTTGCTCCAAGCGCCCGTGTAATCCAGGGTGAAGGGGGCGGCTTTGTCCACGGTCGTGGCCTTGCCATTGGCATCAGCCGGCACGGGATTGCCATCACTGTCCTGGGCATCCTGCTGCTGGTAGGCCGGAGTTCCGTCGGCGTTCTTCGTGGGCTTGTTGTTGGCGTCGAGGACCGGCACCGGCTGGCCTTTGTCATCCAAAACATTGGTTTGGGCGACCTGGTAGTTGACCACGACACCGTTGGAGAAATGATACCCGGTTGATCCCTGCGGATGCTGTGTACGGTAGGCGATGGCGATGATGGAGAAGACCACCAGCGCAGTGATCTGGATGACGTTGATCGCAATATTGACCATCGTGCTGCCGTTTACGCCACGGTAGGCGATGTAGGCCACACCCAGCGCAAAAACGATGCAGACCAAATACATCTCCAGCGGGCTGTTATAGGTGGAGCTGAACGTATTTGGAAACAGGATGCCGGAAAGGTAGCCGATGATTAATGCCGTCACCCCGACCATGAGCCCGGGATAGACCCAATAGTACAGATGGCTCGCCCAGCCGGTGAAAAATTTGGCCACCCGGGCAAATTTATAGGCATGCGTTTTGGAGAGGAAGGCCTGCTCGGCATAAAAATACGAAGAGCCGGCGCCAGGATAGAGCTTCGATAATTCGGCATAGCTGATGGCGGTGGCATAGCACAGCAGCAGGGAAAGAAGGAAGCCGAACCACATGGCCGCTCCGGCTGCAGGGGCGCCGTAAAGGGCTTGTTCTTCGTAGGTCAGCCACAGGAACGCACCGGGTGCGATCAGGGCCATGGCATTTACGGTCAAACCGGTGAGGCCCAGGGTGGGCTTCATCGTGGGACTGGTGGAAGAGGAGGCTTCAGGCATAAGTTTATCGAGTTGTGGGTTGGATCGGCGGTTGGGTCATCTGCCATAAAACCGACCGAACATGTTTATGATTCGATGATTTTGAAGGTACTGACGGGATAACCGCTTCGTTTCTAACGCATGTTAAATCAGCGGCTTACATGCCACGGCCGGCCATTAAAGGTTCATTAACTTCCATCAATATGGCATTAAAAAAAAGAAAACTGGCATTCAGTGTGCTTAAAGCTGGCGGTTCCGGATGGGTCGGGCAGCCGGTTCATCCTGCACCAAGATAACGTTACGCACCTTGTTCTGATGGTCTCCTGCCTGCGTCGGGTTCTCGCGATCCCTGCAAGGCCGGCCGCCGGAGGGCCAATCTGGGTGGCGTTCATCGATGCATTTCTGGCCTCGCTTACAACGATCCAGGCAATGCCCTCCCTCAGTTCACCGTTCATTCAGCATAACCAGCACTGCAATCCGCGAGTGCACCTAACTCCACTACTATGATCAAACACAGTTCCATCCGGGCCGTGCTGTCTTCCATGACAACGATGGCTTGGTGTCCACTTGGTTACGCCCAAACCGCACCGGATGCTTTGCCGGCGGCGGCTCGCTGCTCGTTCAACGCCTGAAACAACCAATAAAAACTAAAATATGAAAAGGTTTATCAACAAAATGAAGGATCCGGCGCAGCGCCGGTTGTTTTACGCGATCTTTGGCGGAAAACTTCTCGGAGTCGGTTTGTGCATGCTGCTGGCATTCTGTGTTTCTTTTTACTTCGCTTCGCCGGCCAAAGTCCATGCGCAGGCCGCTCCGGCGGCGGCGCCTGCGGCTGCCCCGGCTGCTCCGGCTCCGGCGGCGGCGCCTGCGGCCGCACCGGCACCGGAGCCCACGCCGGCTTACGTCAACCCGATCAATACGATGTGGGTGCTCGTTACCGCGTTCCTTGTGTTTTTCATGCAGGCGGGCTTCATGTTCCTTGAAGCCGGCTTTGCGCGCACACGGGAAACGATCAACGTACTCCTCGAAGGCATCGTCGACACCTGCCTGTGCGGCGTTCTCTTCTACATTTGGGGTTTTGCCTGGATGTTCGGCCACGGCAACGGCTTCATTGGCTGGGGCGACGGTGCTGGCCACAGTTGGTATTGTCTGCAGAATCTTCCTGACACCTACGAAGGGACTGGCGTCGCGACCCTGGCGTTCTTCCTCTTCCAGTTCGCCTTCGCCGACACCTGCTCGACCATCACTTCGGGCGCCATGCTGGGCCGCACCGGCTTCTGGGGCGACCTCTGGTACAGCATCGGGGTCAGCGGTTTCCTCTATCCGATCTTTGGCCATTGGGCCTGGGGTCCGGATGGCTGGCTCAATGCCATCCCGTTCTGGAAGGCCGCGCCGTTCCATGACTTCGCCGGTTCGACTGTCGTGCATACCATTGGTGGTTCCATCGCCCTCGCCGGTGCCATCGTCCTGGGACCAAGGCTTGGGCGTAAGTTCAAGCGCGACGGCGGCGGCCCCATGCCCTATCACAACATGACCATCGCCTCGGTTGGCGCTGTGATCCTGTGGTTCGGATGGTACGGATTCAACCCCGGCAGCACGCTCTCCGCCATGGATCTTCAGGGCATCGCCCGGGTCGCGACCAACACGACCCTCGCGGCCTGCACAGGCGGCCTTGGCGCTCTTTTCTTCGTCTATCCGCGCTCTAAAAAATGGGATTGCGGTGCAACGCTCAATGGCCTTTTGGCCGGCTTGGTGGCCATCACCTGCCCGTGCTATTGGGTTTCGCCGCTCGGTGCCATGATCCTCGGTGCGGTGGCTGGCGTGATAGTTATCCTGGCCACCGATCTGCTGGAATACCTCCGGATCGATGATCCCTGCGGCGCATGGCCTGTCCACGGCGCGGCTGGCATCTGGGGCACTTTGAGCCTCGGTCTTTTTGCCACGGGACAGTTTGGTGCCCCGACCCCGACCGGCGCCGACACCTCCACTGTGGTGAAGGGCTTGTTCTACGGCGGCGGCACCGACCAACTGGTCGCCCAGATCATCGGCAACGCCTCCATTGGCATAGGGGTGTTTATTGCCGCCATGATCCTCATGTACGCCGTAAACTTGACCGGTACCCTGCGCCTTTCCAAGGAAGGTGAGCTGGAAGGCCTCGATCTCCACGAACATGGCGGTCACGCCTATCCTGAACAGGTTACTGCCTCATCTTAACCCAGCCCATGGCGGGGGAGGGGTGCACGGGTGCCTCTCCCCTCGCTTAAATCTTCAAGGAGAATTATGAAAAAAATCGAAGCCATTATTAACCCGTACAAGCTGGACGAAGTAAAAACCGCCCTGACTGAAGCCGGGATTATCGGGATGACGGTCATCGAGGTGAAGGGCTTTGGCCGCCAGAAGGGCCATAGCGAAGTTTACCGTGGAAGTGAATACACCGTCGATTTCCGCCCCAAGGTGAAAATCGAAGTGGTTGTGGCCGATGAAGCCGTGAATCAGGCAATCCAGGTGATCACCAAGGCTGCCAAAACCGGCAAGATCGGGGACGGCAAAATCTTCATCAGTTCCATGGAGGACGTGGTCCGCATCCGCACCGACGAGCGTGGTGCCGCGGCCCTCTGATCGCTTTCAAAGCCAATCAGATTACTTATTCATCGGCCCGCTTCGGCGGGCCGATTTTTTTTGACGGCTTGCCTTGTGTCCGATGCCGGCAGTGAGCGAGTGGGTTGCTCCGGGATGCAACCGGCGACACTTCTGGTCTTGCTCCCGCTCTTATTCGCCTCTCGGCTTTCTTTCATGGCGAAGCCTCTTGTTGGAATCATCATGGGCAGCACGTCGGACTGGGCGACGCTCGAGCATGCCGCCCAGGCACTTGATGCGCTGGGGGTGCCGTATGAAAAGCGCGTGGTCAGCGCCCACCGCACGCCCAGGCTTCTCTATACTTATGCGCAGGGCGCGGAGCGCCGGGGGCTCCAGTGCATCATCGCCGGCGCCGGTGGCGCGGCCCATCTGCCGGGGATGACGGCTGCGCTCACGCCGCTGCCGGTGCTGGGCGTGCCGGTCGAAAGCGCGACGCTAAAGGGCATCGATTCACTGCTCTCCATCGTGCAGATGCCGGGCGGCGTGCCGGTCGCCACCTTCGCCATCGGGAAGCCCGGCGCCATCAATGCCGCGCTTTTCGCCGCCGCGCTCCTTGCGCACAGCGATGCGAAAATCAAAAAGGCCCTCGACGCGTTCCGCACCGGCCAGACGCAAAAGGTGCTCGCCGCCAAGCTGCCGTAAATGGAACGCCGGGCGGATGCAGACTCATTTGGGACGCCGCGGACATGCTTGATTGCCCCGCCGTGACTTCTGCGCGCCCCATTATTTCTCCCGGCCAGGTCATCGGCATCCTCGGCGGCGGGCAGCTCGGCCGGATGTTGGCGCAGGCCGCGCAAACGCTCGGCTATCGCGTGCACGTCTTTGAACCGCAAGCTGGCTGCCCGGCGGGCGCGATCGCGAACCGGGAAACCAACGCCGCCTACGAAGACCTCGCCGCGCTGCGCGCCTTCGCGCGCGACTGCGCGGTCGTGACGTATGAGTTTGAAAACATCCCGGCGGAGCCGCTGCGCGCCCTCGCCGAAACGACGCCGCTGCGGCCTTCGCCCGACGTGCTGCACATCTGCCAGAACCGCCAGCGCGAAAAGCACTGGCTGCGGCAGAACAAATTCCCCCACGCGGCATATGCCGAGGCCCTCGATGGCGATGTGGTCGCGGCCGTCGCCCGCGTCGGCCGGCCCTGCGTCTTGAAAACGGCGGATTTCGGCTATGACGGCAAGGGACAGATGAAGATCACGGACGACGACGACCTCGCCCAGGCTGCGGCGATTTTCCGCGGCCGGCGTTGCGTGGTCGAGCGCTGGGTGGACTTCGCCTGCGAACTTTCGGTCATCGTCGCCCGCACGGAACGCGGCGAGACACGGGTGTTTCCCGTCTCAGAAAACATCCACACCCGCCATATCCTTGATTTTTCCATCGTGCCGGCCCGGATCAGCGCGACGATCGCGGCTGAGGCGCAGCACCTCGCGCGCGACATCGCGGGAAAGCTCAACGTCGTCGGCCTGCTCGCGGTCGAGCTCTTTTTGACCGATCGTGGCGAACTGCTCGTCAATGAGCTCGCCCCGCGCCCGCACAACAGTGGCCACTGGTCGATCGACGGCTGTGAAACGAGCCAGTTCGAGCAGCAGGTGCGCGCGATTTGCGGGCTGCCGCTCGGTCCGGTGGACGCGTGCGGGTCGACGGTGATGGTGAATATTCTCGGAGACGCTTGGCGCGGCGGGCGTGAACCCGACTGGCCGGCGATTCTGGCCGAGCCTCGCGCCAAGCTGCACCTCTACGGCAAACGCGAGCCGCGTCCCGGCCGCAAGATGGGTCACTTCACCGTGCGCGCCGATGGCGTGGAAGCGGCGTTGGAATCGGCGCGCAGGCTAAAGACGGGGCTGGTTGGGCAGAATTTTTCGTAGTCGGCGGGCGTGTCGAGATCGAGCGCGAGTTCGGGTAGATCCACGGCGGTGACATCCCGGGAATGGGCGGCGAGAATCGCCCGCGCGCCTTCATCGCCCTGAAGGGCATGGAGCAGGGGAAAATATTTGCGTGCAAACAAAGCGGGCGCGCCCAGCCGTTCGGCATAACGCGCGGCGGTCAGGCCGGAGTCATTATGGCGGTGCGCGGCGGCGAGCCGGGCGATGACGACGGTGGAAAACGCCGGCTGGTCGGCGAGCGCGATGAGCGCGGCATCGAGCGAACGCGAAAATTTTTCGAGCGCGGCAAGACCGGTGCGAATCGACGAGCCGAGGCCCTCGGCCCAGGTGGGATTTTCAACGATGAGCACAGGCAGGCGGGCGAGGGCGGGGCGAATTTTGTCGGCCTGTGCGCCGAGCACGACGACCACCGGCCACGCGGGCGAAGCGAGGGCGGCTGCAGTCGCGTGCACGATCAGCGGTTGGCCGGCGACGGGCAGGAGTTGTTTGGGCCGGCCCATGCGGGTGGACGCGCCCGCCGCCAGCAGGATGCAGCCGAAACGCAAGGACTCCTCACTCATGGATGGGACGGATGCGCTCGCGCAGTGGACGGCCGTCGCGACCGGTTAGTACGGCCTGCATCTCGGCGAGAATGGCGAGGGCGACCGTTTCGGGTGTGTCGCCCCCGAGATCGAGGCCGACGGGTGCGTGCAGGCGCGCGCGCTGCGTGTCTGCGACGGCCAGGTCGGCGAGGATTTTTTCCGCACGTTTTTTCGGGCCGAGCAGCCCGAGGTAGGCGAGGGGCTGTGAGAGCAGCGTACGCACGTACGGCAGGTCATGGCGGTAATGATGGGTCATCACCACGGCCAGCGTATGGTGATCAAGCGGCACGTGGGCGGCCAGATCGTCGGGCGACGCGACGATCACGGCGTCCGCCTCCGGAAAGCGTTCGATGGTGGCAAACGCCGGTCGTGGATCCGTGACGGTGACGTGCCAGCCAAGTTCCTTGGCCAGACGGACCAGCGGGCGGATGTCATTGCCCGCACCGCAAGTGAGCAGCGGCGTTGGCGGCTGGATGGTTTCACGGAAAATAAGGGTGCTGGTTTCCAGTGGAACAGGCAGTTCGCTGGCGAAATAGGTGCCGGAGAGTTCCGGGCGAGCGTCGCTCCAGGCCACGGCGAGTTCGGTCGGCCTGCGGCGCCGAAGATTTTCCGCGAGCATGCCGGCCCAGCCTGGCGCGGGCGGAAGCCGTTCGATGAGCACGCGCACGATGCCATGACAGCCGAGCCCGGTGCCCCACACGAGATCATTTTCCCTCGTGGTGTCATAGGTGACGAAGGCAGCTGCCCCGCTCGTAAGAACGGTGCGGGCGTGCGCGGCGACATCTTCCTCCAGGCAGCCGCCACTGATGGATCCGGTGTGGGCGCCATCGGCGGTGACGAGCAGACGCGCTCCCGGCCGCCGGTAAGACGAGCCCTCAACCTGCACCAGGGTGGCGAGCGCGGAAGGCGTGCGCATCGCCGCAAGGCGGTGAAGAATGGCGGAAAGCTCTTTCATGCAGGGGGTCGCAGTGAATCCATGTAAATTCCGGCGGGACGCAACCAAGACCGCCGGGAAATAATCAGGACGGGCAGGGGGAACGGTCTGCTTTGGCTTTACTCAGATCGCGGTTCGATCAAACGGGTTTCGTATTTCACCATTTTGATTTGTTATAGAGACAAAGCTGCCGCTGGCAGAATGTAATGCACTAACGATGTGATGATTAATCTTGTCTCACGGCGGCTTTTTCACACGGTTAATTCAGGGAAGCGGGACGCTGGCTGTTTGGTTTCAGTTATAAACTACAACACAACCATTATATGAAAAAATGCTCCGCAAGGAAATTGCGGACAGTGTTTTTTTTGCTCCGGGGGCTCGGCCTGTCCCTGGGGATGGGGGCGCGGATATTTGCCCAGACGGCCGGTGCGCCGGGCAGCGCAGTTCCGCCGGCCGCCGAAGAGGTTGTGCCGCTGGAAAAATTCGTGGTGACGGGCTCGCATATTCCCAGCACTGAGATGGCGGCGGAGGCCGGCCCATTTCCGGTCACGGTCATCAACCGGCGGATGATGGAAGAGAGCGGGCTGGAAAACACGGCGCAGTATCTCCAGAGCCTCCCGGAATTCAACCAGGGTGCGATTCCGATTTCCAATAACGACACGGGTTATTCCCGTGCGGCCGCGGGGCTTTCTTTGCACGGCATCGGCCCCGATGCCACGCTGGTCCTGGTCGATGGGCATCGAGTCGCGCCCTTTTCCATCGGGCAGTTTGGCGACGAGGCCTTCGTGGATCTCAATACCATCCCGTCGAGCATGATCGAGCGCTATGACATATTGAGGGATGGAGCCTCCGCCATTTATGGCGCCGATGCCGTGGCCGGAGTGGTGAATATCATCCTGCGCCGGCATTACAACGGATCCGAGGCCTATCTCAGCTATGGCAACACCACGCATCAGGACGCGTCGCAGTTCTCGACCTATCTGTTGAAAGGTGTGGCCACTGACAAGGGCAGCCTGATGATCGAGTTTAACTACCAGAGACAAAACGCCATTGCCGACGCTGACCGCGATTACACGCTTATTCCTGCGCTGTTGAGCACCAGTTCCAATCCCATCAATGCGCAAATAACTGTAACAACGTATAATCTGGCCGTGACGGGTGTTGCGGCGAATAGTCCGCGGCCGCCGGGCGTCGGCAATAATATTTTCTACGCCACGCCAGGCATCACGCCCGGCGCTCCGGGAGGAAATACGGTCAGTGCCAATGGCCTGACTGTTTCTCCCTCCACTAATTTCGGCACCACTCCGGCCAGCCAGTATATTTATAACAACAACCGGAAGTCGGTTTATGACTACAATCAAGATGCATGGTCGCTGCCCTATTCGAAACGCTATGGAGTGGCTTTGAATGGTGATCACCGGTTGTCTGGTGCGCCCAATATCAAAGGATACTTTGACGGAAGTTATCAGGTTTCCCGGACGATCAATCAATCGGCGCCCCCGGCAACGGGAGATTTCCAGATTCCCGGCCAGACCACGCTGGTTATTCCTGCAAATTCAACGACCCCGCTGCTTTTTGCCGTGAGCGGGAGCGGTTCGCTTGCGGCGGTAAAGACGGCGGGGCAGACTTTTGCCGGGGGAACCTTTGCCGGACCCGGCACCTCGATCGATGCCAGCGGCCATGCCCAGCGCATTGCGCCGGCGGGGGCCTTCAATCCTTTCAACCCTTTCAATCAGGACATTTCCGGCAGTTCCCGCTACCGACTGCAGGATTTTGATAACCGGGTCCGGGACGACACCACCGACGCATTTTTGGGCACGGCGGGCATTCGCGGCGAGAAACTCCTGGATAAATATGACTTTGATGCTGGTTTTCGCTACAGCGAAAACACCAATCGGACCAATGATACCGAGGTGTCGGCGTCCAGGTTCAATCGCATCCTCAATGCGAACGATTCGATCTTCAATCCCGCCAGTCCAGACTATATCGGCACGACGACCCCTTATAATCCATTCGGCTATTATGTGAATCCAATCCCGAACAATGCGCTCCTGACCCGGTATGCCACCATCCACGTCCACGACAAAAATTTTTCATCAGTCGGGAATGGTTACCTTAACGTCGATACGACGAATTTGTTTGTGCTGCCGGCCGGCGAGGTGGGCGCGGCGGCGGGGCTCGACTATCGGGTGGAGACGCTGGACCAGGCGCCCGACCCGGAGACGGCGGCGGGCGACGTCATCGGCGAGGTGCAGAAACTGCCGGTGGATCGCAGCCGGAAAATCGGGGCGGCCTATGCGGAACTGGGCATCCCGCTAGCCAGCCCCGCGCAGCATGTCGCGGGGGTGCACAGTCTGCTGATCGACGCTGCCGGACGCTATGAGGACTTCCTGACCAGCCACGATCACACGGCGGTGCCCAAGATCGGCCTCCGTTACCAGCCGATTGACGACAGCCTGACCTTTCGGGCCAGCGCCGGCAAAGGATTCCTCGCACCCTCCATGTTCAAATTATACAGCGGTGGCATCTTCAGCCTGCCCAGCCTGATTGATCCGCGTGGATCACATCCCGCACTGCCCGAGGTGCCGGTCAAGGATGTGGGCAACAGCAGCCTGAAGCCTGAAACCAGCAATGCCTACAACGTCGGCTTTGTTTGGTCGCCCAAATTTCAGCCCTTGAGAGGATTCACGACCAGCCTGGATTTATGGCGGGTGGATCGCAACGGCACCGCGCTGGTCAACAACCAGGACACCCTTAATAATTACAACAATCCGGCCTTTAATTATAAAGGTGCCGGCAACGTACCCGGCGAGACCGTGTTTCTGGATCCAGCGGGCAATGTCACCGAGGTGGTCAGCGTTTACCACAATGCGGGCAAGTCGATTGCCGAAGGCGCGGATATCTCAGCTGGCTATGTGCTGCCGACTGACACCTTGGGACGTTTTGATTTCTGGGCGCTCATGAGCTACCTGCATTCCTTCCGGCAGGCGAGTTTCCCCGGCCAGCCGCTCAAAGAGCAGGTCGACACTTCGATCGATGGGGCGGGTGAGGATGCCTACTTGCGCCGCCGGGCGACCATGGACGCCAGCTGGACCTATAAAAACTATCATGCCGGCATCACCGGACACTTCATCGACGGATTTCAGGATTTGGACATCAACGGCAACCCGCGCCGGGTTGGATCGAGTTGGACCTGGGATGTCCGGCTCAGCTATGCCTTCGATGGCAAATTTGGTCCTTATCTCAAGAACACCACGATAACGGTCGGCTCAAGAAATGTCTTTGATCGCAATCCGCCGGTGTCGCTGGCCGATGGCAACAACCCGAACAACTATCCGGGCACAATCTATACCTCCGAAGGCCAGACGATCTACGTTTCGCTCGACAAAAAATTCTAGCTTTGCCGGGGGATTGCTTCAGGCGAAAGCTAAATTTGTTTCGCCGCCGTTGTGCGACCAATCAATGGGGGGAAAGCCGCGGCGGGGCGCAGGTGCCCCG
This sequence comes from Opitutaceae bacterium, assembly GCA_035485575.1. Lineage (GTDB taxonomy): Bacteria > Verrucomicrobiota > Verrucomicrobiia > Opitutales > Opitutaceae > DASRHD01. Next base: position 38,894 of record DATHNW010000023.1, on the reverse strand, counting down.
AGAATGATTTTGGAGCGCGGCCGAGGCAGGCGCCGGATGAGGACGCCATTCGTGAGAACAACACCGCTGACTGCCACCTGGCCTGCACCGCGCACGGCCAGACGCAGCCGGGCATCAGCCGAATCCACCGGGACGGAGATTTCCCGCACGATCTTTGTGCGCGGACGGGCCGCGGCGGACTTGAATTCGATCGTGAACAGGCTGTGCAGCTCTTGCCAAGAGCCGTCTTCCGTCTGCTGCTCGACGACGACTTTTTGCAGGGCCGGTGCGAAATTATGCAAGGTGAACTGCAACTGCCACCTGCCGCACAACGGGGTTGTCCCGTGGGCCAACGCGGGATTTTTTGCGGCGCGTCTCAACCAGGTGAGCACGGCCCTGAGCCGGCGGGCATCCTGGGCCAGCATCGTTTCGTTTGGGCCGCGCTGACGGGCGTCGCGCGAACGCCGCCAGATGGCGCGCGCGGCGAGGCACCCGCGCCTTAATTCCTGGTCGAACCGTTTAGCCTCGCGCCCGCTTTGTTCGAGGGCTTTGCCGGCCTGGCGCGGATGGCCGCGTGCGAGGTGCCTTCGGGCAAGGAAGATCGATTGCGCCGCCTGGCGCACGAACCAGTCACGCTGTGCGAGATAATGCCGGAACCGCAGGCTCGCGCCAAGCGCCGGAGGCAGACTGGCGGCCGGTTTTGCCAGGGTGCGCAAGGTCCGTTCTTCGCGCGCATAGCCGGCCAGCGGCTCTCGGTTCGCAAAGACATCCCAGCGGTCGTTGATCTGCCAGCGCGCGTAGCCGCTGAATGGAAATTTATCCATGGCCAGCGCGCAGCGCGCCACGGATTTTCCCGCGCGACCAAAGACGCGCGCGAAGCCCTGCTGGAGCATTTTCTCCGGCGTGCGAATTTCCGGATTGGTCCACAGGCAGGCGGCGGCGGCGTCGATGGCGGCGGTGAGTTCGGGCGCGAGGCGGCCGGGCTCCCACGAAGTGACGAGAAAACCGGCGGCATTCGTGCGGCGGCCATGCCGCCACCACGACAGGATGTTGTCCATCCGCTCGCGAAACGCCGGCAGCGATTCCCAGCGGAAGGCGCCGTTCATCGGGCAGCCATAAAACGCGATGCCATGCTTTTTGAAACGCGATGCAAGGTCGGCCTCGGCGAAATTGAAAAGCTCGACGCGCGGGCGGCCCGCGAATGGATAGTAATACCATTCATAGGCGGTGACATCGCGCGGCAGCTGCGCGATAGCCTCGGGAATGTAGTAAAACATGTCGGCCCACAGGCCCAGGCGCAGGCCGAGTCCGCGCGCGAGCGCGTGCAGGCGCGCGACATGGCCGGCGAAATGCGCGGCCAGGCCGATGCGCCTGATTTCCGCGCGGCAGCGCGGACATTTGCCGATGTGAAATGATTCGTCGAGGCCGACGTGGACGAGGCCGGCGGTGCAGAAGGGCGCCATGTCGCGCAGCAGTTTCTCCGCGACCTCAAGTGTGCGCGGGTGCAGGGGGCAGATCTGGCCACGCTCGAGCGGGCGGTCGTGCTCGTCCCGCAGCTCATTGAGATCGCGCAGGCCGGACGTCTTGATGAGGTATTGCGTGTGGCCGAGCAGGTTGACGATGGGCACGACGCGGATGCCGGCGCTTGTCGCGGCCCCGACCAGGCGGGCGAATTGTTTTTGCGAATAGGCATCGGGCCGCGCGACGCCGGGCAGGCGGGGAAACTCGACGGCGTCCTCGAGGTGCAGGTAAAGCTCCTCGTAGCCCCATTCGGCGTAGCGGGGCAGCCACTTCAGTAGAAAATCCAGCCGCTCAACCTGGCGGGCGAGGTCCCACTGAAAGGCGCGGCGCATGGCTTAACGCAAAGGCGTGAAGGCGCCGGCGTGCAACCCTATCTTTGCGACCGGGCGCTGATTCTTCAGCTGCGCTTTTGCGCGATGAGCTGCTCGAGCTTCACGATGTCGGCGGAAAATACCCGGATGCCCTCGGCGGTTTTTTCGGTGGCCATGGGGTCCTCGTTGAGCGCGAAGCGAAAGGATTTTTCGTCGAAGGTCACGCGGGCGAGGTCATTGGCCTTCGCGGCTTCGGGGCTGAGGTGGCGGGTGACCGGGTCGGTGCCGGCCTTGAGTTCGGCGAGGAGGTTGGGCGAGATGGTGAGCAGGTCGCAGCCGGCGAGGGCGAGCACTTCATCCTTGTTGCGGAAGCTCGCGCCCATGACCTCGGTCTTGTAGCCGAATTTCTTGTAGTAGCTGTAGATCTTCCGGACGGAGATGACGCCGGGATCCTCCTCTGCAGCGTAGGTCTTGCCGGTGTTTTTCTTGTACCAGTCGAGGATGCGGCCGACGAAAGGCGAAATGAGCTGGATGCCGGCCTCGGCGCAGGCCACAGCCTGCGGGAAGGAGAAAAGCAGCGTAAGATTGCAATTGATGCCCTCGCGTTGGAGCTGCTCGGCGGCTTTGATGCCTTCCCAGGTGGAGGCGACCTTGATGAGGATGCGGGTGCGCGCGATGCCGGCTTTTTCGTAGAGCCCGATGATGTCGCGGGCCTTGGCGAGGGTGCCGTCGCGGTCGAAGGACAGGCGGGCGTCGACCTCGGTGGAGACGCGGCCGGGCACGATTTTCAAGATTTCGAGACCGAAGGCGACGAGCAGACGGTCGATGACCTGCGCATTCGTGGCGGTGGCCCCGGCGTCTTTGACGGCTTGGTCGAGCAGGTAGGCGTAGTCGGGCAGGGCGGCGGCCTTCAGGATCAGCGACGGGTTGGTGGTCGCGTCCTGCGGCGCAAATTCCTTCATGCTCGCAAAATCCCCGGTGTCGGCGACGACCTTCGTGAATTTTTTAAGCTGGTCGAGTTGCGTGAGCTGGAGGGCGGTGGGTGCGGTGACGGACATGGCGCGGGAAAGTTGAGGATTTCAGTAAACGTTCTATCACGCTATATCCGTGGGATATTCGCGCAAATAATTTTTCAGAAACGCCAGGCCGCCGGTCTCGTCCGCGAATTCGCCGTCGAGCTGTGCGTCGAAACAGTCATCGAGGATTTTTTTGAAACGGGGCCCGGGAGAAAGGCCGAGGGCGACGAGATGGCGGCCGAGAATGAGCGGGCGCGGCGCTGCGGTGGCGAGCGCGAGGGCGTGGGCGCGTTCGTGCAGCTCCGCGATGCGGGCGACGGTTTCCGCCGGGCGCAGGGGCGGTCGCCCCTCGTGGTCGGCCAGCATGACGAGGCAGATGTCGTCGATGGTTGCGGGTGTCAGGCGGCGCGCGAGGCGGCGCACGCTCGTGTCGGTGAGACTGGCGCGTCCCTGGTGGTGCGCGAGGTGGTGCATGACAAGCGGGCGGACAAACTCGGCGATTTCCCGGGGTGCGCCCAGGCGGGTTAAAAATGCATCGGTCAGCGGCCCGCCGGCCGATTCATGGCCTGGGCTCACCCAGCGGAGCTGGCCGCGGCGCTCGGCACGCGCCGTGGTGGCGGGTTTGCCGAAGTCGTGTGCGAGCACGGCAAGCATGAGATAGCGCCGGCGGGGAACGTCGGCCGCCTGCCACTCGGCGAGGCGTGCGAGCGCATCGAGGCAAAATTGCGTATGCGTGAAGACATCGCCCTCGGGATGCCACTCGGGCTCCTGCGGCGTGCCGCGAAGGGCGGCAACCTCGGGAAAATGTTTCAACCAGTCCGTCTCCTCGAGCACGGCGAGGCCGCGGGCCGGCCGGGTGGATTTCACGGCCCATTTTTCCCATTCGCCCCATACGCGCTCGGCCGGCAGTTCGGCGAATGTGTCCGCGATGTGGCGGCAGAGAGCGACGGTTTCGGGAGCGAGCGAAAAATCGAAACGCGCCGCCAGTTGGAAGGCGCGCAGCACGCGCAGCGGGTCGTCGGTGAACGCGGCGCTGGCGTGACGGAGAACCTTGGCGTGCAGGTCGGCCTCGCCGCCGAGCGGGTCGATGATGGCATTGGTGAACGGATCATAGGCGATGGCGTTGATCGTAAAATCGCGCCGCGCCGCGGCCTCGGCGTCATTGAGTGACGGGTCGGGCGCGACGGCGAAGCCGCGATGGCCCGCACCGGTCTTGGATTCGCGGCGCGGCAGGCTGAAATCGGTTTCGCCGCTGGCCAGCCGGAGCTTGATCACGCCAAAGCTGCGACCGACGACATCGGTCGCGCCGAAGGGCGAGAGCGCCGCGTGCAGTTGTTCGAAGCTCACGCCGGCGACCTCGATGTCGAAATCCTTCGGTTCAAGGCCGAGCAGCCAGTCGCGCACGCAGCCGCCGACCAGGCGTGGCCGGCCGGTGCGGCGCACGGCGTCGAGCACGACACGCAGATCTTCGGGCAGGTGCATGCTCAGTTTTTCTCCCCGGCGTTTGCGCACAGGCTGTCGATGACGACAAAGCTCCATCCGAGCAGAAAGAGCAGGCCGCCGAGCGGCGTTACGGGCCCGAGCCAGCGGGGCCCGCCGAGCGCGAGTCCGTAGAGCGAGCCGGAAAAAAACACCACGCCGGCAGTCCAGCAGGACGCGGCCCGGGCCAGCCATGGGCGGGGGCAGGAGACGGTGGCAGTTCTTTCGCGCGGCAAAACCATGGCCATGGCCAGCACCGCCACGGCATGGATGAGATGATAAATCACGGCCTTTTCCCAGACGTCCGCCGTGCCTCGCGCGACCAGCGCCGGTTTGAGCACGTGCGCACCGAAGGCGCCGAGCGCGACGCCGCTCAGGCCGAGCAGGCCGGCGAAGAATTTGATCATGTTATGCGAGGCTCTCATTATCACGGAAATACAAAGCTTTTGGAACTTGTTTTGGCTTCTTCGGTCAACGCAGTCGAAGGATAGGTGTGTAAGCCTTTTGTTTACAGCTTCATCCTTGGCAGGCCGGGCAGCCGGCGACTTACAAACTACATCCAAGTACTACATCCAAGAAAACCACCATGAAAAAATTAGTGATGATCACAGCGGCTCTTCTGGCAGGCGCGGGCCTGCGGGCGGACGAGCCGAGTGCACCGAAACTCGACTACTCGATCACCTCGAGCTTCAGCTACACCTCGGAATACGTTTTCCGCGGAATCAAGAACACGAAGGACGCTTTCCAGCCATCAGTGGAAGTGGACTCGAATAATTTTGATGTCGGCATCTGGACCAGCCAGCCGCTCACGGGCAACCAGCAAAACGAGGTCGATCTTTACGGTGGCTACAAATACGCCGTCACGAAAGAACTCACGCTGCAGGCCGTGGCGACCTACTACTGGTATCCGGAGTTTTCGAAGACCCGGGCCAATGCCATTGATGGCGCCAAGGGCTCCTTCGAGCCCGGCGTGGGTGCGACCTATACGATTGCCGGTTTCTCGCCCAGCGTGTTCTATTACCACGATTTCATTCTGGATTCCGATACGGTCCAGGGTTCGCTCGGTTACGCGCTTCCGCTGGCCGGCATGGGCACGGAACTTGATTTCAGCACGTACGTCGGCACCACGAGCGGCCAGAACCTCGCGCGTGATCTGCCCGTGCCCAAGGTGCACGAATCCTACAACTATTATGGTGCGGACGTCAGCCTGCCTTACAAGCTGTCGGCCAGCAGCACGCTGACCGCGGCCTGCCATTACGCCGGCAACGACCATGCCCCTGTTGGCACCGCACATGGGCATGTCTGGTTCTCGGTGGCCCTGACTACCGGGTTCTAAGCATTGCAGGGGGGCGCAAGCACCCTGTTTCACCTTCAACCCGCCTCCCCGGAGGCGGGTTTTTTACTGTCCTGACTATGCATCCACTACCTGCACCCAGGTGGTGGGTCAGTTTGGTTTTTGGCCGCAGTCTTATTCAAGCCATGAATCCAACCATTACGAAATCGGGTTAAGATTGCGGACTAAATCAGCATCTTCAACGAGTTCGTTGATCAAGGCTCTCTTCGGAAGTTGGGCGAGAATTACCTGGATGCCCTCTCGCCGTGCAAGTTTGATTGCGGGCACCATGTCGGTATCGCCCGACAATAAAATGATTCTATCCACGAGCCTCTTGATCGCCAGAGTTGCGACATCAATCCCGATGCGCATATCCACTCCCTTTTGTTCAAAATTAAGGAAAACGTCCGTGGATTGAGGGGCGACGATTTTTCCGCTCATCAGCTTTGCGGCATATCCTCGGGTTAAAGTCCATCCCCTCGGTTTCACTACACCCCGTCGCAATGCCACAAAATCCTTTTTTCCCAATTCCGTGAACAATCGTTTTCTGGCCTGATTGGCGGAGGTCAAAGCATAATCGGTGACCGTCTTTGAAATTGGATTTCGCTCTTTTTTCTCGTGAGGCGAAGAGTCATAATAAAAAATCTTTACGACCTCTTCCTTTGATTTATCAACCGCCAACAAGGCGTTCTTGTAAATAATGTCAGCCGTGATGCCGTGGGGTAGTTTTTGAGGCGGAATTGTGTTCTCTATCGCTTTTGTAAACCAGCCCCCGTCAATAAGTATGGCGGTCTTTTTCATGGGGCAAAACAAAAGCCCCAAGCCCATAATGAAATGGACTGGGGCCTTAATGTGTGCCCGCCTACGGGCGTATCGGATTGTGAAGAACTCATGTTCGGGTTTTTGTGAAAATCAACAAAAATTTTCTAAGATGAAAATGATTAACATGTTCGGAACATTTTAAAAGAACGAATTATTCGGATGTTATGCCGCTTTTTCACATGAATTACCCAGCAGGGAAATTATTTCTTCAATTTCCCAAACGTGGTTGGAAATTCCGGCCTGCATGGCCGGCGTCACGCGCAAGGATTGGTGAATCCGGCAAAAATTGTAGTAGCAGAAAAACAGCGCCAGCATGTGCTCGTGGTTTTCGACCTTCTTGGAAAAAGCATTTGTCAAGCGGGTGAACCGGCGATTGCCCATGCGGAGGCTCAGGTTTGAACGCTCAATGTAGCTCGTGGAAACGTGCGCGTGTTCCGGCTTGCCGTTGATGACGGCCACGCGTGCACCCATGCACTGGGCAGGGGAGTACCGCGCCTCGGTCTTCGGGCCTTCGCCATAAATCTTCACGAGCTGGGCGTAGTCGATGTCAGTTCCGAAGGCATCGGCCACGGCGGTAAGGTATGGCTTGTGACCGTCTGTCGTGAGTTGCACGCGATGGGCGAGCCGTGCCGCAAGATCGTGCATGAAATGGTAAGCCGCATCGCCGTCACGGGTGCCAACGTACCAGCAGGGGATGAGCTTGGTTTCGGCATCCAACGCCGTCCATGTCCAGCAATCGCCCCAGCCCCTGGCCTTCGTTTCTTTCGTCGTGTTTTTCTCCTTGGCGCCCACAAACGACCAGACCTCGTCACACTGGATTCGCTTGCAGGTGAGACTCCGGAAAGCCTTGTCCTGATATTCTGAGCAAGCCCGGCCAACCTCCGCCAGCAGCTTGACCACGGTATTCTTGGCAACGCCGGTCAAACGGCTGGTGGCACGCATGCTGTTACCCTCGACCAAGCACATCAGGACTTGGGCCCGTTTGGCGGCGGTCGTCTTATTCATGCATCGAGGTTAGTAATTTGGCTTTAACCTGCAAGATTATTTTAAAGAATAACGTCATTTTCTTTAAAATAACACTTCGTGCTTGAATAAAAATGGCATTTGATTCAATAATGCCGGAATGAATTCAGCGCTTTTCGGTGAGCACAAAACGGGGCAACTCGTTCCAATAAAAGTAAATACTCAGGATGATTTCGCGTTTTTACCAAATCCGCTACCTCCCACCGGCTGGATTTTCCCAAACAAGCTATGGCCGATGCTTGTAAAGGCGAAAGAGGCCCTTGGCACACTCAATGGCTCAGGCAAGAATTTGAGAGACCCCCAGCTGCTCTTGAGTCCTCTGGGGCGTCGAGAAGCCATCACTTCATCTGCTCTGGAGGGAACCTATGCGACCCCTCAAGAGCTAATGCTTTTCGAACTAAGTCCGACTAAACCGAAATCTGAATCAGATCCGGCGAACGAATGGAAAGAGGTATATAACTATTATGACGCACTGAAAGAGGGCGGTAAATCCTTGGGTGAAGGAATGCCCTTTTGCCTTCGTATGTTTAAGTCTCTCCACGAAAAATTATTGGGCGGTACTCGTCATAGATACACTAGTCCCGGGGAGTTCCGTAAACACCAAGTGGCAATCGGTTCTGATCGCCGATACATTCCGCCTACGGTTGACCATTTGGATAAATGCCTCGCCGACCTTGAGGCTTACATCAATGCGGAGCACGGCGACCTAGACCCACTTGTAAGGGCCTACCTAGCGCATTACCAGTTTGAGGCGATTCATCCGTTTTACGACGGAAACGGCCGCATCGGCAGAGTGCTTCTTTCGCTCATGGTCTACAAATGGTGTAATTTCAAATGCCCTTGGCTCTATATGAGCGCGTACTTTGAGCGCTACAAAGATGAGTACATTTCAAAGATGTTCAAGATCAGTACGGACGGCGCATGGGATGACTGGTTGGAATTTTGCCTGCGAGGAACCATCGTGCAGGCTGAGGACGCAATCCGGAGGTGCGATGCTCTGCTAGTTCTCAAAGAGGACATGGAGAAACGCATCAATGACCATGGCGGCACGGTTCGTTCACAGCGAATTCTAAACGGACTTTTTAGTAGCCCGTTCGTTCGCGTATCATCATTGGCCCGCAAATTGGAAGTCGCCTACCCGACGGCACAGGAGGATATAGACCGACTAGTTAAGGTCGGGATTTTATCGCAGATCGAGGGTGTCCGACCAAAATCCTATGCGGCAGACGAAATATTTGCCATTGCCTATGACCCCGCCGAAAGCCTCCGGTAATTTCTAAGATCAACCCTTTAACTTCCCGCCCGTCACCCGCTCGACAATCGACAGAGCATTTTGCGCCGCGTCCTTGCGTTTCGTCCGCTTGGGCGCGGCTTTCTTTTTGGCGGTCTTTTTCTTCATGGTTAAAAAGGAACACGCGGCAGCTTCGCTGGCAATACCTGCGCAATCTTTGTGAGCGCGGACAGCCGCTTGATGCGCTTCTCGCCCAGCGGCAGTGCCGCCCTATTGACCGGCGCATAAATCCACTCGCACGGCACTTCCCGGCTCGGCTGATTGGCTAGCGAAAACAGCCCGCAAGGGAAAGACCGGCGCTGGTAAGGGGCTGGCCTCGGTTCTTGGCACGGATAGGCCCGGGGTTGCTTGAACCGCGTTCGTAAAAATTCTAGCCTTTCCCTCTTGGTCATGCCCTCGTCTTTGCCTCTGGCCGTGCCAAAACAAACCTTATTTCAAACTGACCCACTACCTGCACCCATAAAGAGTTGACACGCTCTGCCGCTCCTTTAGCAATCAACCCCTTTTCTTCGTATGAAAACCTTTCTTGCCAACAAGAGCACGGTCCAACCCAAATGGTATCTCATTGATGCCGAGGGGCAGGTGCTCGGCCGTCTTGCGGTGAAAGCCGCCAACATCATCCGCGGCCGCCACAAAGCTTCCTACACCTCGCACGTCGACACGGGCGACCATGTCATCATCATCAACGCCGAGAAGGTCGTGGTCACCGGCAAAAAGGAAGAGCAGAACAGCTACATGTTTTTCTCCGGCTTTGTCGGTGGCGAGAGCTTCCGCAAGCTCTCCGAGCAGCGCGTCCGCCGTCCCGATTTTGTCATCAAGCACGCCGTCAAGGGCATGTTGCCGAAGAACCGTCTTGCCGCCACGATGCTGACCAAGCTCCGCGTCTTCGCCGGTCCCGAGCACACGCACGCCTCGCAGAATCCCGAGAAAATCTCCGTCTAATCCATCAGCCCATGAGCGCAGAAACCAACGTCATCACCGCCACTGGCCGCCGCAAGACCGCCAGCGCCCGCGTGCGCATCATCACCGGCTCCGGCAAGCTCGTCGTCAACGGCCGGGCGCTGGAGAATTACTTCACGCACGAAAACTTTGCCAAGCAGGCCTACGCCCCGCTGCTCACCGTCGAGATGCGCGACAAGATCGATGTCACCGCCAATGTCTCCGGCGGCGGCTCCGGCGGCCAGGCCGTCGCCGTGGCGCAGGGCATCGCCCGGGCGCTGCAGAAGCTCAACGCAGAGCTCCGTCCCGTGCTCAAGAAGGCCGGCCATCTCACGCGCGACCCGCGCGAAAGAGAGCGCAAGAAGGCCGGCCAGCCCGGCGCCCGCAAACGCTTCCAGTTCTCGAAGCGTTGATCGCGAACGAAAATTTTCGCAACCAAAGCGGAGCGCCTTGCGGCCTCCGCTTTTTGCTTTTTATTCGAAAGTCGCAAAATTTCGAATCCGCAGCGAAATCGTCCTGAACCGAGGCCGGTTTTCTTGCTTCCTCGTTTCCTGGCTTCCTGCTTAAATTTCTTTTCCATTCCTATGAAAGTCGGCGTCGTCGGCGCGTCCGGTTATTCGGGCGAACTCCTGGTCAAACTTCTGCTCGCGCACCCGCAGGTGCAGCTCGCGGCAGTGACCTCGCGCACCCACGCGGGCAAGCCCCTCGCGCAGATTTTTCCCGCGCTGCGCGGCCTTGATCGCGGTTTGGTCTTTTCCGATTCCGATGCCGCCGCGCTCGCCGCGGGCAGCCTCGACCTGGTGTTTCTCGCGCTCCCGCACGGCACGTCGGCTGAGTTTGCGGCAAAACTGGTCCCGGCCGGCAAGCGGGTCATCGACCTCAGCGCCGACTTCCGCATCACCGACCTTGCCACCTATCAGAAATATTATGGCGAGCACCATGCGCCCGGCCTGCTGCCGGCCGCGCGCTTCGTGCTGCCCGAACTCACGCCGCCGTCGTGGAAAACCGAGGCGAAGCTCGTGGCCGCGCCGGGCTGCTATCCCACAAGCATTCTGGTTCCTCTTGTGCCGCTATTGAAGGCCGGCCTGGTCTCGCGCGAGCATATCGTGGCAAATTCCTTCAGCGGCGTCAGTGGCGCGGGCCGCAAGGTCGCCGAGGACTACCTTTTTGTTGAACGCGCGGAGAGCGCCAAGGCCTACGGCCTCGTCAAGCACCGGCATCTGGCTGAAATCGAGGAACAGCTCGAAAAGCTCACCGGCGCGCCGACCGTGATCCAGTTCAATCCTCATCTCGCGCCTATGCGGCGTGGCATTGCCACCACCATCACCGTTCCCGCCGCGGCTGGTGCGACCATTGATGCGCTCTATGCCGCATGGCGCACCGCCTATGCGGGTCGGCCTTTCGTGCAGATTGTTGCCAGCGGCGAGACGCCCGATACTGCGCATGTTACCGGCACCAACCGGGTGGACATGTCCGCAGTCTTCGACCCGCGGACGAAAAACTTCATCATCACGGCGGCCGAGGACAACCTTATGAAAGGCGCCAGCGGCCAGGCGGTGCAGATCATGAACCTCTGGTGCGGCTTTCCGGAGACGGCAGGTTTGGTTTGATTTCCAAAGCAAGAAGCCATGAAACCCGGAATCCGATTTCGAGGATTCCGGGTCTTTTTCTCAGTCGTCAGCTCCGATAGTCGGCGTTTTCGCTCACGTATTCGTGCGTGAGGTCGCCGCCCAGCACGGTGGCGTTTGCCGTGCCACCGCCCAGGTCGATGCTGATCTCCACGCACCGTTCATGCGGTGGAAAATCGACCGGCGGCGTGAACACGCCGTCCTTGGGCGGGGCGCTCGCGTAAAGCTCGGCTGTGCGCAGGTGGGCGGCGAGGGCGGTTTCTTTGGCGGGGTTCAATTGAAACACTCCATCGGCGAAAATCTCGATGCCACCCATCTGCAACCGCAGCTTGGACAGGTCGAGCGCCGGTGCGGATGCGCCGACGTGCTTGCCGATGGCCTGCACAAGCCGGCCGACGTTCGGGTCGTTGCCGGCGACCGCGCATTTGAAGAGCGGCGCATTGACGATGGCTTTGCCCAGCGCCCGCGCGGTGGCGGCGTCGGGCGCCTGGCGCACCTGCACGCGAATCACGTGCCGGATGCCCTCGCCGTTGCGCACGACATCCTCGGCCAGATCGCGGCATACGGTCGTGAGCGCACGCTCGAATTCCGCCAGATCCGCGCATGGCACACGGCTCGACGAGACGACCGCGACGGTGTCGGACGTGCTGGTGTCACTGTCGATGCTGATGGTATTGAAGCTTGTTTCGACTGCGCGCGCGAGCATGGCGCGCAAGGCGTCGCGCGGCACCGCGAGGTCGGTGAAAAGATACACGAGCATCGTGGCGAGATTGGGTTCGATCATGCCTGCGCCCTTGGCGATGCCAACGATGCTCCCGCCGCTGGCCGCGGCGCGTCGCACCTTCGGATACAGGTCCGTCGTCATGATGCCCTCGGCTGCAGGCAGTACCGAGCCCGGGGTGAGCGTGGCCACGACCTGCGGTAGCGCCGCGAGCATGGCCTCGACCGGCAGGCCCCAGCCGATGACGCCAGTCGAGCTGGGCAGGATCTGCGTCGGGGAAAACTTTAGCAGCCGCGCGGTTTCCGCGCAAATGCGTTCAGCCGCCTCGACGCCGCCGGCTGCGCAGACGTTGGAGATCTTGTTGTTCACAATGATGGCGCTGAGCGCCGGCTCCGTCAGCCGCCGCCGGCCAACGACAATGGGCGCCCCGGGCAGGGCGTTGCGGGTGAACATGGCGGCGAAGTCCGCCGCCGGCCGGTCGAGCGCGATGAGCGTGAGGGTCATCTTTGACGGCTTGGGCGCCTCGCGCGGAGTGAAGTCGAAACGCGCCGTGCCGACGCGGAAGCCCGCGGGCAGCGCGGCCTGCGCCGCAAGCCATGCACGGTGTTCCGTGCGCGAGGAGAAAAGAAGGGAGGTGCTGGACACGCATGAGAAGTGGGCGGGACAGCCCGCGGAGTGAAGCTGATTTTATGTGACGGAATGATGACGGCGCGGACCGGGTTGAAAATTTTTGTGGAAATGCGCACCATTACTGCGTTACAAGGTTTCCCTACGAAAAAATTCCACGTGAGCTTTTACCTCCAGCCAGTTTTTTTCACCGCGGCCGTGCGCCGCGTTTCCTGACGGACCATGGACGTCGCTGAAGTCACCGCAAAGGCGAAGGTGCTGCTCGAGGCCTTGCCTTACATCCAGGATTTTCATGGTTCGACGTTCGTCGTGAAATACGGCGGCAGCTTCATGGATGACCCCGATCCGGCCATCCGGGCGCGCGTCGCCTATGACATCGCGTTTTTCGCCGCGGTCGGCATCAACGTGGTCGTCGTGCATGGCGGCGGCAAGGCCATCACCAAGGCGATGGAGTCGTCCGGCCTGAAGGCGAATTTTGTCAACGGCCTGCGCGTCACCGACGAGGCCACGATCGCGGTCGTTAAAAAGACGCTCGACGAAATCGTGAACAAGGACGTCTGCGAAGCCATCGCCACGGCCAAGGCCAAGCCGAAGGGCCTGCCCGGCGACAGCGTCCTCGTCTGCCAGAAGCTCACGACCGACGACGATGGCAACACCGTCGATCTCGGCTACGTCGGCGAGGTCACGGAAGTGAAGGTCAAGCTGATCAAAAAGGAAATCGCCGACGGCTTTGTGCCGGTCATCTCGCCCGTGGCCGAAGGTTATGATGGCAAGCCCTATAATGTGAACGCTGACCTCGTGGCCGGCCGTGTCGCCAGCGCGCTGCGTGCGCGCCGGCTCGTTTACATGAGCGATGTCCCCGGCCTGCTCGCGAGCCCGCCCGATGCGGCTTCGCTCATCTCGACCTTGAAGATCAGCCAGGTGGAGGACCTGAAGAAAAAAGGCGTCATCGACAAGGGCATGCGCCCGAAGGTGGCGAGCGCCATCCGCGCGCTGGAGGAAGGCGTGCAGCGCGTGCATTTCATCGACGGCCGCCTGCCGCACAGCCTGCTGCTGGAGATTTTCACCGACAAGGGCATCGGCACGGAAATCGTCCACGGCTGAGGCGCGTCCCACCCTGGTTTTTCCAGTCGCGCGCCGCGGGCGCGCGGCCAGAATCGAGAAAATGAGCAAAGAAAATTCCACCGGCCTGCCCGGCATCGTCCGCACCAGTTCGGCCGAGCTCTACGACGCGTTTGTGATGAAGAACTACGCGCGGCCGAGTCTGACGCTCGTGCGCGGAAGCGGCGTGCAGGTGTGGGACGACCAGGGCAAAGGCTATCTCGATTTCACGTCGGGCATCGCGGTGAGCGCACTCGGCCACTGCCATCCGCACTGGGTTGCGGCGGTGCAGCGGCAGGCGGGCGAGCTGATCCACGTCAGCAACCTGTTCCGGAACCCGAACCAGGCCGAGCTGGCGCGGCGGCTCGTGCAGCGCGCCGGCCCGGGCCGGGTGTTTTTCTGCAACAGTGGCGCCGAGGCCAACGAGGCGCTGCTCAAGCTCGCGCGCCTGCACGGCCAGCAGAGGGCCGGCGGCGAGGAGGGCAAAATCTTCAAGGTCATCTGCGCAAAAAACGCCTTCCACGGCCGCACGTTCGGCGGCATGAGTGCGACGCCGCAGGAGAAGGTCCAGAAAGGCTTCCGGCCGCTTGTGCAGGGCTTTGCCTTTGGCGAGCTGAACAACCTGCAGAGCTTTGCCGATCTCATCGACGAACAGACGGCGGCGATCTTCATCGAGACGATCCAGGGTGAAAGCGGCATCCATCCCTGTGCGCCGGAATTTCTGCTGAGCCTGCGCGCGCTGTGCGACCGGCACAAATTGCTGCTCCTGATCGACGAGGTGCAGTGCGGCCTCGGGCGCACGGGAAAATTTTTCGCCTTCGAGCACGCGGGCATTGCCCCCGACGCCATCGGCATGGCCAAGGGCCTCGGCGGCGGTTTTCCGATCGGAGCGATCTGGGTGCGGGAAAATGCCGCGGAGCTTTTTCATCCCGGCTCGCATGGCACGACCTTTGGCGGCACGCCACTGGCGTGTGCGGCGGCGCTGGCGGTGCTCGACGTCATTGAAAAAGAAAAGCTGGCCGAACATGTGGCCCGCGCCAGCGGCCCGTGGATTGCGGCGCTGGAAAAACTTGCGGCGGAATTTCCCGCGCATGTAAAGGGCGTGCGCGGCCTCGGCTTCCTGGTCGGCGTGCAGCTTACCGGCGATCCGGCACCGTATCTCGCGGCGTTGCGCGAGCTCGGCCTGCTCGCGCTGCCGGCGGGCGGGAATGTCATCCGGCTGCTGCCGCCGCTCACCGCCACGGCCGGCGACCTGGCGCGTTCCGTCGAGATTTTCCGCGCGGTTCTTGCCGCAAAAGCGTAACAAGTCCGGCGCATTTTTCACTCGTGCGCGACGGGTGGGCGGTTTAAGTTATCCGTTTTCCATGAAGCATTTTCTCAAGGAGACCGACTTCCAGCCGCACGAAGTCGCGGAAATTTTTGCGCTGGCTCAGAATTTCAAGCAGAAGCGTGGCCGGCACACGCCGCCCGTGCTCGCCGGGCAGACGTGGGCGATGATTTTCTCCAAAACCAGCACGCGCACGCGCGTCTCCTTCGAGGTCGGCCTGCACGAACTCGGCGGCCATCCGCTTTTCCTTAACAAGAACGACATCCAACTCGGCCGCAGCGAGTCGGTGGCCGACACCGCGCGGGTGCTGTCGCGCTTCGTGCACGGTCTCATCGTCCGCACCTTCCATCACGCCGAGGTCGTCGAGTTGGCGCGGCAGGGGAGTGTGCCGGTGATCAACGCGCTCACGGATTTCCTGCATCCCTGCCAGATCTACACCGACGCCTTCACCGCGGCCGAGCGCTGGGCCGCGCCGGGCGGCGACCTGTTCGGTTCGCTGCGCGGGCGCAAAATCGCTTTTCTCGGTGATACCTGTTTCAACATGGCCAATTCGTGGATTCTCGGCGCGGCGCTTTTCGGCATGAAGATCTCGCTCGCCGGTCCGAAGGACCACGCGCCGGGCGCGGAGATCAATGCGCTGCTCAAGGCCGAGGGATTTGCCGGGTCCTACCATTTCACGACCGATCCCCTTGAGGCCGTCAGCGGCGCGGACATCGTTTACACCGACGTGTGGGCGAGCATGGGGCAGGAGAACGAGACCAAGCAGCGCCATGCGCAAATGCTGCCTTACGCGGTCACTGGCAAACTTTTCGCCGCGGCCAAGCCGGATGCGTTCTTCATGCACTGCCTGCCCGCGCATCCGGGCGAGGAAGTCGCGCAGGAGGTGCTCGACAACCCGCGCTCGATCATTTTTGACCAGGCGGAAAACCGCCTGCATGTGCAGAAGGCCATCCTCGCCGTGCTGGCGCAGCAGCCGCGCGCGTAAGGGTGCGCTTTCGCTCGCGAAAATCTTCCAACCACCCAATTATTCCACGCCATTCCATGAAAATCGTGCTCGCTTACTCGGGAGGCCTCGACACCTCCGTCATCGTCAAGTGGCTCAAGGAAACCTACGACGCTGAGATCATCACGTTTGCCGCCGACATCGGCCAGGAGGAGGAGCTGCGCGGCCTGCCGCAAAAGGCGCGGAAGACCGGCGCGTCGAAGCACTACACGCTCGACCTGGTCGAGGAATTCGCCCGGGATTTCATCTATCCGATGATCCGCGCCAACGCGGTTTACGAAGGCCAGTACTATCTGGGCACCTCCATTGCGCGTCCGCTCATCGCCAAGGCGCAGATCGAGATCGCGAAAAAGGAAAAGGCCGACACGGTTGCGCACGGCGCCACCGGCAAGGGCAACGACCAGTGCCGCTTCGAGCTCACCTACATGGCGCTCGCGCCGCGGCTGGCCATTCTGGCACCGTGGAAAATCGACACGTTCCGCGAAAAATTTCCCGGCCGCGCCGAGATGATCGATTATTGCCGGGAGCACAGGATTCCGGTCGAGGCCTCGCTGAAGAAGCCTTACTCAATGGATCGCAATCTTCTCCACATTTCCTACGAGGCCGGCATTCTCGAGGATCCGTGGTTTGATCCCACCACGAAGGCGAACAAGGGCATGTTCAAGCTCTCGGTTTCGCCCGAGGACGCGCCGAACAAGGCCGAATATCTCGAGCTTGATTTTGTGAAGGGCAACTGCGTCGCGGTGAACGGCAAAAAGCTGTCGCCCGCGGGCGTGCTGAAGACGCTCAACCAGCTCGGCGGCCGGCACGGCATCGGCCGCGTCGACCTCGTCGAGAACCGTTTCGTCGGCATGAAATCGCGCGGCGTCTACGAGACGCCTGGTGGCACTATCCTGATGCATGCGCACAAGCAGATCGAATCGCTCACGCTTGACCGCGAAGTGCAACACCTGCGCGATTCGCTCATCCCGAAATACGCCGAGCTGGTTTACTACGGCTTCTGGTTCGCGCCCGAACGCGAAGCCCTGCAGGCGCTGGTGGACGAAAGCCAGAAATACGTTTCCGGCACTGTGCGCCTCAAACTCTACAAGGGCAATGTCATCACCTGCGGCCGCAAGTCGAAGTATTCGCTCTACGACCTCAAGGTCGCCTCGATGGAGGGTGTGAAGAGCTGGTACAACCAGAGCGACGCGACCGGCTTCATTCGCCTCAACGGCCTGCGGCTGCGCGCGCGCAACCTGGCGCAGGGCGGACCGAAGGTTTGACCCGCCGGGCATCAGGAAACAGACGCCCGGATTGGAATTCGGACGGGACGACTGATTTTGCGCCCGCCTGCCGTGGTTCGCCATGTTAATTAGGCTCGCGCCCCGCGGGCGGGCCGATTTATTTTTTTACTCCCATGTGTGCCGCCAAATCGTTTCTCCCCGAGGATTTTTTGCTCAACACCAAGTGGGCCCGCGAACTGTATTTCGAGCACGCGGTCGACCAGCCCATCTTTGACTACCACTGCCATTTGCCGCCCGAGCAGATCGCCGGCAACCAGCGTTTCGAAAATCTTTACCAGATCTGGCTCGCAGGAGACCATTACAAGTGGCGCGCGATGCGCTCCAACGGGGTGCCCGAGAACCTGATCACCGGCAGCGAAACCAGCGACTATGACAAGTTTCTCGCCTACACGCGCGCCGTGCCGCAGATGCTGCGCAATCCTCTCCATCACTGGTCGCACCTCGAGCTGCGCCGCTACTTTGACATCGACCTCATCATCAACGAGGCCAATGCGGCGAAAATCTGGAAACAGGCCAATGCCCGGCTTGCCAAGCCCGAGCTGTCCGTTCACGGAATCCTGAAAAAATTCAAGGTGAATGTCGTCTGCACCACCGACGATCCGGTGGATGACCTCGCGAACCACATCGCGATCAAGAAGGCCAAACTGGGGACCAAGGTCTATCCGGCTTTCCGCCCTGACAAGGCACTTGGCGTGGCCAATCCCGCCACGTTCATCCTCTGGTGCGACAAGCTCGCGGCGCGGGCGAACGTCGACGTGAAGGATCTCGCGTCATTCCTGGCCGCGCTCAAGCAGCGTCACGACTTTTTCCACTCGCTCGGCGGCCGGCTGTCCGATCACGGCATGGAGTTCATTCCAGACACCGACTGTACCGAGCGGGAAGCCGCGACCATTTTTGCGCAGGCGCGCGCCGGCACGGCGGCTACGCCCGACCAGGCCGCGAAGTTCGCCTGGTTCATGATGCTTTTCTTCGGCCGGCTCGACGCCGATCGCGGCTGGACCAAGCAGCTCCACCTCGGCGCGCTGCGCAACAACAACAGCCGCCTGCTCAAGCGCCTTGGGGCCGATGCCGGTGTCGACTCGATTGGCGATTTCCCGCAGGCGCGCGGCCTCTCGCGCTATCTCGACCGCCTCGATTCCGAGGAAAAGCTGCCGAAGATGGTCCTCTACAACCTGAATCCGGCCGACAACTATATCTTCGCGACGATGATCGGAAACTTCCAGGACGGCACGATTCCCGGCAAGCTCCAGTTCGGTTCCGGCTGGTGGTTTCTCGACCAGAGGGAGGCGATGGAATGGCAGATCAATGCGCTCTCGCAGCTCGGCCTGCTTTCACGGTTTGTCGGCATGCTGACTGACTCACGCAGCTTCCTCAGCTACGTGCGCCATGAGTATTTCCGCCGCCTGCTCTGCTCGATGCTGGGCGCGGACATCGAGGCCGGGCTCATCCCGGCCGACCGCAAGCTGGTCGGCGGGATGGTCGAGAACATCTGCTACAAGAACGCGGCGGATTATTTCGGCCTCGAGCCGGGCAAGTACTGATAGTTTTCGCGTGCTTTTTAGAACAGGGCGTTGGCCGCGACGCCGACCGCGCTGATGGCGCTGGAGTCTCCGAGGCCGTCAATAGCCTGGTCGGCTTTCTTGAGCACGCCCTGGGTCTGGGTGTAGAGGCTGTCGTCGTTGATGAGTTTGCCGAGCGTGCCCTGGCCGCTGTTGAGCTTGTCGGAAAGATCACGGAGGTTCTGGGCGACGCGCTTGAGATTGTCGCCGGCCTGCTGGTCATAGATGAGCGTGCCGAGCGCCCCTTGGCCGGACTTCACCTGTCCGAGAATGCCCTGGGCGTCGTTGACAAAGCCCTTGGCCTGGGTGGCGGCGGACTTGATCTCATCCACGGTGGCGAGAAGTTCGTCGTGCAGCTTGGGGTCGTTGATGAGGCGGCCCATCGTGCCCTGGCCTTGGTTGATCTTCGTGGTGATGTCCTGCAGATTGGTCATCGTTGTGGTGATTTTGTCGCCATTGTCGGCGACGAGCTTGTCGAGGCGCTGGAAGAGGCCGGGCTGGCCGTTCTCACCCTGGGTGATGCTGCTGATGGAGTTGAAGGTGCCTTCGAGCTTTTTGCCGAGGTCGCCGATTTCAGCCATGACGGTGTTGAGGTCGGCGTTGGACTTGGTATGTACCTCCGTGTCCGGCGCGTAGGGCTCGGTGGAAGTGCCCAGGTCAAAGGCGATGTAGTTGGTGCCGAGGAGGCCGGCGCTGGCGACGCCGGCCGTGGCATCGTTCGCGATTTTAACCTCGGGGTCGATGCGCAGCACGACTTCGGCGCGGTGGGCGCCGAGGCGGGCCTGTTCGACGCTCCCGATGGTCACGCCGGCCATTCGCACTTCGTCGCCGATCTTGAGCTGTTTGAGATCTTCGAAGCCGGCGGTAAGCGCGTAGCCCTTGCGGCCGTGGAAGCCGCCGTTGTGCAGTGCCTCGAAGGTGATCCAGATGAGCACGGCGCCCACAAGGAAGAAGAGGCCGATACGGGCCGTCATTTGTGCATTGTTCATGTTGTAACCTCCAGTTGCTTGTAACGGGGATTTTTCAAATCGATCTGCGGATTGAGGAAATCGGTGATCAGCGGGTCCTTGACCTCGCGCAGCGCGGCGGGCGTGCTGACGGTGCGCAGCCGGCCCTGCATAAGGATGGCGACGCGGTCGGCGATGGTGAGGGTGAGGTCGCGGTCGTGGGAGACGACGATGCTGGTGACCTGGAACTCCTGCTTCAGCGTGGCGATGATTTCGCCGATGGTGGCCGCCATGACGGGGTCGAGCTCGCTGGTCGGCTCATCGTAGAGGAGTAGCTGCGGCTCCATCACGAGGGCACGGGCGATGGCGACGCGTTTCTTCATGCCGCCGGACAGCTCGGAGGGAAATTTCTGGGCGGCAGCCTCGAGGGAAAGGATCTGAAGCGCGCGCATGACCCGGTCGTGGATCTCCCGCTTGGTGCAAAGGCGGTGCTCGAGCGGATAAAGCGCGAGATTGTCGTAAACGCTGAGCGAGTTGAAGAGCGCGCCGGACTGGAAGACGAGGGCGAGCGCGAAGCGGTCGCGGGTGTCAGGGTCGGCGGGATCGAAGCCGGCGATGCGCACGGTACCGGCGGTCGGCGTCTCGAGGCCGGCAATGTGGCGCAAGAGCACGCTTTTGCCCGAGCCGCTCGGGCCCATGATGACGAAGATTTCGCCGGGCTTGATGCTGAGCGAAATGTCGGTGAGCACCGTCTGGGAGCCGTAATTTTTGGACAACCCGGCCACTTCCACGGGCACGGGATTGCGGTCGGGGCGTTCGTGGGCGGTGGAGGATTTTTTCATCAGGCGAGGACCTTGGTGATGAAGTAGTCGAGGACGAGGATGGTGATGAGCGAAACCACGACCGAGCGGGTGACGGAATTGCCGATCTCGCGCGGGCCGCCGCGCGTGCGCAGGCCGACGTTGCAGGCGATGAGCACGACGCAGAAGCCGAAGATCTCGGCCTTGAGCAGGCCGTCGAACATCTTGGTGGCGGTGAGGTATGAACGCAGGCTTTGGAAATACTGCTCCGGCTCGATGCCGATGAAGTGGACATACTTGCAAACGATGGCGCCACCCATCCAGCCGATGACGATGCCGATCATGGTCAGCACGGGCATGAACAGCAGCACGGCGATGAGCCGGGGCAGCACGAGGAAGCGCTCAGGCGGGATGTTCATCGTGACGAGCGCATCGACCTCGTTGTAAACCTTCATCGAGGCGAGCTCCGCGGTGATGGCCGAGCCCACGCGGCCGGCCACGAGGATGGCGATCATGACCGGGCCGAGTTCGCGCACCAGCGACTCGCCCACCAGCGTGCCGATGAGCTGCTTGGTGCCGAAGTCCCGCATGCTGATGCCGGCCTGCAGGGCGAGCACGCTGCCGATGAAGAAGCTGAGGATCGAAACGATGGGCAGCGACATGTAGCCGCCGACGAAAGCCTGCTCGACCACGCGCTTGATGATGCGGGGTGCGGCCGGCAGCATCGTGAACGACCGCACGGTCAGCAGCACGGCACTGCCGAGGCCCTCGAAAAATTCGTTCAGTTTTTTCATGTCAGCGCGACGTCAGTTGAGCTTTAGGTGCTTTTGCCGAAAAATCGAATGCGAACGGCAGCCAGATGCGGCTGGCCGCCGTGCGCCGGAACCCGATCAGGCCGCCGAGCAGCGCGACGTGCGCGCTGTCGGAGTTTTTTTCCATTTTGAAAAACGGCCCGAAGTGGAACTCGGTGTGACCTGGTGCCCGCTGCCAGGTGATGAAGTTGAAAAGAAAGTCCTGCCGCACGGCGTCCGGTCCGCGCCGGTCGTAGCGGTAAATCGCGAAGAGCGGGCTGTAGGCAAGGCGGATGGTTTCGTTGGCCGGGAAAAACGACTCGAACGGGCTGAGCACCTGCACCTGGCGCCGGCCGGCGCTGTTCCATACCGTGAAAAACGGCCACAGGCTGGTACGGCGCGCGGGGGTGAGGGCGGGGTGGGCGAGACTGCGCTGCTCGACCGACCAATAGAGGAAATAGAGCACGGTCGTCTTGGTCTGCGCTAGGCCGGCATTGTCCCAGTTGATTTGTCGCCAGACGGGCCAGAGCACCCAGGTCTTGTCGCGGCCTTTGACGATCGAATGGGTGTAGAATGGGCCCCAGCGGTTGACGTAGCGTTCGTCGCCGCGGCCCTGGACCAGGAACGGCCAGAGATAGCGCGTCTCGTGGTAGCGATAGGGGGCGGTGCGGTCGGTATAGCCGAAAAACGGCCACAGATAATTTTCGCTGATCAGGCCGGCGGCCTGTTCGCGCGTATAGAAAGGCAGCACGCCGAGCTTCACCTCCGGCTGCGGCGCCCACAGGGCATGCTCATTCTTGTAGATAAGCGGCCAGAGGTAGTACCGGTCGTGATAAGCGCCTTCTTTCGCGCGCCAGCCGAAGAGAGGCCACAGTTCGAAGCCATGGTTGCCCTCGCCCTGCATCACTTTCACGAACGGCCACGGCGTGGTGGTGGTGACGACAGCGTTTTTTTCAAACCGCCCGTAAAGCGGAAACAGCGCCCAGGTCCACTTGTCCTGCCCGAAGCGGTTTTTCATCGCGCCGGCGATGGGAAAAAGCGCGCGATAGGAGGTGGCTGGATCGCCTGTCTGTCGCGAAAAATAAAACGGCCAGACATCCAATGCATGGTACTTGTTGTCCGTGCCTGGGCGCGGGCTGGAACGGTTGATGATGGAAAACACGCTCCAGGCCGAGCCGTTCTCGCCGGCATGATAGGTGAACAGGGGATAGAGCACGTCGGCTTGGGTCGTCTCCCCTGCGGCGTTGTTCTTCCACACGTAAAGCGGCCGGAAGCCGCCGGCGCGGTCGTCGCCCATCTGCTTTTCAAAAAGAAGCGGTCCCACGCTCTGCCACTCTGTCACGCGGCCGGCCGCGTCCTTTTCCCCGACCCAAAACGGCCAGATGTTGCGTTCGGCTCCATGCGCACACAGACGCAGTCCGGCGGCCGCGAGGCCGGCGACAACGAGTGCGTGGATCAGTCGCATGTACTTGTGGTTTGAGAAATCAAAATGAAGGTCCTCGCTGTCCGTGGCGGAAATCCGCAGGGGCCAGAAAGATCGATGATTAGGCACCTAACGGAGCAAGGCGTTGCTGTGCAATTTATAAGTGATGTAAGGTGTTACCCTCATTGCGCGCCGGAGTTCCCTGTAACTTACGCGTGCCCCAGGCCATTGGTTGCCGCCCTGGCGATGCCCGCCAGCTGCATTCGCAAACTTTCACCCGGGGTCAGCACGCGAAAGGCGCCTGCTTCCAGTCCCGCGGCGGCCTGCGCGGCCGCGAGCCCCCGGGGCGGTTCGTCGCGCGCCTCATCGGTGAGGGGAAATGTCCCCCAATGCATGGCGACACTTATAGTTGCGCCGAGGTCGCGATGGATCTGCACGGCTTCCGCCGGATTGCAGTGCTGTGGCGCCATGAACCATCGTGGCTCGTAGGCCCCGATGGGCACGAGCGCGAGGCCGGGCGGCCCCAGCCGGGCGCGGATTTCATGAAATAATGCACCGTGATAGCCGCTGTCGCCGACAAAGTGAACCGCCGGCACGCCGGCGATCTTCAGGAAAAATCCGCCCCACAACCGGCTGTTGCGCGGACGGCCGAGGCGTTTGCTCCAGTGCAGGGCCGGCGTAAATGTGACTTCGAACCCGGGGGCGATGGCCTGGGCCTGCCACCAATCGAGCTCTGCAATATTTTCCGAGCGAAAGCCGGCGGAGCGTGCAAGGTCTGCATGGCCGGGCGGGGCGAGGAGGCGTGGCTGCGGTTCGCGCCGTGCCAGCCGCTGCAGCGTCGGCAGGTCGCAGTGATCATAATGGTCATGGCTCAGGAGCACGGCGTCGAGGCGGGGCAGCGCCTCGAAAGGCACGCCGGGCGGATGTACGCGGCGCGGTCCGGCCCACGACACAGGCGAACAGCGCTCCGAATAAATGGGGTCGGTGATAACGTTGCCGCGCGGCGTCTGGAGGAGAAAGGTCGAGTGGTTGATCCATGTGGCCACCACCTCGCCGGCGCCCGGCACCGGCGGACGTCGCGGCATCATCTCCACCCGCTGCGGCCAGGGCGCGGCTTGCGAGTTCAGCTTCCAACGCAGCAGGTCGCGCCAGCTGCGCTCAATCTGCACGCCGGGATTGAAAAATGTTTTCCCGTTGAAGTGGTCGGAAAGCGGGAATGTCATGCTGGCTTCACATGAAGGTGATGTGTGACATTTCGCAAATCGAAGGGAGCGTGCCATGCGCATAAGCGGCGGGATGGCTCGCGGTATTCCGCTCCGTGTGCCGCCGGGCGATATGGTGCGGCCGGCCACGGACGGACTGCGTCAGGCGGTCTTTTCGAGCCTGGGCGCACGTGTGACCGGCGTCTGTTTCTGGGATTTGTTCGCAGGCAGCGGCGCCTATGGACTTGAAGCGTTGAGCCGTGGTGCGGCGGATGGGGTTTTTGTGGAAAAAAATGCGAAGGCTGCGGCTTGCATGCGCACGAACCTCATGGCGGTGGGCAAGAGTCTGGGGCGCGAAACAGCGGATTGCAAAATTGTGCAGGCGGATGCGGTGGCCTGGGTGGCGCGGCCGGATGTGAACCGGGCGGCGGACCTGGTGTTCATTGATCCGCCCTATGAACTGATTGCCGGGGTGGCACCGCAGCTTTTTGCGGGCCTTTTGGTCCGGCTGGCGGCAAAGCCCGGGGCGCTGGTGATTTTCGAGATGCCGGGAGAGACAGAACTCACACCGCCTGGCTGGACCTGCGTGAAGCGTCTCGGAGGCAAGGGCGCACGCCAGCCAAGTGTGTCGTTTTTCAAAAAAGCCCCAGCTGGGCCTTGATGAGCGTCACCGCGGCGACCACCGCGGTCTCCGTGCGCAATACACGCCGGCCAAGGTGCGCGAGCGAAAAATTGTGCGTGCGCAAAAAATCACGTTCCGCGGCCGACCAGCCGCGCTCGGGCCCGAGCGCGAGCAGGACGGCGGTCCCGGCCGCCAGTGGGAGCTTGTGCAGGGGAGCCGGCGCTTCGTAGTTGTCGAGGGCGAGACGGGTGGACGTTGCAAATGTTTTTTCGAGGACGGCGTCAAGGGTGAGGCCATGGGTGACCTCAGGCAGGCGCGTGCAGAAGGCTTGTTCCGCCCCGGCGAGCAAGTGACGGCGCCATTCACCGCTGGTCCAGAGGGTGCTGCGCGCGTAACCTGGCCCGGTTTTTTCAGCGGCGAAAAAATGCAGGGCACTGACCCCGAGTGCGGTTGCTTCCTGCAGGATTTTCCGGGCGGTCTGCGGGCGCGGCAGACCGACCAGAACGACGATCGGGTCGAGCGGCGGCGGCGGCTCACCCCACACAAATGAGAGTGTCAGCGCAAGCGGAGTGATTTTTTCGATCTTTCCCTTGCCGCGGGGGCCGTTGACCAGGCCGGCGTCGAATGTGCCGCCCTCCTGGCGGTCAAGCACCTCGAGCAGGTGTTGTGCGCGCGGGTCGTGGCGGGCCAGGGATGCGGAGATTTCGTGGGGATCGAAAAGAATGAGGTTCACGGCGGCTTGGGTTGGGGATGGGCCGCATGAAGCCTTGGTATGCCTTTGCCGGGCAGTGGCTTTGCTTCCAACATCGGAAGCAAAAGCTGGTGCGGCTGGACGGAATCGAACCGTCGACACCTGCTTGGAAGGCAGAGGTTTTACCACTAAACTACAGCCGCGCGGCGCGCGCCAAGCTTCGCGGGCGGGACGGCGCGGTCAAGCCTCCGGTGCATATGGATGCGGGAGAGCTTATTGCCCGGGCCGCAAAAAATTGTTGCGGATTTTTTACGGAAAGCAGCCGCAAATGGGATTGCGGCCTTGCGGTTACAATGTTTTCATATGTGGCACCATGCCATTCATTTCCTCGGGCCCATCCGGCCAGGCCACGACGCTGCGCCCTGAGTTGCAGCAACAGAACCGCCCCAACATCAAGGCCACGCAATTGGTTGCGAAACAGAAGTCACTCGAGAGAAGGGCCAAAAACTACAAACTTCCGCTCGCTGAATTGGCTATTTTTACCCAGCAGCTTGCTTCGTTGCTCAACGCCGGCCTGCCGCTGGTGCAATCCCTCGAGGCGTTGCAGGATCAAACCGAGGATCAGGTGTTTCGCATTGTCATCAGGGATGTGAAGCTGGAAATCTCCGCCGGTAACTCGTTTTCGGCTTCGGTAAAAAAATTCCCCAGGAGCTTTCCACAATTGTTCGTCTCCATGATCGAGGCGGGCGAGGCTAGCGGCGGGCTCGCGGAAATCCTCGGCAAGGTGGCGGGATATTTCGAGGCGACCGTCAAGCTGACCAAGAAGGTGAAGTCGGCCCTGACCTACCCGGTCGCCGTCATCGGCCTGGCCATTGTGCTCGTGAACGTGCTGCTGATTTTCGTGATTCCGGTCTTCGCCGACATGTTCAAGGACTTCGGGGCGAAGCTGCCTGCGCCGACACAGATGCTGATCGACCTGAGTCATTTCCTCGGAAGCTGGCGAGGCGCCGTGCTCCTTGCGGTGTTGATTGGCATCGGCTACGCGGTGAATAAATACTGCCAGACGCCTGTTGGACGGCGGCATAAGGACCAAGTGCTTGTCCGGGCGCCGATTTTCGGCAATCTCATCCGCAAAATCGCGCTTTCCCGCTTTTGCCGCACCTACGCCACCCTGATCCGCTCGGGCGTGCCGATCCTGCGCACGCTTGAAATCGTTGCCTCGGCGAGTGGCAAAGTGCAGATTGAGGACGCCTGCGAGGAGATCGCCAAGCATGTCAGCCAGGGCGGCCAGGTCTCGGAGGTGCTGGGGACCAACTCGTTTTTCCCGCCCATGATGAAACACATGGTCAAGGCCGGTGAAACCACCGGCAATGTCGACGGCATGATGGGGAAAATCGCCGATTTTTACGATACGGAATGCGACGCCATCGTCGGCGCGATGACCTCGCTCATCGAACCGCTGCTCATCGTGTTCCTGGGCGTCGTGGTCGGCGGCATCGTTATGGCAATGTTTTTGCCGATTTTTCAACTCGCGGCGGTGGCTGGCGGTCTGCAAAAGTAGCGGGACCATCCGCTGCTGTTAGCATTTATTTTATCGCGGAATACTCGCGCCATGCCCTCCGTTCTCATCGTCGACGATTTGCTTTCCATTCACGAAATGCTCGAGGCTGTCATCCAGCCCACGGGCTTTTCCACGGCTTTTGCGACCGATGGGGAAAAGGGATTGGTGCGTTACAAGGCGGAGCGATTCGACTTGGTGCTGGCTGACATCGACATGAAGCCGATGGACGGCATCACCCTCCTCCGGCAGCTCAAGCTCTACGATCCCAATGCCGTCATCATCATCATGACGGCCTATGCCAGCACCGACAGCGCCGTGCAGGCGCTCAAATACGGGGCGTTCGACTACCTGCAGAAGCCGTTCCGCGTCGATGAGCTTATCGCCACGCTCAAGCGCGGGCTGGAGTTCAAGCAATTCCAGGCCGAGCGGGCCAACGCCGAGGCGGGCCTGCCCTCCACCTATTCCGTTGACGTCGAATCGAGGCTCATCGGCCAGAGCTCGGCCATCAAAAAACTCGTCCAGCAAATCAAAAAACTTTCCATCGTGCGCACCCCCGTGCTGCTTGCTGGCGAGCCGGGGACTGGCAAAAAAACCGTCGCGGAGCTTCTTCATGCCGCGGGCAATGCCGGCGATGCGACTTTCGTGCGCATCGACTGCGCCCTCAGCACGGAGGATAATTTTCGCGACGGTCTGGTTGGCCAGAATGGCGCGGGCGGCACCTGGGTGCAGCAGGCCAAGGGGGGCACGCTGATGCTCCAGCATCCGCAATGCCTCTCGCTTCCCTTGCAACGCGAGCTCGTCAGCGTGCTGCGCAACATCGGCCAGAGCTTTCGCCTCATTTGCACCACCAGCGAGGATCTCGAGAAGCTCACGGACGAGGCGAAGTTTCACGACGAACTTTTCTATCGCGTCGCCTCGCTCCCTGTGCACCTGCCGCCGCTGCGCGAGCGGACCAAGGACATCCCCATTCTGGTGAAGCATTTCATCACGAAGGCCACCAATCCCTTTTTCGACACCAATCTCATCGAATTCTCCGACGACGCGATGGCCACGCTCGCGGCCTACCGATGGCCGGGCAACCTCACGGAGCTCAATCAAGTCGTCTCGAAAATCGCCGCCACCACCGAGGCCCGCGTGGTCACTTCGCAACAGCTGCCCCTGCGCCTGCGCGAAGTGAAGAGCTGGCCCGGTCTTGACGAGTATCTGGCCGGCCAGCGCAAGCAGTACCTCGATATGGTGCTGCGCGCCTGCTACGACGACAAGGCCCAGGCCGCCAAGATCCTCGGCATCGACGCCGGCGAGTTCGCCTGAGGCGCTGGTGAAACGCGCGGCTTCCGGGCCGCCGTAGCGGCGGATTTCGCGTGCGTTTGACGTCGTTTCCCGCTTGCGCCGTCCCTGTGCGCCCGCAACCCTCGCCAGCTGTTCACGCCCATGCCCAAACGCACCGACCTCAAGTCCATCCTCATCATCGGCGCCGGCCCCATTGTCATCGGCCAGGCCTGCGAATTCGACTACTCCGGCACGCAGGCCTGCAAGGCGCTGCGCGAGGAGGGTTATCGCGTGATTCTGGTGAACTCCAACCCGGCGACCATCATGACCGACCCGGAGTTTGCCGATGTGACCTACATCGAGCCGCTCACCGTCGAGTTTCTGGAGAAAATCATCGAGATCGAGCGCCCCTCCGCGCTTCTGCCCACCCTTGGCGGCCAGACCGCGCTCAATCTTTCAATGGAGTTGCACAAAAACGGCGTCCTCGAGAAATACGGCGTGGAGATGATCGGCGCCAAGCCCGCCGCCATCGCCAAGGGCGAGGACCGCGAACTTTTCAAGCAGGCCATGATCAAGATCGGCCTCGACGTCGCCAAGTCCCGCACCGTGCACACACTGGAGCAGGCGCGGGCCGCGACCGACGAAATCGGCGCCTTTCCGCTCATCATCCGCCCCTCATTCACGCTGGGCGGCCAGGGCGGCGGCATCGCCTACAACCGCGAGGAGTTCGAGCGCATCGTCGCCAACGGCCTCGACCTCTCGCCCGTCCATGAGATCCTCGTCGAGGAGTGCCTGCTCGGCTGGAAGGAATTCGAGATGGAAGTCATGCGCGACCACAAGGACCAGTGTGTCGTCATCTGTTCCATCGAAAACTTCGATCCGATGGGCGTGCACACCGGCGATTCCATCACCGTGGCGCCGGCGATGACGCTCACGGACAAGGAATACCAAGTGATGCGTGACGCATCCTTCGCCGTCATCCGCGAGGTCGGGGTCGAGACCGGCGGCTCCAACATCCAGTTTGCCGTCGACCCGCAGACCGGCCGCATGGTCGTCATTGAGATGAACCCGCGCGTCAGCCGCAGCTCCGCGCTTGCCTCGAAGGCCACCGGCTTTCCCATTGCGAAGATCGCCGCCAAGCTGGCCGTGGGCTATGCGCTCGACGAGCTCCGGAACGACATCACGCGCCTCACGCCGGCATCGTTTGAGCCGACCATCGACTACATCGTCACCAAGATCCCGCGCTTCACCTTCGAGAAATTCCCCGACGCCGACCCCACGCTCACCTCGTCGATGAAATCCGTGGGCGAAGCCATGGCCATCGGACGCACGTTCAAGGAGTCGTTGCAGAAGGCCTTGCGTTCGCTCGAGATCGGTTCGCGCGGCTTCGGCGGCGGCGGCAAACACGGCGGCGACGAGGTGCCTGACCGCAAGACGCTCACCTCGCGCCTTGCCACGCCCAATGCCGAGCGCATCTTCTACATCCGCTACGCGTTTCTCGCCGGCCTGGGTGTCGATGAAATTTTCGACCTCACGAAGATCGACCCATGGTTTCTGCACCAGCTCCGCGAAGTGTTCGAGATGGAGCAGGAGCTGAAGCAGCGCGAGCTGAAGAGCCTTGATCCCGTCCTCCTGCGCCGCGCCAAGCAGTTCGGCTTCTCCGACGCCCAGCTCGCGCACCTGCTCAAGAGCGACCTCGCCGCCACCCGGGCCCGGCGCAAGCAGCTTGGCATCCAGACGACCTACCGCCTGGTCGACACCTGTGCGGCGGAGTTCGAGGCGTTCACGCCATATTATTATTCAAGTTATGGTGACGAGAACGAGATTCTCCCGCCCAGCGGCAAAAAGAAAATCATGATCCTCGGCGGCGGCCCCAACCGCATCGGCCAGGGCATCGAGTTCGATTATTGCTGCGTGCACGCGAGCTTCGCACTGCGCGAACTGGGCTTCGAGACTGTGATGGTCAACTCGAACCCCGAGACCGTCTCGACCGACTACGACACGAGCGACCGTCTTTATTTCGAGCCGCTCACGCTGGAGGACGTGCTCGAAATCTACCAGCAGGAGGGCTGCGACGGCGCCATCGTGCAGTTCGGCGGCCAGACCCCGCTCAACCTGGCTACCGCCTTGAAGGCCAGCGGCGTGAATATCATCGGCACCTCGCCCGAGTCGATCGAGGCGGCCGAGGACCGCAAGCTCTTCGCCGCGATCCTGAACAAGATCGGCCTCAAGCAGCCGGCCAATCGCACCGCGCTCAGCGAGGCCGAGGCGATCACTTTTGCCGCGGAGGTCGGCTATCCCGTGCTGCTGCGTCCGTCGTTCGTGCTCGGCGGTCGCGGCATGTTCATCGTTTACAGCGAGGACGAGCTCAAGGGCGTCGTGCGCCAGGTCTTCGAGGTCATGCCCGGCAAGCCCGTGCTCATCGACAAATTTCTTGAGGACGCCATTGAGCTTGATGTCGACTGTATCAGCGATGGCACTGCGTCGGTCATCGGCGGCATGCTCGAGCACATCGAGTTCGCCGGCGTGCACTCGGGCGACGCCGCGATGGTCATGCCGCCGCACACGCTCGGGCCGGACATGCTCGCCACCGTTCGCCAGGCGACCTATGCGCTCGCGCAGGCGTTGCACGTGGTCGGGCTGATGAACGTCCAGTTTGCCATCAAGGACGGCCAGCTTTACGTGCTCGAGGTGAACCCGCGCGCTTCGCGCACCGTGCCCTTCGTTGCCAAGGCCATCGGCGTGCCGCTGGCCAAGCTGGCGGCCAAGGTGATGACCGGCAAAAAACTCGCGGAGCTCGGCTTCACGCGCGAACTCACGCCGAAGCACTGGTGCGTGAAGGAGGCGGTGTTTCCCTTCGTGCGGTTTCCCGGCGCCACCATCATGCTGGGGCCCGAGATGCGCTCGACCGGCGAAGTCATGGGCCTCGACGAGGACCTGGGCATCGCCTTCGCCAAGGCGCAAGCCGCCGCCAAGCCCGGCCTGCCCACCGGTGGAAATGTGTTTCTCTCGGTCAAGGACGCCGACAAAGCGCGCGCGGTCGACCTCGCGCGCCAGCTCGAGGGGCTCGGCTTCACGATTTATTCGACGAGCGGCACCGCCGTCGCGCTCGCGGCCAACGGGGTCAATGTCAAGAAGCTCGCCAAGATCGATGAAGGCCGGCCCACGGCCATCGACCTGATCAAGAACGGCCAGATCCAGATGGTCATCAACACGCCCGGCGGCATGATCCCGCGGCGCGACGAGAACCAGATCCGCTCCGCCGCCTACGCCCACAACGTCTGCATCATGACGACCATCACCGGCGCCTCCGCCGCGCTCAATGGCATCAAGGCGCTGAAGCAAAAACGCGTCGGGGTGCGCCCGATCCAGCAATACCGCGGCAACGTCGTCGCGGTCTGACGTGAACCCGACCGCCACGCTCATCGCCCTCCTGCACGGCCCCGACCAGCCGGGGCTGGTCGCGCGCGTGGCCGGCTGGATTTTCGAGCGCGGCGGCAACATCCTGCATGCCGACCAGCATCGCGACATGCAGGCCGGCATCTTTTTCCAACGGGTGGAATGGACGCCGAAGGACGGCGCCCACGACTCCGACACGGAAAGCTTTCGCGCCTTTGCCGGCACCTTGGGCATGCACGCGCGCGTGGCGTTCTCGGCGCACCGGCCGCGCGTGGCGATTTTTGTCTCCAAGGCGGACCATTGCTTCCACGACCTCGTGCTGCGCGGCCGGGCCGGCGAGTTCAATGGCGAGATCGCCCTCGTTGTTTCCAACCACGACGATCTGGCCGCGACGGCGAAGAACTACGGCCTGCCTTTTCATCACATTCCGGTGAGCGCGGAAACGAAGGCCGCCGCCGAGGCGCGCGAGCTTGAGCTGCTGCGGCGGAACGACATCGAGCTCGTGGTTCTGGCGCGCTACATGCAGGTGATTTCCGGCGGGTTTCTCGATGCCTTCGCGCGGCCGGTGATCAATATTCATCATTCATTTTTGCCCGCCTTTGCCGGCGGCCGCCCCTACCAACAGGCGCATGAACGCGGCGTGAAGCTGATTGGCGCCACCGCGCACTACGCCACGTGCGAGCTCGATGACGGGCCGATCATCCAGCAGGATGTCGTGCGCGTGACGCACCGCCATGGCGTCGAGGATCTGGTCCGAAAGGGCCGGGACCTGGAGAAGCTCGTTCTCGCGCAAGCCGTGCACTGGCATCTTGATAACCGCGTGCTCGTTTACGGGCGCAAAACAGTGGTTTTTGACTGAGCGCCGGCTGATTTCCTGCATTTACACGGGGGTGGCGATTTGTTCCTATCAGCGTTTCCAAAAAACGAACCCCGCTCCATGACCATGCCATCCGATCCTAACACCGCCGCCGGCTCGCCGGCCGGCCAGGCCGCTGCGCCCAGCCACGAGGAACAGTTTCACGGCTTTTGGAAAAAAAACCGCAACACCATCTTCGCCGCCTGCGCGGCCGTGCTGCTGTTTGTGGTGGGCAAGGGGGCCTGGGAAATTTTCAATGCCCAGCGTGAGAAAAGCACCGAGGCGGACTATGCCGCGGCCTCCACGCCGGAATTGCTGCGCGCTTTCGCCCGCGCCCACCAGGGCCACCAGCTGGCCGGTGTGGCCAGTCTCCGGCTGGCCGACGACGAGTATTCGGCCGGTAAATATGCCGACGCGCAGGAAGACTACTTGATGGCCGCGGAAACGCTGCGCCGCACGCCGCTCGGCGGCCGGGCGCAGCTCGGCCAGGCCGTGTGCAAGATCCAGGCTGGCGGCACTGCCGACGGGGAAGCGCAGCTCAAGGATATTGCCGCCGATCTCATGCAGCTCCAGGCGGTGCGCGCCGAGGCCGCTTATCATCTGGCCAGCGTGGCGGCGGACGCCGGCCGCGTCGATGACGCGAAGAAATTCGCCGACCAGGTGCAGCAAATCGATCCCGCCGGAATCTGGGCGCAGCGTGCGATTGCCCTGCGGGCCGGTTTGCCGGCCGATGCGGAGCCGAATAAACCCGGCTCCAGCCTGCTGTTTTCGGCGCCAGTCAAATAAGGATTTTGGCTTCGCCTGTCGCCTGGCTGGCTTCGCTCCGATGGAGGACCGCATGCGCGTCCCATCGGGTCCAGTCTGGCGCAGAGCCGAAGGCATCCATTCCGCCGGAACCGGATTTGCCGCCGGCGCCTGCTTTCAGCCGGGTTTAATCCCTTCAGTGAGCGGCCAGCACCCGCGATGAACCGGGAAGGTCGGCTGTGGTCCAGCCCCCGCCCAACGCCTCGATCAGGGCGATGCCGAGATTGAGCCGGCTTTGACGGATTCCCAGTGCGGTTTCGCGGCTGTTAAGCTCGGTGACCTGGGCGGAGGCGACCGTGGTGAAATCGACCGTCCCCGCATTGTATTCGTTCAAGGCGATGCGCGAGGCTTCCGTGGCCTCGGAAACCGTGATGTCCTCTACTTGCGATTCTTCCGCCAGGATGCGAAGGCCGGACAGGTTGTCTTCCACCTGCTGGAAGGCGCTCAGGACGGTCTGGCGGTAATTGGCGACGCTTCCCTCATAGGCAGCGCGGGCCTGTCGCACCACATCATGGCGCTGGCCCCAGTCGAGCAGGGCGTCGGAGGCCTGGGCGCCCAACGACCAGAAACGAAACGGCGCCGTGAAAAGGTTTTCCAACCGGTGGCCTTCGAAGCCGGCGGCACCCGACAGGCTGATGTCGGGAAAATAAGCCGCCGTCTGGATGCCGATCTTTGCGTTGGCTGCGGCGACCTGGCGTTCGGAGGAGGCGATGTCCGGCCGCCGCTGAAGGAGATTTGACGGCACTTGGGCCGGAATCTCAGGGACGTCGAGCCCGAGGTCAGGGCGGGGGGCGAGGGAAAATTCCGACGGAGGCTTTCCGATGAGCACGGCAATGGCGTGTTCCATCTGGGCCCGCAGCACGCCGACATCAATCAATTGGGCCCGGGTGCTGTCGAGCTGCGTCTGGGCTGAAATGACGTCACTGCGCGCCGCCACGCCGACCGCATACTTGTTCTTCGCAATCGAAACCGTCCGCTGGTAGGCCGTGACGGCGTTCGCCAGAAGCCGGGTTTTTTCATCGAGGATCCGCAACTGGACATAGTCTTGCGCCAGGGCTGCCTCGGTTGAAAGCCGTGCGGCCGCGAAGTCGGCGGCCGCGGCCTGGGCGGTCGCGACATCCGCTTCCGTGGTTCGACGGAGCCGTCCCCACAGGTCCAGCTCCCATGCCGCCTGGAGCTCAGCGGTGTAGGTCGTGGTGGCGTACGCAGTTCCCTGCGTGGTGGCCACGGATTTGGGCTCATGGGAGCGCTCTGCCGAGCCGGCGGCGGACACTGTGGGGAGCAGCGCGATCCGGTCGGCTCGCGCCAGCTGCCGTGATTCTTCATAATTGGCCGCCAAAACCTTCAGCGATTGGTTCGAGGTTGCGACCTGCAATTCCAGCTCGTTCAGGGCGGGATCCTGAAAGACCTCCCACCACGGTCCGCGATGGGCGGTGTCGTTGGGGGCGGCGGGCTGCCATCCAGCGGCTTCCTTGAAGGCGGTGGGCACGTTGGTCTCGGGCCTCTTATAATTCGGCCCGACGGCGCATCCCGCAGCCAGGCTTATGGCTGCGGCAGCCCAGGCGAGCTTTGCGCCGGGTCTCTTTCGCTTCATTATGGTCGTGGGATCAAGCATGGTGCTCCTTTATGAAATCTGAGGACGGGCCTGCACGGCCGTTTCTTCGATGCGGTTTGACGAATCCTTGCGATGCCGGCGCCCGAGGAACCGGAGCCGTGCCCGGTCGACGTACAGATAGACGACCGGTGTCGTGTAAAGGGTGAGCATCTGGCTCACGATCAGACCCCCGACGATGGAAATTCCGAGCGGGCGCCGGAGCTCGGCGCCGTCCCCGAAGCCGATGGCCAAGGGCACGGCGCCGAAGAGCGCGGCGAGGGTCGTCATCATGATCGGCCGGAAACGCATGAGGCTCGCCTTGAAGATTGAATCCCGCGGGCTCAGGCCCTCGTTCCGTTCCAGGCCAATGGCAAAATCGATCATCATGATGGCGTTTTTTTTCACGAGGCCGATAAGCAGGAAGACCCCGATCAGGGCGATGAGGTCGAATTGCGTGCGGGACAGCATGAGGGCCAGGACGGCTCCGAGGCCCGCGGAGGGGAGGGTGGAGAGAATCGTCAGCGGGTGGGCGTAGCTCTCATAAAGAATCCCGAGCACGACATAGATGGCGACGATGGCGGCCAGGATGAGAACCGGCTCGCTGCTGATTGAATCCTGGTAGGTCCGCGCCGTGCCTTGGAAGCTGCCGTGAACCGTGTTGGGCATATGGATCGCCTCGATCTGGCGGTTGATCGCCTGAACCGCGTCGCTCAGGGATTTTCCCGGGACGAGATTGAATGAAATCGTCATGGCGGCGAATTGTCCCTGGTGATTCACCGATAGCGGCGTCGTACCGGTCTCGTACCGGCTGAAGGCCGCCAGCGGGACCATTTTCTCCTTGGCGGTGCTGACCGCCTGGCCGGTGGAAGCGGAGCCTTTTCCGGTCGACGCGATGGCGTTAAGACTCGCATTTCGTGCAGTATCGGCGGCGACGGAGGAGGAATCCGACGTGGCGGAAGCGGAACCCGCCGCCCCGCCTGTCACCACCGTTCCAGCGACGGCATTCGTCGATTGGGCGCCGTTCACGCTGCCGCCCGAGGTGCTGACGTAGATGTCGTTCAGCGCCTGGGGATCCTGCCAGTATTTTTGCGCGGCCACCATGACGACATGGTACTGGTTGAGAGACTGGTAGATCGTGGAGACCTGCCGCTGGCCGAAGGCGTCGTAAAGGGTGTTATCGACCTGGCTTACGGTCAGGCCGAGCCGGGCCACTGTATCCCGGTCGATCACCAGGTCCGTTTCCAGCCCCTTATCCTGCTGGTCGGTGTTCAAGTCGGTGAGGATTTTTTCATTTTTCAGCGCATCCAGCAGCTTAGGCGTCCAAGTCCGCAGATCCCGCAGATTGTCTCCCTGCAGGGTGAATTGATAAAGGGCGTTGCTTGAGCGTCCGCCCACGCGGATCTCCTGGGCGGGAGCGAGGAAAAGCGTGGCGCCGGGCACCTGGGCCAGCTTGGGGCGCAACCGGCCGATAATGACCGCCGAGGAGGCCTTGCGCTGGGCGAGAGGCTTCAGCGAGATGAAGACGCGGCCCGCATTGGAGCCTCCGCCTCCGCCGCCGGTGAAGCCGACGACGCTGTCGACGGCGGGATCGGCGGCCACGATCTTGATGAACTGCCGCAGCTTTCCCGACATCCGCTGGAATGAAATGCTTTGGTCGGCCTGGATTCCTCCTGTGATCCGGCCGGTGTCCTGTTCGGGAAAAAATCCCTTGGGCACGATGGAGAAGAGCCAGATGTTCATTCCGACCGTGGCGATGAGCAGGAGGATCATGATTGGACCGTGTCGGAGCGCCCAGCCGAGCGTATCTTCATAGATGTCATGCATCCACTGGAAAAAGCGCTCCGTCCAGCGGTGGAACCGCCCTTTTTTTTCGTCCTTGTTTTGATTGAGAAGCCGTGAACACATCATGGGCGTGGTCGTCAGCGACACGAAAAGCGAGATGAGGATTGCGATCGACAGGGTGACGGCGAATTCCCGGAAAAGCCGGCCGACGATTCCCGGCATGAGCAGGATCGGAATAAAAACGGCGATGAGCGAAAGGCTCATCGAAAGAACGGTGAATCCCACTTCCTGCACGCCAAGCAGGGCCGCCTGCAGCCGGGGCATGCCTGCTTCCATGTGGCGGACGATGTTTTCCGAAACGACGATCGCATCGTCGACCACGAAGCCCGTCGCGATCGTGAGCGCCATGAGCGAAAGATTATCGAGGCTGTACTGCAGAAGGTACATCGCCCCAAAGGTTCCGATGAGTGAAACCGGCACGGCCACGGCGGGGACCAGCGTGGCGCGCCCGTCGCGCAGAAACACGAATACGACGAGGATGACGAGCAGTACCGCGATCGCGAGCGACCGCTCGACGTCCCGCAGCGAGGCGCGGATGGTGGTGCTGCGGTCCATCGCCACCGAGATCTGGGCCGCGCCGGGCAGCAGGCTCTTCAACTCGGGCATCAATGCCCGGACGCGATCCACCGTATCGATGATGTTCGCCTGGGGTTGCCGGAAGATAATGACCAGCACGGCGGTTTTCCCATTGGAAAGGCCCAGGTTGCGGATGTCCTCGACCGAATCCTTGACCTCGGCCACGTCCGAAAGCCGGATGGCTGCGCCGTTCCGGTAAGCGAGAACGAGCGATTGGTACTCCTTGGCCGTCCTGGCCTGATCGTTGGTGTAAATCTGCCAGCGCAGGCGGTCGCTCTCGATGGCACCCTTCGGGCTGTTAGCATTGGCGGCGGAGAGCGCCGCCCGCACGTCCTCCAGCCCGAGGCCGTACTTGAAGAGCGCCGGGGGATTGAGTTCCACGCGGACGGCCGGCAGCGAACTGCCGCCGACGGTCAGATCTCCGACGCCGGGAACCTGGAGCAGCTTTTGCTGCAGGATCGTCGAGGCGGCGTCATAAAGTTTTTCCGGCCCGAGCGTGCTTGAGGTGAGGGCAAGGATGAGGATCGGGGCGTCCGCCGGGTTCACCTTGCGGTAGGTGGGATTGCTGCGAAGCGCCGTCGGAAGATCGGCCCGGGCGGCGTTGATCGCCGCCTGCACGTCGCGGGCGGCGCCGTCGATATCGCGGTCGAGGCCGAATTGCAGCGTCACGCTCGTGCTGCCGGCGGAGCTCGACGAGGTCATCTCCGTGACGTCGGCAATCTGGCCCAGATGACGCTCAAGGGGGGTCGCAACGGAACTCGCCATGGTCTCGGGGCTCGCTCCGGCCATCTGAGCCGAAACAGTAATCGTCGGAAAATCCACCTGGGGCAGCGGCGAAACCGGCAGCTTCGAATAGGCAGCTAAACCGGCCAGCGCGATGCCGATCGTCAGGAGGGTCGTCGCTACCGGGCGGCGAATGAAGATCCCGGAAATGTTCACGTGGCGGGCTCCTGTACGGCGGCCGGCACGGCCTTCCGCTCCCGCAGTCGGCTAGCGATCCGCTCGAAGCCGAGGTAGATGACCGGCGTCGTGAAGAGCGTGAGCATCTGGCTCACGATGAGCCCGCCGACGATGGTGATGCCCAGGGGATGGCGCAGTTCCGAGCCCATGCCGGTTCCGACCATCAGCGGCACGGCCCCGAGCAGCGCCGCCATCGTGGTCATGAGAATGGGCCGGAACCGCAGGAGGCAGGCCTGGTGGATCGCATCGCGCGGAGCCATGCCCTCGTTGCGTTCGGCATCGAGCGCGAAGTCGATCATCATGATCGCGTTCTTCTTGACGATGCCGATGAGCAAGACGATGCCGATGATGGCGACGACGCCGAGATCGTCGCCGAAGAGCATCAGACTGAGCAGCGCGCCGATCCCGGCCGAGGGCAAGGTGGAGAGAATCGTTACCGGATGGATGAAACTCTCATAGAGGACGCCCAGCACGATATAGACGGTAACGATCGCCGCCAAAATGAGGAACAACTGGTTCGACAATGAAGACTGGAATGCCAGCGCTGCGCCTTGGAAACTGGTGACCAGGCTCGGCGGAAGATCAATGTCT
>DATHNW010000022.1:0-88986 GCA_035485575.1 Opitutaceae bacterium | reverse complement strand
GGAGCGCCCAGCTTCAGCCCCGCCGGCGGCACCTACACCACGACCCAGACGGTGACGATCAGCACCACGACCGGCGGCGCCTCCATCCGCTATACCACCGACGGCAGCACGCCCTCGGAAACCGCGGGCACGCTCTACTCCAGCCCCGTCAGCGTCAGCAGCTCCGAGACGCTCACGGCGATCGCCTATGAAAGCGGCTTCACCGACAGCAGTGTCACCAGCGCAAGCTACACGATCAACACCGGCGGCGGTGGCACCACGGTGTCCTTCGAGGCCGAAAGCCTGACCAACACGCCCAGCGGCGCGACCTCCTCGGTGCAGACCGACACCAACTCCAGCGGGGGCAAGTGGGTCGAACTCGCCGGCAACAGCGTCGGCGACTCCATCAGCTACGCCATCCCCAGTGTGACGGCGGGCACCTACCAGGTGCAGATGGAATGGAAGGGCAACAACAGCCGCGGCATCCTGCAGCTCTCCATCGACGGCACCAACCTTGGGCCCACGCTCGACCAGTATGCCTCCGGCCAGACCTACCCGACGACGACCTTCGGCACGGTCACCTTCAGCGCCACCGGCACGCACACGCTCAAGCTCACGGTGACCGGCAAGAACTCCGCCTCGAGCAATTACCAGCTCTCCTCCGACAAGTTCACCTTCGTCGCCCAGTAAGCACACCGATTCAGAGAAATAATTGCGGGCGCGCTTTGCCGATCGGCAAAGCGCGCTCTTGCTATGCGGACCCGGGTGAGCTCGGCGCATTCGATCAGCCAGGCGCGCCTGCATCGCACCTGTATCATCGTGGACCTGCGTGGTTTTTAAAAAACTCGCAAGCCCGGGGGTTCGCATTTAGATTCCGGCATCCCCGTAAAAAATTGCCGTCGGGTGCAGAATGCAAAAGTCCCGCGTCACCGTCCAGTTTCCCTCCAAGAGCATGGAATCATCGGCTAGCTATTTCATAATGGAAGCGCCTCCAAGCCATGTGCGTGATGTTAAAATATTTACATAGCGTTATAGTGCAATAGCTTATAATAAATCACCTAAGGCATTTCCCCGGGAGTCCGATAAATGATAAAAATCCGGCTGATAACTGATCATGGATCCCTTGTATAATTTTCGCCGAAATTCGGTGCTGATTAGCTTTGCCGCACTCTTGGTGATCGGCGGAGGCTGGTGGGGATTCAGATGGCTGCATAACCCATCAAGGATTTCAGCCATCAGGCCTTTTCGCGTTGGGTTTCAGGAATCTCCACCCTATCAGGCCGTCACTAAAGATATAAAACCAGACGGACCGGCCATTGCGGCCTTTGCCGAGGCCTGCCGCCGTCAGCATATTGCCATTGAATGGGTCTATTGTCCCGGCGATCCGGAGCCGTATTTGCGAAACAGAAAAGTCGATTTATGGCCGCTGCTGACCGACATTCCCGCCCGGCATAAATTTTTATATATTTCGGCTCCCTGGCTTATCCACACACTGCTGCTGGTCACCCTTGATACCAATGGCATTTCCAGCCCGGAGACCACCAGTGGACATACCGTCTGGTATCGCGACGACAGCATCACCACGCGCATGGCGCACGAAAACCTCCCGGCCGGCGCAAAGCTGGTCGGCCAGCCGAACAACGATGCCATCCTGGAGGGCGTGAGCCAAGGCAAGGTGGATGCCGGCCTCATCTGGGGAAACCTGGCCCAAGCCAGCGGCTATCGGAAGATGGCCGATTTGGACAAAGGCGCCCTGATTTTTTATCCCCTGCCCCATGGCAACGTGGGCTTGGGCGTGGCAGGCACCCTTGATCCTGACGCAAAAAGAGCAGCCGATGTCATTGCCCAGGAAATCGGCCGGATGTCCCTGGATGGAACCCTCTCCGCCATTTACTACCGCTGGTTTTTGGATCCCAACAATGAAACCACCTCCGTTTTCTACCTGAGCGCCATGCAGCGCCGGAATGCCTACATGCTCGCGGCCATTGGCGTTCTGATCGTGGTGCTTACGCTGCTGGCGGCGCAAAGCCGCCGGCTCCGAATGGCCCGCCATGCAGCCGACGCCGGCAAGCTGGCCGCCGATGCCGCCAACCAGGCCAAGAGCGAATTTCTGGCCAACATGAGCCATGAGATCCGCACTCCGCTGAATGGGGTGATCGGCATGACGGAACTCGCCTTGCAGACGGAACTGAGCCCCGAGCAGCGGGATTTCATCACCACCGTCTCCCAATCGGCGGAGACCCTGCTCACCGTGGTGAATGACATCCTCGATTTTTCAAAAATCGAGGCCGGAAAGCTGGAGCTGGAGTCGCTGTCCCTCGATTTGCGCGATCTGGCAGAGTCATGCGGCAAGGCGTTCGCCCTGCATGCCCACCAGAAAATGCTCGATCTGATCGTGGAAGTATCGCCGGACTGCCCGGCGTTTATCCGGGCGGATCCCACCCGGCTGCGGCAGATACTTTTCAATCTTCTCGGCAACGCCCTTAAGTTCACCCTCAAGGGGGAAATCAGCCTGCGCGTCGCCCCTTCCAAAAATGAAAGCGGCGAGACCGTGCTGCAATTTTCCGTGTCGGACACCGGCATCGGCATACCGGAGGAAAAACAGCAGAAGCTCTTTGAAGCCTTTTCCCAAGTGGACAGTTCGACGACCCGCCGTTTCGGCGGCACCGGACTGGGCCTCGCCATCTCCCGCCGCCTGGTCAAGCTGATGGGCGGCCGAATCTGGCTGGAAAGCACCGCCGGCGTGGGGACCACCTTTCACTTTTCAATTCCGCTGGTCCTCGCTGAAAACATTGCGGCCGCCACGGAAACGGCGAATCCCCCCAGCCTGGCCCAGGCCCGGATCCTTGTCGTCGACGATAATGCCACGAATCGCCAGGCGCTTGAACGGATGCTCAGCTTCTGGCACGCTCAGGTCAGCAGCGTCGCCGACGGGAAAAGCGCCCTGCACGCGCTGGCCCAGGCAAAAATCGAGGGCAGCCCGTTCGCGCTCGTCCTCGCGGATTATCAAATGCCGGAGATGGACGGATTCGAACTGGCCAAGCAGATCCGGTTGGAATTTTCGGACAGCCTTATCATGATGCTGACTTCCGACGACTGCAATTCGACGATGGCGCGCTGCCGGGAAATCGGCATCAAGGCCCATTTGATCAAGCCCGTGCGCCAGGCGGACCTTATCACCGCCATCAGGAAAGTCCTGGTGGAGGCCCCGCAAAGCCAGCCGGCCCGCCAGGCGCTGGCGATGGCGGCCAGCAGAGTTCAAAGGACCGGGCGCAAACTTCGCGTCCTGCTCGCCGAGGACAACGCCGTGAACCAGAAAGTCGCGACCAAGCTACTCCAGCAGATCGGCCATGTCGTGACACTGGCGGAAAACGGCCAGCAAGCCGTGGACCTGTTTCATACCGGCCAGTTCGATGTCGTTCTGATGGACGTGCAAATGCCGGACATGGATGGCCTGGAAGCCACCGAGCTCATCCGCAAGGAAGAGCTCAGCAAGAACTCGCATATCCCGATCATCGGCCTGACCGCCTTTGCCATGAAAGAAGACCGTGATAATTGCCTTAATGCAGGCATGGATGGCTGCCTGTCCAAGCCCTTCCGCGCGGCGGACCTGATCAAATTGCTCGAGACCTGGACCCAGGCCGTTCCTTCGCCGGTGTGATGGCGCACCCGTATCCCGTCATCGCAGGCCGGCCCCCAGCGCTTAATTTTTCCGGGCCAGCAATTCCCACATCAACACCGCGGCGGCGGTGGAGACGTTGAGCGACTCCACGCAACCCTGGCCGGGAATGGTCACGAGCCGCGTGCAGGCCGCCGCCACTTCAGGCGCAAGCCCGTGCTCCTCGTTGCCCAGCGCCAGCGCGACGGGACGCCGCAGCTCGTTCTTCGCAGAAGGCCGCCCGCCGCCCAAACTTCCGCCGCGCACCGCCGCGCCGGTGACCTCGTAACCAGCCGCCGCCAGCGCGCGGCAAAATCGCGCCAGGTCTTCCACCGAAAAAACCTCAACATGTTCCAGGCCACCCTCGGCCACGCGGTAGGCCGCATCGTTCGGCAGCGCCGCCAGGGGATGCTTCGTCAGCACCAGCGCACGCACGCCGAAAAACGCCGCCGTGCGCGCAATCGCGCCAAGATTATGGGCGTTGCCAATGCGATCCAGCAGCACCAGGCCCTCGCGGCGCGCGACCCATGCACGCAATTCCGCTTCCGTGGGCGCACGCAACGCCGGCGACTCGACGACAGCGACGATCCCGCCGTGATGCACCGAGCCGGCAACCTTTTCCAACTCCGTCGGCTCCACGCAGCGGTAGATCTTTTTCGCGGCGGCGAGCGCTTTGCACATCACGCCGATTTTCCGCCCCGTCGGATAATCGAAGTACAGCCGCCGGATCGAGCCCGCATCGCGCGCGAACCTCGCCCGGACCGAGGCCAGTCCGCAGATCGTCAGCTCTTTCGTCTTCATGGTTTCGTTTCGCCCACCACCGTGAACTCTTCGCGGTCATGGTAAAGATGCCGCACGCGGAAGCTGGCCGCGTGCATCGCGAAAGGCGAGTCCGGGGCGTGCAATTCGGCCAGCAGCGCGATCGGATCCACCCGGCCGAATTTCAAGTTGACTACAAACCGCCGGCACCAGCGCCGCGCCAGCCATGGCTCGACGAGGTTGCGCAGCACATGATGCGGCTCCTCGACCAGATCACAGAACAGCCAGTCAAAAACCTCGCCGGCGCGCGGCTGGAACTTGAACGCATCCTCGCGCCGGTGATCGATCCGCTGATGTCCGAGCGCACCGCCCTTGAGCGGGCCGTTGTCCACCGCAATGACAGCCGCGCCGCGGTTCGCCGCGCTATAGCTCCATCCGCCCGGAGCCGCGCCAAGGTCGCACACCACTTCTCTCTCCACCGGTTCGCGGCCGAGCACGCCGTAGGCTTCCTCCACCTTTAAAAATGACCGCGACGGCGCCGCATCGTCGTCCGCCATCCGCCGCTGGCCGCCGAACATGGCTTCACGCGCGATGAAGAGACGGCCGAAATCGGCAAAAAACACGAAGAGCCCGCGAGCCGGGCCCACCCCGTAAGGCTGTTCCGGCGTGGCGAGCTTGGCGATGCGCGAAAGTTTCTTCCGCAGGATTTCGTGAAACGCCTTCTCCACCCCGCTGATGCGCCGCCCGAGGCCCACCACCTCCGTCGGGCCGAAAAACAGGCATGGCCACGCTGCCTCCACCCGTTCGCCGCGCAGACTCTCTAAAAAAAACTCCGCGATCTGCTGCGCGAGGGCGTTGACCGACTCGCCGCGCACCTCCGCCGGCGCACCCATCTGCAAGTGCGCAAACGCGAGATCGTTTGCCGCCGCGGATTCCCCGGTCCGTACCCACCCCGGCCCGCTTTCATCGCCCGCCACACCCGCCCGCTCAAGTTCGCGGACAAGCAGCGCTTCGTAGCCGGACTGGCAGGTCGATACCATCCCGTGAACGTGCCCGGCCACCCCGGCGCGGCGAGACGAAAATCCACAGCCCAGCCGCGCCGCTTGTTCTGAAGCTGGCGCCGGCGCGTCAATTATTTCGCCGGCGACGATTTTTCCACCCGGCCGCCCGCCTTGATCCAGCCCGCGAGGCCGGGCGGATAAAATTTCACATTAGTGTAGCCGAGATCCACCGCCGCGCCGGCCGCCGTGGTGTAATCGGGGCAGGCCTCCGTATGGCAATAAACGACAATCAAGACCTCTTTGCCCGGAGGCAGATAAGCGTTGAGGTTGTCCTTGTTGGCGGCGAAGTCGATCGCACCGGGAATGTGGCCGGCGTTGAATGCGTCCGTGCCGCTGATGTCGAGGAGCGTCACCTGCTTGCTGGCGACCACCTGCTTCAAGTCCTGATCCGAGATATTGGGATATTCGCTGATTCCCGCGAACGCCAGCGGAGCCAGCATGATGGCGAGAATAAATGGGATGAGCTTTTTCATGATCATATACGGT
This sequence comes from Opitutaceae bacterium, assembly GCA_035485575.1. Lineage (GTDB taxonomy): Bacteria > Verrucomicrobiota > Verrucomicrobiia > Opitutales > Opitutaceae > DASRHD01. Next base: position 83,043 of record DATHNW010000022.1, on the reverse strand, counting down.
ACGCCCCCGCGCCGTCCGGTTCCCCCTGCGCTGGCAAGATGCTCCCAGCGCAAACGTTGCGTTGAAAATGGCGAACCACCCGCACCCCGCGCTGTCCACAGCGGCAACCCCAATCAAAGCCCACCATGAAAAACGCCTTCATCTTTCTGCTCATCGGCGGCATTCTCGGCGCCATCCTGTTCCACCTCTACACTCAGCGTGAGGCGCAACAACAGGCCGCCGCAGCTCCAGCCGGTGAAACGGCCACGGATACGCCGTCGCTTTCTGAAAAGGCGCGGGAGACCGCCGGCAATGTAAAAGACGCGGTTTCCGACAAGCTGACCGAATGGCATCTCACACCGGATGACATCAAAAGCGACCTCGCCAAAACCGGCCAGGTCGTGCGGACCAAGGCCCAGGCCGTGGGTGAAAAAATATCCGACGCGCGTATTGTCACCGTCATCAAGGCCAAATTTGTCCTCGATAGCAGCCTGTCGGCACTCGACATCAGCGTCGAGTCGCACGAAGGCGAAGTCACGCTGGGAGGGACCGTCGCCTCACCCGGACTTATCGGCCGGGCCATCATGCTCACCCTCGACACCGACGGTGTGCGCAGCGTGGTTTCAAAAATCGCCGTCGCCGCCAAGTAACGGACGCGCCTTACCGCGCCCGGCGATAGTGCAGCAGGTGCCGCGGCGCCACGCCGTGCACGGCCTTGAACACACGCGAAAAGTGATATGGGTCGGCAAAGCCCACATGCTCCGCTGCCGCTTTGACCAGGCCGCCGCTTTCAACCAGGAACTCCGCCGCGAGGTTCATTTTTCGCCGCAGCAAATACTGGTACGGGCTCGTGCCCTGAAACCGGCGGAACCAGCGGCACACGCTCGAGGCCTCGACCCTGGCGGCCGCGGCGATGTCCTCGAGCGTGCGCAGCGGCCCGACCTGCGCGTCGATGAGCGCCTTGCAGCGCAAAAACGCCTCGCGCGCCGGTTCGCCGATCGCACCATGGGCCGCAAGCGTCGTGGCATCGGCGATCTTCAGCAGCAGCAATTCAAACAGCGCCGCGCCAATGCGCCGCGCTAGCGCGCCTGAGCGCTGGCCCTCGCGCACGAGATCTTCGAACACGCTCGTGACCTCCGCGTGGGCCGCCAGCGTCCGCACCCGGTTTTGCGGCACGCCGCAGTGCCGAAGGCGCGCCACCGCCCCGTGCCCGGCGAAGGAAAGAAAATATTTCACCAGCGGATCGCGCGCATCCGCGCGCATCTCCACGTGCGTCGTCGGCGAATAGGCGAATACCGCCCCGGGGCCCAGGGCATGGCGTTTGCCGTCCAGTTCCACCCAGCCCCGGCCGGCGATGACGTATTCAAGCACGTAAAAAGGAAAATGCCGCCGCGAGATGAGATAATCCGGGTTGCAATGCTCGCGTCCGCCCATGACCAGCACCAGCGCCGCCGGCCGGCGCGGCGCGAGGTTGAGGAAAAAATATCGCGGGTCGGAAACCTGCCGCGACAGCAGCCGTGCCGCGGGGCCCGAGAGGGCAATTTGTCGGTCGATTTTATCCATCTGATTGCCGTTTCTATCCATTTCGTTTCCCTGCTGGCGAGCGCATACTGGCCCTTCACAGCGCGGTAAAAAATCTCTAGGCCACGCTCGTGTCACAACCCTGCTTCCCATGAAAAAACCCGGCAAGAAAACCGTCCTGCTGGTCGCCAACGGCGACCTCCGCCAATCCGCCAATCAAGTCTGCTGGCCCGCCCAGCACGCGATGGAGCAAACCCTGACCGCCGCCCTCGCCAAACTCGGCTACACCCTTGTCCGCGCCCATCCCTACAAGCCCGAGCTGAAGCACGGCTTCATCAGTTCGCAAAAGGAAGGCATGGAAGTCTTCGCCCAGATCGACCCGCGCACGCCGCTCATCGTGGCCGAGGCGGTCTGGCAGTATTCGCACCACCTGCTGCACGGCCTCATCTCCCACCAGGCGCCCATCCTCACAGTGGCCAATTGGAGCGGCACCTGGCCGGGGCTCGTCGGCATGCTTAACCTCAACGGCTCGCTCACGAAGGCCGGCGTGAAATACTCCACCCTCTGGAGCGAGGACTTCACCGATGAATATTTTCTCCGCGGCCTCGCTTCATGGCTGAAGACCGGCTCCGCCAAGCACAAGACCGAGCACGTGAAGCCGATCACCAAGTGCACGGTGCCGGCCAAGGCGAAGAGCGTGGCGAAAAAACTCGCCGACGATCTCCGTCGCCGCAAAGCGATCATGGGCATCTTCGACGAGGGCTGCATGGGCATGTTCAACGCCATCATCCCCGACGAGCTCCTGTTCCAGACCGGCGTTTACAAGGAACGCCTTTCCCAGTCCGCCCTCTACCACGGCGCCACCCAGGTGAGCGACGCCGAGGCGCAGGCGGTTTACCAATGGTATCTCGACCGAGGCCTCAAGTTCCACCTCGGGACCAACGAGGAGACCGATCTGACCGAGCGGCAGGTCCTCTGGCAGTGCAAGACCTACATCGCCGCCTGCCGCATCGCTGATGAATTCGGCTGCGAGACCATCGGCATCCAATACCAGCAGGGCCTCAAGGACCTCCTGCCCGCGAGCGACCTGGTGGAAGGCACACTCAACAACTCCGACCGCCCGCCCGTGAAAAACGCGCGCGGCGAGGTCATCCGCTCCGGCCAGCCCATCCCGCATTTCAACGAAGTGGACGAATGCGCCGGCCTCGACGGCCTCTTCACCGACCGCGTGCACCGCGCCCTCGGCCAGCCGGTTGAAAACACCCTGCACGATCTGCGCTGGGGTGACCGCGACTGGAGCGGCACCACCGAGGATTACGTCTGGGTCTTTCTCATCTCCGGCAGCGCACCGCCCGCCCACCATGTCGATGGCTGGGCCGGCAGCGACTCGCTCCGCCAGCCACCGATGTATTTCCGCCTCGGCGGTGGCACGCTCCGCGGCATCGCCAAACCCGGCGAAATCGTCTGGAGCCGCGTCTTCGTCGAGCGCGGCAAGCTCAAGATGGATCTCGGCCGCGCCAAGGTCATCTCCCTCCCGCGCGCCGAGACCGAACGCCGCTGGAAGGAAACGACCATGCAATGGCCTATCATGCACGCCGTCACCTACGGCGTCAGCCGCGACCAGATGATGGCCCGCCACAAGGCCAACCACATCCAGGTCGTCTACGCCAATTCCGCCCGGGAAGCCGATCTTGCGCTCTACACCAAGGCTGCGCTCGCCGCCGAGCTCGGACTCGAAGTTTCGCTTTGCGGCACAAAGGCCGGCGGCTCGGCCTTCTGAGCCAGGTGTTGTTTTGTTTCGCAACCGAAACCGGCGGGCTCCGACCCGCCGGTTTTATCTCCAACCCCTTTATTTGCCCCATGAAAACCCCGTTTCGTCTTTTTATCGCCCTGCTGGCGCTCGCCACCCTTGCGCGCGCGCAAACCGCCCCATCCGGCCAGTCGCCCATCATCCCCCTCGACGCCAGACAGGAAGCGCGCCTCGCCTGGTTCCGCCAGGCCCGCCTGGGGATGTTCATCCATTGGGGCCTCTACGCCATTCCCGCCGGCCAGTGGCCCGGCCGCACCAGCACCTCGCGCGCGGAGTGGATCATGCTGCAGGAAAACATTCCCTCGGCCGAATACGAAAAACTCGCGCCGCAATTCGATCCCGTGAAGTTCGACGCGAAGGCGTGGGTCGCCGTGGCGAAGGCCGCAGGCATGAAGTATATCGTCGTCACTGCCAAGCACCATGACGGCTTCTCGATGTTCGCGACGAAGCAGACCGACTACAACATCGTCGACGCCACGCCGTTCAAACGCGACCCGCTGAAGGAGCTCGCCGCCGCCTGTCACGACGCCGGGATCATGTTCTGCGTTTATTACTCCATCGCCGACTGGCATTATCCCGACTCACCCGCGCAATACTCGCAGCTCGCGCGCAATCCCATCACGGACGAGAAAATCCCCAATCGCGGCTTTCATGGCGCGCCGAACCCGGCCGCAGACGTGAAAAAATACGACGCTTACATGCGCGCGCAAGTGCGCGAGCTGCTCACGAATTACGGTCCGGTCGGCCTCGTGTGGTTCGACGGCGGCGGGTCCTATCGCCTGCCGAACCGCGCCGAGATCCTCGAGGCCGACCAGATGGCCGCCATGATCCACGAGTTGCAGCCGGGCACGCTCATCAACAACCGCCTGGGCGTCGCCGCCGACTATGGCACGCCGGAACAGCGCATCCCGAACGCCTCGAGCGTCGAGCCGTTTGAAGTCTGCATGACCCTCAACAAGCACTGGGGTTACAACCGCTTCGATCATGACTGGAAGAACCCCGCCGTCGTCGTGCGCAACATCGCCGACATCGTCAGCAAGGGCGGCAACTACCTGCTCAATGTCGGCCCCACCGCCGAGGGCGTGATTCCCCCGGAAGCAGTCGCCATTCTCCAGCAGGTCGGCGCGTGGACTTCGCTCAACGCCGAGGCCATCTATGGCGCCGGCGGCACGCCGTTCGGGGCCGAACTGGGCGGCGATGACTGGCGCTGCACGACCCAGCGCGGCAGACTTTATTTCCATCTGCTCAAATGGCCTGACGGGAAATTCACCGTGCCCGGCCTGGCCAACAAAGTCATCAAGGCGTATTTCCTCGCCGACCCGGCCCACACGCCCGTCGCCGCCACCGCCGATGGCCACGGCACGACGTTCGCGCTGCCGGCGCAACCGCCCGCCGCGCTCGCGCCCGTGCTCTGCGTCGAAATCGAAGGCTCCGTGAAGCCTGCTTCGGCCAAGGGCAAACTCGATACGACCAAGGACACTGCCTCGTGATTTCATGCCGAGCCGGATCTTCGGCGCGGCGCACGATTGCCTTCGGGGGAAGTTTCCCTTTCTGTCGCGCGGCGTTTTCGCCGCGTGATGCGCGTCCTTCTGGCCTTCGACAAATTCAAAGACTCCCTCGCCGCACACCAGGCGTGCGAGGTCGCCGCGCGCGCCTTGCATGGGCGCGATCCTGAGTGGGAGCTCGACCTCTGCCCGCTGGCCGATGGCGGCGAGGGCTTCACGGAAATCCTGACCATGGCCGCCGGCGGCCGGCTCGTGCCCTGCCGGGTCGCCGGTCCGCGCGGCGACCCGGTTGAAGCGAAGCTGGGCCTCGTGCCATTGAAAAAAATCCCGCGTGCCGCACAGGCCTTCTTTCCAACTGGAAATCCCGATGCGCTCATCGCCCTCGCCGATTTGGCCTCAGCCAGCGGGCTCGCGCTGCTGCCACCTGAACAGCGCGACCCCTGGCAGACGACCTCGCAAGGCACCGGCCAGCTGCTGCAGGCCGCCGCCGGGCTGGGCGCTACGGCCATTGTGCTCGGCGTGGGCGGCAGCGCCACCCATGATCTCGGGCTCGGCGCACTGAGCGCACTCGGCCTCTGTTTTTGCGGCACCGATGGCAAAGACATCGGGCCGCCTACGCCCGGTCGCTGGCCGGAAATCATCACCATCAACAGGGAAGTTTCCCCGCTCTTTCCTCCCCTCTTCATCGCCTGCGATGTGACCAACCCGCTGCTCGGCCCAAACGGTGCGGCCACGGTTTACGCGCCGCAAAAAGGCCTGCAGGCCGAGGACCTGCCACGGCTCGAAGCCGAAAGCGCCCGGCTCGCCCGTCTGCTCTGCACCCATAACGGCCGGCCCGAATCCCTGATGAACGAACCTGGTGCCGGCGCCGCCGGCGGCATCGCCTTTGGCCTGATGTGCGCTGCACGCGCAAAGCTTCGGCCCGGCTTTGATCTCGTGGCTGCCTGGCTTGACCTCGATGCCCGGCTGGCCGCGGCCGATATGGTTATAACCGGCGAGGGTCGCTTCGACGCCAGTTCGCTTAGCGGCAAGGGCCCGGGCGCCGTCGTCAGGCGCGCACTCGCACTCGGCAAACCCGTGCATGTCTTTGCCGGCGGGATTGCCACGGCCACGCATCCGGGACTGGCCCTCCATGCCATCACTCCAGCCGGCACGCCCCTTGCGCAAGCATTGCGTGAAGCTCCCGCGAATCTGACCGTTGCCATGCAGAGTGCATTTTGAAAAACCGCCGGCGAAAATTTTTTCGCGAGCTTCATTCCGGCTCGACGGGAGGGCGACGAGGCCCACAGTCCATTGGCTGATGACGATTTTCCCCCGCGCTTTTCGCTGGCCGCACGCGCTGATGCTTTCACTCATATCGATCAGCAGCTTCAGTTGCGCGTCGAACGAGCCGGAGCCAACGGTCGCCGCAGTAAGTGCGCCGCCAAAACCCGCCGCGCCGCCGCGGGTCGAGCCGGTTTTCCCCGTCATGCTCGGCATCGATGTGCTCGCGGAGGAAAACTTCGCCTCCCTCGCCGGCAAGCGCGTCGGCCTGCTCACCCACCCCGCCGGCGTGAACCGCCAGGGTGTGAGCACGATCGATGTGCTGCGCCGCGCACCCAATGTGCACCTGGTCGCGCTCTTCGGCGTCGAGCATGGCGTCTACAACGAGCTGCCAGCCGAAAAGCCCTACCCCGATCATCTCGACCCGCGGACGGGGCTGATGATATTTTCTCTCTACAACGGCCTCTCGCACAAGCCGACGAAAGCACAACTCAAAGGCATCGACGCGCTCGTCATCGACCTGCAGGACATCGGCGTGCGCAGTTACACCTTTGTCAGCGCGATGAAGGTCGCGATGGAGGCCTGCTTTGAAAACGGAGTGGAAGTCGTGGTGCTCGACCGGCCCAATCCGCTGGGCGGCCTGAAGGTGGACGGCCCGCTGCTTGAGCGGCAGTTGACGAGTTACGTGGGGGCATTTTGCGTGCCCTACGTGCATGGACTGACCATCGGCGAACTGGCATTGATGGCCAAGGAGGCGCCCGGCGTGCTCGACGTGCCGGAAACCGTGCGGGCCCGCGGCAGGCTCACGATCATTCCGATGCGCGGCTGGCGGCGCAGCATGCGCTGGCCTGAGACAGGGCTCAGATGGGTGCCGACTTCGCCGCGCGTGCCGGACTTCGCCGCCTGTGTGGGCGATCCCATGGTCGGGCTGGGAACTTATTTCGACCCCGCCAGCCATTTCGACATCGGTTTCCGCCACGGCATCGGCAATGACTATCCCTTCCGCGGCCTTTCCCATGCGACGATCAAGAGCGACGTGCTCGAACGGGAGCTGAATGCGCTCCACCTGCCCGGGCTGGCTTTCAGCCTGGTCTCGGTTCCCGGCAAAAACGGCAAACCTGCGACCGGCGTGTATGTCGAAGTGAGCGACTGGGAAACCTGGCAGCCGACCGAGCTGAATTTCTATCTGATGAAACTGGCGTGCAAGTGGAGCGCGAAAAATCCGTTTCTCACCGGCGATGCCAGCGGATTTCTCCGGCACCTCGGTTCAACCGCATTTTATGAAGCCCTGCGGCGCGACGGCGCCAGGGTCAACGTCGAGGCCTTCCTCGCCGAATGGCGCGCCCGCGACCAGATCTATCAGCAGGAAAGCCGGCGTTACTGGCTCTATCATTGAGGAGCCGACGCCGTCCGTGGTCGATCGGCCTGACGGCCGCGGCGAATTTAACTGACCCCTTCAGGCAGTCATCCGGGCCGCACGACGGCGGCTCCACCAGCCGGCCAAGGCAAGAACCGCCAGGCCGCCGCCACACAATGCATAGACCGGCGGCTCGGGAACGGTCGCCAAGACCATGACGTTATTAAGAGTCATGGACGTCGCGGCGTTATCAATGCCGCCGATGACAAGCGTGTCGAACGAAGTGGTGGAAATAGTCGGAGTCAGGAAAGAATAGGTCGCCTGGTTGCTGCTCGGGTCGGTCATGGAGAAAGCCACCAGCATCGTGCCCGACGTCACATAGGTCAGCGAAAGCACGCCTGAGTAGGTACCAGCGCCTATGGTCAAGGCCGAGCCGGTGAAAGTGGGGACGCCCAAGGTGGTGTAGGCGGTGTTAGCCGTGATAAGATTGTCATTACCGCCGCCGGCAGCACGGCTGTATAAATTGGTCGAGAGCCCGCCGCCAGACGTATTGTTCGGATTAAAAAAAGCGGCATAACCGGTGTAATTGGTGAAAGCGGGGTCGGTGACGTCCGTGTTCGCGCTGATTTGATTATTATTGGAATTGAGGAGGGCAACCCGGATACCGTCGGATGAATCCGCCGCCCCGGCCATGGTAAAGCTAAAGCTCGCTGCCAGCGTCTCACCCACGTTAAGCGTTATCGCACTGGTGGGAGCCGTGAAATACGCGTTCACGCTCTGGCTCTCGCCAAAAAAATTCTGCGCGAGCGAACCTGGACTGCCCTGCGTATAGGTCGCACTGCCGCCGGTGCCGTTTAAAAACCATTCCGCCGAAGCCCCGGTGGGCAGAGGACCCGATGTGCCGGAAGAAAAGTCGTCATTCAGAAGCACCTGGGCATGGAGCACCGGTGCAGCCAGCAGCAAGAGCAGTGGCAGGGCAAAAACCCAAATCGACACGGGAAAACGCATCGCGAACGAGGTTTTTCCTGATGGCCAAAAAGGCAAGCTTCAAGCGTTGGGGAGGGGGCAAAACAGGGCATCCAAGGCACAAGCCCCAATTTTAAAAGCAGGATTGGCCGATCTTCTTTTGCCAGATTATTTTATGGGTGGGAGAAGGCCACGCGCTATTTTCTCAAGCCGCTTTGGCCGTATGACGGCGATTCCACCAGCCCACACTGGCAAGAACCGCGAGCCCGCCCGCGCATAATGCATAAACCGGGGGCTCAGGCACTAAGACAACGCTGACCTCGCTCAGCGTCATATCTCCCGCGCCATTCAGGCCGCCGAGCACGATTGTATCAAACGAGGCGGGGGAATCGAAGGCGGCAGAGCCCTCGCCGGCCAACAAGGCCGGGTTCAGGGGATCGGTCATGTCATAAATGCTGAATGAGACCCCCATATTCGACACGCCCTGATAAGTAAGCGTGAGCGTACCCAGATAAGGTGTGCCAGCCGTGATTCCCAAGCCGCCGGGCCCGGCTGGGGCGAATAAATTGTAGGCTGCGTTGGTGGCGCCGGCAATCAGCGTGGTATTACCCGGACCCGAGTCGCGCGTATAGAGATTGATCTTGGAATTGCTCGGATCGAAAAAGGCGGCGACGCCCGTGTAATTGGCGAAAGTGGAAGAGGCAATGTCACTGTTGGCGCCCGATACTTGATAATTAAAATCGCTGTTGATGCTGCCTGAATTCAGCAGGGCCACACGAATGCCGTCCGCAGAGGCGTTCACCGTGTTCATGGTGAAGGCGAAGTCCAGGGTCAGCGCATCACCGACATTGCTGAGCACCTGCTGATTGCCGGGACCGGCAAAATACGCGCTCACACTCTGATCGGTCGCAAAAGTCTGGGCCAGCGAACCAGGGACAAAAGCGCCGAGATCCGGATTGAAATAGCCGCTGGTATAAATCGCACTGGCATTGGGATCCGTGCTGTTCAAAACCCATGTGGCCGAGGCGGGCGGGTTTTGGGCGCCCTGCGGACCAACGCCCGCCAGATCGCCCGAGGTGTCAGCCGTGCCGAATGTGTCATCGAGCAGCACCTGCGCGGGAAGCGTGGAAGCCGTCACGAGGAAAAAGAGCAGAAAGCAGTATTTTTTAATCGGCACCGAAAAGCTGGAGGTGTGAGTCGAAACTTCCGCCGCTCCTCAAGGCAATCCCTAAGGAGAAAATCCGCCTGTTGATAATGGCAAAGGAAACTGCATGATGGTTTCGCTAGCAATTCCCCTGCCGAAAATCAGTGAAAAATCCGGGCAAACGTATCCAATCTCCCAGCCTTTGCGTCATACTGGGGTTGCTTCACTGCTCCCATCGCCCATTCGGTCTCGCCAGCCGCGGTCAAACCCACCCTTCCCGCCATCGACCGATGGCTCCAGCCCTGTCATTTTGTTAATTTCAATATCCCGGGTTTGACCGCAAACCTGTGGCGATAATTCCCTGAAAAATGAAAACCCTCCTCCTTACTTTCATGCTCATCGCGACCGCGGCCGGCGCGACCACGCCGCTTCAGGTTTACTCCCTGCATGCGGACACGCTCGCCGCCGCGCGCACCCGCCTCGCCCAAGGCGACAGCGCGCTGGCACCTGCGCTTGAACATCTGCGCGGGGAGGCCGATCGCGCGTTGAAATTTCAACCGGTGTCCGTGATGGACAAATCGCGCACGCCGCCCAGCGGCGACAAACACGACTACCTCAGCCAGGCGCCCTATTGGTGGCCCGATCCCTCCAAGCCGGACGGACTGCCCTACATTCGCCATGATGGGAAACACAATCCCGAGGTCGACCACGGCACCGATGCACCCGTGTGGGGACGCATGTCCAGCGCAGTCGAGACCCTGGGCCTCGCCTTTTATTTCACCCACAAGGAAGCGTACGCAGAACATGCTGCGCTGCTCATCCGCACCTGGTTTCTCAATCCAGCCACGCGCATGAATCCGAACCTCAATTTCGGCCAGTACGTCCCGGGCCGCAATGAGGGGCGCGGCGAAGGCGTCCTGGCCCTGCGCAGCCTGGCCGAAATCTGCGACACGCTCTCCCTCATCACTGGTTCTCCTGCGTGGAGCACGGCCGATGACCAGGCCTTCCGCGAGTGGCTTGCCGCTTATTTAAAATGGCTCACGACCAGTTCCGTCGGCCTCGAGGAAGCCCATGCCACCAACAACCATGGTTCGTGGTATGACATGCAGGCCGCGGACATCGCCCTCGTGCTCGGCCAGACCGACTTCGCCCGGAAAATCCTCACCGACGGGCTCGAAAAGCGCCTCGCCATCCAGGTCATGCCGGATGGCAGCCAGCCGCAGGAACTCGCCCGGACCAAGTCCCTTGGCTATTCCCTGTTCAATCTCCAGGCTCTCTGCAAGCTGGCCACCCTCGCCGAACACGTGGACATTGACTGGTGGGGCTACGCGACCAAGGACGGCCGCAGTCTGCGCGCAGCGCTGCGTTATCTCGCGCCTTACGCCGACCCGGACAAGCCCTGGATCAAAAGCGATCTCGTGGCCGGCGGCCGCACGGACCTGCTCCCGCTTTTCGCGGAAGCGCTCCGCCATGGCGACGATGCACAGTTCCGCGAACTGCTCGCGAAATTCGGCAACACGGCCGGCCAGCAGTCGGCCCGCTGGCGTCTGTTGCTGGATATGCCTCCCCACTGAGACCAAGCCCACCGGCTCCGGCGGATTTTCCCGAAGGCGGGGCTTACTGCTTTCCGGGGCCGAAGTTGAAGTCCTGGCTCACCCGCACCAGCACCGGCTTTCCTTTGCAGGTGGCCGGCTCGAACTGCCATTGCTGCACGGCGTCGATGGCCAGATTCGCCAGCGGCGGCGACGCGGTGTTCGCCACTCCCGGCATTCTTACCTTGCCGGTCTCGTCGATGTAGAACTCCACTGACACAATGCCGACGATCCCTTTCGCCGCCCATGCGGTCGGATAAACCGGTTCGACCACATGAACCGGCGTCGGAAGATGATCCAACTCGCTCAGGGTATGAACCCGGTAGGAGTATTGGTTCTTTTCAATCTCGTGATAGCGCGAATCAAGGTTCTCCTGTGGAGTTTGCGTCACCACCGTCAGCCCCTCTTTTTCAAAGACAAAATCGATTTTCGCCACCACCGACATGGGCTCGCCATGCAGGCGCGCCGGTTCGTATCTCCACTTTTTGACCGTCCGCACCGCCTCATCGGCAAACGCACGGTGCGTATAGCCGGTGACCAAGCAGTCGGTCAGCGTACCGGTTGCATCCACGGCGATGACCACATGCGCCTCGCCACTACCAAAGCCGATCACCGCCGCTGCATGGGGAAATGATGCCTGCCAGGTCTGGTCGATTTTAAAATGCTCATAACCTTCCGCATTGTTGGACGACTGCTCTTCGCCACGGGCCATCGCAAGCGGGGAAACCAGCAGGCCCAACACGAAATAAATCCAGACTATCGTCTTCATGATACGATCGGGGTTGATTACGATATTGTAGCATGAGGCCGGTGGTCTGGCCAGCGGCTTTGTTCATGGCGCCACAATCGGTTCAGCCTGTGGGGGCTCGAACTTGAATTTCTGGCTCACCCGCACCAGCACTGGCCTTCCTTGGCAAGTGGGGGGTTCGAACCGCCATTGTTGCAAGGCCTTCATCAGCCAGCCCACTGGCGGTGCGGGCGTGCTGTTCACCGCCAGCAGCAGCTTTACCCGGCCCGACAGGGAGCTTTTATTTTGCCGCCGTGGCCGACGGTGCAACCGTATCGCTGTGTTGCGCAACCCATTCTTCATATTGCTTGCGCGGCACAAAACGCAATGAAGCAGAATTGATGCAGTAGCGCAGGCCAGTCGGCGCCGGGCCGTCGTCGAAGACATGGCCAAGGTGCGCGCCATCAACGGCACAATGCACTTCCGTTCGCTCCATGCCGTAAGTGGTGTCCGTGGTCTCCCCGACAAACGCGGGCTCAATGGGCTTGGTGAAGCTGGGCCAGCCGGTGCCGCTGTTGAACTTGTCGCGGCTGTCAAAAAGCGGGGTGTCGCTGCACACGGAGAAATAAACGCCGTCGGCATGGTTGTCCCAATATGCATTGTGAAACGGCGGCTCGGTGCCTTGCTCGCGGGTGACATCGAACTGCTCCGGCGTGAGCAGTTTTTGCCATTCGGCGTCGGTGTGCTGCACCTTCGCCCTGGTCATGTCGATGACCGCATGGGAAGGCAGGCCGCAGGCGGATTTCGTGCCGTCGACCTTGCAGGCGGCACCGGTATTGGTCGCAGAGGCGGAGGATTGGGTTGGTTTCATTTCGGATTGGGCGCAGGCGGCAACCGCCAGCGCAAAAAACACGGCCATCAGGGGGAATTTCATTTCAGTCTATAAGAGTAACCACCATTCGCAAATATTCCAGCCGCGCTGCCGGGAATTTCGGACGGCAAAACCCTGCTCACTCTGCCCGCAACCCCGCCTCGCCGTCGCCAAACTCCGCCGTCAACCGCTGGCCGCTCCGCACCCCGGTTCGCCGCGGCACCGGCTGGCCACGCTCATCACGTAAAATCACAAACCCCCGCTTCAGCACCGACGTCGGGCTCGCCGCTTGCAGACGCTTCCACAACGCCAGCAGCCGGTGCGACTCGAGCCGCACCCGCGCCTCGGGCGAATGCAGCGCCAGCCGCGCCCTCGCCTCCGCCAGCCGCGCCCGCTTCGCCTCCGCCGCTGCGCGCAGCGCCGCCGCCAGCCGGTTCGTCAGATCATCCAGCCGCAGGTAGCCGCGCTCGACCTGGGCCGCCGGCGCGAGCAACCGCAGCCGGCTGCGTGCATGATCCAGCCGCTCACGCGCCCGCTCCACCGCACGTCCCGCGCTCTCGCGCAAGGCGGCGTGCGCCTGTGCGGCGCGTGCGGCCCCGTCGATAAATTGGCTCGAAATCAGCTCGGCCGCCGCACTCGGCGTCTCCGCCCGCACCGCCGCCGCAAAGTCGCACAATGTGACATCGATCTCATGCCCCACCGCCGAGATGACCGGCACGCCGCACGCCGCCACCGCACGCACCAGAACTTCTTCATTGAAGGCCCATAAGTCCTCCAGACTTCCGCCACCGCGCCCGATGACCAGCAGATCAAAAACCTCCAGCTCCTCCGCGAATTTCAACATTTCGGCCATCTCCGGTGCCGCGCCCTCGCCCTGCACTTTCACCGGCAGCACCACCAGCCGCCCGCCCCAGCCTCGCCGCTGCAAAATGCGGATGAAGTCCCGCACCGCCGCACCCGTGGGAGAGGTAATGAAGCCCACTGTTGCGGGCATGGAGGGAAGGGGCTTTTTCCGCGCTGCGTCAAACAGCCCCTCGTCCGCCAGCCGCCGCTTCAGCGCCTCGAACTCGCGCTGCAGGCGTCCCACCCCGTCGTCCACCACCACCCGCACGACCAATTGATACTGCCCGCGCAATTCATAGACGCTGACTTCCCCGAACACCAGCACCTGCGCGCCGTCGCGCAGCGCCACCGTCTGCCGGGCCGCGTCGCCGCGAAACAACACGCAGGCAAGCTGCGCGCCCGCGTCCTTCAGCGAAAAATACACATGGCCGCTCGCCTGCGTCCGCAGGTTTGACATTTCTCCCCGCACCCAGCCCGGCCGCAGACCGCCTTCCAGCAGCGTCTTCACCCGGCGAGTGAATTCGCTCACACTCTCCGCGCGGCCCCCGGCTTCACCGCCGTCAAACAGTTCCGGTGTTTCGCTTCGCATAGTGCCGTCTTACAATATGGATCACCAGCAGCACGGCGATGAACAGGCTCACTCCCAGCACCGCTTCCTTGCCACGGCCGTGCGCCAGCGCTTCACTGAAAATCACCAGCCCCGTCGTATGCATCATCACCACCGTCAATGACACGGCGGCGTAAAGCGGATAGGGAATCTTCGCCAGCCCGAGCAGGTAATTCTGCAGGAAAAACGGCGGGCCCGGCGTGATGCGCAGCAAAAGCGTCATCTCAAATTGATCCGCGCGCGCCACCTGCGGGACCTTGTACCCGTAGCGAACCACCAGTTTTTCCAGCCACGGACGCAGCCAGCATCGCGCCAGCCAATAGGTCAGGGTGATATTGACGAAGAGGCTGGCGGCGCACGCCGCCAGCACGCCGCCCAGGCCCAGTTGGGACCTGAAGGCGGGGCCGACCGTGAGCGTAAAGGCCAGAAACGGCGCACCCACTGCGGGCAACAGCGCCATCGCGGTAAAAAACACCAGCGGCCCGGCCGCACTGATGCGCCCCATCGTTCCGTCAAACAGCGCCCGCAAGTCCACCCCGCGCAAAACAAAAATCCCGGCTGCGGCCACGAGCAAAGCCAGTGCCGCAAGTTTCCACAGCAAGGACTTCGAGAAACGCGGCTTCGCTGGCTCCATCCGCGCACGATGCGCGCCACCGCGCGCCACCGTCAAGATTTGTCCGTCCCAAACATGCGCAGGCCGCGCGCAATCCACCCGCTTCATCTCCCGGCTTGCCCGCAACGCCAGTCCACGATGATATGGCAGGACTTTCGCGCATGGCCGACGCACCGCCCGTTCCCGCTGCCGCGTCCGCGGCGAAGCCCCGCGGGCATTGGTGTCTCACTGTGCCTGCGGCCATCGCCTTTGCCTACGGCTGCGGTCAACTCAACTGGTATCTGGATACACCGCTCGGTCGCGTTCCGGTTCTGGATGAACATGAAAATCTCGCCCTAGCCGAGACGATATTTCATGGGACTCTGCCCGCTGAACCATTTTATCGCGCACCAGGCTATGCCCTTGCGCTGGCCGGACTGCGCTGGCTGGGCGTGCCCGCGGCCGGTTTGTTTTCGGCGGCACTCCTGCTCGGTGTGGTTCTGCACGCGCTCAACGCCCTGCTCGTGGCCCGGCTCGCGCAACGATGGTTTGGCCACGGTGCGGCCTGGGCGGCCGGTTTGCTCTACGCTTTGCACCCGGTCTTTGTGCACTACGCCACACAGGCACTCGACGCCACGCCCTCCCTCACGCTTTTTTTGTTCGGACTTAACTTTTTCGCCGCCGCACTCGATGCACCCGGCGCGCCGCACCCTTGGGCCGCCGCGAGCATATGCTGGGCGATGGCCACGCTCACCCGGCCCAATTTTCTTTTTGTGTGGTTCATGCTGCCTGTGCTCGCATTCGCACGCGCAAGCACATCAACGTTTCGCCAGCGCAACACCGCCGCCTCGCTCATGGGGGCCGGGCTGTTCGCCGCAATGAGCCTCTGGCAGTGGCAGGTAAGCCATGCAGCCGGCTTCCTGCCGTGGCAGGGCGCCTACAATCTCTGGGCGGCCAATCGGCCGGGCGCCAATGGCCGTTATTATATACAGGAGATAAGCCTGCAACAGGTAAACGTGCCGCCCGCGCTTGCCGCCGGCAACGCAGCACGCGGCGAATCAATCTGGTTTTTTCAACAGGAAACGAAGCAGCCGCCCACGGACATCGCCGCGATGAACGCCCACTGGCGACAGCGCTTCCTGGGTTATGTATTCTCACATCCTGGCGCATGGCTGGGGTTGATGGCACGCAAGACCTACGCCCTGCTCAACGATTGGGAGCAATACAACAACAAGACCTTTGCGTTTCACAAAGCCCGTTCACCCTGGCTCCGTTGGAATCCGCTCTCATGGGGCATCCTTTTCGTGCTCGGCCTGGCCGGGGCGGCCCGATTTGCCTCTGAGTCTCCGAGGATCGCCTGGAGCCTCATGCTGGTGGCAAGCGCCTATGCCGCATCGGTGCTGCTGTTTTTCGTGAGTGCACGTTTTCGCCTGCCACTCGCTTCACTACTGTGTCTGTTCGCTGGCGGTGCGCTCGCCCGGCCCGGTTTCTGGCGAAACTGGCAGGGCAAAAAGAAATCCGCGCTGGCAGTGGGTTTAATCCTGGCGGCGGCAGTGACCTTCTCAAATTTTGACGAAGTGCGCGATCATGAGACTTTCATGGAAGATCATGCCCTCCTTGCCGGAGCCGCTGCCAGCGTTGGCGAAAGCGACATTGCCTGGACAGAAGCTCGCGCGACCCTTGCACTGCGCTCATGGCATCCCGCCGCATTGCCGGTCGCAGTCGCAAGCTACTTCAACCTGCTTCTCGCCAATGCCGCGGAGCCCGGCGATGAACCTGACTGGCGGCAAGCCTGCCGGCATTTTCTCGCCAGGCCGGGCGCGAGCGAACCCAACCTGCGCGCCGTGGCGGCACTCGCACTCTGGCGTGCAGGTGCACACAACACTGCGCTGGCTGAATGGCGCAAACTTTCCAGCACGCCCTCCGCGCTCGCCGCACGATTGCTCGCGGGCGATAGCTCCGTGTCCCATGAGCAGTTCGTCGCCATCGCCTACTCGGCTTGGAGCCAACCCCTGGTGCGACTCGCCGCCGCGCGCCTCAATTTGCCAGCACCAAAAGACGCCCCCATCGAATCAACCTCGAGCCCTGAGCTAGCGGTCCATCTTTTTTCCACCAACGGCCAGCCCGCGCCGCCATGATCACGACTCCGCCCAAGCCGCCAGTTCGCCCTGCCATCGGCCTTTTTTTCGGTTTCGCCGCCGCCAGCGCCCTGCTGTTTTGGATCGTCAATGGCGTTGCGCCGTGGGATTCCCAGCGCAATGGCGTCTGGCACCATTACGAGTATCTCACGGATGGATTTCTGCAAGGGCATACCTACCTGTCTGTCACACCGGCCCCCGAATTACTCAAACTCAAGGATCCTTTCGATCCAAACCAAAACGCCGCCTATCGCTTGTTGGATGCAAGCCTATATCAGAAGAAATATTATCTCTATTTCGGTCCGACCCCGGCACTTCTGCTGATGCTGCCATGGCGCGTAATCGCTGGTGAGCACTTGCCGCAACGACTTGCTGTCGGTGCATTTGCGATTGGTGGGCTGGCCGGGCTGGCGTTGCTATTATGGGAAATCCGCCAGCGTTATTTTCCGCAGTTGTCCGGTTGCAAGCTCGGGCTGATCCTATTCGTTTCCATGCATGCCGCATGGCTGCCGGTGACGTTGCGCCGGCCGGCGTTTTGGGAGCTGCCGATCGTCACCGCTGTTGCGTGCCTCTGGTGGACGATTTACTTTTTTTGGCGCTGCCACACTTCTGGCGGCCGAACGCGCTGGGCCGTGGGGGCCGGATTCAGCCTGGCCTTCCTGCTAGGGGCGCGGCCGACCTACGTGTTCACCGCCGGATGGATCGTGGGGCTGCTGTTCTTATCCGGCCGCCGGGGCGACCGCACAAAATGCTGGCCCTGGCCAACCATGCTCGCCGCGGGGATAATCACCGCACTGGGCGGAATCGCTTTGCTGCTCTACAATCATGCGCGTTTCGGAAATTTTCTGGAATTCGGGCAAAGCTACCAGCTTTGGGGCATAGAGACGCCGGATTTGTCATTTTTCAGTGCAAGCTTCATCCCGTTCAACCTCTGGTTATATATATTTTCCCTGCCCAAACTCACCCCTTATTTTCCTTTCGTGGAGTGGGTGTGGCCGGACTATCTTCCAACGCACCACGCACCCACTGAAGGAATGCACGGGGCCTTGCTTGCCCTGCCGGTGCAGCTCACGGGTTTCATCGCCTTGGGCTGGATCTGGCAACGGCGGGATGAGGTTGGCATTCGTGCACTGAAATGGACCTCGGGTGCTGCCAGCGGAGCATTGCTGATAAACGGAGGCTTGCTTTTGTGCTATATGGGAACTTCCTCCCGTTACATCACTGAATTTTTTGGTGGCTGGACCGTGGTAACAGCCATCGGCCTCATGGCGATTTTCGCCCTGCCATCGGGGAAGCGAAGGCATGGCATGCTGAAATTGCTGACGATGTGCGCCGCCGGCTGGACCATCGTTTACACGTGGCTGGCTTCGGCGGAGTTTCGCGCCTTTATGCAAACCAGTAATCCGCGAACTTATACCTTGGCGGCGCACTTCCTCGACTACCCAAGTTATTGGCTCATGAAATGCGAGGGCAGCACCTTTGGGCCCTTGAAACTAGAGGTGCGGCTCGCACCCTTCACCCACTCAGAAACCATCGTCCTGCTCAACAGCGGGCGTCCCGACATGCAGAATCGACTGCTGCTTGAGCGTATTGACGCCGACCATATACGCCTGCAATTGGCGGAAAATGAAGTACTCGTGCTTACCACCCCTCTCCTGCATTTGACGGACGACCGCTTGCATGTGGGCGTGTCCGCACCCTGGCTATATCCTCCGCCCCAGCATCCCTATTGGGATGGCTTTACTAAGCCTGCCACACGGCGCGAACTTCAACGCCAGTTTGCAATTGCTGCCGCAGGCCAAATGGTGTCCGTCCATTCCGATTTCTGGTTCGATTCGGCCAGCTTTAAGCCCAAGGTTCAGGACAGCCCCGAGGCGAGCTCGGTTTGGGTCGAATCCACGCAGCAAATCGTGGTCGTGCCACATTGAGCAGAGCCCCTGCCCGGCGGATATTTGCCCTTCAAGCCTGCGATTCCCGTGCCCGCGAGGCAATCCATGCCAAGACGGCCAAGGCTAATAAACTAATGGTTCCCCCTAAGGCGAGGCTGGGCTCGACGTAATGCAACTCGACCTGACTCACACCCGCAGGCACCCGCACTGCACGCATCCAGACATTGGCCGGCAACACCTCGACCGGCAGGCCATTGACGGTTGCCCTCCAGCCGGGATACCACGCTTCCGCGACCACTAAAAGGGCCGGGGCGGAACTTTCCACGCTCAGCGCGATGGAGTTGAGATGGAAGGATTCAATAACTGCGTGGCCGTGGCCCGGATTCGCAGGCACAGAGGGCGGCCCAGCCGACGGTGCTTCAAGCAAGGCGATTTTTGTCGGATCGACGTGGTCCCGCACCATGCGTTGTATTGCCGTAAACCAGTCAGGAACCTGCTCCCATGCATAGACCAGATAAGCACGCTCTCCGGGCTGCGGATTAGTGGAAAGATTCCGGTCGCCTTTGCGCGCTCCGACGATGATGTTCATGCCCGGAAATGGAAACGGCCCCGCCTGATAGGCATTAAGTGGCAGATAAGTATTCTGAAAAAAGCCGACCGGCAGACCTGTGCCGATATGGAGATAGGTCCAAACCCGCATCGAAGTAAGCGCCAAATTGCCCGCCACACTGCTGAACCCGTATTTCATGCCACTGTTGGCCTTGACCAGATAAGGTGGCAAAAAGAGCCTCGGAGGCACACCATTGGGCGGATAAAGGTTCCGCTTATGCAACAAGCTGGCGACTTCCGCCTCATGGGTTTTGCCGCCATAATGCTGATAGTAAGCCCACATGTGCGCGGCCGCGGCCACCGAGCCAGCCCAGATCAAAACGAGCCATATGAGCCGGCTTTTCGCGAGGATCCCTCCCCTGTCACGATGCGCCGTCCACAATGTGAGCAGAGTAAGTCCAACCAGTAGCGCCGCGCTGGCCAACGCGCTGTGCCAAAACCTGTCACTGGTCCAAACAACATACATCGTTCCCGCCACCAAGATGGCCAGGGCCAGCAAGGTTTTCCCCAGAGAAAATTTCCCTTTCGCCCACGCAATTACGCCAGCCAGCAGAAAAGCCCACGAAAGGAACGCGGCATAACGCGATGCCATGCGAAAAGCGCTCATCCCCGGGAGGAGATGAAACATCGCGGCGAACAACGGTGTGTGCCCGCCCAGAGCGAGCATTGAGCCCATGCCTCCCATGAGCCACAAGCCACGAACACGCGCCTCGCGCCATTGCATCAAACCAAGCGCCCCAAGCAGTGTGCAAATGACGCCCACATGCAAATTTGAATCCCACCACGTCAGGGTTGAGCGATTCGGCTGCGACACGAAAAGCGAGGTAAGGGTCCCCCAATCGATCGCACCGGAAGCCGAGAACGACAAACTCGGCGCGGTGCGGTTTCCCTGCAGTGCTAGATCAAGCAGCGGTAGCAGCTGCGCAGCGCATATAATCAGCGTAAAAACATAGGCTCCAGCAAGTGCCCCGATGCACTGCAACCCGCATAGGATGTTCCTTCCCCATGGCCGTCCAAGGTGGGAGCCCAGAAGATAAAAACCAAAGGCAACAGCACTCAGCCAGAAGCACTGCAAGTGCCCGCTCAGGAAACTACCGGTCGCAGCCAGCACCAGCATCAGCCAATGCCGCAAGGAAATCTTTTCGCGCAAACGCTCGGTAAAATAGAAAAGCAACGGCCAATAGGCGAGCCCGCAAAAGTAGTCGAGCAAACCGCCCTGCAAGTGCCCAAGCAACGGCCCGGACATCAAATAGGCAAACGAAAGCGTGATGGCCGCTTCACGCGGCGCAGCCCAATGCCGTGCAAGCTTGATGAAAAAAAATCCGGCGAGCCAGAAGTGGAACGTCAGGAATAAAAACAAGGCAGGGATCTCCGGCAGCGCGATGAATATCCAGTTCGGCGGATAAAAGACACTCGCCTCGATATCGGCCAGAAACGGGCGTCCGAGTGAGACATAAGGGTTCCACAATGGCCACTCGCCCGAACGAACCGACTCTCGCAGATAAAATTTGTAGAATTGATGGCCAAGCTGGTAATCCACCCCTTGGGTTACCGGCGGCCGCATGCCCAGCAACACGGCCGAAACGGCGAGGGCCAGGACAAGCGCCACCGTATGGTCACTCATGAGCCATTGAACGCTTTTCGCAAAGGACTCTCGGCCACGGCCCCCTCGCCCTGCGCCCATAAGTGACGGCTGCATAATTCCAAATTTCAGGGCAGCTTTCGCAGCAGATGCCCCACCAATGCATCATCATCCTCAAAAGGCGGTTTTTCTTCATCGAAGTGCGGCGGCGGCTTGACCTCGCCTTTCACATCGATGAACCGGCTGATGCGTGAAACAACATTCGGCCGTGCATGCAGCTCAGCCAGCGTTTGGAGAACAAAGCCATCGCCCAGCTGGCTGGGGCCCTTCTCGACCAGCTTGCCGGTTTGATTGTCGATCTGGAAACGCTGCAAGATGATGATTTCCCGATAAAATCCGCCCTCAAGGCAGGCTTTGAGCTGCCATTTTAGCGCCTTGGCCGCGTCGATGGAAATGGCCGGATAACCCTGCAAAATCGGCCCAAGCGATGAAGCCGTGACGCTCAATGTCTCCGCCGGAGATTTTGTCGCGAGATAATCGTGAAACCATGAATATTCCTGGGCCGTGTAAATGTCGCCGGAGGCAAAGTGGCGGGCATTAACCGGAGCAGTGAAAAGAAGTATCCAGGTTACTGCGGCCAGCAGGACGGGCTGTGGCAAGGGACGATGCTTCAAAAACTCTCGCAATACACGGAGCACGGCGAGCACCAGCATAAGTTGAAGCGGCAGCGAAAACCGCGAGACCATCGCGTCATCCCAATGGCCCCAAAAATAGGAGAACTCGATGACGGTGTTGACGAAAACCACGGCCAATATGCAGGCCAGCACTGTATCGCTGCTGCCTGTGCGCACACTCCCGGTGAAGCCTCGCGCAAGCAACATGACAAGAAACACCAGCGCAATAATGCCAGCCACGGAGATAAGCAGGGAATTCGTCTCGTTAAAGTTACAGCCGAAAAGATAAACGATCGCGTGGCTGAAGTTGTCATAAAAATTGGCCAGGGCAAAAGCCGTCTGACCGGGCTTGAGCTGAAAGCGGCTGGGATCACCAAAGCCGATCTTGTTGACCAGCAGGCAGGGCAGCAGCAGCAATGGCGCCAGTGAAGAAGCCCAGGTCAGGCCAACCTCCCGCGTGCGGAACCATTTACCCAGCACGACAACCGGCACGACCAAAGTGTAAAGAATGGACTCGTACCGCGCCTGCGCCAGCAGCACTGCAATAAAAACAAACAGATCCAGCCCTTGCACGCCCGGCGAACGCAGATAGTCGGCCCCCGCCAGGAAGAGTCCGCAAATCATCACCAGATTGATCACCTCGAATCCGCCGCCGGTGGCGTTTTGCGCCAGCAGCGGCAGACTCGTCAGCAGAAGAACTCCCAGGCAGCCATAGCGCACTCCGCCGGCCCGAAAGCCGAATAAATACACCAGTGCAAGCAGTACAGCTGCGAGGCCACCGTTGAGATAAAAGGCATTGGCCTCGCGATAGCCCGTGAGGTCGTGCACCAGCGACAGCAAAAAGGCGAAAAAAAAAGGCCGCTTATCGAGGCCATTCCCAAAAATGGTAATCCGGCCATTGATGTAATGGGCGTGCGTGGGGAAAGTAGCCTCGCGATTGAAGTGCATGTTGCGCGCCACTCCGTCGATGACGAATTCATCGAAAAGCACCTTATAGGTGCGCTTTTCATGGATCTGCAAAAATAGCGCACAAAGCAGTACACAAACAATTCCCGCCCGATGGGTCTTCCAGGCGGCCTTCGACCATTCAATGGCCGCGAGCCGCTTCCATAGGAACAAGGCGAAGAGTCCAGTCGTGCCTGCAATCAGCCAGTAACCACCTTTCAGGAGCAGCCATTTCGCTTCATATTCGCTTAGAAAACGAAATCGGGCCGCGCCGACCAGAATCGTGGCGAACAACGCCAGGGCCATTTGCCACCGCCACAGCCGCGCCCAAGTCAAAGGAGGCGGGGCTGCCATCGGTGAAAATGATTCATCCATAAAAAAAGAAAGCCGTTTTCTCGAAGAAAACGGCTTTCTGTGTAAAAGAAACTTCGCTCAGAGATTAAATGTGACAGTTCCGTCAATGTCGCTAATTGAAACCTGAGTGTCGGTATTGTTAATCGTTATCGTGCCGTAATTCTCAGTGGCCACCGACGTAATGCTCTTGATGTAATA
Organism: Opitutaceae bacterium; assembly: GCA_035485575.1. Lineage (GTDB taxonomy): Bacteria > Verrucomicrobiota > Verrucomicrobiia > Opitutales > Opitutaceae > DASRHD01. The sequence goes on along the minus strand of DATHNW010000022.1, from coordinate 59,877 downwards.
GTCGGTGGTGGTGCCAACGAGCTGACCTTCGGATACGGAGGACGCACCCTGCTCGAGCATGTACTGTTGGGCGGCGGCCGATATCTGACGAAGATTGTTAACGATCGTCTTGTCGCGTGAAGCTTTGCGGACCTTGTTAAAGGCCGGAATGGCCATGGCGGCCAGCAGGCCGATGATGACCACGACGATCATAATTTCGACAAGGGTGAAGCCCTTGGCTGGAGATTTGCGATTTTTCATGATGGATGGATGATATTGATGTGATTTTACGAAGCCCACAAGTGGACTGATTGCTTTTTACTTTGAAATCAGATTCCAGCCTCAGCACAAGCAGAAATTCAATCTCGCTCGTCAAAAAGGCGCAAAAGCCATCTAGGTATAAGTGCCTATATGATTTGCAAACGGCTCAGTTTAATCCCACCCGCCCAGCTAAACGCAAACGAGATGTCTGAAATCAGAGATCGAATGTCACTGTGATAACTGAAGAGGTGACCATGATTTCTGTATCGGTGTTATTGATCACCAGAGTGGAGTAATTCTCCTGCGCAACTGTTTGTATGTCGAGGATGTATTTGTCCATGGAACCGCCAATGATGTCACTGTAGGCGACAGAGGGGGTTCCTTGCTCCAGCAAATATTGCTGCGCTGCCGCCGCGATTTGCCGAAGGTTATTGGTGATCGCCTTCTCGCGTGTAATCTGACGCGCCTTGCTGAAGGCGGGGATGGCCAGAGCGGCCAGCAGGCCGATGATGACCACGACGATCATAATTTCCACAAGGGTAAACGCCCGCGTGGAATTTTGTGGGGTTTTCATGATGCATGGGAGTATGAATGATGATGATATTCGCCCGTAAATCGGGCGCAGCCAGCCAATCAGCCCATGACCACGGACTCAAGTCCAAGCGCCGGTTCTCCATCTTAAAAACGGGAATTTCACACCGGCGGCGCGGCCAATGGCTAACAGCCTAATTTATAATTCCTTAAGAAGCTGTAGCTTATTTCTTCGCCGATTTTGTCTTTCGCGGAGCCTTCTTTTGCCGCTTGGATGCAACAGCCAGTCCGACCACCGGCACCTCGACCGCATCCTTCCACAGGTTTTCCAGCGCGTAGTGTCCGCGCGCTTCACGCGAAAACACATGCACCATCACGTCAAAGGCATCCACCACGATCCAGCCGCTTTCCTGCGCGGATTCGATGCCTAAAATGCGTGTTCGCGCGCCGTCGAGCGCCTTCTCCAGTTCAATGCGCAACGCCCGCAAATGCGGCTCCGATGTGCCCGTCGCCAGCACGAGGTAATCGGTGATCGACGACTGGGCGCGCACATCGAGCACCTGCAGGTCCTCGGCTTTCTTCGCGTCGAGTGCCTGGCAGCAGAGCTGCACGAGTTTGAGGGCGGCGGGCGTTTTGGCGGATTTTTTCATCGGGTTAGCGATAGAGTCCCTTCTTCGTGATATAGACAACCGTCTTGTGCGGCACAAAGCAGCCGAGCGGCAGGCCACGCCGGACCCGCTCGCGCAACTCGGTCGAGCTGATTTCAAGCAGATGCCCGGCACAGCGGTGCAGCCGCAAGCCGGGTATTTCGGGCGGCGCCGCCACGGGATGTCCGGGACGTTCCAGAAAAATAAATTCGCTCAAGGCGGCGAGCTCACGCACGTCCTTCCAGCAGGGCAATTGGGGAAGCTGGTCGCCTCCGATAATCCAGAACAACCGGTCATGCGGAAATTGCGCGTGAAAATGGCGCACAGAGTCTATGGTGTAGCTCACCCCGCCCTGGCGCAACTCGTAGTCGGAAATTTCAAAACGCGCGTCCCCTTCGATTGCCGCGCGCAGCATTTCCAGCCGGTCCGCGGCGGAAGACTGCATGCCATGCGACTTGAGCGGCGCCTGGGCCGCCGGCACGAGGAAAAGCCGGTCAAGCTGGTGCTGCTCATAGGCATCCTGTGCGGCGCACAAATGGCCGAAGTGCACCGGATCAAAGCTGCCACCGAGAAATCCGATTTTCACTGGCAGCACGCTGGGCGCGCCTTCGACCGCGGGCAAGGTTCATTTCCAAGGCAAGGGCACGCCGGCGTGATTGACGCTCGGGCGCACGCTCATAACGATGGCCGCATGCCGTGCGCCCGGGTGGCGGAATGGCAGACGCTGGGGACTTAAAATCCCTTGGCCGCAAGGTCGTGCCGGTTCGAGTCCGGTCCCGGGCACCAGATCGGCCTTCACGGCAATCCTCCACTCGCAGCCAATTTCTTTCGATGCAGTCGCCAGCCAACAGCCGCCAGCACCAACAGCGCGCCCAAGCTAATAGCTGCGCCAAGTGCTAAGCTTGGTTCGAGATAATACATTTTAACCCGGCTTTCGCCCGCAGGTACACGCACGGCCCGCATCCAGACGTTAGCGGGAAGCACCTCGGCCGGCACGCCATTGACGGTCGCACGCCAGCCTGGATACCAAGCCTCCGCAACAATCAGGAGCGCCGGTTGCGGACTGCGCACATGCATCTCGATCGAATTGCGATGAAATGCATCGATGACTGTCTCGTTGCCGTCAACATCTCCAGCCGTCACCGCCGGGCCTGTGGCCGGTGCCTCGAGCAAAGCGAGTTTCATGGGATCAACGTGATCCCGCACCATACGTCGCAAGGCCGATGCCCAGTCAGGCACTTGTTCCCATGCATAAATCAAATAGGCCCGCTCCCCGGGATGCGGATTGAAGAAGAGGCCCCCTGGTGAACCGTTGCGCCAGCCTGCAACAATGTTCATGCCGGGAAATGGAAACGGTCCGGCACGATACGCATCATTCGATAAATAAGTGTTCTGAAGAAATTCCACCGGCAAGCCAGTGCCAGCATACAAGTAAGACCAAACCCGCATCGAAGTGAGTGCTCCATAGCCAGCCACGCTGCTAAAGCTATATTTGATGTCACCGCCGGCTTGCGCGAAGTAAGATGGCACAAACAACCGCGGCGGCACGCCATTGGGCAGGTAGAGGTTCTTTTTCTGCAATATATCGACCATCTTCGCTCCTGCATCGGCAATCTTCGCTCCTTTCCGGCTCACTCCACCGTGTTGATAGTAGGACCACATGTCCACAGCGCCTGCCGCCGAATTAATACATATCAAGGCAAGCAGCATGCTCCGGCCCGCTGGTCCGACCACTATGACTGCGCACCGGGAATGCCATACTGCCAATAACGCAAGCCCTGTCAGCAGAACCGCAATGACGAGCGCGCTATGGCCGGGCTCATCGCCAGCCCATATGACATAAGCTGTACCGGCCATCAGCAGGATCAATACGGCCATGGCCTTCCGCAAAGGCACCCTTCCATCTCTCCAGGCGATCACTGCAGCCATGAGAAGAGCCCAAACGGAAAAAGTGGCATAACGGCCCGGCACCCGGAATAGGCCCATTCCGGGAAGAATATGGAACATCATGACAAACAATGGCGTGCGCTGGCCGAGCGCCAAGACAAAGCCAACAGCGCCCATGAGCCATAAACCACGCACACGGACGTCGCGCCATCGGCCAAGGCCAATAAGACCTGCCAATGTGCAAATGACACCAATATGTAGATTTGAATCCGGCCAGCCTTCCATAATGGGCTGGGATACAAAAAAAGAGGTAAGCGAGGCCCAGCCCATGGAAAGATATGAGGAAAATCCAATACTTGGCTCAGTACGATTACCTTGCAGTGCGAGGTCTACGGTTGGCAGCAATTGCACTGCGCAAAGCAACAGAGCGAATGCGTATGCGCCCGCAAGCGCACCAAGGCATAATGCACAGCGCAGTGCGTTTTTCGGCCATGGCGATTCAAGATGCGCGCCCACGAGATAGAGGCTTAGCGCCACCCCGATGAGCCAAAAGCATTGAGGGTGCCCACCGAGAAAGCTTCCGCTCACCGCCACCACCAATGCCATCCAGTGCTGCCAGCAAAGTCTTTCTCGCAAACGCTCAGCGAGGTAGAAAAGGCACGGCCAGTAGGCCAGTCCGCAAAAATACCCGAGCAGGCCGCCTTCCAGCCGGCCAAGGACAGGCCCGCTGGCCAGCCATACAAACGCCAGGACAATAGCTGCAATGTGCGGCGCTCCCCAGCGCCGCGCGAGTTTGATGACAAAAAACGCCGCGAGCCAAAAATGAAAAGTGAGAAAGCCAAACAATGCCGGCGTCTCCGGCAGTAGGATGAAAATCCAGTTAGGGGGATAAAATGTCGCGGTTTCACTGTCAGCCAGAAACGGCCGCCCCAATGCGATGTAGGGGTTCCATAGTGGCAATTCACCCGACAAAATTGTCGTACGCAGATAAAATTTATAAAATCGGTGCATTAACCGATAGTCCACGGCCTGGGTGATAGGCGGCTGCATGCCGAGAAGCACAATCGAGATAGCCAGTGCAAGTATGAACGAGATGCCCCCATCGCTCATCAGCCAACAGACGATGCGATGGCCACTTAACCTGGGTTGACTTTGCTCCATGTATGCGTGCGGCAGTTACAGAAAGACCGTTCTTTATCCATCCAAGGCATTCGCCAATAATCCGTCCCGCGTTTTCAATTTATAGGCCTGTTACTTCCAACGGGGAGAAAGCGCCGATAGCACTGCGCACACAAACCAAAATTAAAGCAGTGCATAAACCCCTTGTTGGCGAAAATCGCAATTTCGAGTCCGGTCCCGGGCACCACATATGAACCCTGACACCCCGGATGACAGTCGGACGACGATGACCGAAGCCGTGCAGGCATGGTCACCTTGTGAATTGCATCGGCCTGCGCCAGCGGTCTCACTTTCCTGCCATATGCCGCCGATCTTTTCGGCACTCCGGCCTGATGCACTCCGCCCATGAAATCCCCGCTGCTCGCCTCGTTTTGCCTGATGCTCATATTTGCGGGCCTGCCCGCCTTTGCTGAGGACCAACCGGTGACGATCAAAAATGCCGTGCTGCGGGTGCAGTATGATCCGGCCTCCGGCCGCTTTTCCGTCGCCACGCAAACATCGCCGCAGGCGTTTCTGACCGACGGACAGTTTGGCCCTGAGGGAGGCACCCCCTCGGTCGTGAACATCCAGCATCCGGTTTTCGGCACTGGCCAGGCGATAGTTGTCACCCGCGCGGACGGCGGCCGCGATACGGTCGAACTTTTCCCCGATCTGCCTTTCGCGCTTTTTCGCACCGCACTGCACAACGGCGGACCGGAAGCCAGGGTCATCCGCAGTGTCCAGCCGTGGCAGGCCATGGCCGGACTCGGCCGGCCGGCCGCCGAGCTGACGACGCTCGGCACCGGCGGCCTGCTGCCGCCCGGCAAAAATCCCGGCAGTTACGTCTGGCTCGCCCTCGCCGATCCGCAGAGCCGGCATGGCATCGTCGCCGGCTGGCTCACCGATGCACGAGGCAGCGGCATCGTGTTTTCCTCCGTTGAAAACAACCGCGTGCGGCTGGCCGCCCGGATCGACTATGGCCGCCTGCCGCTGGCCGCCGGCCAGACGGAGGAGCTCGAAACCTTCGCCATCGGCTATTTCGACGATGCACGGCTGGGCCTGGAGGCCTGGGCCGACGCGGTCGCCGCTGAACGCCATGTCCAGCTGCATCCGCAACCCGTCGGCTACTGCACCTGGTATTCCGAGCCCTATGGCGAAGCCGCCGACGAGCAGCACCTCGCGAAACTGGCCGATTTTGCGGCCAAAAATCTCGCGCCCTTCGGCTTTTCCGTCGTGCAGATCGACGATCACTGGCAGGCTGGCGTGTCCAAAAACGGGCCGAAGCGAAACTTCACCACGCACAACCCCGCCGGACCCTACCCCAGCGGCATGAAGGCCGCCGCCGACCATCTCCGCACGCTCGGCCTCACGCCCGGCCTCTGGTTCATGCCCTTCGCCGGCACCTCCTACGATCCGTTTTTCAAGGACCATCAGGACTGGTTCGTGAAGAACAACCAGGGCGAGCCCTATGAAACGCAATGGGGCGGCACGTGCCTCGATCTGACCAACCCCGGCGCGCGCGAGCACCTGCGCGACACGGTGCAGCGCATCGTGCACGACTGGGGCTTCCGCTACCTCAAGGTGGACGGGCTCTGGACCGGCACCGGCACGAAGCTCATGTATGTAAATAGTGGATACAAAGACGACGGCATGGGCGACGCCGTCTTCCATGATCCGGACAAGACCAACGTCGAGGCCTTCCGCGACGGCCTCAAGCTGCTGCGCGAGACGGCCGGCGGCGAGGCGTTCATCCTCGGCTGCAACACCCCGCAGAACATGCGGATCCTCGGCGCGGCGATGGGCCTGGTCGACGCGATGCGCATCGGGCCGGACAACAAGGCGAACTGGGAGAACATGCTGCGCGGCCCGACCTTCGGCTCACGCTATTATTTTTTAAACGGCCGCGTCTGGTACAACGACCCCGACCCCGTTTATGTGCGGGCCAGCGTGCCCCTTGAGCAATCCCGCGCGCTCTGCTCATGGGTCGCGCTCAGCGGGCAGCTGAATCTCAGCAGCGAGTGGCTGCCCGGCCTGCCGCCCGAGCGGCTGGACATCCTCAAGCGCACCATGCCCGGCCATGGCCTGCACCCGCGTCCCGCCGACCTGTTCGAGCAGGCCATCCCGCGTCTCTGGCTGCTCACCGACACCCGGACACCCGTTCGCCGCGATGTCATCGGTGTGTTCAACTGGGACGACACGCCGGCCAGGATCGATTACCCGCTCGACCGCCTCGGTCTCACCGCCGGCGTGCGCTACGCGGCGTTCGATTACTGGAAAAATGCTTCGGCTCCCGCCATGCAGGACCGGCTCCGGCTCACCGTGCCTCCACGGTCATGCGTGGTGCTCGCCGTCCGGCCGGAGCAAAGCCACCCGCAACTTCTCAGCACGTCGCGGCACATCACACAGGGCATCGTGGATGTACTGGATGAAACCTGGGACGCATCGACCAAGACCCTGCGTGGTCGCAGCAAGGTGGTCGGCAGCGACCCCTACGAGCTGAGAATCGCCGCCAGCCATGCCGCGTGGGCGGTCGACTCGGTTGAAATCGCGCCCACCGACCACAACGCCAGCGTCCCCGCCACGCTCAAGCAGGAACGCGATCTCATTCGCATCAAACTCGCCGCACCGGAAAGCGGCGAGATTGCCTGGGCTGTACGCTTCAAATAAGCAGGGGTGCCCCTGGGCCCCTGCGCACGCGCGCAGCTTCCCTTCCGCCACCATGCATCTCGATCGCGCCTCCACCCTCGCCCGCCTGCGCCAGGCGCAGCCCTTTGCAACCGACGTGCTCATCCTTGGCGGCGGCATCAATGGCGCCGGTCTTTTACGCGAGCTCGCGCTCAACGGGGTCGACGCACTGCTCGTGGACAAGGCCGACTTCGCCGCCGGCGCCACCTCGGCCTCGTCGCGCATGATCCATGGCGGACTGCGCTATCTGGAGAACGGCGAATTCCACCTCGTGCGCGAGGCACTCCATGAGCGCAATCGTCTGCTTAAAAACGCTCCCCACGCCGTCAAGCCGCTGCCGACGACGATCCCGATTTTCTCCCGCTGGTCGGGCTTCGCCAACGCCGCGCAAAAGTTTTTCGGCACCAATGAAAGCCCCTCCAAGCGTGGCGCGGTGCTCATCAAGGTCGGCCTCATGCTCTACGATCTTTTCGCTGGGCGCGACCGGGTGCTGCCCCGGCACAAATTTGCCTCGCGGGCCGCGGCCTTGCGCAAGCGGCCGCAGCTCCATCCCGGCATTGTCTGCACCGCGACCTATTACGACGCGTGGGTCGCACTGCCCGAGCGTCTCTGCCTCGAACTGATCGACGACGCCTGCGCGCTGCACCCCGGCGCGCTCGCACTTAATTATTGCGGTGCCATGCGCACGGAGGGCGGCGACGTCGTACTGAGCGAAACAGAAAGCGGCTCAGAGCTGCGCGTGCGGCCGCGCCTGGTCGTCAACGCCACCGGCGCATGGATCGATCTCGCCGACGCCGCACTCGGTCAAAAGAGCGCTTTCATCGGTGGCACCAAGGGTTCTCACCTCGTGCTCGATCACGCGGAGCTTTTCGCGGCCACGCAGGGGGAACAGCTTTTTTTTGAAAACGAAGACGGCCGCATCTGCCTGTTTTTTCCCCTTCATGGCAAGGTGCTCGTCGGCACGACCGACCTGCGCATCGACGATCCTGAGCAGGCTGTGTGCGACGAGCACGAGATCGGCTACATCCTTGACTCCGTCAGCCATGTCTTTCCCGCATTGCGTGTCGGCCGCGAGCACATCGTGTCGCATTTTTGCGGCGTGCGACCGCTGCCGCGCACCGCCGACGGCTTCACCGGCCGCATCAGCCGCAACCATCATTGCGAGGTTTTGCCGGCAACCGCCACGCGACCCTGGCCGGTTTACGCGCTCGTCGGCGGCAAATGGACCACCTTCCGCGCCTTCGCCGAACAGGTCGCCGACCAGCTCTTCGTTCAGCTCGGTCGCGCACGCCGTGCCGACTCACGCGATCTCGCCATCGGCGGCCGCGAACCCGAGCCAGATTATGCGGATAAAGCCGCGCTGAAAAAAATCCTGACGACCGAGGCCGTCGTGCATCTTGACGATCTCCTGCTGCGCCGCACGCCGCTCGCGCTCTATGGATTTTTAAACGAAGAAGAATTTTCCAAGCTGGCGGCGCTGGCCGCCGCCACGCTGGACTGGGACGCCGCGCGACTCGCCAGGGAGACGGTCCGCACGCGGCAGATTCTCGCCGAGCGTCACGGCATCCGAGGATAAATACCCAGCCCTGTTTGGCCAGAATTGGCTCGCGAGCCCCACTCCGCTTTGCCAGACCCAGCAGCTAACCCCTGTCTCCCATGACCCTTCGCAAACTCCAGTTGTCGGGCGCAGTGGCCTGCGCCGCGCTTGCCGTTCCATCGCTCCGCGCCAGTGAAACCGACATCAAAATCCCCGACCTGAATGCGGTATCGTTCTTTCATGGCGTGCTGAACGGGCCCGCCCTGCTCATGCTCGGTCTCGTGGTCTGCGCGATCGGGGTTCTTTTCGGCTGGTGGCAGTACGTGCAGACCAAAAACCTGCCGGTGCACAGCACGATGAGCGCCGTCTCCAACATCATCTGGGAGACATGCAAGACCTACCTCGGTCAGCAGGGCAAGTTTCTCATCGGGCTGTGGGGGCTCATCGCCATCTGCATGGCTTACTATTTCGGCGGGCTCACCCATCAGTCGGCCGGCAACGTCGCCGTCATCCTCGCCGCGTCGGTGCTCGGCATCCTGGGCAGCTACGGCGTGGCCTGGTTCGGCATCCGCATCAACACCGTGGCCAATTCGCGCACGGCCTTCTCCGCGTTGCGCGGCAGCCCACTCGCCACGCTGGCCATCCCGCTCCGGTCGGGCATGAGCGTCGGCCTGCTGCTCGTGTCGATCGAACTGTTTTTCATGATCTGCATCCTCGCGTTTCTGCCGCGTGACTTGGCCGGGCCATGCTTCATCGGCTTCGCGATCGGTGAATCGCTCGGGGCCAGCGCCCTGCGCATCTGCGGCGGCATCTTCACAAAAATCGCCGACATCGGCGCGGACCTGATGAAAATTGTCTTCAGCCTGCCGGAGGACGACCCGCGCAATCCCGGCGTCATCGCCGACTGTACAGGTGACAACGCCGGCGATTCCGTCGGGCCGACGGCCGACGGCTTCGAGACCTACGGCGTGACCGGCGTGGCGCTCATCGCGTTCCTCGCCCTCGCGCTCGTGGCCAGTCCCGTGCTCTGCGCCACGCTCATCGTCTGGCTCTTCGCCATGCGCATCCTGATGATCCTGACGTCGCTCGCCAGCTACCTCCTCAACGAGGGCATGAGCAAGCTCCTCTATGGCGGCTCAAAGGACTTCAACCTCGAACAGCCGCTCACCAACCTCGTGTGGATCACCTCCGTCGTTTCCATCCTCGTCACCTACATCGCGAGCTATCTGCTGCTCGGCGATCTCGCCGGCCATCCCGGTCTGTGGCTGGTGCTTTCGACCATCATCTCGATCGGCACGCTGGCCGGCGCCGTCATCCCGGAGTTCACAAAAGTTTTCACCAGCACCGAGTCGCGCCATGTGAAGGAGGTCGTGACCTCGTCGCGACAGGGCGGCGCATCGCTGAATATTCTGAGCGGTTTCGTGGCGGGCAATTTCTCCGCCTTCTGGCAGGGCCTGACGATCCTGATCCTCATGGTCGGGGCCTACCATTTCTCGCAGAACCCGGCCGTGCTCAGCCTGATCCCCGAGGACATCAAGTTCGCCGCGCCGATCTTCGCCTTCGGCCTCGTCGCCTTCGGATTCCTCGGCATGGGCCCGGTGACGATCGCGGTGGACAGCTTCGGCCCGGTGACCGACAACGCCCAATCAGTCTATGAACTTTCGCAGATCGAATCGCGCAAAGGAGTGGCCGACGAAATCAAGCAGCAGTTCGGCTTCACGCCCGATTTTGAAAACGCCAAATATCAGCTCGAGAAAGGCGACGGTGCGGGCAACACCTTCAAGGCCACGGCCAAGCCGGTGCTCATCGGCACCGCCGTCGTCGGCGCGACCACCATGGTTTTCGGCATCATCCTCATGCTGGAACGGGCCTTCGGCGGCGTGATCGACAAGCTCTCCCTCGTGCACCCCGAGGCGCTGTTCGGCCTGCTCATGGGCGGCTCGGTCGTCTACTGGTTCACCGGCGCCAGCACGCAGGCGGTCGTCACCGGCGCCTACCGCGCGGTCGTTTACATCAAGGAAAACATGAAACTCGACGCGGCCACCGCCTCGACCGAGGCCTCGAAGGAAGTCGTGAAAATCTGCACGCAGTACGCCCAGCGCGGCATGGTCAACATCTTCGTCGTCGTCTTTTGTTTCGCCCTCGCCCTCCCCTTTTTCAATCCCTACTTTTTCATCGGCTACCTCATCGGGATTGCGTTCTTCGGCCTCTTTCAGGCCATTTTCATGGCCAACGCCGGCGGCGCCTGGGACAACGCGAAAAAAATCGTGGAGGTCGAGCTGAAGATGAAAAATACGCCGCTGCATGCCGCGACAGTGGTGGGCGACACGGTGGGCGATCCGTTCAAGGACACTTCGTCCGTTTCGCTCAACCCGGTCATCAAGTTCACCACGCTCTTCGGACTGCTCGCCGTGGAAATCGCCGTGACCATGCAGGATCCCGGCATGAAGCACCTCATCGGCGGGACCATTTTTCTCGTCGGCCTCGTCTTTGTGTACCGCAGCTTCTATGGCATGCGCATCCCTGTGAGCGCAGAAGACAGCGGCGTGAGCAAAGCCACGCTCAGGAAAAACTGAGCCCGCGGCGCCCCCTCATCATCAAAAAGCGGGAGCTCCCTCCGCTTTTTTCGCTTCAGCGCCGCCTCCTCACGAGCTGCCGATGAGGATGCCGGTCAGGAACACCAGCAGGCCGCCGATCACGATCTGGAAAATGGCGGCCAGCAATGGTGTATCCATAAAACGGTTACGAATCCAGGCGATGACGACGAGCTCCACCGCGACCACCCCCACTGCGATGGAGGTGGCGGTGTGCATGTCCGGAATCAGGTAGGGCAATGTGTGGCCGAGGCCGCCGAGCGCGGTCATGAGCCCGCAGACCAGGCCGCGCAGGAGCGGCCGGCCGCGGCCGGTGAGGCTGCCGTCGTCGGAAAGCGCCTCGGCAAAGCCCATGCTGATGCCCGCGCCCAGGCTCGCCGCCAAGCCGACGGCAAAGGTCGCCCCGCTGCTTTTCGTCGCGAAAGCGGCGGCAAAAAGCGGCGCGAGTGTCGAGACTGAGCCGTCCATCAGGCCGGCGAGGCCGGGCTGGACGACCTGCAGCACGAACAGGCGGTGCGCCGTCGCCTGTTCCTCCCCACTGATTTCAGCGGAGGCGATTTTTTCGGCGATGCTCTCGTGCTTGCGCTCCTCTTCCGCGAGGTCGCCGAGAAGCTGGCGGATGCCGGCATCGGTCGCGCGGCGCGCGGAGGACTCGTAAAAGCGGCGCGTCTCAAGTTCCATCAAGGCGGCCTGCCTGCGCACAGCATTGAGGCCGAGCGGACGCACCAGCCAGAAGGAGTGGCGGCTGACGAAGCCCTTCACCTCCTGCCGGCGGATCAGCGGGATGTGTTCGCCAAACCGCTCGCGATAGAGCGTGAGCAAGCGGTGGCGGTGGCCGTCCTCGTCGGCGCGGAGCGCGGCGAATTTCCCGGCCTGCTCGGGGTAGCTTTCCTTCAGGCCATCGGCAAAGTCCGCGTAAATGCGCCCGTCCTCCTCCTCCAGCGAGATGGCGAGCGCGAGGATTTCCTTTTCGCTGAGGGAATCGAAGGCGCGCATGGCGGCGGGCTTCAGGCGACTTGCGGGCTGGGCAGGGCGCCCGGTTCGGCCGTGCAGGAGACCTTGAACTGGGTGGGGGCGACTTTGCCGAAGATGGTCGTGAGCGCGGCGTTGGCGGCATCGCGGCCACGGGCAATGACGACAATGTTTTCCGGCGCGATCTGATCGCTCGGGTCGAAGAGGCGCCAGGCGCCGCCGAGATAGGCCTCGAAGCAGGCGTGGAAATCCATCGGGTCGAGGCCGGCCGCATAGTTGCCAACATAACGGGCGGGGATGTTGAGCGCGCGACAAAGAGCGATGGCCAGATGGGTGTAGTCCCGGCACACGCCCTTGCGCAAGGTCCACACATCCCAGGCAGAGGTGCGCGAATCGGTGGCGCCGGGTTTGTATTCGAGATTGGCATCCACCCACCGGCAGATTTCGCGAACCTGCTCGGCGCGGCTCTCAATTTTGCCGAACAGCTCGAGGGCGATCTGCGTAAAGCGGTCGCTTTCGCAATAGCGACTCGGCAGCATGTAGGTCAAAACCGCCAGCGGCAGGCGGCCCGGGTTGTCCTGCCTGATCTCGGCTGGCAGCGGCGGGCGGATGATCTCGACCGTGGCGCTGTAGCGCAGCTCGAACGCCCCCGCGGGCGCATCAGCGCGAAGCACACGGTTGCCCTTGGAGGAAGAGACGCGCTCGGAAGGCACTTCGGGCGTGCACATGACGGTCTCGCTCAAAAGGCGCTGCTGCGCATCGGTATTGACGAGGATGTTAAAGGTGAAGTGGGCGCTCGGCGAAAGGATTTGATAACCGAGCGTGCAGCCGACGGTGAGGTTCATTTCGAACGGGCATCTTGAGGCAAAGGCGGCGCGCGGCAACGCGTTTGTGGCCGGCCGGCATGATGTGTTCCGCCTTGGCGCGGAAGCAGGTTTGCATGAAGTTCATCCCGTGCAAGCCGTCGAAATCCCCATCCTCCTGCACATGCAGCGCCAAGCCATCGTGGGGTGGCGCGATGAAGACGGGCTCGCGTACGAGGCTGCGCGAAAGATTCTGCACGAAATCCCCCTGCACTAGCCTGTCATGCCTTCGCTCGTTTTTTTTGCCCCGCTGTTTCTCCTCTTCGAGCTCTGGCAGCTCTTCATCAGCGAACGCTACCTCGGCATCAGGCAAATCGCCCGCGGCGCCGATCCGCGCGAACTGGGCCTGCGCGAGCTCACCGCGTTTTTCTGGAGTGCCGGCCTCGTATTCTACTGGCTGTGGATGTTCGTGCTGCTCCTGCAGCCTTTCGGCCGCGCCGAGGTGGCCTGCCTCGTTGCCGTCACCCTCATCGGCTTCTTGTTGCGCCGAAATTGCGGCCTGAAATGGGTGCTTGTTCTCCTCACCCTGGAGGGCGGACTGCGCATCGGCATGCTTGGTCGGATCTGCCTGTTGGCCTGGCGACGGCTGTGAACATAAAAAGTCCCCATGCCCTTTGCCGAAATCATCCGTCTTTCGCCCAATTGCGACCCGGCTCCGCCGCATGAGCGTCTTGGCGTGCTGTTTCACCACAGTGTTTCATCCTTCGCCGATACCATCGCCCGCATGCTCGATCCTGCGAGTAAGGTCAGCTATCATGTCCTGATTGATGGCGACGGAACGCGCTGCACGCTCGTCCCCGATGAGCACATCGCCTGGCACGCCGGCGCCTCGCAATTTCTCGGCCGCACCCGTTGCAATGACTTCCTGCTCGGCCTCGCCTTCGCGGGCGACATCCGTGTCGCGCCACTCACCGAAGCCCAGCTCGCTTCCGCCCTCGAATGGCTGACACCGCGCTGGATGCGCCATGGGTGGACGGCCGAGCGCATGATTGATCACCGGCAGGTTTCGCCCGGCCGGAAGGACGATCTCGCCCCGGGCGAATGGCTGCGCCTGCACGCGGCCATCGCCGCGAAATTCACCTGACGAACCTCACCGGCCGAAACGCCGGGATTCCATCTTGGGCGCGGGCTCGCCGAAGGATTGCCGGAAAAATTCCTGCGCAGTCAGCAGCGCCTGCGCGCACCGGCCATAGTCGCCGGCCCATGAATTGGGCAGGGACACGCGGCGGATGATACCGCGGCCGATTTTATCCGGCGCCTCCGCATCCAGCGCCAGTTCCATCGTGAACCGCGGTTCGCCGACGTGCACCACATAGTGGCGTGCGCATCCACTTTCTCTTCGCTCAATACGCATATAATGAGAGAAGTTCACCTTGGAGGAACATTGTAACATATATCATCCCATACACAACTTTCTTTTCAATATACCTTTGGCCTTGAGAAAATCGCGGGGCGCCGCAAAAAACTCTGCCAACGCCGCGCGCCATGCCCTTGCTTCCAGCTGACACCCCGCGCCTTCCGAAATGGCCCTTTCTCGCCGGCGATGCCGCGCTGCTCGCGATTGCCTTCGTCATCGGCAGCCAGGCCCGCAATCCATTTGCGGGTGCGCCGCTTATGCTCATCGTCGCCAGTGTCGCGCTCGGCGCAGTGCTCGCCGCGACACCCTTCATCAGTGATTATGCGCGCAAACAGGATGAGGCTTTGGATGAGCGCCAGCGTTCGCTTGAGGCCCTGGCCCGCACCGTCGCCACCTCCGCCGAGCAAATCAGCATCGCCACCGCCAGCCTGCATGGCCTCGCCGAGACCGCCACCAAAAATCTCCAGCTCGCCGAACAGCTCCCTGCCCGTCTTCAGGAGAAAATCGGCGAGGTCAAATCCCTGCGCACCGCCGAAAATGCACAGCTCGAAACCACGGCCAGCCATATCCGCCAGGCCGCAGCCGAACTTGCCAGGCTGGAGACCGTCGCACAGAAAAATCTTTCGACCGCCCGCGCTGAACTGGATGTGAAAGCCGGACAGGTCTTCAGCCAGCTTGACGCAAAAATCGCTGTGCTCGCCGCCTTGGTTGAAAAATTTTCGGCCGCCCTCGCGGCATCGGCCACCGAAAAACCCGCGTCTGCCCGCATCGCTCATCGTGAAGAACCGGAGTCCCCGGCCGTCGAACCTGTGGTGATTCCGCCAGTCGTCGAAGAAAAGCCGGCGGCCACGGAAGCCATTGTGGCCGAACTGGCTGCGGAAGAGCCAAAAATGCCGCGCAAGCGCGCACCGAAAAAGCCCAAGGCGGAAAATCCCGAACCCGCGCTTAATCTGGAAATCGAGACCGCTCCACCGGAGCCAGTGGCCGCGCCTGCAAGCGCCGATGAATTCTCCCAGCCGTCACCCGATGAGGCCGCACCGGTGTCGGCGCTTTCCGCCGACGGCGCCACCCGCCTGCTCGTCACCGCCTACATCGGCATCGGCAACAAACTTTTTCTCCGCGGCGCAGGCCCGGGTTTGAATTGGGACCAGGGCGTGCCGCTGCAATTTGTGTCCATCGGCAAGTGGCGCTGGGAAACCACCGACGCCACAGCGCCCATCCAGGCCAAGCTGTACAAAAACGACGGCGTGGAATGCGCCGCCCTCGGCACGCTCACGATCGAGCCCGGCCAGCAGGCAGAAGTGACCGCGGTGTTTTGACTGGGCGGCTCCCCATCCTAAACGCTCAGTAATGCGGCGGACGCTCGTCCTGCTCCACCGCCTCACCGGGTGCAACCGCAGCGGAGGGGCGTTCGCGGAGCTGCTTTAGCTCGACGCGAAGACGCGCGATTTCCTCGTGCAAGGCGAGCATGGCCTTGTCCTGTTCGGTGACATGCCGCTCCAGCCAGGCGAGGCGTTCCTCGAGCCGGTCAGTGCGTTCGCTTGGCATGGGGCGCGGCAGCCCGCTCGGCGCGCATTTTTTCCAGCTCGGGCATGATCACGCGCTGGTAACAGTCGGGACAGACCGAGTGGCTGAAATCGGTACCCGTGCGCTTGTTGATGTAGGCCTCGATTTGCTGCCAGTAATTTTTGTCGTCGCGGATTTTTTTGCAGTAGGAACAGATCGGCAGGAAGGCCTCGAGCTGGCGCACCTGCGTCGCGTAACGGAGAATACGCTCGGCCACGCGGAGCCGCATCCACAGATTCTGCGCGTCGAGCGGCTTGGTGAGAAAATCGTCCACCCCGGCCTCGCCGGCCGCGCGCTGGTTCTCATCGCTGGCGGTGTTGCCGGTCAGAAGGATGAAATAAACGTAGTCGGTATCCAGGCTGGCGCGGATGCGGCGGCAGAGGCCGAGGCCGTCGAGGTGCGGCATGGTCCAGTCACTGACCACGACGCGGATGCCGCCGGCCTGAAGAAGGGCCCATGCCTCTTCACCATCGGAGGCCTCCACTACCTCATGACCGAGGCGGCGGAGCAGTTGGCGGAGTATTTTGCGGGCGACGGCGTCGTCCTCAACGGCGAGAATGTTCAAGTGTGAACCTTTCTTTCTCAAGCGTAAGCGCTTTCGCGAGTTGGGCAAGCTCTGGTTCCAGTTTTCCGATGAGGCCCGAGGCCGCCTTCAGGTTGCCGCTGCGGGCGCATTCCTCAATTTGCTGGCAAAGGGCTTGCAAGGCCCGGCCGCCGAAGTTGACGCACGCCCCTGTGACGGTGTGGGCCAGCTGCGCGGTGGTACGCGCATCGCCGGCCGCATAGGCTGCCGCCAGATCCTTGAACCGTTTCGGTGTTTCCGTGAGAAAGAGGTCGATCAAATCGACAAGGAATTGCGGATCGGCGGCGTCCTGCAGGCTCTTGAGATGCTCGAACTGGGCGAGATCCATGATCACCGGACCGGCCGAGGCGGGTGCGCCAACCCGGGTGCCGGCAGCGGCGCGCTTGGTGCGCACATGCTCAAGCGCGGCCTTGAGCTCTTCAAAGCGGATGGGCTTGCTGACAAACTCGTCCATGCCGGCGGCGAGGCATTTCTGGTGGACACTGTCCATCGCATAGGCGGTGACCGCGATAATGGGCACATGGCGGTCAAGATTGGGCACATGCCCGGCCCGGATGCGCCGCGTGGTTTCATAGCCATCAAGGACGGGCATCTGGCAGTCCATGATGATGACGTCGTATTTTTGAAGCGCCAGCATCTCCAGCGCCCGGGCTCCATTGCCTGCCACTTCCACCCGGTGGCCGAGCTTCTCCATATGGCGCTGGGCGACTTTTTGGTTGACGGTGTTGTCTTCCACGATGAGCGCGCGCAACGCAGGCGCACGCTTGATGGCCAGTCGTGAAGCCGTTTCGCCTGCCTCCGTCCCGGTGGAGGTGGGCGCGAGCACACGGGTGAGTGTCTGCTCAAACTGCAGGTGCCGCACCGGCTTGACGAAAAATCCGTCGATCCCAAGGGCGCGCAGATCGTCCGCCTCGGAGAGATGGCTGGCGGAGGTGAGCATGACGAGCTTGGTGTTGCCCAAGGCGGCATGGGTGCGAATTTCCCGCGCGAGGGCGAGACCGTCTATGCCGGGCATCTGACGATCGAGCAGGGCGAGATGAAAAGGCCGGCCCTCCCGCGCCCGGGCACGCAAGCGCGTGAGGGCGTCCCCGGCGTCCGCCGCCGTTTCAACGGCGATTTTCATTTGTTCAAGCTGGGCGGCAATGATGCGGCGATTGGTGGCGTTGTCATCAACCACGAGGGCGGTTGTGCCGGGGGGAATAGCCGTCCGCACGGCCGGCACCTCCGCAAAAAGCTTGGGCAGCGAGAGCTCGAACCAGAAGGTTGAGCCGCGGTCCGGATTGCTCTCCAACCCGATGCGGCCGCCCATGAGCTCCACCAGATGGCGCGCAATGACAAGACCGATGCCGGTGCCTCCATATTGACGGGTGGTGGCGCCGTCCGCCTGCACAAAGGGCTGGAAAAGCTGCCGCTGAGCTTCGGCCGTGATCCCGATGCCGGTATCATGGACTTCCAGCCGAAAGGAGAACATTTCCGGCGTTTCCTCAAGGCTCATGACCCGCACAAAGACCTCGCCATGCTCGGTAAACTTGATGGCGTTGCCGACCAGATTGGTGATCGCCTGACGGAGGTGGCCGGGATCACCGCGCAACAACGTGGCCGAACCGGCTGAAAATTCGCAGGCCAGCTCGAGGCCCTTGTCATGGGCGCGCTCGCTGAAAAGCGCCAGCGTGTCCTCGACCAGCGTGCGCAAGTCGAACTCAATGGCTTCAATCTGAAGCTTGCCCGCCTCAATCCTGGCCAGATCCATGATGTCGTTGATGACGCCCAGGAGCGCGTCGGCACTTTTCTGGACGATTTCGGCCAGCTCGCGCTGCTCGTGGGTAAGCGTCGTGTCGAGCAGCAGCCCGGACATGCCGATGATGCCATTCATCGGCGTGCGGATTTCATGGCTCATGTTGGCGAGAAATTGCGCCTTCAAGCGCGAGGCATGGACGGTCTCATCATGCGCAGGGGATAATCCTTCCTGCTGGCGCTTGCGATCGGTGATGTCCGTGAGCGAGCCGACATAGCCGGCAAAAGTGCCGTCGGGCAGGTAGCGCGGCACGCCGATATCCATCATCCAGCGATATTCGCCGTCACGGTGGCGGAGGCGGTATTCGATCTCCTGCCGGCTGCGCTGATGAAGGGCGTTCACAAAATAGGCGTGGGCACGCTCACGATCCTCGGGATGCACGCCTTCGAGCCAGCCATCGCCACATTCCTCCGTGAAACTGCGGCCGCGGAAATCGAGCCAGCCTTGATTGATAAAGGTGCCCTTGCCTTCCACATCGGTCACATAGATCAGCGCCGGCGTGGCATTGGCGATGAGACGGAAACGCTCCTCGCTTTCGCGATGTGCGTCCTCGACCCGTTTGCGTTCAAGAACGTAGCGGATGGCGCGGTCCAGCAGCGGAGCGTTAATTTGCTTTTTGACCAGATGGTCGACCGCCCCCGCATCGCGCAAAAGCTCATCGAACGCGCGATCGGCGCGAACCGTCAGGAAAATGAAAGCCGCACGACTGCCGCGGGCCAGCGCCTGCCGGAGCACGTCGAGGCCCGACATCCGGCCGAGTTCCTGGTCGATCAGAATGACATCATGCCGGCCCTCCGCGATGAGGCGTAGCCCATCGTCGCCGCTCCGCGCCCAATCGATCAGATAGGTCTGCTCGACAATTTCAGCCAGATGGCCGCGGGTGGTGAGATAATTGCCCTCATTGTCATCCACCAACAGCACGCGAATGGGCGCGGCGGTTGCCATGATGCGTTCAGCTGGTGATGGGGATGGCCTTGAACATGGAAGTTGCGCGAATTTCGCGCAAAACCTCGCGGCCATCCCTTTTCGGCGGATTGAAATCAAGCCGCCAGGAAGACTCTTTGGCCGCGCAAAAATCACCCCTCAGCCTGCTCCTTGCGAATGCTTCGCGCATAAGCACACGATCGTCAGGATCATCATTCACCATCAGAATCGTGCTAAGCTTGACTGGACTCATGCGCTGGAAGGGCAACGGCCACTTATATATGCGCTTGCCGGAGATTCAAGACCGGGCTGCTTGAAGGAGCAAAATCATTATGTAAATAAATCGTTAATTCTTGATTTATCCCAGTAATCCCCGCAAAGCTGCCGCGTCATGCACTGGCTCCCGGCAGGCGAAATTTTCGCAGACGTAAGCCGTTGCCTGACCTTCAATCGGCCGCATCGCGGCCAGCTCCGGCGCCCGTTGCGCCAACCATGCCTGGCCCTTGCCCCCATCAGCACAAAGCAGCGCACGCCGCGGTCCGGACCGTTCATGCAACACAGCGGCCATCCGGCGAAAATCCTCCGCGTGCGGATCGCCCGCCAGCACTACCTGCCGCGGCGGTTCGAGCACGAGTTCGAGCGCGCAGAGCATCTGCGGCAACGCCTGCGGCGTATCCAGCCACTGGGCACGAAACCCTTCCAATGTGAACATCGCGCGCTCGCGAAAGTCGCTTCGCTGCAACATCGTCGCAAGCCGCAGCAGATTCAACGCCGCCACGCTGCTCGGCGCAGGCTCCGCGCCGTCATAATCCTCCTTCAGCCGCAGCACGAGGCTCGCGTCATCCGCGCGCGAATTGAAATAACCGCCGCGCACCGCATCAAAAAAGAGTTCATCCATCTTTTCCTGCAGCCGCTCCGCCCATTGCAACCAGCGAAGATCGAACGACGCCTCGTACAGATCGAGCAATCCCTGCACCAGAAAAGCGTAATCCTCAGCGAAGCCTTCAGCCGGGCCACGGCCCTCGCGCCACGCGCGGAAAAGCACGCCGCGCCCTTTATCGAAAAGCTCCTGCTGCATAAATTCCGCTGCCCGTCCTGCGGCGGCGAGCAGGACATTATCGCCGAGAATCTGCGCGCCGCGGGCCAGCGCGGAAATCATCAGCCCGTTCCACGCCGTGAGAATCTTGTCGTCAAGATGCGGGCGCGGGCGGCGGGCGCGCGCCACTTGCAGCCGGGCCAGTGCCGCAACCAGCTTTTCATTGGTCATCTCCAGCGTGAGCCCGAGTTCACGCGCGGTAATGGCAAGCGGCTGCCGCTGGGCCAGAAGGTTTTTACCGGAAAACTCGCCCTGCGGATCCTGTTCCCGCGGCACATTGCCAGCATCGAGCACGCCGAAATGCGCAGCGACGAGGCCAAAATCACCGTCCAGCACGGCCCTCAACTCATCCGCGCCCCAGAGATAGAACACGCCTTCCGCATGCTCCCCGCCACCAGCGTCGAGAGCACTGTCGGCATCCTCGGCCGAAAAAAATCCGCCCGCGGGATGCGCAAGGCCATGAAGGCAGTAATCAAAGATATCGCGCGCGGCCCAGGCATGGCGCGCATCGCCGGTGGCTTGGTGTGCCTCGAGAAAATTCAAGGCGATCTGCGCTTGATCATAGAGCATTTTCTCGAAGTGCGGCACGAACCAGCGCTCATCCACGGAATAGCGGTGATAGCCGCCACCCACGTGGTCATGCAGGCCGCCCTGGGCCATTTTTCGCAGCGTGAGCCCGATCATCTGCAGGGCGGTGCGGCCGGCCTCGGAATCGGTGCCTTGCAACGCGGCGCAGCGGAGGAGGAAATTCAGCCCGCTGGCGCGCGGAAATTTCGGTGCACCGCCAAAGCCGCCATGCTGCTCATCGAAGGTTTCATAAAAATGCCGAAACGCGCGCTCGAACGCTTCGCCGGCCGCTGCGGCGAGCGACATCTCCACCGGCGGAGCCGCGGCAGTGCGGCCTGCGTGCGCCCGCAGGATTTCAACAGCGCGCGCACCCTCCACCACGAACTTTTCACGCTCATCAGCCCAGCCGCGCACAAGGGCTCGCAGCACACTCGCGAAACCCGGCCGGCCGTGGCGGTCTTCCGGCGGAAAATACGTGCCGCCGTAAAACGGCTTGAGCTCCGGCGTAAGCCACGCGCTGAGCGGCCAGCCGCCATGGCCGGCCAGCGCCTGCACGTAGGTCATGTAAAGGCGGTCGACGTCGGGCCGCTCCTCCCGGTCGACCTTGATGGAAATGAAATGCGCATTGAGCAGCGCCGCGATGTCCCCGTTTTCAAACGACTCATGCGCCATGACATGGCACCAATGGCACGTTGAGTAGCCGATGCTGAGGAAAATCGGCTTTTGCTCCGTCCGTGCGCGGGCGAAAGCCTCCTCGCCCCAAGGCAGCCAGTCTACAGGGTTGCCGGCGTGCTGCCGCAGATAAGGGGATTTCTCGTGCGCGAGGCGGTTGGGCATGGCGAAACTGTTAGGATAAAGGCGCTGGAAGGCAAAAGGCACGAAGCCCACTAAAAACAAAAAGACCGCGGGCGGCCTGCACGCGGTCGAATTTGTGCGCCGGGGATATTTGCACCCCGGCACTGGAATATTTCATTGTCCGAGCAGCCACGCAAAGATGAGCGGTGCGACGAGGGTGGCATCGCTCTCGATGATGAACTTCGGTGTGTTCACGCCCAGCTTGCCCCAGGTGATTTTCTCGTTGGGCACGGCACCGGAATAGCTGCCATAGCTCGTGGTCGAGTCGCTGATCTGGCAGAAATAGCCCCACAGCGGCACTTCGTCCCGTCCGAGGTCCTGATGCAGCATGGGCACGACGCAGATGGGGAAATCGCCCGCGATGCCGCCGGCGATCTGGAAGAAACCGAGGGAACCATGGCCGCCACGCAGCGTTTTCGCGCTCTTAGTATACCAACCGGCCAGCGTCGTCATGTACTCAATGCCGGTGCGCACGGTGTGGACGTTCTTCACATCGCCACGGATGACAGCGGCGGCATACATGTTGCCGAGCGTGGAATCCTCCCAGCCCGGCACGTAGATAGGCAGGCTTTTTTCGCTCGCGGCAATCATCCAGGAATTTTTCGGATCAATCTGGTAGGACTTCCTCAGTTTCCCGCCGCGAAGAATCTTGTACATGAACTCGTGCGGAAAACAGGGCTGGCCCGCCCGGTCAGCGGCCATCCATTCCTCCAACACCGCGGTCTCGATGCGACGCATGGCTTCCATTTCGGGAATGCAGGTATCGGTCACGCGGTTCATGTGACGGGCGAGCAGCGCCTGCTCATCGGCGGCCGTGAGATCGCGGTAGCCCGGCACCCGTTCGTAGTAATCATGCGCAACGAGATTGAAGATGTCCTCCTCGAGGTTCGCCCCCGTGCAGACAATGGCGTGAACCTTGTCACGGCGGATCATCTCGGCGAGCGAAAGGCCGAGCTCGGCGGTGGACATCGCGCCGGCCAGCGTCACTAGCATCTGGCCGCCCTTCTGAAGGTGGACCTCATAGGCCTTGGCGGCGTCCAGCAACGCAGCGGCGTTGAAATGCCGGTAGTGGCGCGCGATGAATTTCGAAACGGGGCCCTTCGTTTTCGCGAGGGCGGCATTCACGTCTTCCGGGCGGATCTGGGCGCGCTTGGCTTTCTTCATGCAAAGACAAAAAAGCGTGACGCGCCGATTCGCGACAAAAATTATCGGCGTCGGCCGGGCATAGCCCGTCCGGAAACCTCAACCCCAAGCTCCCCTTACTCGTCCTTTTTTCCGCTGAAAACAGCCTTGGCCACCTCGAAGGGTGCACGGGAAAACGATTTGACGGCAGAAGCCGCCGCACCCAGCGCATTGGATGAAGCTTGCGGCGGAGGCGGCGGAAGAGCGTTGCGCTCCTCGATCTTCGCCATGAGATCCTTGGCCTTTTCCTCGCGGCGCTTCAAATCCGTCTGGTGCTCGGCAAAGAGGAGCTTTTCATCACGAAAATTGGCGCGCTCGGCCTCAAGCAGCTCGGTCGCCCGCTGAAGTTTCTGCCAGGCGTCCTTAAGCGCCGGGTCGTCCGCAAAGGGCGAGGGTGCGGACGGATTGCGCGCGCTGAACCAGAGCACGCGGTCGGCTTCAAGTTGCGCCTGCACCTGACGAAGGCGAACCTCGTAGTCGCGCAGATTCTTTTCCTGTTCGCGGAGCAGATCGAGGTCGTCGTGCCAGCGCCGGCGTTCCCGGGCCAGCCTGACGGTTTCGTGCTGGAGGCGGGCCGCCTCCTCGCGCAGGCGGTCGTCCTCCTGATGCAGCTGGGCACTCCAAGTTTCGCGATCGGCCCGCTCCTTGACCACTTCGTCGTCCGATTTGACTGCGACGCGGCGACGTTCTTCTTCCAGCGCGGTGCGCTCGCGCGCGATCTCCGCCCGGGTCTCCGCCAGCTGGCGGGCCTTCGCATCAATCGCCGCCTGGGCCGCTGCTGCAATTTCAAGCTGGCTGTGGAGTTCCGCCGATTCAACTTCAAGGCGGCTGGCGTCGGCCAGTTGCGAGAGAAGTGTCTTCAATTCGGCCTCGATCGCGGACTTCTCAACCTCGATGCGCGCATTTTTGGCCTCGAGCAGGGCACGCTCCTTGGCGCCGCGCAGGAGCTCAGCCGGGAGATCGCCGACGGAATGGTCAGGCGAGTCGGGACCATCCGTGGCATCACGTCCCGTCATGCGGTCGAGCGCCACCTCGACCTCGGCCAGCTCGGCCGGCGTGACACCCTCGGCATCGGCCAGCACCGGAGCGTCGGGATTGAAGATCGTGGCGACGCGACGGGCAACCTTCGTAAGATCACCGTGTGACATCACGTCGGTCACGCCCACGCGAATGCCCTTGACGATGATGGACAGCTCAAATTGCTGAACGAACAAAATGATCGGAACCGTCGGCTGAATTTTCTTCAGCAGCTCCACAAAGGAAAAATCACGCGTGCCCGAGAGCTCATAGTCGATGAGCGCGAGATCGAACCATTCGTTGCGAGCAGACTCGGTGGCGGCTTCAACCGAGCCAAAGGCGCGCAGGTCGTAGCCGGCGTCTGCCAGGAAGAGCACGAGGCGGCGCCGGATTTTTTGGTCACCGTGCGCAATGAGAAGTTTTTTCACGACATTCATGACGATCTTCGAAAAGGAAATTTGAGTGCCTGTCATAATAGACGGCACAAATAATTTTTCGCGACGGTGAATCCACCATGGCCCGAGGATTTACCCCTTGTTTACGCCACATGCCGCCGCCGGTTCATTTCGCCGTGCAAACATCCGTCAATTTTTTTTGAAACATGCATTTGGGCCGTCCGCGTGATGCAAAATTTCACACCGCGCAAAATTTTTGCAGCGGCGCAATTTTGCGTTTGCAGCATGCAAGGCACGATACGCTGCCAGAAAATCTGCAAAGAGCCGCCCGCATTTCCGGCGCGCAACCCGGGCCGGAAAATCCGCAGCGCAATTATTGCGCACGTGAAAGTCTTCACGCGGTTTGGCCGATGGCCCCAAACGCACGCGCCGACAGCGCGAAAAAATTGCGCAGGGTTCTCTGCCGGAAGGTTGGTTAATGCAGTTTGCGGATCGATTTTGATCGATGGGCCGGACTGTCGCATTTGACACCGCAATGTCACCCCGCCGTCGCACACCCGTTACAAACCGCGGGCAGATTCATAGGGTGAACACCTGCAATCACGCATTCTGCAACTATAAACATTATCTGCTCCTCACAGCATTTTTAGCCGCAAAGGCCGCACTCCCCGGGCAGACCGAACCTGAAAATCCCAAACCCGATGATTCCAAGATCGTCCGCCTCCAGGACTTTGAAATCTCGGCCCCCCGCACATCCGCCCAGACGATGGCGCCCACGGAAAGCCCTTTGACCACCCTTCAGCCCCAGTCGTCGATCAACCTGCAGACCATCCAGAACAGCATCGCACCGACGGCCGACTACGCGATGATCGCCAACCTGGCGCCAAGCGTAAGCAATTTTTCCACGAACGGACCGGGTCTGAATGAATCGAAGCCCATTCTCCGCGGTTTTTCCGACGGCCAGTACAACGTCACCTTTGACGGCATCCCTTTCGGCGATGGCAATGACTTCACTCACCACACTACGAGCTATTTCCCAGCCAAGCTGATCGGTCGGGAAGTGATTGATCGCGGCCCGGGCACTGCCAGCACCATCGGCATGGCCACGTTTGGTGGCACGATTGCGATGTTTTCCAAAGACCCGCTTACGACGCCAGCTTTCATTCCCACACTCAGCGACGGAAGCTACCATACCCAGTTGGCGCACTTCGAATTCAATACGGGCCTGCTGCCGAAGGCCAACAACGCCTCCGCCATTGCCAGCTACCAATACATGACTTCCGACGGCTACCGCACTTTCGGGACACTGCGGCGCAACACCTATTTCATCAAGTACCTGCAGCCGGTGGGCAAGCAAACCACTCTCACCTTCCTCGGGACATACAATAACATCAAATTCAACAATCCCAATGACGCGAACCCGACCCAGCAGCAGATCTACACCCTGGGCCGCAACTTCGGCCAGACCAACAACCCACTCGATGCCAATGGCGACGACTATCAGCGCAACCACCAGGAAAAGCATGCGGACATGGAATACATCGGCCTCGACAGCGATTTGGGGTCAGGCTGGAACGTCCACGACAAGGTCTACACCTTCAATTACAACAACGTCAGCCACGAGTCTCCGAACACCAACTCGGGTCCGTCCAAGAAGGACTTTGGCGGACAGGTAAAAGTAAACGTCGTGCGCGCTTACGGCGATTATCTGGCCGTCACGCACGACGACCAGATCGGCACCCTCAAGACCGGCGTGTGGTTCGACTACCAGCACGGACCGCGCTACAATTATTTCTACGATGAAACCAACCCCGCGGCCGGACCGGTGGTGCAAAACAACATCCTCGATGTGAACCACGCCGGCTCCAACCATGGCTATGCCTGGAACATGCATTATTGGACCAGGACCTGGCAGCCTTACGCCGAGTATGAGTGGCATATCACGCCCGCCCTTTCGATTGATCCCGGCCTCAAGTACCTGAGCGTCAACCGCTCGATGCACGGCCCGGTCAACCAGGACAAGGAGGTTCAGCCCTTCTCCTTCGACCAGACCTATTCCAAGGCACTGCCGCTGGTGTCGGCCAATTACCTCATCACCCACGACTGGTCAGCCTACGCGCAATACGCCCAGGGTTTCCTCACGCCCGCTCTGGCTGAATCCTCCGAGCTCAACGCCCAGCTGAACACGGTCAAACCCCAGCAGACGACGAATTACCAGCTCGGCACGGTGTACAAGACGGACCGGTTCAATGCGGACATCGACGGATATTGGATCAATTACAGCAATTTTCCGGTTCAGTTTTTAAATCCCGCGGAAGTCCCCGGCTCGCCCAATTTCGATTCCAACGACCTGGTTTATTTCAATGCCCGGGGCGCCTATTATTACGGAATGGAGGGTGAAGCGACTTTCTACATTGGCAACGGCCTCAGCGTCTTTGCCAATGGCTCGCGCAATTACGCCACCTACAAGGGCTCCAAGCGTCGCGTGGAAAACAATCCTCAGTCGACCGCCGGAGCCGGTCTGATCTATGATCATGCGGGCCTGTTCGCCTCCTTCATGGGAAAATACATCGGGCCGTACACGGTTTATTCCGGCGCTCCGAGCCCGGATGTTCCCCTGCCCGCCGGCTCTTTTGCTGCCGTTCAGGGTGGTTATACCCTGTGGGATCTTGCCTTGGGCTATGGCTGGAAACTCCCCGCCGGGAGTTTCATTCACAGCGTCAAGATCCGGCTCCAGGTGAATGACCTTTTCAACCGCCAGGTGCAGCTCTTGAAAGCACCGAAGGCAAACCCACTGAACAGCACTTACAGCGTCCTGACACCCCGCGATTACTTTCTCACGGTGTCCGGCCAATTTTAACCCTCAGCTTGCCCTCTCATGAACCAAGCCAAAATCCTCCCTGTTTTTCTGGTTTTTGCGCTGCTCGTGGCGCCATTTCGCGCCGCCGCGCAGTATCTGCCGGCCGGCCGGCCCGACGTGGTGGCGCTCCTCGCGCCACCGCCCGCCCCCGGCTCGGCCGAACAGGCGGCGGACTTGGCGGAGGCATTTGCGGTTTATTCCGCTCGAACACCGGCCGAGGAAGCTGCGGCCAAGGCCGAGTCAAAATTCACCCCCTTTGCGTTTGCCCGAGCTATCGGCCCATGGTTTCAGCCCGGAAAATTTCCCAAGACCGAAGCCCTTTTCCATGAGGTGGAGGCGGAAGCCGAAACGATTATCGATGCCGGCAAGGATTACTGGAAACGCCCGCGCCCATACACGACTGACCGGCGTTTCGTGCACATCACGCCGGAGAAAAGCTTCAGCTATCCCAGCGGTCATTCGACCCGCGCCACCGTCTTTGCTCTGGTCTTCGCCGAGCTTTTCCCGGCCAAGCGCGACGCCCTCCTCGCCATTGGCCGAGACATTGGCTGGCATCGGGTGCTGGGTGGCGCCCATTACCCAACAGATATTTACGCCGGCCGCGTGCTGGGACAGGCCATCGTCCGCGAATTTATCGCGAGCCCGGCCTTCCAGCACGATCTCGGAGAGGCGAAAGCCGAGCTGGCCGCCATGGCGGCTCAGCCCTGAGGCTCAGGCCGCCATGCTGACGGTTTCGCGCTGGAAGAAGAAATCGGCGATGGCTTCGTGGTCGAAGGCGAAATCCGTGGTGGCATTCCCGATTTGGGTCGCAACCTCGACCGCCCGGTCAGCCGCATTTTCCACCGGCTGGCCGAGATAAAGCTGCAAGCCATGGGCCAGCCCGTCGAACAGACCGGCTTCCGGCGACTGGTTCACGATGGTCAGCACCTGCTCGGCCTCGCCCAGCGCCGCGAGGCGGATGGACAGGTGCTCCACCAGGCGGGAGGAATGACGGCAGACTTCGGCGTCGGTGAAAAATGTCTTAAGTTCGGCAAGATAATATTCGTTGGTCGCATTCATGGTAGGTAGATATTTTTGAGTTTTAATATATGTCAGACGCGAGCGCCTATGACATATGTGTTATGCGCCATCATCGACCGTTTATCCAGAATTTACATACGTTTAACCCCTTTATAGGAGTAAGTTGATTGGGAACTAGGGGGGATATCACGGTCCTAACGCCATCAATTGAAAATTAAAGCCCGTCCGGCGCCCTCGACGCGACCACATCGAGACCAGGACCGGACGGGCTTTTCCCGCCACCACAACGATAAATTTTCAGGCCGCAGGCACGGCCGCGTCCACGAAACCGTATTCGATGCTGGCCTCCTCGTCCGCCGACGCCATTGCCGAATCAGAAGTGAATTCGAGGGAAGAAGCCTCCTGGTCGCAGGCAAATTCGGTGATCGCAG
Source organism: Opitutaceae bacterium (assembly GCA_035485575.1). Lineage (GTDB taxonomy): Bacteria > Verrucomicrobiota > Verrucomicrobiia > Opitutales > Opitutaceae > DASRHD01. Next base: position 31,115 of record DATHNW010000022.1, on the reverse strand, counting down.
TGCCGATTTGAGTCGCGATTTCAACCGCCCGGTCCGCGGCGTTTTCCACCGGCAGGCCGAGGTAAAGCAGCAAACCATGGGACAGCCCCTCGAACAACTCCGCCGCAGGTGACTGCACCACCATCGTCTGCACCTGAGCCGCATAGCCCAGCGCCGCCAGGCGGATGGACAAATGCTCCAGCAGAGGAGAACAGTCATGGCAAATCTTCGCGTCGGCAAAGAATGTCTCCAACTCAGCGAGACAATGTTCGTGGGCCGCATTCATGGGAGGCAGTATTGCATTCATGGGAGATGATATGGTTGGCAAGCAAGTTAACGGGAATGCGCTCATAACGTCATATTATGTGAAGCCATAAAGTTTATAACGGCCTTAGGACCTGTATTTACACACGTTTAGCCTGTCTATATAGGGGATTCTCCCGTGCTATAGGTAGTATCCCGATTTGGAATAGGGAGGATATCACGGGTTACCTGCCCCGGCCACAAACGCGAGGGCTGAATCTGAAAGAGCAGCCTACGCATGGAATAACCCTGAACGGCACAGCCGCCCGCAGGCGGATCAGCCTGTGGCGCAACTCTGGCGCATTGATCGCCCTGGCGTGGCCTGCATTCAAGATCCGCCAATGCGCCTCTCTCTCAGCCGCTTGCAGCGAAGAGCTTCCTTTGCCTGTAAACTCCGCCGGACTCATGCCGCGCGCCGTTTGCACCCACTGCCCCCAAGTCGGCCAGACCTGTCTTCAGGCCGTCTTGGCGTGCATGCGTAAAAATTAGCCCATTCCCGGTCGGTGCGATGATCCATCTATATGCAAACCATGGGCATTTGAGAAAATCCCTTGGGAAGATTTCCCTAAATTCAGGGATTCCCCATTCTTTACGCCACGCTTCTGGCATTGCTTCGGGGGCAAAAACAAAAACTCGCCCGGCTTTTCAGTAGGGCGAGTTGGGCTAAAGATTAACTATGTGGCAGATAGACTAGCGATTGCTGATGGCATCAGCCACCGCAATGCCCTGAACGCTGTGAAGCACCCCGGGGGCATCGCGAAACTCTGGGTTGAAATCCTTCAGATTGGCATCAGCAACCTGAAAGCCTGCCGGGGCCGTGCTGCCCTGTGTGCGGGTGTTGGCGAAGACCGCCAAACCGAGCGAGAGCACCGCGGCGACAAAAGCAGGAAGAAGACGTGTGATTTTCATGGGATGATTTGGTTTCTGCGTAGCATTGTATCCCGAGAACCGTGATTCGCCCGGCGAAAGCCGGGCGAATCGTGTCGAAGTTTGCTCAGACGATGTGGTTGCTGTCGCCACCACCGCTGCTGCCACCGTCATCCGGCGGAAAATCGGGCGTGAAATCAGTCGTGTCATCCGCCACCTTGAAGGTGGAGGTGGCAGTGGTGCTGTTGGCACGGGCGTTGGTGGAAACGACGAAGCCGAATGAAAGGGCTGCGGCAAGAGCGAGGATAAGTGTAGTTTTCATAGAATTGAGTGAACGTCGTCAGAATATCAGCCCCCTACGGGGGCTGCCATGGGCGCGTTGGAAATCAGGTCGGGAAGATTTCCCGTAAATTTCTCGCCGACGTGGCACGCCTCGTGTTGACTCACAATCCCGCCGGTCTCCACGTCCGTGCCATGAAACCAGCCCGCCTTGTCATCGTCGAAGACCACACCATGGTCCGCCAGCTGCTCAGCGAGGCCGTACGCCTCGAGCCAAGCGTGCAGATTGCCGCCGCCGTCGGTTCCGTGGCCTCCGGTCTCAATGCCTGCTTCGAGCACAAGCCCGAGCTCGTCATCGCCGACTGGATGCTGCCCGACGGTTCGGGCATCGTGCTGGTGCAACAGGTTAAGGCCCGCCTGCCGCACACGCGTTTTCTCATGGTCACCTCAAGCGATCAGGAGCATGTGGTGCGCGAAGCAAGCGAGGCCGGCGTGCAGGGATTTGTGTTCAAGCGCGCTCCGCTGGAGATGTTCCGTGAGGCGCTCACCGCCGTGCTGGCTGGCCAGCGATTTTACTGCCCCGAAAGCAGCCGGCTGCTGCTCGCCGCGCTGCGGAATGGAGTCGACCCAGACCGGCCGCTCACGCCGCGCGAACGCGAAATCCTGCGCGCCGTGGCCAGCGGCCTGGGCACAAAGGAAATCGCCGGCCATCTGAATGTAAGCGCCAAGACCGTGGCCAACCATCTCGCCGCGCTAAAGGAAAAGCTCAGCATCCACGAAACGGCCGGCTTGGTGCGCTATGCCATCCGGCACGGCTTCGTCGATTCGCTCTGAAGCCCGCCGCGAAGGCTCAGGCATGCACCAGCCGCCGGTCCCGGCCCAGATTGATCGGCTCGGTCGAGGCTGATTCCACCGCCGCCAGCAACGGCGCCACCCGGCCGTCATCAGCCGCCTCGGCGGCAAACTGCAATTCACGGCAATAGCGCTGAAGCCGTCCCGCACCCAGCGTATCAGCGCTGTTCTTTAAGTAATGGGCGAGCGAGGAAAGCGCCATCCAGTCGTGCGCCCGCGCCGCACCGCGCAAGCCATCCACCACCCGCGGCGTCTCGCGCACGTAAATCTCGAGCAGCCGTTCGCGCAGCGGCCCATCGCATTCCGCCGTGTCTGCCCCCGCCGTAAGCCACACGCGGTGCGCCGCCGGCGCAGCCGATATCGCCTCGGCCAGCATCGCCAGCGCCATCGGCTTGACCAAAAAACAGTCCATGCCCTCCGCTTTGGCCCGGGCCGACTCCTCCGGCCTGGCGTCCGCACTCAACCCGATGATCCACGGCTTGCCACGCGCGCCACCCGGCGCGCGCAGCCGCTGCGCCGCCGCATGGCCGTTGAGCCAGGGCATGGAAACATCGAGCAAAATGACGTCAAACATGCGCTCGCGGCATTCCTCCACCGCCTCCAAGCCATCCTTGGCCTCGGTGACCTGCGCCCCGTGCCCGCGCAAAAATGTAACAAGCATCTCGCGCACCAGTGTGTTATCATCGGCCACGAGCACGCGCAATCCCGGCCACGCCACCTTGGCCGGCTCCACCGCGTTGCGCGTCCCCGAGGCCGGCTCGTCCGGCGAGCCAAGCGGAAGCCGCACGATGAAACTCGACCCGTGCTCCCCATCGCTTTCGACATGGACACTGCCGCCCATGGCTTGGCAAAGGCGCCCCGTCAGCGCAAGGCCCAGACCCGTCCCTTGCTCGGCCACATCACGCTCCAGCCGGACAAAGGGCTGGAAAATACGCTGCTGATCTTCCAAGGCGACGCCGGGGCCGGTGTCGATGATGGCAAATTCCACCCACGCGCCAAAACGCGCCCACACCGGCACCTCCGCATCCATCGCGAGCGACTCGCAGCGTTGCACCATCAGCTTCACACTGCCTTCCCGGGTGTATTTTACGGCATTGCCCAGCAGGTTCAGCAACACCTGCCGCAGACGCGCACCATCGCTCCGCACCAGCCCGGGCACTCCCGGATGCAGCGTGCAGAAAACCTGCAAGCCCTTGGCTTCCGCCCGCGGTCGGACGGAATCCACACACTCGTTCACGAGCGCATGCAGCTCGACGGTTTCCGGATTCAGGCGAAACGCACCAGCCTGCAACGCACCCAGATCCACCAGATCATTGGCCAAACGCAGCATGAGTCCACTTTGCCCGCGCAGGCTGGTCAGCAAATCCTGCTGATGCGAATTGAGCAGCGTCATCTCCAGCAGGTCGGTGTAACCGAAGATGCCCTGCAGCGGCGCACGCATTTCGTGGCTCACTTGGGCGAGAAATTCGCTCTTGGCCCGGTCGGCCGCCGCCGAATGCTCGGCGCGCTGCAACGCCAGTTCGCGCTCAGTGCGGCGCAACCGGTAAATCACTGCCAGCACCCACATCGCCACGCCGATCATGGTGACTGCCATCGATTGCAGCCGCGCCGTGGCAAACGAGGTGGCCCATAATGTCGCAGGCACGGTCATTGTCAGCCAGCCGAATGGCTGGCTGGAGGCCGTATCCACCACTGGGGCAACCGACGAAAATTGCGCACCCCATTCGTTACGGAAGGGGCCTTCAAAAAAGGCCGTTTTTTGAGCCAGAATTGCTTCATCAGCCGCCGTCGCATCGCGATAGATGACCCTCCAGGCCAGCTGTTTTGGCCGGTCATCATCAGCAACCAAAACGATGATTTTGCCGTCGCGGATCGTCGCAAAATAAATATAAACAACATCGTTGTTGGCAGCATGCAGATGCTGCAACTGCCGCCGCAAGATCTCGAAAGAAGGACTTAATGCCCATTGTATGCGCACGCCGGCCACCTGCCGGCCGTTATGCAAACGCCCCATGCGCATTTCGCCTAATTTCAGCTGCGGTCCGAGCGCAACACGCAGCGCGTCCTGATCAAGCAGCGCGGCAGCCGTGCGTGCGCGCAGCAACAAATTCTGCTCGAAGGCATGGCGGGCCTGCCGGCCGTTCGCTACGGCGAGAGCCAGGCCCAGCACGAGCCACACGACGAGAATGGTAAAGCCCAGCCGCAAGTCGGCCCGCCAGCGCTGCGCCGCAGATTCCGACGCATCGGGCGCAGCGCGCAGACGCTGAGCCCACAAGGCCGTGCCGAGCAATCCCGCCGCGAGGATGTGTGCGACCGCCGAAGGCAGCTCGAACGGCGAAAAATCCACCCAGCGCCGGCCATCACCCAACGCATAGGCGAGCGGGCCGAAGGTGGCCACGACCGGCAGCAGGGCCACGATCAGCAGGCCGGCCTTCATCCGGCGCAACTCGTGCGGCGGCAGGCCGCCCAGCACTCGCACCGCGGCGGCCGAACGGACGACAACCCACGCGCCGCCCACGGCTGCCAACGCCACTGCGAGGCCTCCTGGCACCGGTGCATTCATGCGGGCCACGCCAAAATAAACTGCGGCGATCACGGTCAGCGCGCGCCACAACTGCGGGCGCGACGGCGTCAGCTGTCCCGCCAGCGGCCACCACAAGGCCGCGATGCCGAGCGCCTGAACCAGGCCGAGGGCAAAATCCCATCCAAAGTAAGGCGCATGGTAATTGTTGGCGTAAAGCGCCAGCTCGATCGCCGACTCGACAAAGCCGGCGCCGGCCAGCCAGATGAGCCAGCCTTCCCGGCCTTCGCGACGAGGCCCGCGCCCCCACGCACCCACGAGCACCGCACACCACATCAAACCGGCAAGAAACCAACCGTAGTCCTGATGACTCGTCCAATCGATCAACTTTGGCAGCCAGTCGTTCATCAAAAAAGGTTGAAAGCTCTTTCAGTTTAAGCCTGCACATGTTGAAGGCAATACTGCTTGCAAACTTACGGCAAGATTGTGCCCCTCCGGCCGAAAATGTCCTCTGACCGCGCTTGCTTACCAAGAGAAATTTTACGCTTTTTTTGCCCTCTTCCGGTTGCAAATTGCGCATTCGTTATCTGGCAAATTCCTCCCTTCATGCCTATTGCCCGAAAAATAATTCAAGGCCAAAAAGCATCGTTCTCAAGCCCATGCGCTGCAAAAAACGAACCCCATAACCCATGCCGCCGCTCAAGATCCCTTCCATGGAATGGAATAAGGCCTTTCTCTCTTCGCTCTTAAGGGTAAGCCGCCGCCCTAATCTTTGCGTGGCTAAATCCAGCCCAGCCGCAACCCAGCCTTGAACCGCGCGCCCCCGTGCGCTTGCGTTCCCGTCTCATGTCCACGCCGCCCCTGGCCCGCGCCCACGATCCGCTCGCCCGCTTTCCTGCCGCCGTGCGCGACGCCTTCGCACGCTTCCGGGCCGGTGACCCCGCTGCCCTCGGACTGGTGCTTTCCGCCATCGTGCGTGATTTCATGCCGCGGCGCGAGGCGGTGCCCGCCGATCCGCTGCCCGACACGGCCCGCCTCATCGAGGATCTCGGCTTCGATTCACTCGCCATCGCCGAAATCGTGTTCTTCATGGAAGATCTTTTCCAGGTGAAGATTTCCAACGAGGAAATCCTGCAGCTGCGCACCGTCGGCGAGCTGCACGCCTTTGTCCTGCGCAAACTCGCCGCCGCTCCGTCAGCGTAATCCAGATGGATGCACGCATGGACCGCCCAGCCGCCCTCATCACCGGGCTGGGATTCATCACCCCCATCGGCAACGACCGCGCGGCCGTCACCACCAGCCTTCGCGCCGGCCGCCACGGCCTCGCCCGCGTGGAGCTCGCCGGCAATCCCGGTCTTCCCGTCAAGGTCGCCGCGAGCGTACGCGACTTCACCGTCGATTCGCCCAACTACCGCGAATGGTCCTGGCCCGCGCCCTATGACATCCCACGCGAGACACTCCGTGGCCTTGCGCCGCATGGGGTCTACGCCTTCTGCGCGATCGAACAGGCGCTGGCCGATGCCGGCTTGGCGCCCGCCGACCTGACCGGCGGCGACACCGGACTTTTCTGCGCATCAGCCGGCTCCGCGATGCTCCTGCACCACCATCTCGCGGAGATGCATGCCTGCCGGTTTGAGCGCGGCCATCCGATGGGCGTTGTGTCCTCCATCGCCGGCACGCTCAATTTCAACCTTGCCGCACACTATAAGATCACGGGCGCCGTGTGCGGCTTTGCCTCGGCCTGCGCCTCGGCCAGCCATGCACTCGGCTGGGCGCTGGATGAAATCCGCCTCGGCCGCCAGCAACGCATGCTCGTCGTCGGCGCCGAGGAGCTGAATGCCGAGACCTTGCTCCCTTTCGCCTCCATGCGCGCGCTCTCGCTCAATCCCGACCCGGCCACCGCCTCGCGGCCCTTCGACCGGAATCGCGATGGCTTTGTCGGCTCAGGCGGGGCGGTCGTCCTCGTGCTCGAGTCCGCCGGGCTCGCCGCGCAACGCGGCGCCCGCGCCTATTGCGAACTCGCCGGCTGGGGCCAGGCCGCCGACGGCCACAGTGTCGCCACGTCGCACCCGGAGGGCGCCGGCTTGCGCGAAGCCATGCGCCGTTCGTTTGCCGACACCGGCGTCACGCCCGGTGACATCGACTGCGTCAACGCCCACGCCACCTCCACCCCGGTCGGCGACCGGGCGGAGGCGCTCGCGCTACGCACCGTGTTCACCGACGCCGGCGCGCATCCTTATATTAGCGCCACCAAGGGCCTGACCGGCCATCCCCTGAGCATGTCCGGCGCGATGGAAGCCGCCTTCTGCGCCCTCGCCCTCTCGGACGGTTTCATCCCAGGCAATCCGCACCTCGCCACTCCCGATCCGGCCTGCGACGGGCTCAACCTCCCCCGCGGCACCTTGGACCGGGCGCCGCAAACCGCCCTTAACAACAGCAGCGGCTTCGGAGGCAGCAGCGTCTGCCATGTCTTGCGTCGCTGGCGTGATTGAAGCTTTGTTGGCTGAAATGCGTCTTGCTTGAACATGAAGAACCTTTTCCCGCTGCTCGCCCTCGTGCTGGCGCTGACCGCTTGCTCGACCTTCAATGTGCACCGTGAAGCCGGGGCCAATCTCACCGGCCTCAAAAAGCTCTACGTCGAACACCGCCTCGCCGACGGCCGGGGAATCGATGTGATCATCGCCCGGGAGCTGCAACGCCTCGGTTATGACGCCTCCAGCGGCCCGCTCACCATGATGCCCGACCATGTCGACGGGGTCGTCTCCTACGTCGATCAATGGAACTGGGATTTTTCGCTCTATATGATCGAGCTGGACATCGAGGTCAGCGACCCGCGCACCAATAAGATTCTCGCCACCACCAATTACTTTCACCCGGCCATGGCGGGAAAATCGCCCGAGGATATGGTGCGGACCGCCATCGATCCGCTCTTCCGGCACAACTGATTTGCGCCGGCGGCAAAACCGGCCCGCACGCGGGCTTGCGGCAGGAAAAAATTTGCCCAGCGTGGCGCGCGCATGACGACGTTGCAGCTGATGCGATCGCGCCGGTTCCTGCCCCTGTTCACGGTGCAGTTCCTGGGCGCATTCAACGACAATGTCTTCAAGAATGCCTTCATCCTGCTGGCAACGTTCAAGCTCGCTGCGCAGATGGGGTGGAGCGCGGACATCGCGGCGACGGCGATCAGCGGTGTATTCATCCTGCCTTTTCTCCTTTTTTCCGCGTTCGCCGGGCAGCTCTCGGACCGTTTTGAAAAGGCGCGGCTCATCCGGCTGACAAAGTTGTGGGAAGTGATCATCATGGCGGCGGCCGGCGCCGGCTTTGCCTGGGAGCAGCCGTGGGTGCTGTTCGCGGTGACTTTTGCGACCGGCGTGCAAGCGGCTTTCTTCGGGCCGTTGAAATACGGCATCCTGCCCGACCACCTGCACGAAGATGAGCTGGTGGGTGGCACGGGGGTGATCGAGATGGCGACGTTTGTGGCCATTCTGCTCGGCACGCTGCTGGGCGGTGTCCTGGTGGCGCAATCAGGTGGGACGACCGTGGTGGGCAGGATGCTGCCCTGGGTGCTGCTCGGCCTGGCGGGCGCGGGCTGGGCGGCGAGCTTTTTGGTTCCACCGGCGCTCCCTTCGGCTGCGCCCTTCAAGATCGACGCGAACATTTTTCGCGAGGCCTGGCGGCTCATCAGCTATGCGCGCACGCAGCGCGCCGTGTTCCGCGCCATCCTCGGCATCTCGTGGTTCTGGGCGGTGGGCATCATCTGGCTTTCGTTGCTGCCCGCTTATGTGAAAAATGTCCTGCATTCGGATGATCCGCATTTGGCGACGGCTTTCCTCGCGCTTTTCGCCGTGGGCATCGGCCTCGGCTCGTTGCTGTGCAATGTGCTGTTGCGCGGCGTCATCACGGCGCGCTACGTGCCGGCGGCGGGGCTGGGGCTTTCGTTTTTCACGTTCGATTTTTTGCGGATGAGCCACGGACTCGATCCCGCCATGGCCTTCGTGTTGACGTCGCCCGTGGGGCTGCACATCAGCGCGGACCTGTTCGGGCTGGCCATGTGCGGCGGGCTTTTCAGCGTGCCGCTGTACGCGATTCTGGCGGCATGGTCGGCGCCGTCCCATCGTGCGCGCAATGTCGCCGCCAACAATGTCATGAGCTCCCTCTTCATGGTCGCCGCCTCGGCCGGCGCGGGCGTGCTGCTGGGCGCAGGGTTCAACCGCCTGCAGGTACTCGGCCTGATGGGCGCATTGAACGTGCTCGCCTCAGCCTACATCGTGACGCTCGTGCCGGAATCGCGGCTGCATCAATTTTTCGCCCGGATTTTGCGTCGGAAAAAATTGAATGGTTGAAGGATCGGCCTGCCCTGAACCGGAACCCAAATCCGGCCTCGTTTGTCCACCTCGCCCTGCAGCCCGCCGCCGGTTGCAGTTTTTTCGAGAGCCCTCCTTCTTTTCCTGATTCGAAGATGTGTTGCTGCATCGACCCGCAATGTGATTAACTGGAAGTGTGTCCCCCTCGCCCGAATTCCAACCCCCAGGCCCCGCTGCCCCGGAATCACCTGCAGCCAAGAAAAACCTGTGGCAGCGCCGCATCATCGATCCGCTGGTCGCACAGCTCACCCAGGGCATCACCCCGGAAAAAATCGCCCTGACCATCGCCGTCGGCGGCGCTTGCGCGCTTTTCCCGATCTTTGGCACGACCACGCTGCTCTGCTTCCTCGTCGCCCTCATCCTGCGCCTCAATCAGCCCATCATCCAGCTGCTCAACCAGGCTCTCTGGCCCCTGCATGTGCCGGCGATCCTCTGGCTCGTGCGGCTGGGCGAGTTTATTTTTGGCGTCCCGCACCAGCGCTTCCGCGTGCGGGAAATGTACCAGTTGTTCTGGGCGGATTCCGCGCAATTTTTCCACAAGTTTGGCACCATCGCCCTGCATGCCATCGTTGCGTGGGCGCTGCTTACCCCGTTTTTCATCGTCCTCTGCTACTATCCGCTGCTGCCGGTCCTGCGCGCCATCGACCGGATTCACCGCGCGCAAAAATTCAAGCACGACACCGGCCCGTGAACCGGCCATGCCGGGGACGCGTCTTGCGCTGGGCCGTTTTCATGCCCATCCTCGCCCCCGGCCGAAAAGCCGCCCTTCCTCCATGATTGACCGGCTGCTTGGAAAAAAATTTCTGCCCGACCGGCTCGTGCGCCTCGGACTTCGCCGCCGGCTGGCCTGGCGCCTCCGTGAGGCAACGGCCTCGTCGCCCGAGCTGCAGCGGGCGCGCCTGCTTTCCTACATCGAGAACCTCAAGCGCCGCCCCATCGCCGAAAACACCCGGACCACCGATGGACATCCCGGCGAAGCCCCGGTGCAATTTTATCAATTCGTCCTTGGACCGCGTTTGAAATACTCCTGCTGCCTCTACCCGCGAAGCGATGAGACGCTCGCCGAGGCCGAGGAGAAAATGCTCGGGCTTTACGCCGAGCGCGCCCGCCTCGCGGATGGCCAGCACATCCTCGATCTCGGCTGCGGCTGGGGCTCCCTTTCGCTCTGGCTGGCGGAAAAATTCCCCCGTGCCCGCATCACCGGCGTCTCCCACTCGCGCGCGGAAAAGGAGTTCATCGACGCCGAGTCCCACCGGCGCGGCCTGCGCAACCTCGACATCCTCGCCTGCGACATGAACACCTTCGATATCGCGCCCGGCCAGTTCGACCGCGTCGTGTCCATCGAGATGTTCGAGTACATGAAGAACTACCGGCTCCTTCTCGCCAACATTGCACGCTGGCTCAAGCCCGGCGGCCTGCTTTTCGCACATCTCTTCACGCACAAGACGGTCGCCTATCACTTCGTCCCGCGCAGCCCGGATGACTGGATCATCCGCCATTTCTTCGCCGGCGCACAGATGACAAGCGACGGCCTGCTCACGCATTTTCAAAACGACCTCAAGCTCATCGAACGCTGGAGCGTCAATGGCACCCATTACCAAAAAACCGCCCGGCACTGGCTGGAGAACATGGACGCTCACCGCGCTGAAATCCTTCCGCTCTTCGCCCAAACCTACGGCCCCGGCCAGACAAAAACCTGGTGGGCCCACTGGCGCATTTTCTTCATGGCCTGCGCCGAACTGTGGGGCTACCGCAACGGCGAGGAGTGGCTCGTCAGCCACTATCTGTTCGAAAAACCCGCGCGCTGACGGCCGCGGGCGCGCCATGAAACCACACGCCTGGCTCCTTTTCGCAGTGTTGGCGGCGACCGCGGCGGCCGCCGATTCCGCCGGCCCGCTCGTGCAGCAGGCGCTTGCGGCCGCGGCGCGCTTCGACACGAAAGCCGCGCTTGGCCTCTTCCTCAACGCCGACGCCGCGCGGCCCAACGATCCGTTCATTCTTCAAAAAATCTCGGAGCAATATTCCGACTCCATGGACGACACCCATGACCCGGTCGAGAAAAAGCACCTCGCGGAAAAAGCCCTCGCTTACGCGCAACGCGCCGTCGCGCTCCAGCCGGAAAGCGCGGTCAACGTCCTCTCCATCGCCATCAGCTATGGCAAACTCGGCCTCTGCAGCGACACGCGCACCGAGGTCGAATACTCCCGCTTCGTCAAGGATTACGCCGAACGCGCACTCGCCCTCGATCCAAATTACGACTGGGCCTGTCACGTCCTCGGACGCTGGCACTACGAAGTCGCCAGCCTCGGCGCGACCAAACGGTTTTTCGTCAAACTCATCTATGGCGGGCTGCCTCCGGCCTCGACCGCCGAAGCCGTGCGCCTGCTGCGCCGGGCCAGCGAGCTCGCACCGCAAACCGTGGCGCACCACGTCGATCTCGGCTTCGCGTATCTGGCGGACAAACAGCCCGGGCCCGCCCGCGCCGAGTTCGAGCGGGCCGTGGCCATGCCCCCGCACGAAAAATACGACATTGGGGAAAAGGCCCGTGCGCAGGCTGTGCTGGAAAAATTGAAGTAAGGCGCGCACGAAGAGCTGCGCAAACGCAACATAATCGTTCCGCCGCGGTCACATTTGCGTGACAGATCGGATTTGCCTTTGCCAGAATCACAGCAGATTACCCAGCCTGTACCAAACCCTCCATGGCCACGCTGAGTGATTTATTTCCCGCATTGTCGCTGTTTACGCAGCTGGGGCGGTTCGCGCCCGCCCGGCCGCTGCGCACTTTAATCCGCACGACCAGCTACAAGCTGCGCCCGCCGCAGCAACGGCTGTTCACCCCGACCGTGCGGCGCGCACAGGAGACCGTGCTGCAAAGCGGCGCGGCGGGCGAACACCAGCGGGCCACCGTGCTCTGGGAGCGCAGCCGCGGACGCGTGCCGACCATCGTGCTGGGCGGCTTCGTCCCCGATGCGACCGAGCAAGTGTTCATGCTGCGGGGGTTTTTGCTGAAATCGGGCAGCGTGTATTATTTCAATTACCCCCGGCACGGCTTCTCCAACGAATTGCTGTTCGCCCAGCTCGACGACCTGGTCGAGGAACTCGCCGAGCTGCACGGGCAGAAACCGGTGGTGTTCGCCGTGAGCTTTGGCGGCGGCCTGCTCATGGAGTGGCTGAAACGCGCCCAGCGCGCCGGCCGCAAAATCGACCTCAACGGCTCCCTCATCATCAGCCCGGTGGCCTGCGTCGAGGATCTGCTCACGCCCGGCGAAGCCAAGCCATCGACGCTCCTCGGGCGCGCGGTTAAACCCTATCTCAATGGCCACGCCAGCCCCAGTGGGGTGGAAAAATCGCGCGCCATCTTCTCGAAGATGTTCGAGTCGGGCGCACAAAACAAGGAGGCGCTGCGCGCGATCATGACCCGCGATGAGCTGCACCGCCTGCGCGAGGCCGTCATGGGGGCCATTCGCGACATCAATTTCACCGGCGCCTGCGAGCGCATGCAGTCGCTCAAGCAAATGGAGGCGCCCGGCGCCTATTTCTCGCCCGCGCTGCTCCCGTTGAGTGAAGCCCCCGCGCTCATCCTCTACGCAGAGAAGGAGAGTTCGGTCATTACTGAGAATTCGCCGACCCGTTTTGCCTTCGAGACGGCCCACCGCGCCTACTTTCCGCGGAGCACCTACCGCCTCATCGCCAATCAGCACGGCAGCCCGGTCCAGCACGCCTCGCTGATTTTCCACTCTTCCAATTTTCTTCCGCCCATCTCGGCGTTTTACAAACAATTGAAACCCCGCCGGGCGCTGCAGTCCGTTTGATTTCGCTTGCGACGGGACGCGCGGCAAATCTGCTTGATGCGCGCTGCCTTGGCCATGCCGGTTCCGCCAAAATTTCTCGCCACTCTGGGCGCGGGCATACTGACCGCGCGCATGAAGTCGCGTCTGCGTAAAAAAAAGAGCGGCGCGGTACCGGCGCAGCAAAAGCACTTCCGCGGACTCGCGGACGCCTTCGGGCGCACGGAACTTTGGCGCAAGCTCAGTCTCGGGACAGGCATCGATTACAAGACGTTCCACGACCGCGTGCCGCTGCATTCCTACGAGGAAATCGAGCCTTACATTGAACGCATGAAGCGCGGCGAGGCAGACGTGCTCTGGCCGGGACAGTGCTCCTTCTACGCAATCTCTTCCGGCACGACGGCCGGCCGCACCAAATACCTGCCCATCACGGAGCCGATGATCGCCCATTTCCGCAAGGCCGGGCTCGATTCGCTGCTTTTCTACGCCGCACGCACCGGCAGCGCAAAAGTGTTCAACGGACGGCACCTTTTCCTCGGCGGTTCGACCGCGCTCACCCCCATCGCGGAAGCCGAGCCGTTTAGCGCCTACGCGGGCGACCTCAGCGGCATCACGGCATTGCGCCTGCCGTCCTGGGTGGAAAGGCATCTTTACGAACCCGGCGCAGAAATCGCCCAGATGAGCAACTGGCCGGAAAAAATCCAGGCCATCGTCGAACGCACCTGGCCACTCGACATCACCCTGCTCGCCGGCATCCCCAGCTGGATTCTCATCCTTGCCGAGGCCCTGCGCACGCGGGCGGGTGGCGCGGAGAATTTGCAGGCGCTCTGGCCCCATCTCGAATGCCTCGTGCACGGCGGCGTGCCGCTCGGGCCCTTCGAAAGCGAACTGCGGGCGGCGCTCGGCCCGACCGTGAACTTGCACGAGGTCTATCCGGCGTCGGAAGGCTTTCTCGCCGCGCAAGACGCCGAGCCTGAGGCCGGACTCCGGCTGCTCGCGGATGCGGGGCTGTTCTTCGAGTTTCTCCCCTTGAGCGAGTTCGATGAAAACCGCCTGACCATCCTCGGCCTGCACGCCGTGCCGCTTGAGGGCGTCAAGCCCGGCGTGGACTATGTGCTGCTGCTCACGACCCCGGCAGGCTTGTGCCGGTACGTCATCGGGGATGTCGTCCGCTTCATCTCGACCGAGCCGCCGCGACTCATTTATGTCGGTCGCACCCGTCTCCAGCTCAGCGCCTTTGGCGAGCACGTCATTGAGAAGGAGCTGACCGATTCACTTCTCGCCGTCTGCCGGCGCCATGGATGGACCATCATCAATTTCCACGTCGCGCCCCTCTTTGTGAATGCCTCTGCCGGACGGAAGCGTGGCCAGCATGAATGGTGGATCGAGCTCAAGACGCCCAATATCGAGACGCCGACCGGTCCGATCATGGCCCCGGAACTCGATATCGAGCTGCAACGTCTCAACGACGACTACGAGGCCAAACGCAAAGGCGGCGGCCTCGAGCCCCCCGTCGTGCGCCTCGTCATGCCGGGCGTCTTCGAGCAATGGATGCAGGCCACGGGCAAGTGGGGCGGCCAGAACAAGATGCCACGCTGCCGCAGTGATCGCGACATCGCCGACCAGCTGGCGGAAATCACGCGCTTTCATACGGAAAACTGACCGCCGCACATTGGTGCGAAAAAAATCCGCAGCTGGCACAGCCGATGCTGAATCAGTCGGTAAGTTCCCTGTTAACGCAGGGTCTTGGGGTAACATGGAGTCCGGTCGCAAGACCGGATCAATAGAAATAAAAGGGGGCCGGCGTTAGGGGTTTCGCCGGCCCCTCTCTTTTTTAAAATCCACCGGCTCGTCGCGAAAGCGCTGCAATGCGTCGCAGGCGCTCAGTTGAGGTATTGCTGGATGACCTTCTCGTAGTCTGCCGTCTCCATCGCACCGATCTTCTTGTCGCGGATTTTGCCGTCCCGATCGATGATGAACGTGGTGGGGATCGCCTCAATTCCGCCAAAGGCCTGGACGAGGCTGTCATCAGCCAGCACCACCGTATAATTCATGTGAAAATCGGCCGCGAATTTTTTCACCACTTCCGGGCCGCCCTGATCGACCGAGACGCCGATGATGACGAGGCCCTTGTCCTTGTATTTTTCCTGCAGTTTCTCGTAACCCGGAATCTCCGAGCGGCAGGGCGGACACCAAGTGGCCCAGAAATCGAGCACCACGACCTTACCCTTGAACTGGGAGAAATTCACCGGCTTGCCATCGACGTCCTTAAGCTCCCAGCCCGGGGCGGGCGTGGGCGCAACCGTTTCGGCGCGGGCTTGAGTGAGCAGGAGGCTGGCGACAAAGGCCGCAGCCAGCAGGCGGGAAAAAGCGGACGGTTTCATAAATAAGTGGGACGAGGTTATCCCGTATGAGCCGCGAGCGCAACCGCTTCTTCCCGCCTTAAGCGCGCAGCGCGCGCGAAACGCGGCAGTAGATCGGGCGCGGACATTGCGGCCAGACCAAGGAAACCTGTGGCTTTCACGAACAGGATCACCGCGATATAGGTCATTTGATTGCCGCCAAAGTATATGGCGCCGAAAAACATGCCTAATCCCAGCACAATTTCCCCAAATGTGATGATCATGAACAGGGTGCGACTTCTGAGGCGCCCAACCAGCCCGACTACCGACGCCGCACGACCACCCTTGGGCGTGCGGACGAATTCACCGCCCTGCGTCAACAACCCTTCCAGCGTCGCCACGCAGCAGGTCACGCTCATGGCCAGCCCAAAAGCGAGCACGAACGGCGCACCGACCAGCCAGACGACACCTTCCAGCCAGCGCTTTTTGCGAAAATACTGGCCGGTGAAGTAGAGCATCATCGTCGAGCCGCCGGCCACCACAACGGAGAGGGGGTTGATCCAGCGCCAAATGCCCTGCGGATGGCCGCCGAAGAGATAGAGACACGGCACGAACAAAATTGAAAACATCACCAGCAGGGGATGGATTAATCCGACCGTGAGGTGGCAGAACGCCTCGCGTTTCACCCGCGCGGGCCGGTCGCTCATGAGCACGGTCCACAGGAGCTTGCGCGCAACCTGCATGCCGCCCTTCGTCCAGCGCCGTTGCTGCGATTTGAAGGCGGTCAGATTTTCCGGCAATTCCGAGGGCACGGTGTAGCGGTCGAGATAGACGAATTTCCAGCCGATCAGCTGGGCACGGTAACTCGCGTCCAGATCCTCGGTGACGGTGTCGGCGCACCAGCCGCCGGCCTCCTCGAGCGCGGTGCGGCGCCAGATGCCGGCCGTGCCGTTGAAATTGAAGAACAAATCCCCCGAGCAGCGCGCCGCCTGCTCGACGACGAAATGCGCATCGAGAAAGATCCCCTGGCAGCGTGTGAGCAGGCTGGCATTGCGGTTGCTGAACTCCCACCGCGCCTGCACCACGCCCACATCGGGGTCGGCGAAGCGCGGCATCAGCTGCTCGAGAAAATCCGGCTCGGGCCGGAAATCGGCGTCGAAGACCGCGAAAAATTCCGCCTGGCTGCGGGCCATGCCCTCGGCCAGCGCGCCCGCCTTGTAGCCGGCCCGGCTGTGACGGCGCAGGTGCACGCAACGCCCGGCGCGCTCGGGATGGGCCCGCAGCCATCGCTCGATCACCCCGGGCGTCCCGTCCGTGGAATCGTCCAGGATATGGATTTCCAGCAGCTCCGCCGGCCAGCGCAACGCGGTGACTTTTTCCAGCAGGGCCTCGGCGACGAGCGGCTCATTGAAGAGCGGGCATTGCACGCACACACGCGGCAGCGGTCCCCGCCACGGTGGCGGCGCGGATGGCTGACGCCGGCAATGACGGAAATATAGCCAGAGTATCTTGACGCGATGCACGGCAAAGAACGCCAGTCCGGCCAGCGTAAGCGCGTAAAGGGCAAGCAAGCCGTCCGCCAGTTCCATACCAGGAGCCGGGTGCACCAGGAGGATCAGGGGCACAAATTTCATCCTGCGTTAGACCGGCATGGCGGCCAACGTTCCGCGCCACACCGGGTTGCGCGCGCCCGGAGTCTTCACGTCTCGTGTGCCTCGGGCAGGTTCAGCCCGAGTGTTTCGATGAATTTTTTCATCGCCGGCGTAAGCACCCGGCCTTTGCGGTGCATGATGGCCAGCGGCCGGGTGAATTCCTTGCTCTTGAAATGCAGCACCGCGAGCGTGCCCTGCTTCATTTCCTGCTGCACCGTGGCCTGCGGCACGATGGCAATGCCGTGGTCGATCTCGACCGCCCGCTTCACCGTCTCGATGTTGTCGAACTCCATCACCGGCTGGATCTCGAGCTTGTTGTCGCGAAAAATCTGGTCGACCGCCTTGCGCGTCGGGATGTCGGGATCAAAGCCGATGAACTTGTGCCCGCTGAGATTCTTGAGCTCAACCTCGCCGGTCTTCGCCAGCGGGTGATTGGGATGCGTGATGAGCACCAGCCGGTCGCTGCGGAACGGGATGATCTCGATCTGCCTCACCTTCACTGGAAACGCCACGAGGCCGAAATCGACGGAATTGTGCAATATGTCCTCATAAACAAGGTTCGAACGCCGGTATTCGACGCGCGCGTTGACCGAGGGGTAGTCGTGCAGGAATTTTTTGATGTAGACCGGGAGCTCGTGCAGGCCGATCGAGTAAATCGTCGAAATGCGGATCGTGCCGCTGATGATTTTTTTCATCTCCTGCAGCTCGCTGCCGAGCTTGTCGTATTGCAGCAGGATTTCCTTCGCCGCCTCGTAAAGGCGCTGCCCTTCGCGTGTGAGCTGAAACTGCTTCTGGCTGCGGTCGATCAGCAGCGTCTTGAAATGCTTTTCCATCGCGCGCGCCTGCTGGCTCACCGCCGATTGCGTGATGCCGTTCAATTTGGCCGACTTCGAAAAGCTCTTCGTCTCGACCAGGTCGGCGAAGATCTTGAAGTTCTCAATTTGCATGGGCCGATGATAAAGATTTCTTATCGTCGCGCAAATGTTTAAGCAAATCTGATAATGTTTCCTTCCTATGAAGAGTTTGCCGCGCGCGCCGATGCCGTCCGCGCGCAAATCGGCGAGGCCTGCCGGGCCGCCGGTCGCGACCCGGGCGGGGTCGAACTCCTCGCCGTCACGAAAAACCAGCCGGCCGCCGCCGCCGGTTATGCCGCCCGTTACGGCCTGCGCGCCGTCGGCGAAAACCGCGTGCAAGAGGCCATCGGGAAAAAAGGCCAGACCACCGCGCCCGTCGCGTGGGAACTCATCGGCCACTTGCAGTCCAACAAGGCCGGGCTCGCCGCACAGCACTTCGACCGCGTGCAGAGCGTGGACAGCGAAAAACTCCTTGATCTGCTCGACCGGGCCGCCGCCGGGCTCGGCCGCATCCTTCCCGTGTTGCTAGAAATCAATGCCGGCGCCGACCCGAACAAATTCGGGGCCGCGCCCGCGGACACCCCGCGCCTGCTCGAATCCGCACTGGCCAAAAAAAATCTGCGTGTGGACGGCTTCATGACCATCGCGCCCCTCAGCGAGGATCCCGCCGTCGCCCGCCGCGCCTTCGCCGCGCTGCGCACACTGCGCGACGGGCTCGCGCAAAAGTCCGGCGTCCCTTTGCAAGTGCTATCAATGGGCATGAGCGGCGATCTCGCCGCCGCCATCGCCGAGGGCAGCACGCTCGTGCGCGTCGGCACCGCGCTGTTCGGTCCGCGCGGATGAACGCAAGTCCATGGCGCGAGTCATTCCTGCAAGAAAATTCCGCGCTGGAGAAAATTTCGTCCAACCGGCCCGTTTCCTGATTGCAGAAATGGAGAAAATTTTTTCCTCTTGTAGACGTGGAAAGTGAAAAGCTCAGCGTCAATTTGAAGGATGCGTTTTTGGGCTTGCTCGACGACACCAGCGGCCCCGTGCGCCGCGCGTTGCTTCTCCACTTCACCCAGCGCGGCCCGGCCGCCCTGCAATTTCTCAAGGAGGCCGCCCAGGGGCCCAACCGCGTCCTCGCCTGGCATGCCCGGTGGTTTCTCGACGAGCTGAAGTTCACCGACCCGGTCGCCGAGTTCAAGGGCTTCATCCGCTCACTTAACTACGAGCTTGAGACCGGCGCGCTGCTCCTCAGCCGCACCGTCACCCCCGACCTCGACATCGGCGCGTGTTGCGCCGTGCTCGACGAACTGGCGATGCGCTGCCGTGAGCTCATCCTCGAGCCCGCCACCGCCCGCGAAAAATGCCGCGTGATCAATCGCGTGCTCTTTGCCGAGTACGGCTTCCGCGGCAACGTCGAGCATTACACCGACCCGCTCAACAATTTCCTCGACCGGGTGCTCATCCGCCGCAAGGGCATCCCGCTCTCGCTCAGCACTGTCTATCTGCTCGTGGCGCAGCGCGTCGGCCTCACGCTCGAGCCGGTCAGCCTGCCCGGGCACTTCGTCGTCGGCTGCTACCTGGAGGACAAGCCGTTTTTCATCGATGCCTTCGACAAGGGCGTCTTCCGCTCCACCGAGGAGCTCTTCGCCTTCCTGCGCGGCAAAAACCTGGTGCCAAAAACCACCGATCTCGCGCCCACCCCCGTGCGCGAGGTGCTCTGCCGCTCCTGCCGCCACCTCGTCAATCACTACACCGAGGCCGGCGACCACGGGCATGCCCGCCTCTTCGCCGAGTTCGTCGAGGAGTTCGAGGCCACCTACGAGCGCCACGCCTCGTCGTAATCGAGGATTTTGGCTGACGGGTTGAGTCTCCCACGGGTTGACAATCCGCCAGCGGCCGGCGCCAATCCGGCATCGCATGTCCGCCGACCCCGTCCACACGCTCGACGATCTCGTCCGCTGGTCGCACGCCGGCACCAGCCTTGCCGTCCTCGGCCATCCCATCGCGCACTCGCTCAGCCCGCCGATGCACAACGCCGCGCTGGCCGGACTGGCCCAACGCGATGCGCGCTTCCGCGACTGGCGATACTTTCGTTTCGACGTCCCGCCAGCCGACCTGCCACGCGCCCTTGCACTGCTACACGAGGAGAAATTCTACGGACTCAACCTCACCGTCCCGCACAAGGTCATGGCCTTCGACCTCGTCGCTGAAACCGACCCTGCCGCACAACCCGTCGGCGCCGTGAACACCCTGACCTGGACCGAGCATGGCTGGCACGGCTACAATACCGATGGCTATGGACTGGCCACGGCTGTATATGAGACCCTTGGCCGGAAGCTTGCCGGAGCGCACATCATCATTCTTGGCGCCGGCGGCGCGGCGCGCGGCGCGGCCGTCGAGTGTCTGCAGCAGAGATGTGCTTCACTCTGGATTCTCAACCGCACAAAAGAAAAACTTGCCCCGTTTCTCGCCATACTGGAGCCACTCAAGGGAAACATCTCGGTTCGCGGCTTTGCGCTCGACGCTCCACCTCCGAATTTTCCGAAGGGCGTGATTTTTATCCAGGCGACGACACTCGGCCTGCATGCCAGCGATACGGTGCCGTTCAAGCTGCGTGACCTGCCAGATCCCGCCGGCGTTTACGACATGACCTACAATCTATCCGAGACAGCATTAGGCGCCCAAGCCCGTGAACGAAATATTCCCTACGCCAACGGCCTGTCGATGCTCGTGCACCAGGGCGCAAAA
Source organism: Opitutaceae bacterium (assembly GCA_035485575.1). Classification (GTDB taxonomy): domain Bacteria; phylum Verrucomicrobiota; class Verrucomicrobiia; order Opitutales; family Opitutaceae; genus DASRHD01. The sequence continues at coordinate 10,578 of DATHNW010000022.1, read as the reverse complement.
TCACTCGAAATCTGGACCGGCGCCCCCGCGGCTGAGACCGCACCCGTGATGCGCGCCGCCGCCGAGGCCGCGCTGCGCGACGTTTGACTTTCCCCGTCCCAAGCCACGGAATCCACCTGCGCATGACGACTGCCGACCTGGCCGATTTCTCCGCTTCGCTGCCATGGTTCTTCCCCGCCCTGGCGTTCATCCTTGGTGCGGTGGTCGGCAGTTTTCTCAACGTCGTCATCTACCGCGTGCCCGCGGAGAAATCCGTCGTGCGGCCCGGCTCGCACTGCGCGTGCGGGAAGCCCATCGCCTGGCGCGACAACATCCCGATCCTGTCCTGGCTCCTGCTGCGTGGCCGTGCGCGCTGCTGCGGACGGAAATTTTCCGTGCGCTATCCGTTCGTCGAACTGCTGACCGGACTGCTGTTTCTCGAGTGCTGGTCGCTTTTCCCGCCAGCCAAGGCGGTATGCGGCATGGTGTTCCTAAGCGTGCTCATCTGCGCGACCTTCATCGACCTCGACCATTTCATCATCCCGGACGTGTTCACCATCGGAGCCGGCCTCGCCGGGCTGCTGCTCTCGGCGCTGGTACCCGCCCTGCACGGCCAGGCCAGCGACCTGTTCATTGTCGACAGCGTGCGCTCCGGCCTGATCTCCCTCAAAGGCTTGCTGGTCGGCTCCGGCCTCGTGCTGTGGATCGCGCTGATCGCCGAGGCGTTGATGAAAAAAGAGGCCATGGGCTTCGGTGACGTGAAATTCGTCGGCATGATCGGCGCGTTTTGCGGCTGGCATGCCACGGTGTTTTCCATTTTCGGCGGTGCGGTCGTCGGCACCGTGTGGTTCGTCATCGCGCTCGTGTGGCAGAAAATTTTTCCATCGCAAAAAGCCGCGCTCCCCGCCGAGTCACCGGACGCCGAGGGCCAGCCCGCGGCGCTCGGCTTCGGTGCGCACGTGCCCTTCGGCCCCATGCTCGCCATCGCCGCCGCGCTTTATTTCCTGTGGTTGCACGGCCCGGTGGACGCATATCTCACACAGCTTAGCGACCTGCTCTGAGCGTCCGATCGCGTCATAAGAGCCCGGCACCGTCGCCCGTCCGGCAATGCAGCACGGCAGGCGTGGCCCCAAATTTTTTCTGGTAGGCTCCCGCAATTTTTGCCGCGCCGGCCTCGGTGAACCCATCGCTGGTGAGAGCCATGACCGCACCGCCAAATCCGCCACCGGTCAGCCGCGTGCCGTAGGCATGCGGCGCTGCTGCCAGCGCATCGACCAGAAAATCCAACTCCGCCGTGCTGTTTTCAAACAGCGCCTGCGAGCTGCGATGCGACGCCGTCAGCAACCGCCCCGCAGCCGCAAGATCGCCCGCCTGCAACGCGGTCACGCAAGCCCCGACGCGGGCGATTTCTTCGACCACGTGCTGCGCGCGTTTGCGCGGCTCCGCGGCAAGGACCAGTTTCTTTTTTTCGAATTCCGCCGGCGTCAGGTCCGCGAGCAGCGCCACGCCGAGCGTGCGGGCCGCCTCCATGCACTCGCGATGCCGCGCGGCGTAAAGCCCGTCCACCAGCGCATGCTTGGTGTGGGTGTTGAAAATCCAGAAATGCGCGCCGGCCGGCAGCGGCACCGTGGCGAATCTCGGCCCGCGGCAGTCGATGAACACCAGATGGTCCTTCTGACCGAAGCTGGCCACGCCCTGGTCGAGGATGCCGCACGGCACGCCCACGAAATTATTCTCCGCATGCTTGCCGATCTGCGCCAGCACGTCGCGGGACACTTCCCGGCCAGTGGCCGCAAGAAACGCCAGCGCCGACGCCAGCTCAATGGCCGCGCTGCTGCTCAGCCCCGCACCCACCGGCAGGTCGGACACCGCGAGAAAATCGAACACTCCCGGCGCCCGCAGGCCGAACATCGGCAGCGCCGCGAGCACGCCCAGCGGATAATTCACCCAGCTTTGCGCACCGGAAAATTTTTTCACTTCGTCCGCCGGCACGGTCACGATCTCCGGCGAAAAATCCGACGCCAGCCGCCGCACGCCGCCTTCCGCGGGCGCCAGCGCGACCCAGACGCTGCGGTCGATCGACGCACCCAGCACCGTGCCGCCATTGTAGTCGGTATGGTTGCCGATGAATTCGATGCGCCCCGGCGCGCGGGCGATGAATGCGGGCGGGCGGCCGAACGTGGCGTGAAACCGGGAGATGAGCTTTTCTTTCATGCGAAAAAACTGACCTGCGCAAAAAGCGCGGCCGGAGCGAGCGAAATCAAGTTTACGCTACGTCGCCTGGTTCGGCCAGCCGCACGGCCGACGGCTCTCCGGGCGCCAACCCAAGCCCCGCCTGCGGATCAAGGCCGAGCAGGGTTAGCATGGCGAGGCCGATGAACCCGCCATCGTCCGGCGCAACCGAGCGCAGTTCGCCGATTTTTTTATCGCCTTGAAACAGCGGCGCGAGCGCGGCGGGCGGCGCACCGGCGCCGGCCACGCGCACCAGGCGCCGGCGCACCCGGCCCATCGACTTCAGCCGCGCCATGACCTCCTGCCCGAGATAGCAGCCTTTCGTGTAGGAGATCGCCCCGGCCTCAAGCCCCCCCTCGTTCGGCAGGTCGCCCGGCCCGAGATCGCGCGGCACCGCTGTAATGCCTGTTCGGATACGCAAGCGCTCCATGTCATCCGCCGAAGACCGCGGCAGCGACAGTGCATCGATCTGTGCCTCGATTTCCGGCACCTGGCCGGCGGCGAACAAAAGCTCCACCGCCGGCTCCGCTGTGCGCCGGCCAGCCAGGCGCCGGGGCGCCTCGAATTTCGCAGCGGTCGCTTCTGCGTCCGCCCCCACCAGAGCCAGCCCCGCCCACTCTGCCGTTTCATCAGCAATGATCACGTCGTCTGCGATGACATAGGCCTCAAGCCGTTCGCGCAGCACCGCCGCCGGCGAAAAATAGCTGACCACCACAAAAGCTTCCGGTCCGGTGCGCAGCACAAAGCTGTCGGCGAGCACCCGGCCCTTCTGATTGAGCCAAAGTCCGTAAATCGCCGCTGGCGGCGCGAGTCCGCGCAGATCATTGGTGAACTGGCCTTGTAAAAAATCGAAAGCATCCGGTCCAGTTACCCGCAAACAGGCGGCGGGCCTCCAGAGGTGGGCAACGGCTGAAAATCTTTCTTTAATTGGCATTTAATTGTTTTAAATAATCAACTTGCGCGTTTTTTCAAAAAATTGTGAGAACTTCCCTTGACTATAACAGTCACAGTCTTATCTCTTCAATCATCACTTTCACTTCTCCCGCCTAGCGGGAGTTTTGGGGTAACTAAGAAAGCAATGGGCGGGTCGCTTAGGGGTAGGCGACCCGCCTCTCTTTTTGCCCAAAACGAAGCTCTTCGGCCGGTTGAGGCACCATGACGAAGGACTTGCCCCGCGCCAACTCACTCCGCAGTTTGGCCCTTTGTGCAAAAAACCTCTGACATCAACGTCGTCGAGACGCGTGCCCTTCCCTCGCCTGCGCAGCTTCTGGCCGAACTGCCCAAAAGCGAACGCCAGGCCGAGTTTGTAACCCACGCGCGCGAGGAAATCCACCGCATCATTTTCACCGACGACAAGCGCCACCTGCTCATCGTCGGCCCCTGCTCCATCCATGACGTCGCGGCGGGCCGCGATTATGCCCAGCGCCTGGCCGCACTCGCCCGCACCGTGGCCGACCGCGTGAAGATCGTGATGCGCGTCTATTTTGAAAAGCCGCGCACCACCGTCGGCTGGAAGGGCCTCATCATGGATCCCCATCTCGACGGCTCGCACGACATCGCCGCCGGCCTGCGGCTCGCGCGAACCTTCCTGCGCGACGTGCTCGACCTCGGCCTGCCCACCGCCACGGAGCTGCTCGACCCCATCACGCCGCAATACATCGCCGACCTCGTCTGCTGGTCCGCCATCGGCGCGCGCACGGCCGAGTCGCAGACGCACCGCCAGATGGCCTCCGGCCTCTCCATGCCGCTCGGTTTCAAAAACGGCACCGACGGCTCGATCCAGACTGCCATCAACGCCATCAAGGCCGCCGCGCAACCGCACACCTTTCTCGGCATCAACCTCGACGGCGCGGCCTCCGCCGTGGTCACCCGCGGCAATCCGAACTGCCATATCGTGCTGCGCGGCGGCAGCTCGGGCCCGAATTATTCAACCGCGCACATCGCACAGACCGAGCAACTCCTCGCCAAGGCCGGCCTGCTGAAATCGATCCTCGTGGATTGCTCGCACGACAACTCCGCCAAGCAGCCCGAGCGCCAGCCTGAGGTGATGCGCTCCCTTCTCGCGCAAATCGCCGCCGGCAACACCTCGATCATGGGCGCGATGATCGAGAGCAACCTCTTCGCCGGCACCCAGCCCTTCCCCCAACCACTCGAAAAACTCCGCTACGGCGTGAGCATCACCGATGCGTGCATCGACTGGGACACCACGGAAGCCCTCGTGTGCGAGGTGCATGCTGCCCTTGCGCCGCGGTTCGGTTGAAGGCCTTCGCATTTTCAAGTTTTTTTGAAGACACGGCGTTTCAAGCGCACGACCGTGCGACCGATAGTGGCGTATGCTTTTCACCCGCACTGTCTTGTTTTTTTCTTTGGGCGGCACTTTGATCATGCAATCGTCGAAAGCGGGCGCATCCGATCCGCGTTTCGGCGTGATGACCCATTTCGCGCAGGGGTGGACGCCCGACTGGGCCTGGATCGCCAGCATCCGCTCCATCAGCAGCGTCCGGGATGAGCTTTATTGGAACGTCGTCGAGCCGCAAAAGGGCTCATACGTCTTCCCGGATGCCTACGACAGCTACATGTCCACCTTAAAGCAGGCCGGCATCTCCCCCTTGATTGTGCTCGGCTTCGAAAATTCGAATTACGATGGCGGAATGACGCCTTACACGGATGAAGCCATGGCCGCCTATGGCCGGTACGGCGTGCAGGTGCTCAGCCATTATGGAAGCCAGATCAAGGCCGTGGAGATATGGAATGAATACAATGGCACCTTCTGCCAAGGGCCGGCGACGACCGACCGGGCCGGCACCTATGCGAAGATGCTCAAGCAGGCGTATACCCAGATCAAGGCCGCGCGGCCGGACGTGATCGTGGTGGGCGGCGCCACCATCGAGACGCCGCTGCCCTATTGGGAAAATTTGATGCAGAATGGCGCGCTGGCCTCGATGGACGTCCTGTCCGTCCACCCCTATCGCTATAATTCTGCGCCGGAAGGCATTGAGAACGACATCAGCACCCTGCAGGCCCTGGTGAAGAAATATAATAATGGACAGTCAAAGCCCATCTGGGTCACCGAGGTCGGCTGGGGCATCCAGCAAAACCCCGGAGAGGGCGAAATGTTCATCGACCAAGCCGTGCAGGCAAAATTTCTTGTGCGCGCCTATGCGCTGCTGCTCTCGGCCGGGGTCGAGCGCGTCTATTGGTATCTCCTGCGCGATTATGACGACTTCACGCTCGGCCTCACCACCGCCACGGCCACGCCCAAGCTTTCCGCCTACGCCATGCAGACTCTTATCAACGAGCTCGCTGGCGCGAAGTGCATAAGCCGTGAAGTCACCGATCCAAACATCTATTCCATCCTCTTTGTCCGCCCCGACGGGACGGAAGTCCGCGTGCTCTGGGCTCTGAAGCCAGCGACGGTGAACCTCTCCGGCTATGCGTGCATGATTAGCATGGTTGGGAAACAACTCGGCGCGCCGGCCACGTTCGCACTCACCGATCAGCCCGTCTTCGTCGAGGGCTCGTTACGGGGACTGCCCGCGCCGGCCGCCGATACCGAGACCGCTCTGACGGATTCGGATCATGGCTTCACGGGCACGCAAGGGCAGAATGGCTGGTCATTCGGCTCTTTCATCGGCTCCGGCACGAACTTCCAGCCGATGATCACATATACCGTCACCGACTGGACAGAGATATGGTCGAACCAGTATGCCTACAACGACGTCACGCCCGGCGACCAGCATCCGTCTCTAACCAGCGGCTGGCCCGTGTCGGCCGTGCGCCGCTGGACGAGCACGGTCGAAGGCACGGTTCACATCACCGGCAGTTTCCAATGCGGCGAGGGCGGCGACGGCGTCGGTGTCCGCATACTCGTCAACGGCCTGCCGCTTTTCCGCAAGCTCCTCGGCCATGGCCAGGCCATCAGCTATGGTTTCGATTTTCTCCAGCCTGTACATATCGGCACGACGCTCGATTTTGCCGTCGATCCGGGATCCGGCACCGACATCACCGACGACGCCACCACCATGACCGCAACGATCCTCTCGCACCCGGGCGCGACCACCCAGCAAAACCTCTCCCCCACCGCCTGGTCATTCGACGGCGTGCTGGCAGGGCCCTGATCCGGCTTTCTGTCCCCGTACGCCGGTTCCCCGCCATAGGGGCTTCGTTGTTTCGAAAATTTTGCTTCCAGCAACTTCTTCCGTGCCTTTTGCTGCAATTCTCTTCCATCCATGAAATCCCCCATCCGTGTCGCCGTGACCGGCGCCGCCGGCCAGATCGGCTACTCCCTCCTTTTTCGCATCGCTTCCGGCGCCATGTTCGGCGCCGACCAGCCCGTCATCCTCCATCTCATCGAGATCGAGCCCGCGCTCAAGGCGCTCAATGGCGTCGTGATGGAGCTCGATGACTGCGCCTTTCCGCTGCTCAAGGGCATCGTACCCACCGCCTCGCTCGAGGAAGGCTTCAAGGGTGTCAACTGGGCGCTGCTCGTCGGCTCCGTCCCGCGCAAGGCCGGCATGGAACGCAAGGACCTCCTTGGCATCAACGGCCGGATTTTCACCGGCCAGGGGCAGGCCATTGCCAAGCATGCCGCGAGCGATGTGCGCGTGCTCGTCGTCGGCAACCCGTGCAATACGAATTGCCTCATCGCCATGAACAACGCGCAGGGCGTCCCCGCCGATCGCTGGTTCGCCATGACCATGCTCGACCAGAACCGCGCCAAGACTCAGCTCGCCAAGAAGGCCGGCGCCGACATCACGGCGGTCACCCACCTCGCCATCTGGGGCAACCACAGCTCCACGATGTATCCTGATTTCGCCAATGCAAAGATCAACGGCCAGCCCGCGTCCACCGCCGTCAAGGATGAAGCGTGGTTCAAGGACACCTTCATCCCGATCGTGCAGAAACGCGGCGCGGCCATCATCGAGGCCCGCGGCGTAAGCTCCGCCGCCTCCGCCGCCAATGCCGTCGTGGACACCGTGCGCGCGCTCACCACGCCCACACCCGCGGGCGACTGGTTCAGCGTCGCCGTTTGCAGCGACGGCAGCTACGGCATCGAGAAAGGCCTGATCTTCAGCTATCCCATCCGCAGCGACGGCGAGAAATGGAGCATTGTGTCCGGTGTGCCGCTCAGCGACTTCAGCAAAACGAAAATCGCCGCGACCGAAGCCGAGCTCAAAGAGGAAAAATCCCTCGTCGCCGACCTTCTGTCAAAGTGAGCGCCAGCCGGATCGCGGCTTGATCTACCGGCCGCCGGCTTTTTCAGTGGCGCCGCCGCCGGCCTTGTGGGAAGAAATTTCCCTGTCGTGAAACCGGTTGCGCCTCCCACCCCTCGCGCTGCCCCGCCCGCCCGCTGGGCGCCTCTGCTGGCGGGCGTTGTCGTGGTGCTCGCGGCTTTCGCCGCGTATCACAACAGCTTTTCCGGGCCTTTCATCTTTGATGACAAGCCAGTGATCCTGGAAAACTCGACTATCCGGCACCTTTGGTCGGCACTGTTACCGCCGCCGGGAGGCATGACGGTCAGCGGCCGGCCCATGCTCAATCTCTCGCTGGCCATCAATTATGCCTTGGGCGGAACCGACGTGGGGACCTACCATGCGCTGAACCTGGCAATTCATGTCCTCGCGGGGCTGGCGTTGTTGGGGATAGTGCGACGAACCTTGCTGCGACCGGCCCTGCGCGAACGGTTCGGCGCTGCGGCACTGCCTCTGGCTTTGGCGGTCGCCGTGCTCTGGATCGTGCATCCGTTGCAAACCCAGGCTGTGACGTATGTCGTCCAGCGAGCCGAGTCGCTGATGGGGCTGTTCTATCTACTTACGCTGTATTGCTTTGTTCGCAGCGTTGACCAAGGCCGGTCCGTTTTCTGGCCGCTGGCTGCCGTGGCCTGCTGCCTTCTGGGCATGGCGACCAAGGAGGTGATGGTCTCGGCGCCGCTGATGGTCCTGCTTTATGATCGCACGTTTGGGGCCGGGTCGTTTCGCGAAGCGTGCCGGCAGCGCTGGCGGCTCTATCTGGGATTGGCAGCCACGTGGCTGCTGCTCGGCTACCTGGTTTTCAGTACCGGCGGCAACCGCGGCGGAACCGCAGGGTTTAATGTTGGCGTCAGCTGGTGGGCCTACGCACTGACACAGTTTGAAGCCGTCGCGCATTATCTCCGGCTGTCATTCTGGCCGCATCCGCTGGTTTTCGAATATGGAACTTTCTGGGTGCAACGCGCCGGCGAGGTGGCTCCAGCTGCGATCATCGTGGTGCTGCTCGTCGCCGGGACAGTGATTGCCCTGTGGCGATGGCCTGCCATCGGATTCCTGGGCGCATGGTTTTTCGCGATGCTCGCACCGACTTCCCTGGTGCCCGGCACCCTCCAAATGATCGTGGAGTATCGCATGTACCTGTCGCTGGCCGCAGTGATCGTGCCGATCGTGCTGGGCCTTTACCTTTTAGCTGGGAGAAAAAGCGCGGTGGTATTTCTCGCGCTCGCCGCGGGACTGGGCTGGGCGACGGCCCGGCGCAACGAAGATTACCGCAGCGCGGTGGCCATTTGGGCCGATACGACGGCCAAGCGACCGGACAATCCCATTGCCCATAACAATCTGGGCAATGCCTTGCGCGAAGATGGCCGGCTCACCGAGGCCATGGCACATTATCAGGAAGCCCTGCGCCTCAAGTCCGATTATCCCGAAGCGCATAACAATCTCGGCATCGCCCTCGAAAAAATGCGGCAAACGCCGGAAGCCATGGCCGAGTACGAAACGGCCTTGCGCCTGAAGCCCGATTATCCGGAAGCGCACAACAACCTCGGGGTCGCCCTGGCCGGCCAGAGGCGGTTGCCGGAAGCCATCGCTCATTTTGAAGCCGCGCTGCAACTCAACCCGGATTACGCGGGCGCGCACAACAGCCTGGGCATCGCCCTCGCCAGCCAGGGGCGGCTGCCCGAAGCCATCGCCCATTTTGAAGCGGCGGTCCGGCTCAAGCCCGATTACCCGGAAGCGCAGAATAATCTTGGAATCGCGCTCATGAACAGTCCCGGGCGCTTGTCCGAAGCGATGGTTCATTTTGAAGCCGCTCTGCGCCTGAAGCCCGGCATCGAGCCGGCGCAGCAGGCGGTGGAACAGTGGCAAGCGGCCCAAAGATGACTCGGCCCGAGGCCGGCTTCTCACCCGGCTTGCTTTCGGCCCCGGCCTGCGGCATGGTGTCCAATTCGTTCTTTGTACTGGTTTGCACACCAATCGCCCTTGGCTTGTCGCAGGGCTGGTTACTTTGGGGGTGTTCTGGATTCGACCCTTGGTTGGAGTGCGCCGCTGCCTGTCGAGCGCCGAAGGCCGCTCGTTAATCTCCCTTCGAAAACAAATAAACGGCAAATACGAAGCAATGCCTCTGGCGGCCTAATTAACGGCCGCCTCGTCCGCCCGGTGACACCTGCTAGCCGGTGCGAACGTCGATAGCAGGAATAGCCCGCGAGGCTGCCACCGACGCGCGGGCCGTACCTTCATCCCGGTGGCTGGCCGGCGTCGAGCAAGCGTTGACGCATGACACCGGCGAGACCTAGTCGATGCTACACCGGTAGACGCGGTTCGCGAAGGTCAGGGGCACCCGGGTTCAACTCCCGGCACCTCCACCATTTTGCACATTCGTCCGAAAACTCGGACGTATTGCCCACGGCCATGTTCGTTTCGGCCAATGCAGACCAGGGCTTTATGAAAGAAACGGTTAAGGTTTGGTCGCGAAAAATGCGGTTCAACCCGACCTTTTGGAGAAATGACTTCATTTCTCCAAGATTTTCCTGCGAAACCAGTTTCTCCCCTTGATTGGCCTCTGAAATCCAGTTTCGGAGCGGTTCAACCCGATTCGCTTTGGCCTTTTCCAAAGCGATGATTTTGGCCTCCAATTCGACCTTCTTTGGGATGAGCGGATTCTTGAGTTCCTTGAACTCGGCAAGATCGATTGAGCCATCGGTAAACCCGTCGTTGAGACGATCAATCTTTGATTTGACGGTCATCGACTCGGCTCGAAGCCGCTCAATCTGCGCTTGCTTGGCCGTCAAGCCTTCGGCTTCCCAAACCTCAACTTTGGCGAGGAATCGCTCCTTCCACACTTCGGGCAGCGTCACCAGTCGCACGTTCCGCTTCACTTCCTCCGCGAAGATCTCTTGGCGGACGAAGGTGCTGCTTTCGCAACCCCGCTTTTTGTTTTTGTGCGTGCAACGATAGTAGGAGTAGCGAAGGCCGCTCTTCTCCCCGCACCCTTCCCCACGGCAGGGATACCCTGCCGCGCCGAATTCGTCTTTTCCCGCAACGACTTCGGCTTGGTTCACCCGTTTGTCAGCATCCCCGACTTCGGTCGGTTCCGGCTCGCGCTTCGCGGACTGCGCGC
>DATHNW010000021.1:0-22574 GCA_035485575.1 Opitutaceae bacterium | reverse complement strand
GCGCGACGTATTGGTCTTGTAGCGAAACTGCACCTGGAACGTACCCGCTGGCATGTTCGGGTTCGTGGTCGTGAAGGTGATTTTCTGGCCCGCGGCGGTGGAGTTGAGGAATTCCACGACTCCGCCGCTGGCGTTGGCGTCGTTGCTGGTGCTGACCGTGGCGCCAGTTCCGACGGGCGACAGGCTTTCCGCCTCGAAGCTGATTGGCGGTTCGCCGATGATGTAAGTGGCGGTGCTGATCGGGCTGAATGCGCCGGTGCCGGGCAGGTAGGCGATCGCTTTGAGGGTGGTGGTGGCGCTCACGATCACCGCGGGGGGATAGATCGTACCGGTCGTTATGGTGGGCGTGCTGCCGTCTGACGTATAGCGGATGACGGCGCCCGGAGTGCTTGAGGTGATTGTGACCGATTGTGTAGTCGCATAGACACCGCCCGGTGGACTGAAGACGGGCGCCGCTACCTGGACTGGCCCGGGAGTCAGGGTAAAGGAATCCGCGGTCACGAAGAACTGGGTCGAGGCAGAATTTTTGCCCGCGACCGTCAGGGTGATGGTATGCGTGCCATTCGTGGCGAAAGTCAGGGTGCCGGTATTCGCCGTCAGGAAAGCGGGGGTCGTGGAATATTGGTCGATGGTGGGGCCGAGATTGGCTCCGTCGATCGTCACGCCAACGATGCCGCGGTCGGGGCCGGTCTTGTAACGGAACTGGAATTGGTAGATGCCGGCGGAAATGCTCGGCGTGGTCCAGGTCAAAGCCTGGCCGGCCCCCGTGGTTTCAGCGAGCACGTAAGCTCCGCCGCTGGCATTGGGATCGTCGATGATGCCGATGGGCCCGTTGCCCGAGAACGCGATGCTTTCGGCTTCCAGGACGATCGGAAGGCTGCCAGGATTGATCGTATAGGTGGCGATCGCCACCGGGCTGTCAGTCATGCCGTTGGCATAGGCGATGGCCTGCAACGTGGTCGTACTGGCGATATTCACCGGCCCGGAATAAATCGTGCCAACGGTTTCGCTAGGTAGGGTGACGGCATCCGTCGTGTAGCGGATGAAGGCGCCGCTGGTGGGCGTAGTTATGGTCACGAGCTGTGAGCTCGAATAAACCCCGCCGCTGGGATTGAAGACGGGTGCACCTACCGGGCTCGATACGAGTTTCAGGATGAAGCAGTCCGCGGTGATGTAGAACTGAGTTGCGGCGGAATTTTTGCCGGTCACCGTCAGTACGAGGGTGTGCGAGCCGTTTGCTGCGAAAGTCACGTTCCCCAGGTCCGCCGTCAGGTAGGCTTGGGTCGTGGCATACTGGTCGATGGTGCCCCCGACTTGCGTGCCGTCGATCTTCACGGTGTTCTTGCCGCGGCTGGTATTGGTTTTGTAGCGGAACTGCAGCTGATAGGTCCCGGCGGCGAGGCTCGGCGTGGTCATGGTCAGGGTCTGGCCGGCTGCGGTGGAATTGAGAAACACAACCTTGCCGCCGCTGGCATTGGGGTCGTCAACAATGCTCACGAGGCCGCCCGCGTGCACCATATTTTCCGCTTCGAAGGTGAGCTGGATCGGAAGTTGGGCGCGTGCGGAGGGGAGGAAAGCCAGGGTGGAAATAACGAGGGCTGCACAGGCTGCAGCCCGGACATTCAGCCATTGCAGGGAGGCGTGGCAAAAGCCGGCGTGATATGGGGTATTCATGACAATTCATGCTTGGTAGGCATGATTTTATCTTTCGGGAGGGTTTTGGGGTTTGGGGGAGTCACTAAGTTCACTAATGAATCCCTAGTTCATAAATGAATCTTATTGCAAATTGCTGTCAATAAAAAATCTCTTTTCGAATGATCAAACTGAAGACCATTCGCCAAAGATTCAGGGCAGGGGGCTCTCCTCCGGAATAGTCGGTATTTCAGCATCCGCAAACTGTCGCAGGGTGGTTCCGACAAATTTACCCTTGGGCCACGGACGTTCACGCTATGCGCGAAATAGCCGGGATGGCGTACCCGGTAGCTTATGCCTTGGGGCTGTCCGACGTGAAACAGGGTGGGAGAGCAATTGCGGAATGTTTGTATCAACAAGCGGGGCAAATTGAATCTGCCCCGATCCCGGAAGCTGCTTGTCCAACGACGGATGCTCCGCCGTTTTTTTTCTTCTGGTCGGCTGTGCGTCGGGACACAACACTGCGGCCGGATGAAACCAGGTGACCCCAATGGAAGCGTCTTTGCTGGCCCAACTTTGGGTATCAACGTCTATGGCCGGTGGTTGTAATCCCGGACGCAGATGAAAAGGCGCGGGATCATACTTTTATTCGCGGCCGGTTGCGCGCTTTGCTTCGCCGGCGTGGGCGTTCCGTCCGAACTCTCTGAGGCCGCGAAGGATGGTGCCCTTAATCAGGTGCCCAAGGAATGGCTGACGCAGGAAAACCTCGTGCGTGGGGACAAGGATGGCGTCACGCCCCTCCATTTGGCAGCTCGCAATGGCCACCTCGACCAAATCCCCGCCGCATTTCTCACTCCGCAAAATCTCGCTCTAAAAAACCGCCAGGGTTTCACTCCGCTGCAGTTGGCCGCGGGGAACGGCCATCTTGACCAGATCCCCCGGAAGCTCCTCACCACGGAAAATCTCACCACCGGAAAAAACGGTGGCCTCACCGCCTTTCACTACGCATCACAAAACGGCCATCTCGATCAAATTCCCGCCGAACTTCTCACGTCGGCCAATCTGACCCTGAAAGACGGGGAGGGCGCCACGCCCCTGCACTACGCCGCGGAGAATGGCCACCTGGACCAGGTTCCTCGCGAACTCCTGACGCAGGCAAATCTTACCCTCCAGAACAACGACGGACTCACCCCGTTGCATCTGGCTGCCCGCCGGGGCCACCTTGACCAGATACCCGGGCCGCTCCTCACCCGGAATAACCTGACGATCAAGGGCAAAAACGGCGAAACCGCCCTCCGCTCCGCGCTCCAATTCCGGCTCGACCAGATTCCGGAGGAAGTTCTCACCCAGGAAGATCTCACCTTTCAGGGCAAGGACGTGGCGACCCCGCTCCATCACGCGGCCGCGCAGGGCCACCTCGATCACATCCCCAGGAAGTTTCTCACGCAGGAAAACCTCACGCTTCCGGACAACAACGGCGCCACGCCGATCCAGTGGGCCGCGGTCAACGGCCATCTCGACCAAATCCCGCCCGAGCTCCTGACGCAGGCGAACCTTGCGCGCAAAGACGAGGAAGGGGACACCTGCTTCCATGTCGCTGCCGTGGGCGGCCATCTCAACCAGATTCCGGTGAAGCTTCTCACCAAGGAGAACTTGAGCCGTCCCAACGAGGCCGGCGTCACTCCGTTGCACGCGGCTGCCGAAAACGATCACCTCGATCAGATTCCCCAGCCGGTGCTGCTCGACCCCGAGTGCCAGGCCCTCATCGGAAAATAGCTGCGGATTTTTGCCCGTCAGGGGGAGGAAAGCTGGCGGAGAGAGGGGAATTGGCTCGCGTTGCTCGGGGCTGACGCCCTCAACCTGCGGTTGCCCCATATCCCCTTTCTGTAACGGGGAACGGCGGCGCTGCCATCATTTGCGCCTTGCGCAAAGCTGGCGGAGAGAGGGGGATTCGAACCCCCGGTAGGATTTTACTCCTACAACGCTTTAGCAAAGCGCCGCTTTCGACCACTCAGCCATCTCTCCGGAAGCGAGAGGTCAGCGAAAGCGCCCCGTGCGACAAGGGCAAGGCGGTTTTTCTGCAATGCTCAGGTTTCGTCGTCGTCCTCGACCGGACGCTCGAGCTCGCTGCGGCACTCGTTCATGACGCGCAGCCAGATTTCGCGCAGGTCGAAGAGGCGGGGCAGGGCGTCTTCGCGGAACTCGGCTGCGGCCGGGTGATGGGCGGCGGCGCGTTCGTCGAGCAGGGCCAGGGAGGCGTTGATCTCGCGCAGGGCACGCTTGAAAAGGCTGATGGCCATCGCGTAGTCGCCGAGGTCGAGCGCCTGGATCGCAAGGGCGGACTGCTGTTCGCCGCGGTGCAGGGTGGTCTGAAAGGCGAGGGCCAGCGGCTGGTCGACCTTGTCTGCATCGGCGGCGAGGCGCAGCCAAGCCTGCGTGAGGCCGAGATAGATGGCCTTGGTGGCGATGAAAACCGGATTGCGGTGGAGCGTGTAAGGCTCGAGGTCGAACTCGCCGGGATTGGCGGGCGTGGCGTCGGCGGCTTCCTCTGTCTCGTCGACATCCTCGGCGCCCCAGACCTGTTCGTCCCAGCCCATCAGGTGCGCCACCTCATCGATGCGCTCGGACTGGTGCTTCAGGCGTTCGTAGTGCGTAAGGTAGCGGCGAATGACGGCGTCCTGCTCGCGTAAATAGTTTTCCCAGTCGAACTCATTCCATGCAAGTTCGCCGCGCTCGTCCCACTCACCATCCGGGAGGCTGTCAGAATCGAAATCGCTCATGCTGCGAAAAAAAACTATGTCCGAAAGCGGACAAACGCAACGAAAAATCCGACGCGCATCGCAAAATAGCGGCGAAAATTTTTGCAGATTGAAGGCGGCAACACCGCTGCGCTAGAGTGCGCGTTTCCATCATGCCGGAGGTTCACCATGAGACCGTGTTTTTTTCCGGGCGCGTGCAAGGCGTCGGGTTTCGTTATGCAGCCCTGCAGGTCGCGAAGGAATTCGAGGTGGCGGGCTACGTGATGAACCTGCCCGACGGCCGGGTGCAATTGGAAGCCGAAGGCAGGGCGGACGAAGTGGAGGCATTCATCACCGCGGTGGGGGAGCGCATGCATGGCTATGTCCGCAAAGCCGAACGCAGCGGGCAGCCGCGCGCGGCGCAATTCCAAGGCTTCCAAATCAGGTAAAAAAGCCGGTTTCCGCTTGCATGGAGGGGTGAATTGTTTTCTTATATATGTTTATCTGTTTACTCAACAAAGCATGGCCGAACCGAGTCACCTCCATCCTACCTTTGACCGTCTGCTCTCCCGGGCGGAGAAGGAGGCGCGGCTGCGCCAGCGGGCGCGGGTGGTATGGCTTTATGGCTTGAGCGGGTCGGGCAAAAGCACACTGGCCAACGCCCTGGAGCGCCAGCTGCAGGCCGAGGGGTTCACGACCCATCTGCTCGACGGCGACAACGTGCGCACCGGCCTCAACCGTGACCTCGGCTTCAGCGACGCCGATCGCGCGGAAAACATCCGCCGGGTGGCCGAGGTGGCGAAGCTTTTCGTCCAGGCGGGCGTCGTGGTTATCGCGGCGTTCATCACGCCCCAGCGCGCATTGCGCGAACTGGCCCGCGGCATCGTGGGCGCGGAGGATTTTCTGGAGGTCTACGTAGCCGCCTCGTTCGAGGCCTGTGCGCGGCGCGACCCGAAGGGGCTTTACGCCAAGGCCGGCGCCGGGCAGGTGCGGCAGTTTACCGGCCGCGACTCGGCTTTCGAACCGCCCGCCCCAGGCGACACGGCGCTGGTGATCGACACCGAGGCGAGGTCACCGGAGCGCTCGCTGGAAACCCTGCACGCCTTCGTGGCGCCGAAGATCCGTTTTTCATGAGTTCCTACAATCTTACGCATCTCGCCCAGCTTGAGCACGAGGCGGTTTTCATCATGCGCGAAGTCGCGGCGCAATTCGAGCGGCCGGCGCTGCTGTTTTCCGGCGGCAAGGACTCCATTGTGATGGTGCGCCTGGCCCAGAAGGCATTCTGGCCGGCGAAGTTTCCGTTTCCGCTCGTGCACATCGACACGGGCCACAATTTCGAGGAGACGATCGCGTTTCGCGACAAGCTCGTGCGGCAGACGGGCGCGCGGCTGATCGTGCGCTACGTCGAGGACTCGATCAAGCGCGGCCGCGCCGTCGAGGAGAAAGGCCCGAACCCTTCGCGCAATTCCCTTCAGACCGTCACGCTGCTTGACACGATCGAGGAGCAGAAATTCGACGCCTGCCTCGGCGGCGCCCGGCGCGACGAGGAGAAGGCGCGCGCGAAGGAGCGCTTTTTTTCACATCGCGACGAGTTCGGCCAGTGGGACCCGAAAAACCAGCGGCCGGAGCTGTGGAACCTTTTCAACGGCCGCAAGAACCATGGCGAGAATTTCCGCGTTTTTCCGCTCTCTAACTGGACCGAGATGGACGTGTGGCAGTACATCGCGAAGGAAAATCTCGAGATCCCTTCGATCTACTTCGCGCACGACCGCGAAATCGTGAAGCGCGGCGGCATGTTGCTGGCGAAGTCGCCGTTCATCACGCTGCTCGACGGGGAACGCTACGAGCCGAAGCAGGTGCGCTTCCGCACGGTCGGCGACGCCACCTGCACGGGCGCGGTTGAGTCGGGCGCGGCGACGCTGACGGAAATCATCCAGGAAGTCGCCTCCGCGCGCCTGACCGAGCGCGGCACGCGCGCCGACGACAAGCGTTCCGAGACCGCGATGGAAGACCGCAAGAAAGCCGGGTATTTTTGATGGGAGTTTTAACGCAAAGACACGAAGGCGCAAAGAATCCGGGGTTTGATCTGGATGAAAATGCCCTCAGCCGGGTGGCCGTGGAAGCGGCGATCGAGGTGCATCGCGTGCTCGGAGGCCCAGGCTTACTGGAGGGCGTTTATGAAGAGGCGTTGGTCGAGGAATTACAGCTTCGCGGTTTGACGGTCGAACGGCAGCAGCCCGTTCCCATTGCTTACAAAGGAAAAGTCCTGGCCACACCGCTTCGCTACGACCTGCGCCTCAATCAACTCATGCTGGTCGAGGTCAAGGCGGTGACCGATTATAATCCAATTTTTGAAGCACAGATGCTGACCTATCTGCGGCTTACCAATCTGAAGCTCGGCCTCGTCATTAATTTTGGCGAGCGCTTGGTGAAAAACGGAATCCACCGGGTCGTTAACGGCCTATGACTCTTTGCGTTCCCTGCGTCCTTGCGCCTTTGCGTTAAAAATTTCCCATGTCCACCGCCACCACCGACACGACCAACTACCTCAACATGGACCTGCTCCGCTTCACTACGGCGGGCAGCGTGGATGACGGCAAGAGCACGCTCATCGGCCGCCTCCTCTACGACTCGAAGGCCATCTTCGAGGACCAGCTCGAGGCGCTGGAGCGCGCGACCGAGCAGCGCGGCGAGGAAAACCTCAACCTTTCGCTGCTGACCGACGGCCTGCGGGCCGAGCGCGAGCAGGGCATCACGATCGACGTGGCCTACCGCTATTTTGCCACGCCGCGGCGCAAGTTCATCATCGCCGACACGCCCGGCCACATCCAGTACACGCGCAACATGGTCACGGGCGCCTCGACGGCCAACCTGGCGATCGTGCTGGTGGATGCGCGCAAGGGCGTCGTCGAGCAGACCTGCCGCCATTCGTTCATCGCGTCGCTGCTGCGCATTCCGCACCTCATCCTGTGCGTGAACAAGATGGACCTCGTGGAGTACAAGCAGGAGATTTACGACGAGATCGTGGCCAAATTTTCGGAGTTCGCTTCGCGGCTCGAGATTCCCGACATCAAGTTCATCCCGATCAGCGCGCTGCATGGCGACAACGTCGTCGACAAGTCGGTCAACATGCCCTGGTACCAGGGCGGTTCGCTCCTTTATGCATTGGAAACAGTCTACATCGGCAGCGATGCGAACCATGTCGATCCGCGCTTTCCCGTGCAGACGGTGATCCGGCCCAATAACGACGAGCATCACGATTTTCGCGGGTTCGCCGGCCGCATCGCCGGCGGCGTGTTCAAGACCGGCGACGAGGTGCTCGCGCTGCCGAGCGGACTCACCACGCGCATCACCGGACTGCATGTGCACGGCCAGCCGGCGCCCGAGGTTTTCTCGCCCATGTCGGTGGTGATGACGCTGGCCGACGAAATCGACATCAGCCGCGGCGACATGATTGTGAAGCCGAACAACCAGCCGCAGGTGAGCCAGGACGTGGAGGCGATGATCTGCTGGTTCTCCGAGAAGAAGCTCCAGCCCGGTGGAAAATACATCCTGCGCCACACCACGCGCGAGGTGAAGTGCGCGATCAAGGACGTGCGCTACAAGGTCAACATCAACACGCTGCACCGCGTGGAGGGTGACACGGAGATCGGCATGAACGACATCGGGCGCATCCACCTGCGCACGGCCAAGCCGCTGTTTTTCGACGCCTACAAGCGCAACCGCAACACCGGCAGCCTCATCCTGATCGATGAATTCACCAATGCCACTGTTGGGGCCGGCATGATCCTTTACACGGACGGTCACGAAGGCGCGTCCGAGAAACCTTTTGTTGAAATGGGCGGCCTGTGAACACGGCTCCCCAACCTTCCCGTGTGCGCATCTGGCTGATGGCAGCCCGGCCGCGCACGCTGGCGGCGGCGTTCGCGCCCGTCCTGGTTGGCTCGGCGCTGGCCTGGCGCGAGGGCGGATTCAAATGGCCGGCTGCGCTGGGCTGCCTTGGCTTCGCCCTGCTCGTGCAGATCGGCACCAACTTCGCCAACGACTACTATGATTTTGTGAAAGGTGCGGATACGGCTGAGCGCGTCGGCCCGCGGCGCGCGGTGGCAAGCGGGCTGGTCGCGCCGGCGGTGATGCGCCGGGCGATGTGGCTGGTTTTCGCGCTCGCATTTGCGGTCGGGCTGACGCTGCTGCACTACGGCGGCTGGCCGCTGCTGGTGGTCGGTGTGGTGAGCATTGCGTGCGGCCTGGCCTACACCGGCGGGCCGTTTCCGCTCGGCTATCACGGGCTGGGTGACATTTTCGTCTTTGTCTTTTTCGGACTCGTGGCGGTGGGAACGACCTTCTTTGTCCAGACCGGACATCTGGGCGTCAACGCACTCATCGCCGGCGCGGCCGTCGGCGCGCTCGCGACCAACATCCTCGTCGCGAACAATTATCGCGATGCAGAAACCGACGCGAAGGCCGGCAAGCGGACGCTGGTCGTGCGGTTGGGCAAGCGTTTCGCGCACGTGCAGTTCGCCCTCCAGCATGCTGTGGCGCTGGCTGCGGTGCTGCTGCTGGCGGAGCGCCTGGCCCTGCGGCCGGAGTGGCTGAAAGCGGCGGGCTCCCTCCTGACGGGGATCGTCTTGTGGCAGAACGGATGGTTTGCGTTCGCAAACACCCCCGACCGGCTGATCGGCCTGCTTAACGGGACCGCCCGCTACATCGTGCTTTACTCGGTGGTGCTGACGACCGGCCTCGTGTGGTGGTGAGGCCGGCGCGCGCGGTCAGATCTTGGCCAGCAGTTTTTCCTTCAGAGCGGCCTTCGGCAGGAGGCCGACGATCTGTTCCACGAGCTGGCCGCCCTTGAAGAGGAGCATGGTCGGGATGGCGCGGACGCCGTATTCGGCGGCGACGGCGTCATTGTCGTCTACATTGACCTTGGCGATCTGCACCTTGCCGTCGAGTTCGGCAGCAAGCTCGTCGAGGATTGGCGCAATGGCCTTGCACGGGCCGCACCAAGGAGCCCAGAAATCGACGAGCAGGGGGGTCGCAGCGGAGGCCACAGTGGACTTGAAGCTTTCAGAAGTGAGGTTGGTGATTTTGTCGGACATGGTGTTTACAGATAAGGTTGCCAGCGCGGGCGATTCGTCAAGCGGCGCGGTCAGCGTGGCGTGGACCTGTGGAGGATTTCCGCGAGCTCCTTTGGCTCGACGGCGGCGAGCGGTTTGCGGCGACGCTTCAGTTCCTCGAAGGTCTTCACGACGGTCTCCGTCATCTTCTCGTGCGTCTCGGCCGAGCCGCCGAGGATGGCAAAACTTTCGCCGGTGGTAACGCGCTTGTGGCCGTCGTCGTTGTCCAGGCCGACGCCGAGAAGGCCGGCCGCGCGGCGCGGGCGCTTGGGGGCGGATTTCTTCTTCACACCGTCACGGTGCTGGGGTCGGCCGGAGTGGCAAGTGCGTTTTCCTCCACGGCGCTGCAGACGATGTCGGCGAAGGCCTCGTCCTGCTGCAGGCGGAGCTTTTTGAGCCGGGTGAGCTCGAGCACGGCGAGAAAGGTGGCGATGAACGTGCGCAGGGAAACCTTTTCGGTGAAGAGCTGGGAAAACACGAAGGTGCGCTGTGTTTGCAGGCGGCCGAGGAGCATCTCCATCTGGTCGGCGACGGTGATGTGCTCGTCGTGGATCTCGCCGACGACGAGTTTCTCGGCGAGGCGGCGCAGGACGATGTTGAAGGTGTTCCACAGGTCGATGCGGTCCACATGCTTCAGCGGGCGCTCGAGCGGGTCGCCGGCGAGCGTCGAGACGTAACGATCGAGGAGGTTCTGCTTCTCGAGGGCGATCTCGCCGAGGCGCGCCGCGGCCTCCTTGAATTTTTTATACTCAAGCAGCTGATGGACGAGTTCCCAGCGCGGATCCATGTCGTCCTCTTCGGCGTTGGGATCGATCGCGGCCTGGCCGCGGGGCAGCAACATGCGGCTTTTGATTTCCATGAGCGTCGCGGCCATGACGAAGAACTCGCCGGCCAGCTCGAGGTCGAGCTGCTGCATGGCGCGGAGCGCCTCGAGGTACTGGCGCGTGACGGACTCGATGGGAATGTCGTAGATATCGAGCTCGTTCTTGCGAATGAGGAAGAGCAGCAGGTCGAGCGGGCCTTCGAAGACCTGGAGCTTGATGCGATAATCGGAATCGGGAACCACGTGGCGATGCTTGAGGTGGTGCGCGGCTCGGCAACGGAAAAATCATCCCACCCGGCGCAGCGAGGCGACGAAGAACCCGTCGGTGTCGTGCAGGGCGGGGAGGAAAGTGAGGCCGGGGCCGTCAAACCGGGCGCCGAAGATGCGGGCGAAGGGGGCCGGCGCAAACTCGCGCTGGGCGGCGAGGAAGGCGAGGACGACGTCCTCGTTTTCACGGCGGCTGAGCGAGCAGGTGGCGTAAACGAGTCGGCCGCCGGGGCGCACCCGCGAGGCGAACTGGAGGAGGAGCTCGAGCTGTTTGCGCGCGGCTTCCTCGACGTGCTCTGGTTCGGTGGACCACTTCAAATGCGGCGCGCGGCGCCAGGTCCCCGAGCCGCTGCAGGGCGCATCGACGAGCACGCCATCGTAGGCCGGCGCGGTGCGCACGCCCAGCACGGTGATGTTTTTCAGGCCGGCGCGCGCGCCGCGCGCGCGGAGCTCGCGCAGGGCGTCGGCCCGGATGTCATGAGCGTCGACGTGGCCGCGCGGGCCGGTGATCGCGGCGAGCTGGAGCGTCTTGCCACCTGCGCCGGCGCAGGCATCGAGCCAGCGGCCGCCGGGCTCGATGCCGATGGTTTCCAGGATCAACTGCGAGCCGAGGTCCTGGATTTCGACCAGGCCGGACTGGTAGCTGCGCGTTTTGGTGAGGTCGGCCTCGGAGAGCAGCTCGATGGCGCCGGGCAGCACGGCGGTGCGGCGCCAGGTCCATTCATGCTCGCTCATTTCATCGAAAAGAGGCTGCGGGTCGGGGGTTTGCAGGCGCAGCCAGCGCGGCGCGCGGCTGAGCACGGCCTCGAGCTGCGGCGAGGAGAAAATGGCGGCGCAGTGCGGGCGGAACCAGAGCGGCAGGGGCGGGCCTTCGGCGTGAAGGAACTCGGCCCGGCCTGCGATAGTCGTGGGCAGCGGCGGCATGTCGCCGCTGAGCGCGGCGCGGAGCTCGTGGGTGACCGGGGTGTCGGCGGCGAGCCAGGCGATGGCGCGGACGGTGGCGTCGGGTTTTTTGGCGAGGCGCGGTTCCACCCAGGACCAGTAGCGGATGGCAGTGTAAAGCAGCTCGCGGTAAAGGCGGCGGTCGCGCGCGCCGAAAGCGCGGTTTTGCGCGAGCAGCTTCTGGATGCGCGCAGGCAGGGCCCGGTCCTCGCGCACGTGGGGACGCAGGCGTTCGAGGAGGCGCAGGAAGTTCTTCTGCTGGTTGCGGATTAAGCTGGAGGGCGCATTCATGGCAGCCGCACGAGGCGGGCACCAAGGTTGGGTAATCAAAATTTGAGCAGCTCGATTTCCAGGTTGAGGCCGAAGTGGCCCTGGCGCTTGTCGCCGTTCAGGAACGCGATTTCGTAGTGGATGCGCCAGGTGTTGTGGAGGTTTTGCTGGAGATCGACGACCTGCTGGTCGAAGCGGCGGAGGCGGGCGTCATAACTGAGGCGTTCGACCACCTCATAGGCCTCATTGATCCGCTCGTGGTATTCGAAGCCGTAATCCTCGAGCTGGCCGCGGAGGAAGTTGTTGAAAAAGCTGAATGAGCGCTGTGCGCCGTCGCGGATGGTGAAGCCGGTATCGAGTTCGCGGTGCTGGCGCTGCTGGGGGGTGAAAATTTCCAGGGCATTGAGCTCCAGCCAGTTTGCGGGCGTGGCGTCGAGCTCGGTCTGGATTTGGGAAAGGGGCTTGTCGCCGGGAACCCGGCTGAAGCGGAGGTCGTCGGCGATGTTGAGGCGGAGCAGGTCGCGCGAGCCGTAATGCGGGTCGCGGGTCTGCAAAATATTGTCGAGTGCGAAACGCAGCGTGTCGGTCCGGTGCAGCTGGTCGACGTTGCGCATGTCGCCGAGGTCGAGCGGTTGCAGATAGGGCGAGAAGGTGTCGCTGTCGATGGGCGGGATGTAGCGCTGCCCGCGCTCGGCCTCGGGGATGTAGCGGTAGGAGATTTCCGGCGTGAACAGGTGGCGGAGGCCGTCGATGTGCCAGCGCTGGTTTTTGTAATCCCATGTGCCGCTGGTGTGCAGCTCGGCGTCGAAGCCCACTTCGCCGAGGGTGCGGGTATAGGTGTCGCGGCCGTCCATCGCCCGCGCGTAATAAGTGAGCCGGCCGCCGGCGACCGGCGTGAAGGTGAACCAGTTCACCGGCGAGATGGGCCGGACGAGCTCGTAGAACGCATCGTAGCGGTTGCTATGCAGCGTCGGGCTGGTGAACAAAGAATCCTCGCGCAGCACGGCGGCGCTGGCCGAGAAGCGCTCGTAAAAGCCCCCGCCGACGGCGAGGGGCAGCAGGTCGAAGCGAATCTCGGGCAGGCGTTCCTGCACTTCATGGAAGTTGTTCGGATGAAAGCGCGTGAAGGCGGAAATGACGTAGTTCTGCCCGGAGTAGTCGGTCTCGAGGAAGTTGTCCGGCACCTGCAGCGGATAAAATTCACGCGGGCGGAAATCGCGCAGGACTTCCGAGTCGCTCCAGTAATTGACGTTGCCGAGCAGCGCGAAGTGGTCGCCGATGCTTTGCAGGTGCTGCCACTCGAAATAGCCGCGGTTTTCCGGCACCGGCCGGCCGAGGATGTCGGTGCCCTTGTCGCCGTGGTCGTTGATGAAGCCGGAGTGAAAAACCCCGCTTAACTCCTGGTCTCCGCCATCGTAAGCGTAGGTGCCCGAGGGCCCGAACATGAAGCCGCGGTCACTGTAGAAGTCGAGGTTGCCGCCGAGTTTCGTGCTGGGGGTGATCGGCACGTGCAGGCCGATGCCGGCGTAGGCCCCGAGGGTGCTGCGATACCCGACCGTCGTATCAAAATAGGAAAGCAGGGGATCATTGATGCGCTCGTCCAGGTGCGGCAGCGTGAGCGGCCGCACGGAGCCGATGCCGATGCTGGGATGATCGGCGCTCAGGCTTTTTCCCGGATCGTAAGTCAACGTGTCGGCATGCAGCGTGGGCGCAAAGGGTTCCGGCTCGTTGAGGGTCACGGTGGCGTTTTTGAACGTGATCTCGGACTTCGTCCCTGCAGCCGAGTCGGCCGAGATATAGACGGGAAATTCGCCGAGCCGTACTTTCTCGACCTGGAACAATCCATCGGTGAGGCGGTAGCTCAGGCGGTCGGCCAGCACCCGTTGCGGGCCATGTGTGAGCACAACATGACCGGTGGCGACGGCCACCTGGGTTATTTTGCTGTACCGGATCTGGTCGGATGTCAGCACGGTGGTGCCGTAAACCAGCTGGGCGCCACCCGAGATGACGGTTTCCTGCGTGGCCTGGTCATAGTTGAAGTTTTGCCCGCTAAAATCCGGCAAGACAGGCGCGGCGCGCAGGACGGCGGCAAATAAGAACGGGGCAAGCAAACAACGTCGCATTGAAAGCGGGCGAGCTAAGCGGCAGTCCGACCCGCTAGCAAGCTTGAGTGCACGGGGTGCACTTTTCGCTTTTCCACCGGGCCGGCTGGGGCCATTGTGCCGGCCCTCACGCCCGTTTGCCCATGCCCCGTTCCCTCCGCCGATCCTCCGCGCTTTACGAAATGACCCAGCTCAGGGCGGAAATCCGCGCACTCGGCAGTGTGCTCGGCCGTGTGATCACGCGGCTCGAGGGGCAGGAGACCTTCAATACCGTCGAGCGCCTGCGCCTGCGGGCCAAGGCCAGCCGCGCCGGCGATCCGCAGGCGGCGGAGGATCTGGCTGCGACCGTGGCGGCGTTCGCCCCCGACCAGGCTTTCAACCAGGCCATGGCCTTCACGCTCTATTTCGAGCTGGTCAACCTGGCCGAGGAGAATTTCCGCATCCATCTGCTGCGTGAACGCCGGGCGGCGCGGCAGGCCGCCGGTTCCGCGGACGTGCGGCCCGTCCGTGAATCCATCGAGGCCGCCGTGCTGGAATTGAAAAAGCGCGGCGTCACGGCCGAGGCGATGCAGGCGATGGTGGACCGCGTGGGCATCGAGCTGGTGTTCACCGCCCATCCGACCGAATCGAAGCGCCGCACGCTCCTGACCAAGCTCAGCCGCCTCGGCCAGCTTCTGCGCCAGCGCAGCGACCCGGCGCACAACGAACTGGGCGCTTTCGACCCCGCCTGCATCGAGCGAGAGATCACCTCGCTGTGGCTCACCGACCG
Source organism: Opitutaceae bacterium (assembly GCA_035485575.1). GTDB lineage: Bacteria > Verrucomicrobiota > Verrucomicrobiia > Opitutales > Opitutaceae > DASRHD01. Next base: position 7,917 of record DATHNW010000021.1, on the reverse strand, counting down.
CAGCCGCGCGGCGCAGCCGGAGGTCACCGATGAGGTGCGGACCGGCCTCTGGTACTTTGACAAGACGCTCTGGCACACGCTGCCAGGCCTGCAAGATGACTTCGAGCGCGCGCTGGCGCGGCATTATCCCGGCGTGCGTGCGCCCGTCCGCTGGCTGACCTTTGGCTCGTGGATCGGCGGCGATCGCGACGGCAACCCAAATGTCACCGCGCGTGTCACCGCCGAGACGCTGGTGCTGCACCGCCGTCTCGCGCTGGAAAAAATCGGACTAGGCGTCCGCGATCTGGCCCGCCTGCTTACCGTTTCCACGCGGCGCGACGCGATTTCAGCGCGGCTGAAAAAGCTTTTGAAGGAAAACCGCCATCTCAGCACGCACGTTGAGGCGCTGGCCAACCGTTACCCGACCGAGCCGTATTGCCAGCTGCTCGACGGCCTGGGCGAGCGCGTGGCCCTAGCCGTCGACGAGATGGGCGAAACAGCTGTGCTGGCCACGTCCGATGAACTCTGCCTGAACCGCGAGACGGTCGAGGAGACCCTCGGGGCCATTCATGACAGCTTGGACGCGGGTCGCGGCGCGGCCCTGACGGGCGGCGAATTGCGCGATGCGCAGTTGCAGCTGGAAGTTTTCGGTTTGCACGTGGCGCGGCTCGACCTGCGCCAGCATTCCGCGCGGCACGAAGCGGCGGTGGCGGAGATTTTTGCCGCCACGGGCGGCCCGGAAAACTATGCGAAGTTGAACGAAGGGGAAAAAATCGCCGCGCTCGGCGAGGCGCTGGCCCGCGTGGAACCGCTGACCGCGGCGGCGCTGGAAAAACTCAGCGCGGCCACTGTCGACGTGGTTGAACCGCTGCGCCTGGTCGCCCGTGGCGGCGCGAAATTCGGGCCGCAGGCGCTCGGCATCTATATCATCAGCATGACCGATGGCGTCTCCGATGTGCTGGAGGTGGCGCTTCTGCAGCGGCTGGCGGGTTCGGCGCTGCCCATTGCGCCGCTCTTCGAGACGCTCGACGACCTGGAGCGGGCGCCGCAAATCCTCGCCGCGCTTTTCGCGCAGCCGAGTTACGCGCCGCTGCTCGAACGCGACCGCCGCCACCAGCACGTGATGCTGGGCTATTCGGACAGCAACAAGGACTGCGGCTATCTCACGGCCAACTGGGCGCTCTATCAGGCGCAGGAGACGATCGCTCGCGTGTGCCATGAGTGCGGCGTGCGCGTGACGCTTTTTCACGGCCGGGGCGGCAGCATCGCCCGCGGCGGCGGCCCGGCGGCCAAGGCCATCCTCGCCCAGCCGGTCGGGCTGCGCGACGGCGGCATCCGCGTGACCGAGCAGGGCGAAGTACTCTCGACGCGCTACCATGATCCCGACCTGGCGCACCGCATCCTCGAACAGATGGCCTATGGCGTGTTGCTTGGCACGCATGCGGCGCAAACGGAAACGAGCGTGCCCGCCGAGTGGCGCGAAGCAATGGAGGCCATGTCCGCCGCGGGCTACGCGGCCTACCGTGCGCTCGTGCATGACGACCCGGAATTTTTGATTTTTTGGAAGCAGGCCACGCCCATCGACGAAATCAGCCAGCTCAAGCTCGGTTCGCGTCCGACCTACCGCCGCGCCACGCAGAGCGTCGATGACCTGCGCGCGATTCCCTGGGTATTTTCATGGATGCAGAGCCGGTTTGTCTTCCCCGGCTGGTTCGGCCTCGGCTCGGCGCTCGAGGCGGTGCTGAAGCGTGGCGCTAAGGGTAAAAAACTTTTGCGGGCGATGCATGCCGCGTGGCCGTTTTTCCAGACCACGATTGACAATGCGCAGTTGAGCATGCGGAAAGCTGACATGAAGATCGCCGCGCTTTATAGTTCGCTCGTCGAGGACGAAAAAATCCGCCGGCGCATCTTCGCCCTGCTTGAGGCGGAATTTGCCCGCACCGAGGCGGCCATCCTCGCAGTGACGTCGCAGAAACAGCTTCTCGGCAAGGAGCCGGTCCTGCTGCGCTCGGTGCAGTTGCGCAATCCCTACATCGATCCGCTGAATTACATCCAGGTCGAAATGATGCGCCGCCTGCGCACCGCGAAAAATCCCGAGGCGGACGAAAAGGCGGCCCTGCACGCGGTCATCGAGCTGACCATCAACGGCATTTCGGGCGGCTTGAAAAATACGGGCTAGACGGCGACGGTGCCGTCCGGCACGTTCTCCTTTCCTCTCCGCGCGTGATTCTTTCCAAGCCAGAACTGAAGGCGTTTCTTGAAGCGAAACACGCCACGCCGCATGACCGGCTTGGCATGCATCCACACACGCATGCGCGCAGCCACGGCCTGGTCGTGCGGGCCTTTCTGCGCGAGGCGGAGCGGTGTGCGGTGGTCGAGATCGACAGCGGCGAGGCCTGGGCCATGACGCGGCTGGCGGATGAGGGCTTTTTCGAGGTGTTTATCCCGCGCAAAAAATCCGTCTTTCGCTACCAGCTGCGGGCGGTGTTCCGCAACGGCGAGACGCGGCAGTTTTATGATCCCTATGCGTTCCTGCCGACGCTGGGTGAGCAGGACCTTTATCTTTTTAACGAGGGCAACGAGCACCGCGCCTACGAAAAGCTGGGCGCGCATCTCCGCACGGTCGACGGCGTGATCGGCGTGGCCTTCGCGGTGTGGGCGCCAAACGGTGCGCGGGTGTCGGTCGTGGGCAATTTCAACCACTGGGACGGACGCTACCATCCCATGCGGCGGCTCGGCTCGTCCGGCGTCTGGGAGCTGTTTGTGCCCGGGCTGCGCGAGGGCGAGATGTACAAGTTCGAGATTTTCGACCAGCAAGGCCACCTGCGCCTGAAAACCGATCCCTACGGCACCTATTTTGAGGCGCCGCCGAACAACGCCTCGATCGTCTGTGATCCGCGGAAATTCCAGTGGGGCGACGCCGCCTGGCTCGAACAGCGCCGCGTCCAGGCCGGCCAGCTTGACCGGCCGGTTTCAATTTACGAGGTGCACCTCGGCTCCTGGCGCCGCGTGATCGAGGATGCCAACCGGCCGCTGACTTACCGCGAGCTCGCGCCGCGGCTGGCCGATTATGCGGCCGAGATGGGCTTTACGCACGTCGAGCTCATGCCGGTGTCCGAGCATCCGTTCGAAGGTTCCTGGGGCTACCAGGTCACGGGTTTTTTCGCGCCGACCCACCGCCATGGTCCGCCGGAGGATTTTGCGTTCTTCGTCGACCATCTGCACCAGCGCGGCATCGGCGTCATCCTCGACTGGGTGCCCGGGCATTTTCCTCGCGACACGTTCGCACTGGCGGAATTCGACGGCACGCACCTTTACGAGCACGCCGATCCGCGGCAGGGCGCGCACATGGATTGGGGCACGCTCATCTTCAATTACGGCCGCAACGAAGTGCGCGGCTTTCTCGTCGCCAGTGCGTTGTCGTGGTTCGACCGCTACCATATTGACGGCCTGCGCGTGGACGCCGTGGCCTCGATGCTCTACCTTGATTACTCGCGGAAGGAAGGGGAGTGGATTCCCAACAAGTACGGCGGGCGCGAGAACCTCGAGGCGATCGACTTCCTGCGGCAGGCCAACGACCTCGCGCACCAATACTATCCGGGCGTGTTCATGATCGCGGAGGAAAGCACGTCGTTCGGCGGCGTGAGCAGGCCCACGAAGGACGGCGGCCTCGGCTTCGACTTTAAATGGAACATGGGCTGGATGAACGACACGCTGCGTTATTTCTCGAAGGAACCCATCCACCGCAAGTGGCACCAGAACGACCTCACCTTCGGCATGCTCTATCAGTACGCGGAGAATTTCGTGAGCGTGTTTTCCCACGACGAGGTCACGCATGGGAAGGCCTCGATGCTCTTCAAGATGGGCGCGTGGCACATCCCGGACAAGGCCGCCAACCTGCGCGCACTTTACGGCTACATGTGGACGTATCCGGGCAAAAAACTCCTTTTCATGGGCAGCGAGTTCGGCCAGTCGCACGAGTGGAACTACACCACGAGCCTCGACTGGCATCTCTGCCAGTATCCCGACCATGAGGGCATCCGCCTGCTGGTGCGCGATCTCAACGCCCTTTACCGCCGCGAGCCCGTGCTGAGCCTGAACGACTTCAACCCGCACGGCTTCCGCTGGATCAATTGCACCGATGCCGATTCCAGTGTCATCAGCTACCTGCGCAGCGATCCGTTTGAGCAGACGTTTTTCACTGTGGTCTGCCATTTCACGCCCGCCATCCGTCGGAATTACCGCGTTGGTGTGCCGCGCCATGGTCGCTGGAAGGAAGTCCTCAACACCAACAGTCAGTTCTACGGCGGCAGCGGCACTGGCAATGACGGCGGCCTGATTGCCGAGGACGTGCCGGCCGACGGTTTCGCGCATTCGCTCAGCCTGACACTGCCGCCGCTTTCGACGACCCTTTTCAAATGGTCGGCTGAGGGCTAATGCGGCTGCGCGGCCCGATCATTCGCACGCGGGCCTAAGAAAAGCGTCCGCGGTGCGTTGAGTGGGTATGAACCCCACCACGACCCTCGATATTACCGCCAGGCGTCATTTTGCCCTGCCCGCCGCGATTGTCCTGAGCCTGTCTGCGGCGTTGTTTTTTGGTTTTGGAAGAAGTCCGTCGGTCATGCAGTTGTCGCAGCCGTATCATCGGGAAATTGATATCAGTTCATTTCCGGTCGTGCCGTCCGACGAGATACAGCCACAGACAAGTGACGCTCGATCGACCGGCGGAGGCCCGGCCCGGGCTCAATTGCCGGAAGTGCCGAATCCGATTTCGCCCGAGTACTCGAACACATTGGAAGTTCCTGTGCCATCCGTGCCTATGGCCGGACCGGCACAAACTCCCGTTGTCGGGTCGTGGACGCCGGGTGATCCGACGAAGCCCTTCGGTGATAACCCGGGCTCGGCCATTCTTGACTCCAGCTCGCTCGACCATTCGCCCGAGGCAGTGGTGCAGCCGGCGCCGATTTATCCGTCTGCAGCCAGACAGGATGGGATGCGTGGAAAAGTTGTGGTCGAGTTTCTCGTAGACGAGGCCGGACGCGTGCTGAATCCGCACATCGTGAGTTCGAGCGACGTCATTTTTGAGGAGCCGACCCTGCGTGCGGTCGAAAAATGGCGTTTTGCGCCGGGCACGCGGCATGGCACGCCGGTGCGTTTCCGCATGAGCGTGCCGGTCACGTTTGATCTCAACGAGTGAGCCGTAACCGTTCCGTCCCCGAGGTCAACTCGCGCGCGGCTGTGCGGCCGGCCGCAGGTCGAGCAGGCGATGCACGCGCGCGACAAGTTCTTTTGGGCTAAATGGCTTTGTCAGGTAGTCGAGCGCGCCCAGATCGAGCCCGAGATGGCGGGCATCGGGCGTGGCCCAGGCGGTGAGAATGACGACGGGGATGGTGGCCGTGGCGGGCTGGCGGCGGAGCATTTCGCACACGCCTAGGCCGTCGATGTCGGGCAGCATGAGATCGAGCAGGATGAGGTCGGGCCGGCGCAGCCGGACGGTTTCCAGCGCTTCGCGGCCGCTGGCCGCGGTTTGCACGTCATATCCGGCCTTCGTGAGATGGAAGCGCACGAGGTCGGTCACATCGCGTTCGTCGTCAACACTGAGAATAAGGGCTGCCACATAGATGAATTACACCGGCTGTGTGGCATGGTTGCGGCAGGCGGGTGAAAACCAGGCGACGTTGCGTTGACATTTGGGTGACGGGGACTTCTGAAATGTTCAAAACCTGTGAAAGAAGGTAAAGAGACTTCGTTTTTTACTGGAATGACAGATGCAAGTTGGCATGGTCGGCGCTAACAGATAATGATTTATCAGTTTTACGGTTCTTACCGCGATGGCTCGGAAAATTAGTTTCATCAATTACAAGGGCGGCGTCGGCAAAACGTCACTCATTGTCAATACCGCGGCGGCGCTGGCCAAGCTCGGTCAGCGTGTGCTTCTGTTCGACCTTGATACGCAGTCGAATGCGAGCATCTGGCTCTTGCGCCTCGATCGCTGGAACAAAATCAATGGCACGGACGAGGGCGCCATCTTCTCCATCTTCCAGCCCGGCCGGGTGCGCATCCGCGACCTCATCATCAAGGACGTCACCGAGGACAAAACGGGGGAGAAGGTCCTGCCCGGCCTCGACCTTGTGCCGACCACGTTCAACCTTGTCGACCTTGAGGCTGAATACGAAGGCGATGCCAAGCATCCGCCCTACCTCACTTTCCAGGAGCAGGTGGCCGAGATCGAGGGCGACTATGACTTCATTCTTTTTGATTGCCCGCCCAACATCCTGCGCGCCTCGCAGTGCGGTGTGTTTTCCTCGCACGAAATCTACGTGCCGGCCAATCCCGACGCGCTCAGCCTCATCGGTTTCACGCTGCTGGTGGAAAAGCTGCACAAGTTTCACGCGATTTCGGCCAGCTTCCGCACGGCCGCGATGGGGCATGCCGCGCAGGTGCAGGGCCTGGTTTTCAATTCCATCAAAGGCAATGTGGACATTGAGGTTCCGAAGATGCGCATGCAGCTGCGCCTGAATCAGTTCCGTACCGCCAAGCGGGTCGGCCCCAATGCGAAAATTTTCGATTCGCAAATCCGCGACGCCACCGTCGTGCGCCGCGCCGTCGCGCTGGGCCTGCCGGTCATCCTCCTCGGTCAGGAAAGCGAGGAGACCGACACGGTCGCCAATGACTTCCGCAAACTGGCCGCCGAGATCATGCAGCAGGGCGAGGTGCTTTGACCGCTGCGCAATTTTCTTTAAATATCGCTTTTCTTCATGGCCGAAAAAAAATTCACCGAGAAAGACTGGGACGATATCCGCATGGCGTTTCACACCTCCATCATGGTGGACACCTCGCTCACCAGCCTCGCCCAGAATCTCGACACTGCCGAGTGGCCGATCGCGGGCGCGGATGAGACCCCGGCCAAATACATCGACCTGACCTACAACGAACTCGCCCGTGCGCCCGGCATGGTCGGGTTTCCCGACTACGTTGACCGGCTCATCACCATCCTGCGCGACACGATGGCGTTCGACAACCCCTTCGGCGAAATGGTGCAGCAGACCGAGGTCGCGGAAAAAAAGGACAATCAGCTCCTGAAAAATCTGGCGAAAATGGAGGTGCCCGAGAACTACCCCATCGAGCTTACCCAGCTCTCGTCCGACACGCTGGAGTTCTGCCAGCGCGAAAGCCTTGCCACGATCGGCCAGTTTGCCGTTTTCGCGCAGGGTTTGTCTCAAACCGTCATTGTAAGCGGCGAATTTCGCAAACTGCTCAACGCGGTCGCCCACATTGATGAAAGCGCGGTCGCGGAAATTTTGCCATTTCGGCCGGGCGACAAGGGCCTGCACCTGCCCGAGGCCCTGGCCCTGGCGATCAAGGCGCACCCGGTGGCGACGCGTTATGCCCTCATGCGTATTTTTGGCGGCCGGCTCAGCGAGCAGGAGTCCGCCGAGGCCGGGGCACTTTCCGAAGACGAGGCAAGTGCCGCAGCCGCCGCATTGCGCGCCCGGGCTGATCAGTTTTTTGCCTGGTTTGCCGCCGAGCTGGCCGAATTGAAGACGCAGATCGGCGAAGGCGGCTCCCTGGAGCGCTATCTCATGGTGCTTGATGATCCGGTGATCGAGGCGCTGGCCGGCGGATTGCTGCAGCCCCACTTGCGGCCGCAGCCGGTGCCTGCGGAGCCAAAGAAAGCGGCGGGCTTTTTCGGAGCCCTGGGGCGGATTTTTGGAAAAAGGTAGTGCGCCATGGCTGACGTGCCCGAGCAGCCCATCAAATTTCCCCCGCGGCCAAAGTCCGACCGCGGCCTGACGCTTCCGCGACGCCAGATCGGCACGCGTGGGCCGGAGATTGCCGAGGCCTCGGCGGAGGCGCGCAAATCGATCAATGCCATCATTTCCGTCACGCGCACGCCGTGGGGCGAGGCCCGGGCGCTGGATATTGGGCAGCTGGGCG
>DATHNW010000020.1:0-43402 GCA_035485575.1 Opitutaceae bacterium | reverse complement strand
TGGCGCAATGCCGGGGCTTCCGCGGGGAGATCTCCGAGCCGTCGCTGCTGCACAAGCGCATCGGCTACGACATGATTTACATTCGCCGCTGGACGCTCTCGCTCGACCTGCAGATCCTGTTTCAGACCGTCCGCCAGGTGGCGTTTCCTCCGCGCTCCGCTTATTGAGCTAGGCCCGGGGCGGCTCTGGCATTGCGCCCAGGGAATCGCCCCGCTCTTTCCTCCCACGGTCACGGCGGTTCAGAATTGGCAGAAGGCAGAGCAAACCGATTACGGTCAGGCCCAACACGACATAACCGGCGGTGTCATGGACTTTCCCCTCGATGGCGGTGGGACCGTAGTAATAGCTCCACGCGGTGAGAAAAATGCTGCGCAGGATGTTTGTCGTGAAGGCGAGCACCAGGGATGCGGCCATGAGGGCGGCTTTCTTCCAGCGCGACTCGAGAAAAATCGCCGCGAGAAATGAGCCGGCGAAAAGACATCCCGTCAATGAGCGGATGCCGGAACAGGCCTCGGCCACGCCTACGCTGCCGGTCGGAAGCAGCAGCACATTTCCCTGTTGCTCAAGCGACAGGCCAAGCGAGTCGAAGATAAAAAATACGACGGAGGTGACCTGATGCATCAGGAAGACGCTGAGGTTGTTTTCGATCAGGGTGATCATCGGGGCCGAGACCAGCCAGACCAGGGCGGGAAAAACAAATAATCGAGTCAAGTCCAGCCGGTCGGCGACCTGCGCCATCGGCGAATTTGAGCCTGTCGGTGCCGCAAAATAAATGGAGGCAAGCACGGTCATGGCCATTCCTAGAGTGATCGCCAAAGTGCCGGCATAAGAGGCGCCCGCTGCCGCCCGGTACAAGGCCCCCAGAAGGAAAAGCCCTCCGCCTCCCACGAGGGATGCAACCATGGCGGCGGGGATCAGTCTCGAGAACCAGTCCGGGCCGCCGGCCTGCGCCCTGCTGCCCGCACTCGCGGTGCTCAATCTGGCCGCCACTCTCGGCCAGCGGTCGTAGATCGCGTAAGCAACGAACAAGGGCACGAACCATCCGAAGCCATAATCTTCCTTCGCCCACCACCAATGAGATTGATCCCAGGCAACGAAGGCCATGAACCCCGCGGCCAGGAGCAGCCCGCCCATGAAAGGCAGTGGGATGGGTGCGGCCGGCTGTTTTTGTTGGGTGGACATCGCTGTATGACTGCAAGGGCTCCGGTCGATTTTGCGAGCCGAGGGTGCGCAATCCGTCGCCAATCTGGTTACAGGCAGGTAAAATCTTGAGGGTTTCGCGGGAAGCGCCTGCTCGCGGCTTGTCACGAACCGGCCTCACGCCACGGTTCAGGCGCGTGGGTCAGTCGCCCCATCCCTCTGTCCCGGCTTCAAGGGGTAACTGCCGATTTTTCCCATGCCATCGTCCACTCGTCACCCGGGCGTCAATTTTCAAAAAGCACCGCCTCTGCTGTCCGGACCGATCCGGACGATGGAGCGAATCCACTCGCTTGAGCTGATCCTGGTCACATTGGTCGCATTGAACTTGGGTTTTCTCCCCTGGGCGTTTGGAGGAGTCGACGTTTGGAGCCAGCTGGCGAGCGCTGGACTGGCGCTCGGTGCAATAGTGGTGGCGCTGCTGCCGCGCCTGCCGGTCGATGGGGCCGTCGTGCACTTGGAAAGGTGGCCGCGTTTGCGCCGCTTTCCCGTGTTTTGGGCCGGCCTTGTGCTTTTCGCGTACATGATCGTGCAGGCGCTGAATCCGGCATTCGATTATCAGAGCGAAGGCACGACGTGGTGGCTTGTCCCGCTGGATCATGCCGGTTGGTTGCCGGCCGGCATGAGGGTTCCCTTTGATGATATGAGCATCTGGCGCAGCCTCGTCATTTGGGGCTCTTGCTGGCTGACGGTTTGCGCGCTTTGGACCGGCATCACGCACCGACGCTCCATCCTGTGGCTGCTGATGGCATTAAGCGTGAACGCCTTTGTCTTCGCTGCCTTCGGCCTGGTCCAGCGCGCCAGCGGCACGGTGGAAGTTTATTGGACGCGGCCGGTGGGGTTTCCTTATTTTTTTGCCGCGATCATCTACAAGAATCACGCCTCGGCCTTCTTCGGCCTGCTGGCTTTCGTGACGATTGGTCTGACCATCCGCGCATTCTGGCAAAGCCGGCGCCACAGGGAACGATCCAATCCAGGGATCATCCTTTTGCTCTTCGCCCTCATCCTGATGCTGGCCATCGCGCTGTCATTTTCATTCTCGGGGATGATCCTGTTCGGAGCCGGCCTTTTGCTGGTGATGCCGGTTACCCTCTGGCGATATGCCAAGGCGTTTCCCCGATCACGGAGCAGGATCCCTGTTCTCCTCACGGTCAGCCTTCTGCTGCTTCTGACGGCCGGGCTGGGCGCGGCCAGCGGTTATGCCGATCTGCGGGACAAGGTGCACGCGTTGATGGCCGGAGACGGCCGGCACTCGGCCCGCGAGCGATGGCTGGCTGCGCGTGGCGGCTGGAAAATGTTTGAAGATCGTTGGGCCACGGGGTGGGGTGCGGGATGCTTTCGCTATGGCTTCACCAAGTATCAGCACGAAGAGCCGGAGTTGACGCGCTGGCGCCAGTTGCGGCTGCGTTGGGAGCATGTCCATGACGACTGGCTGGAGCTTCTCATCGAGTTCGGAGTGATCGGCTCACTTCCCGTTGTTTTCATGATGGCCTATTGGTTTCGCCAGATCGTCCGGCTTCACTTGTGGCGGAAGCCGGCCATTTGTCCGATCCTCTGCGGGCTCGGCATACTGTGTCTTAACGGACTCTTCGACTTTCCCTTTCATAACCCCGCCGTGGCTGCCACCGCCGGCGCACTCCTCCCCCTGATAACGCGCTGGGGTGAATTGGATGAGAGCACTTCCGCCTAGCCTGGCATTTGCTGTCCTGGCCGGGTGCCATCGCGCTGGCGGCGCGGACGGGAGAGGCTAGGGCGTGCCTTCAAAACGTTCGACGCTTGCATGCAGTCCCGGACCGAGCGGCGCGATCAATTCAAGAATCTCCTGAAAGCCCTCATCGTTCCACAGCTCGTCGATCGGGGTCGGGCTGGCGAGCCGGATGAAATATTGTTCGCCCCTCTGGCGCAGGCCACGTTGAAAAAGATCCGTAAGCATCGACAGGTCGCTGGGGGAACCGTTCGGATTGTAGGTGATCGCCCGTCCGTTGAAAATGTGCCAGTACAGGACGTATTGCTTTTGATCCGCCTGTTCGAATTCCCGGTATTGGGCCGGGGCCAGCAAACGCCCTTCGAGTTCGCGCTGGTAATGATAATCGGCGGCGGTGCGTTTCCATCCCACCGTGGGCCAGCATTTGTCCGGAATGTGAAAGGCGATTTCGCGTGAAGACATCCGGCCGGGCTGCCAGTAGGCGACATAGATCGAAAACTCCCGTCCGCCCTTTCGATAAAATCTCAACAAGGCTTCATTGTAATTGAGGATCTCCTTGACCGCTCCCGCGGTCGCCTCGGTTTCAGCCAGCGGATGATCTTCGCCGCGCCAGCCCGCCATTTCCTGCGGGAAGTAATCGGCCAGCGATGCGGTGCGTTCCACCACGGCGGACTTTGGATAAGGGAGTGTTTGCAGGATCACCGCGGTCATCAGCAGCAATGCGAGCGAGCCCAACAGCACGCAATGCCTTCGCGCCATCCGCGAACGGGGGGCCGCAGCGGGGGCGATCCCGGCCCCATAGGTTTTTGACCCGATCATGGTGAGTGCAGCATCCGGCCCGTGATGATCCGGACGGTTCAGGTCACGGTTGCCAGCGGGACCGGCTCCGCCTTGCGCTCAGGTTCGCAGGCGAGTCCATCATGGGTCAGGATATTTTTGGCCCAGTCATAATTCTTGCGGTACCAGGCGACGGTCTTTTGCAATCCTTCGGGAAGATCCACCTGGGGATGCCAGCCCAGCATGTGCTTTGCCTTGTGGATATCCGCCTGCGTTTCGCTCATGTCGGCCTTGTGTGCGGGATGGCGTGCGATCTGCGCGGATTTGCCGAGGAGGCTTTCGAGAAGGCCAATCATCTCGTTGAGGGTCCACGGCCGCCGTCCACCACCCAGGTTGATGACCTCGTGTCCCACGGGCTTCATGGCGGCGATGGTTCCCGCCGCAATATCGTCAACAAAGGTGAAATCCCTGCTCTGGTTGCCGTCTCCATAAATTTCGATCGGGCGGCCTTCATCGATCCATTTGATAAACCGGAACACGGCCATGTCCGGTCTTCCGGCCGGGCCATAGACGGTGAAATATCGCACCACGCTAACGTCCAGCCCGAAAAGGTAGTGATAGGTGAAGGTGAGTTCTTCCGCGGCTTTTTTCGAAGCGGCGTAGGGCGAGATGGGCGTATTGACCGGCAGCGTTTCTATAAAAGGCACCGGCTGCCCGGCATAAAGGGATGAGGTGGAGGCCAGCACGATCTTGCGCACCTGGTTGTGGCGCATCGCTTCAAGCACGTGAAGGGTGCCCATGGTATTGGTGGCCAGATATACATGCGGATTCTCCATGCTGTAGCGCACGCCTGCGCGGCCGGCGAGATGGAGCACAGCGTCGAACTCATGGGTCGCGAACAGGTTGGATACGGCCTGCCGGTTCTCAATATCGAGCTGATGAAAAGTGAACCGTTCGAAGGCAGTCAGCGATTCAAGCCGGGCCCGTTTCAGGCGCACATCGTAAGCGGTGTTCAGGCTGTCGACGCCGACGACCCAATGCCCGTCTGAAAGCAATTGCTCCACCGTTCTGGAGGCGATGAAGCCGGCGGCGCCGGTGACAAGGATTTTGCCCATGGCTTTGTGGCGGTAAAAGGTTGCTGGCGGCGGCGGCGGTTCAGCGATGAATCGTTGCAGAAAGCCGCATCAGCTTTGCGTGGTCGCGGCGCCCTCATCGAGGGCCAGCGCGTAGTACTCCTTGTAGGATTTGTCGTGATATTCCCCGTACTCCCCGGCGAGCCCCACCTTCATGTCATTCAGCACGGCGCCAAAGACCGGGATATTGGCCGACAGCAGCCGATGTGCAATCTGCTGGGCTGCCCTTCGCCGCACCCGGTTGAACTGGATTGCAAAGATGGCTCCATCCATCAGGGGCAGGATATTCATGGCATCGCTGACTGCGCCAAGCGGGGGCGTGTCGAACAAGACACGATCATAACGTTTCCCGAGTTCCGTCACCAGCGTTTCAAACTCCTTGCTGTTGAGGAGCTGGGCCGGATTTTTGACCCGGCCGCCGGTGGTGATGACATCGAGATTGGGATGCACATTCCTGACGATGATCTCCTCCAGCGGCGCGGCGTGGACGCAATAGGTGATCACGCCTTTGCCCGCTTGCAGGCGGAAGGATTTTTGCACGTTCGGCTTCCGCAGATCGCAATCGACGATCACGGTGCGCTGGCCTTGGGAGGCGAAGGCCAGGGCAAGATTCGTCGTGATGAAGGACTTTCCCTCTCCCGGCATCGTGCTGGTGAGAAGGAGGAATCTGGCGTTTTTGCTTTCATCCTTCAGCCGCAGCGTCGAATGCAGCGAAAGGAAGGCCTCCACCGTCATGGGATCGGCCCCGTTTGAGACAATCTGTGCCTTGTCCGGCTGCTCCATTCGTTCGATTCGCGGGATGACGCCGACCACGGGCAGCCCCACGAATGATTCGACATCAAACGCGCTCTTCACCCGGTCATCGATCACGGCGATGAAATAGGCAAATCCCAGGCCAAAGACGATTCCGCCAAGCAGCCCTACGGCCAGATTGATGGGTACGTTCGGGGTAACCGGGTTCTGGGACTCGAAAGCCCGGTCGATGATGCGCGCACTCTGGGTCTCGATCGTGCTGGTCACCGCGGTCTGGCGCATTCTCGCGAGCATCGCCTCGAGCAGCTGTTCGTTGACCCGGAATTCGCGGTCCAGATTGTCGTACTCGACCGCGGATTTGTCCAAATCCATGGACTTGGCCTCCTGGTCGGAAAGGGACTTGTGCGCCTCCTCGTCGTTTTTGCGCGCATTCTCATAGTTGGCCTGGATGCTCGCGGCCGCGGTTTCAATCGCGGCATTCAGATCGTGCTGCGTCTGGGTCAGCGTGTTGACGGCCTGAATCAGGCTGGGGTGCTTGTCCCGGTAACGTTCGCGCAGCTGCGACAGCGCGATCTTCTGGTTGGTGATCTGCTGGACGAGCTGGTTGACCTGCGGCTGGCTGGCGATGAACTCAAGTTCGGTGAGGTCCTTTCCCGCCTTCTTCCAATCCTGCACCTGCGTCCAGCGGATCTCGGCCTCTTTCAGCCTGGCGTTGGTGTCCGTCGCCATGGCATTCAGGGCCTTCAGCTTGTCGGTCACGATGTCCTTGTTTTGTTCAAGGGAGATGAGGTTGCCGTGCTGGCGGTATTCCTGCAGCGAATTCGCGATTTCGTCGACGCGCTTGCGCTGCTGATCGGCCCGGTCCTTCAATTCATCCACCGCCTTCATCGATTCCTCCACCCGCAGCCTCGAGTTGTAGGAGATGTATTCCTCGGCGAACAAATTCGCCACTTTCGCCGCCAGTTTGGGGTCGGGATGCCGGAACTGGATGTCGACGGTGAGGCTGAGCCGCTGCGGGATGATCTTGCGGTTTTTGAAGATGATCTCGACGGGTGAATGGTTGCCCCCGAAAATTCCGCCATTATAAGCGCTGGTCAATTGTTGCACTTCGTCACTCGACAGCCGGCTGATGACGCTTTGAACGAGCGACACACTTTGGAGAATGTTGACCTGGGTGTTCAGATCTTCGTCGCTCAAGATGGTGCTTTCCACCACGTCCGCACCCGGAAGAACCTCCGGCCCGCGCCGGAGAACCTGCACCGTGACATCTCCCTGGAAGAGATGCCGCTGGATCCCAAACGTGTAGATGGCCGTGACGAGGACGATCGCGAGAAAGATGGCCAGCGCGTACCACTTGCATTCGCGTATCATCAGCCAGTAGGTGCGAAGATTATTGTTATCCTCAGTCTCTTCGTATTCGTGAATATCGCTGGGCAGGGCGCCGTTGTATCCCGGCGGTCTTGAAGGTGCATTCATGGTGGGCAAGGTTGAAAGGCGGCTTTGGATCAGAGCATGCGCTCAGGAACAGAAATCACATCGCCGTTTTGCATGAGCCAGCGGTGGGCGGCATCGCCCGACATCAGCTGGTCGGCGTTGATCGTGAAATTCTCGGTCTGGCCGTTGGCGAGCGTCCGCGTCAGGCTCACGCGGTTCCGGTTGGCCAGGCGGGAAAAGCCGCCGGAGCGCGCAATGGCATCCAGCAAAGTAAGGTCCTGCTCGGGGGGGATGACCACGGAACCGGGGGAGTTGACGGCCCCGAGGACATTGAGGGTCCGCGGTGCATACTCGATGACGGTGAGGTTGATCTGCGGATTGACGAGGTAATCGCGGTTGTAGAGATCGGTGATCAACAACTCGGCGTCGTGGACGGTCCGGTCCGTCAAATCGACCTTTCCGATCAAAGGCAGCACGATGGCGTGGTCCTTGGACACCCGCACTTCACGATCCATGTCGGGCTCCTGAAACACCTGCATCTTCACCAGGTCGAAAGGCTGGAGCTTGTAGGAAAGCATTTTGTCGTCGGGCTTCGCAGTGTCCGTTGCGGCGGCGGCTCGCGATGCAGGTGCGACCATGACCAGCAGGACGGAGAGAAGGCCCAGCAAAGGGAAAATCTTCACGATGACGCCGGATGATTTGTGTATGCGGCAGGCTGTTTTCATGGCTGGTTTATGATCGGAAGTTGATGGTCAGGCTAAAAATGTTGTCCGAGAACTCGGCCCCGGAGAGGGTGGAGCTGTTGTTGCGCAAAGTATAACCGGCGGTGGCGCTGAGCCGGCTGCTGTACATGTAGGTGGCCGACAGGCCGCCCTCCCAGTAGTTGTCCTTCCGAAAGGTCGAGTAATCGACATTCTGGTAGCTAAGGGAGGCATTGGCCTGCCATTGGAGCGACAGGGCGGCGGAGAGTGAGAGGGAGAAGCTGGTATTCTTGAGCGACTCCCCCTGTGCGCCCGTGCTGAAATCGCGCGACATGACCAGCGAGCTGCTGGTCTTCGGGGTCAGCTCATAAGTGAAAGTCCCGTCGAAGCCAAAGGTGGAGTCATTGCGGCTTTGCCCAAAGCTGCGGGTTTTGTAGCCCGCGGAGAATTCGCCGCTGAGCTTGGGGGTGAATTCGCCGCGGGCCCCGAGGTTGTAATACAGATCCCGGCCGTCCTGCGCCGCTCCCTCCACCTTGACATCGCGATACGCCACACCCGCCGAGAGATCCACCTTCGGGGTGGCGGCGTAATAAAGTTTTACCGGCCAGTTGAAGGAACTGTTGTTCGCAAGCCCCGTGGTCCGGTAGTCCGTGTGGCTGTAGTCCCCCGCGAGCTTGAGGCTCGTTTTTGCGGCGACATGTTCTTCAACGTTCGCGTTGAGATCGAGCACATCGCTGCGGATGATGGCCTTCCGGCCGGCGAGCACGACATCGCGGTTGTTCTGATCCAGCTGCTGGAAGGAGCCGCTCCCGCCCGCGGTCAGAGTGCCATTGTCATAACCGAAATCGGCGTTGCCCGTCCCGAGCTGTGCGTTCGCGACGTTCGTACTGAGATAGCGTGTGAAATCCTCCTGATAGATGAGGGAACCGTGGGCCAGCGAGTTTTGGCCAAATCGAAATTCCGCACCCGGTCCGAAAGACGCGATTTCATCACTGACCTTCCCGCTTTTGGTCAGGTAAATATTGTCGTCATAATGGACGCCGGCATTGGCCGTGAGATGGAGTGAAGCATTGTCCCCAATGGGAATTTCAGGGATGGTCCACCAAGACGGCCGATCCGGCTTGGGCGCGGTTTCAGCGGGGCCGGCTTGGGCCGTGGCTTCGACGGGTTCAGGCTTTGTGGAAATGTCAGCGCCCGCGGCCACCGTTGCTTTTCCCATGGTCTCGGAGGGCGCTGCTTTTTCAGGCTGAGCCAATGCGGATGGGTTGTCGGATTCGGCTGTGGTTGTGGTGAGGATTGTTCCAGAGGCCGATCCGGCGTTTGCCGTCGTGGCTGCTTTTGTCGCGGACTCAGGCTGGACGGTATTCCGGGCAATCGCGCCTTTCGCCGGGGTGCCGGCGTTGGCCGCTGCATAATAGACCGCGGCGCGGATCTGGCCCGGAGCGCCATCAATCCTGGCGATGGATGGAATGAATGAAACCGCATCCGTGATCACGTCCTTGAATTGTGGCGCCGCGCTGGCGGCAACGGTTGCAAGATCCAGGGCGGCATTAAGCGACTCCGCGGGGTTTTTGTAAGCGGTGGCGGCGACAACGGCGATGCGAACGGCAGTTGAAATTCGTTTTTCCTTCTTCGCATGCGATATCATCCGGGAATTGGCGATTTCGCTGACCTGTGCAGCCAGCGTCATGGCGGGAGTTGGCTGGCCGGTCCGGCCTTGAGCAGCCGCAGTGTTCCCGGGCAAGGCGACATCCTCGGCGGCGAGCCCGGCGTCGGGCGGGAGACAGATAAGGAAGAGGGCCAGCACCGAAGCACCAATAACATGTTTCATTATCCGCGGGCGTTGAGAGGTGGCAGACGGGCTCAGCGGTATCTGCTCACAACGGTATCGGCGGTGCTTCCGCCGAATTCCGGGTTTTGGGGCGCCTTTGGCCGGTGGGACAGGAAAGCGGTTGAGGCGGCCTTGGTCGCCGCATCGACAACGGCGGCCTGGATCTGGTCCGCGGCCCCATCGATCGCAGCGATGGACGGAATGGCTGAAATTGCGCGGGTGATCGCGTCGGTGAACTGCGGCGCGGCGGTGGCTGCCACCGTCGCGAGTTTCAGCGCGGCTTGGAGAATCTCCGCCGGATCCTTGAGTCCGGCAATGGCGCCGGCCACTGCCACCTGAACGGCGTTCGAAATCCGTTCCTCCTTTTCCTTGAGCGGCATGGCTGGAGAATTGGCGATTTCGCTCACCTGGGCGGGGAAGGTCGCTGCGGGAGCGGGCTGGTCGGTTTGATCGGCGGCATAAGCAGCCGCGACTGGCAGCAGGAAGAGGAAGAGCGTAAGACGAACTTTCATGGAAGGAATGCGTGGATGGATTAAAAGGCGGCTGAAGATGCGCTGGACGGGTTGTTCCCGCTGAATTCGCCCATGGCGGGTGACTCCATTTCACCGGATTGATCGGAGCTCGCGGTGGAACCGATGCCGAAGGCTTCCTCGATCGAGCGCCGGCTTTTGTTCAATTGCTGGTCCAGCTGGTCGATGGCATTAATCATCTCGAGGATCTTTTTTCCCAGCGGAGTGAGCCGGTATTCGATCACGGTGGACGGGGCGGGCCGGGGGTAGCGGGCGATGAGGCCGTATCGATGCATGGTGCGCAGACGCTCGCTGATAACGCCGGCGGAGAGAGCGACTTCACGCTTCGTGATTTCCGTCGGGTCGGTCACGCCTTTTTCAAGATAGCGAAGGATGGTCGCTGACCATTTGCGCTTGAGCATGTTTTCGGTGATGGCTGCGATTCCGACCCGGGGCGTGGGTGAATGGCTCATTGGATTGATGATAGGAGAAGCTTGGGAATGGATCGGGTTGCCATCAGGCGGGTGGCGGCAGGTTCGCTTGACGTGCCGGATTCAGCGGAATTTCCGGCCGGGAGCTTCCGGTTCGGGAATCGATGGGTGATGGCGGCAAATCCATGTTGCCACCAATTTACCCCCTCTTCGTGTCACCCGAGCAGCGACTTTGTGACGATCTGGAAAACGGATGGTTAAGCGGGATTGTTACCAGGTGGTGACGGAATTGCATTTGTCCTGTCGTCAGGTTGCCATCGGCCGACCATAGGGGCGCTGGTTTCGCGCGTCCGCATTGAGCGCGAAAGCCATCGTGCATGAACGCAATTTATTCCAGCGTTCGACGGGGTTGTGGATATTCCCCCGTCCCGCGCATCCGTCATCAGGCTCTTGCCTTGGCCGCGCGGATCATTTCATGAATTGTGGCTTGGCCGGCAGCGGGGTCCCAATGTGATTTCAGGGCTTCGGTTGCTTCTGATTTGGTGCCAAACGGCCCGGCGAGCGGCGCATTCTGCCCATCGAGGTCGCAGGCGAATGCGACCACATACCATTCCGTGTACTGTGACTGGGCGGACGACCATTTCGCTCCGCCTACCTTGATGACGTATCTGACGCCCTCAACCGTGATGATAGGGGTGTTTGAATCCTGTCCTGCAGTCATAAAATCAATCAAGTTACCGCCGGCGGGATGGAGAGTCCGGTCTTCGGGATTGCTTGGGGATCCAATGGCGCGGCGTGGGCCTTGGCGGGCCTCAAGGATTTGCTCTGCATCCAGCCCCTTGTCATCCCGGATGCAGCTGGTGGCGTCAGGAAGCGTGAAGCGCTGAGCGCGTCTGCCGCCGGAATGAAACGGCCGCGAGCCCGAGCAGCGCGGCGATCGCGCTGTAAAGCTTTGGTTCCGGAATAGCGATAATCGAGGGGATCATGGTCGTGGCCGTATCGAAAGTGCCGGTTCCCGCGGCGGTGAAATCCTTCAGCAGCCCGTTGGTATCAAGCGTGGAAGGGGGATTGATGCCGGAAAGCGCAATGGCCCAGTTGTTCGACGTCGGGCTGCCGAAGGTCAGGAAGTCGGACGAATAAGTGATTGTGCTCCCGTTTTCCGAGGCGAGTTCCGCGCCGCTGGCGTTGAAGGTAACGAGGACCGCGCCCGAAAAGGTGACTTTCAGCAGCAGGTCTTTTCCATCAACAGGCGTCGTGCGCCGGAATTCCAGGGAGCCGACGTCGATGGGCTGGTTGAAGAACGGGGCGGATCCGGCGGCGGCGGAGCCGGTCGATGATTGCATGATAAAGTTGGCATTTTGCGGGCCGTTCAGCGCCGCGAGCGCTCCGGAGAATCCAAGGTCTGAATTGAATTCGAAGTCTACCGCAATTCCAGAAGGACTATTGGCCGTTTGGAACGTGGCGGCGGCGGAGCTGCCGGACTGTTCATTGTTGTCAAACACGAGCAGTTTTTGGAACTGCTGCGCCTGCATGAACTGGGCAAAGGTGGTTGTTTGTGCGGAAAGCCCGGTGGCCAGGAGGCCGAGCGCGAACAGGCTCAGGATGGTGCGGAGATACATGTTGAAGCAGGTTGATTTGAAAAGCGGGAGGGGGACGAAACCGAAACTGGAAGTGCGCGGATGGATTGCAAACCCCCGCCGTAACGAATGAGTTACAAATCGGCAAAAAGCCGGCGGCCTTTGTTTTGTGCGGGTTTGTTGCGGTGGCGCGGATCGCGCCGCCTGGCGCAAAACCGGTCATCAACGTGAATCGTATCCATTATTTAAATACAAATAATCTTCCCGGTCTGCGGAGGTAGCCAGCGGCCGGCCTGGCAAATGCAAGCGGTTTGCGGCCGGGTGGATCCATGGCCGTGCGCCTTGGTCCCGCGTCTCCGCACGGGAAGCCTTTGGCTGCCAGCACAGATAGCTTGAGGCTGGGCCTCTCGGGCCGGCTCGTTGCCAAAACGTAGCAATCGCCCACTTGACGGACATCCGGCCTGCGGAATACCCGAGTGCGATGCCATTGCCTTGTATGCCTGCAGAAATTTCACGCCGCCAATTGCTTCCGATGTGGCCGGTGACGGCCGCACGTCCCCGGCCGGTGCGCACGGAGGCGGTAGCCCCTGAGCATTTTACCCCATCGAACGCGACCTCCTGCCCGTGCTGAAAAACGGACGGGCGCGAACGATTCCAGCGACCCCATACTGATGTGGCATCCCCAGCCAAAAAAACTATATTTTTCCGACGATAGATCCTGCGCGATAAACGCGAGGGCCGCGAACGGGTGGCCGGCGCGCGGATGCGTTGGCCTGCACTGGTGTTTGCTGGCAATCTGCAGCGTTTTTCCGGCATTGGGCGCGAAGGTCATTGCGGCGGTGCGCTACCAGGCGCCCCTCACGCACCGCATCGAGCAAACGGTCAATCGCGACTGGGTGTTTAACTATCTGCCGGCCGGAAACGCGGATGGCGCTGGCTGCGAAACGCCCGGCTTCAACGATGCCGGCTGGCCGGCCGTGGCCGTGCCGCACACCTGGCAGACATATGAGACGACCGGCGAAATCCACCCCTTCATTCATGACGCGTCGGAGAAGAACGACCCCTATTGGTGGGAGGGATGGGGATGGTATCGGAAACATTTTTCCATCGATAAAAAAATGGCGGGGCGAAAGGTCTTTGTGGAGTTCGATGGCGTCCAGAAATACAGCAAGATTTGGATCAATGGAAAACTGGCCGGCGACCACAAGGGCGGTTACAGCGGATTTTATTTCGATATCACCGATTTCATCATCTGGGGCGGGGACAACGTCCTGGCGGTGGCGGTGAGCAACCGCCAGAACGACACATTCCAGATCCCGCCGATGAGCGCGGGAAATTTTGACGTGTATGGCGGCATTTATCGGGACGTCCGTATCGTCATCAAGGATCGCCTGCACATTCCTTTCCAGGGTTCTTACCGCAGTGAGGGAGGCACCTTTGTTTCGACACCGGCAGTGTCCGCGGCCTCGGGCGTAGCGCGCGTGCGAACCTGGGTCCGCAACGACTACGCTGCCCCGCAGGAATGCGAACTGCGCACCACGGTCGTCGATGCGGAGGGCAATACGATACAGACCTTCTCCGAAAAAAAATCCATCCAGCCGGATGAACTGGCGGAATTTGACCAGACCAGCCGGCCTATTGAGAACCCGCGGCTATGGTCGCCGGAAGATCCGTATCTCTACCGGGTGCTGTCCGACGTGTTCGATCAAGGGGTGGCGGTGGACCATTACGAAAGTCCGCTCGGGTTTCGCGAATTCAAATGGGACTACGGGCAAAACCGCCTGATCTTGAACGGCCGGAAGGTCCTTATTCATGGCAGCAACCGCCACCAGGAATATCCCTGGCTCGGCGATGCCACGCCAAAGTGGCTTCACTTGCAGGACATGCGGGATTTCCGGGAGAACCTGAACCACAACTTCATGCGCACCGCGCACTATCCGCAGGATCCCGTTGTTTATGATTACTGCGACCGGTCCGGCATCATCGTGATGGAAGAAGTGCCCAACATCAAACGGCAGAGATTCTCGCCGGAGATTCAGGAGCAGCAGCTTCGCGAGATGATCCGGCGCGATCGCAATCATCCCTCGATTTTTTTCTGGAGCATGGGCAACGAGACGGACGATGCCGTGGATTCCAGATTTGCCGTCGAGGAGGATCCGACGCGCATCATCCATGGACGGGACATCTACAACGACTCCGGCGGAAAATTCATCACCCATACCCAGAAGCAGCTCGCCTTGGAGCTGTTGCTGCGCTGTACCGTCCGCGGCTGGTACAATGCCGATGTGCGCGACCTGGAGCCTGAAAACGGCCAGAAGACAGGCACGGAGGAATGGCAGCATGACCGGGCGGCGGCTGAAATCATGAGGCTCAATCAGGGACGCACGCGTGATGACGGGGCGAACATCAGCACCTTCATCTACGCAGATCATGGCGCGGACCGCGAATACGCGGATTGTCCGCTTGGATTCGTCAATCCGAAGGGCTGGGTCGATTGCTGGCGCACGCCCAAATACATCTATTACCTCTGGCAGGCGGTTTTTTCCGAGAAGCCGATGGTTTTCATCCACCCGCATTTCTGGCGTCCGCAATACATCGGTCGGAAAATGGAGATCGTCGTGGATTCGAACTGCGACACCGTCGAGCTCAAGGCCAATGGCCGCAGTCTCGGCACGCTCACGCCGCGATTTGCAGAGGCGAATGTGATCCGCTTTGAGAATGTGCCGGTCGAGCCGGGTGTGCTGACCGCAGAAGGCAGAAAGGGCGGCCAGATTGTCACGGAAAAATTGGTGATGGCGGGCGAACCCGCCCAGCTGACCCTTTCCGCCATCCCGGGAAGCATCGAGGCGGGACTCGATTCAGTCGTGATCGTCCGGGCGGATATAACTGATGCGCAGGGCAATCATGTTTATGGCGCGACCAACCCGCTGCAATGGACGGTTTCAGGGCCGGCCCGGCTGGTCGGCCCTCCGGTCTATGCATCCGACATCGCTCAAAATGGAGCTCCCGACGGCACAATGTATATCGATGCGCCAGCCTTCAATATCATCCGCTCCTCCGGACGCCCGGGCCGGATCAAGGTGCGCGTCCAGTCACCGGGCCTGGCGCCTGCTGAGGTGGTCATCAAGGCCGTGATGGCACCCGAAAAAACAGCCGGCCCGGTCGTGGAACCGCCTTTGCCCGGCGGGAACCGGACGCCGGTTGCGCATCAGGCCGGCGTGGACAAAAAGACGGGCGCTTATGTCCGGGAGATGAAACCCGCGGCGGAAGACTTGCTGATCCAAGGGGCCAATCTCGAGGAATACACCGGGCGGATCGATCGAATCCTTCACGCGGCCAATCCTGAGCTCGAATTCCACGCTCCAGAATATCAGGCGGTGGTGTTTGTGCTGGCGGATTTGCTGCAGAAGAATCATGGCCGTCTCGACCAGGATGATTTCAACTTCACGGTCGATACCTACAATGATTGTCGCTGCATCACGTCTCATCTCGATGGCTTGAAAGCGCCCTCCCTTTTCAAGCAGAGCCTGCGCGAATACTACGCCCGGACGATTATCACGCAGGGTGAGGCGAAGGATTGCATTGGCGAGGTCAGGTGGCTGGCGTCGTTGCCGGCCGGGCAGGTGGTCGTGGCTGGCGAGGAAGCCGGGGCTGTGCGCGAAACAGGAGTGATCGCTACGGACCAGACGGATCTGGAGGCGATCCTCACGCTCGTCCGGCCGGAATTTAGAACGGTTTCACCTGGGCAGAAGCAGAAACTCCTCGATGCCCTTGTCCGGCTCAACCCGCAGATCCAG
Source organism: Opitutaceae bacterium (assembly GCA_035485575.1). Lineage (GTDB taxonomy): Bacteria > Verrucomicrobiota > Verrucomicrobiia > Opitutales > Opitutaceae > DASRHD01. Next base: position 27,557 of record DATHNW010000020.1, on the reverse strand, counting down.
GCAGGATTACTACGAGTGAAAGCCCGGCCGGCGGACAGCGGACAGCCGGAAACGCCGTCCGCCTTTGGCTGTTCTGTTCCGAAAGGGGACCCTGTCCTAGTCCCGGGTCTGCAGGAGCTGGAGCAGCGCAGTGATAAATAGGAGAGAGGCTGAAGTTTGTTCGTCAGCGGCGGATCTCTCCCGCTGCACGATTCGTGCATTTGCCATTTGCATTGGCTGACGAAGCTGGCCTGGCGCGCTATCGTTGCCGATGACGAGCGGTTGGGCCGGAGCTCGTGCAAGCCGTCAAGACCTTGGAACCTGGCTCCCTCGTGGATTCAAGCGGCCGAACAGGCCGTCTTCTTCATTGTTTGGCCCTGCGGTGAAGTAGAGTGCATTGGCATCACCGAGGCTGTGCCCATTGCCGAAGGTGAGCCCCCAGATGCCATCGATGGAAATGATCTTGGTGTCGGAGTCGCGCAGATAGCCGACGAAATCCCCGGAGGTGAGATCGAAGGCTGAGATGGTGCCGTCGCCGAAGTTGGCCACGAGCAGATCATTGGCAAATGTCCCAAAGCTCGCGGGAGCAATGGCCATTCCCCAGGGAGCATTGAGCACACCCTGGGCGTGGAAATCCTTCGCGAGCGTGCCATCCTCATTGTACTCGACGACGTGGCCAAGGCCGGCGCCGAGCACTTGTTCCTGGCCTTCATCGCTCTCGGAGTCGAACTCCGCGTAGGCCACGTAGAGGTGGCCATTCAAGTCGACGATGTTGAAGGGATGCAGATGACCAACGGTGGCTGGGATCTGAAAATGAAAAGTGCCGGTCACATCTTTCCATTTGTTGTCGAAGACGCGGATGATGTTATTGCGGATGTCGGCGGCAAAGAGGTGATTGCCTCCCGCTTTCTTGTAAACGTCCGTGTTGAAGGCGTTGTTCGTGAGAGCCGCTCCGCTAAAGACAGGGTTGGCTGCGTCCGGATGGTAGGAGGCCGTTTTAGAATAATCGATGATCAGGGGCGCGGCGCGCATGGCGCTCGCGGTATTGGCGCTCCAGGCATTGATGCAGCCGTCCTCTGTCACGAACACGAATTTTGCCGAGCCGGAAAAGCCATCCTTGATGGGCTCCGGAGGCACCGTCTTGCGGTTGTCCGCCGGGCCGGAGACATGAAATTCCTCCGGCTGTCCGGGAATATCGCTGGCGGAATTGTAGGCCTGGCCGGTCACGAAGGCGTAGCCGTGGTCGGTGAAACGAGGCTGGTCCAGTTCGACCAGTTTCAATCCATCCTGATGGAGCGGATTGCCCGGCACATCGCCAATGTATTCGGAGGAGGTCCCCGTTCTGGCATTGGAGACCCAGATATGGCCTCCGGCTCCCGGTGGCCGCAGCGCGATTCCCCAGGCATCGATCATGTTTTCATCGACGATTTGGGCATGATACTCGGCCTTGTTGGCGACGAGGTTGGTTTGCACGTAACCGCTGTCCTTGTTTCGTGCGAAAAGAATGGCGGGGGCCGTCGCCGCGAAGGCGAAAAAGAGGCTCAATCGAATCTTGTTCATAGAGTGAAACGAAAAGGTGGGGCCACCCCACTGGATGGCCCCACCGAAGCATTTTTCAAACCGATTGTTTACGGCGTCCCGTTGGTGGTGACGCTCAGGTTGTCGGTGATGCTGCCGGTCGCCGAGAACTGCAGCGTGACGGTGGCGGAAGCGCCCTGGGCCAGGCCCGAGGCCGAGACCAGGACGTAGGGATTTCCGTCGGTGGCGATGCCCGCCGAGTTGATCAGCGTCGCGCCGGAGGGCAGGCTGCTCACCTCGAGATAGACGGGGTTGGTGATGGCCGCGCTCAGCATATTGGTGACCGTCGCGGTCTGGACATACGTGTTCCCGCGGCGATTGAAGATGAATCCGCTCGGGGTGATGGTGACGGTCGGAATTCCCGTCGGAATAACCCCGGGTTGGAACAGATCCGACAGGTCGTAGGCTTGGCCCGATCCGTAGCCGGACGGCGGGGTTGCCGACTGCCCGGCGATGGGAGCCACGGCGGGCAGTGCCGAGACGGTGCCCACCAGATTTGCAGGCGTGCCATTGGACGGGTTCGCCGCGTCGTTCAGGAATCCGGTTTCCGTATTGGCGACCACCTGGAAGATCTTCTGCATCGTATTCACGTCCGAAGAGTGCGTGTAATTAAGGGTGCTGGCGTAGGCGTTTCCCTTGGCCAGCGGAGAGATCACGACTTCAAGCAGTGTGTGCGTGAAGTCGTTTTGATTGCTGCCCTCGGTCTCATCCGTCCAGAGGACGATCGCGCCGTTATTCTGGTACTGCGGGGAGGCCATGATTTGCGGGATGATGAGGGAAAGGAAGTTGTCCCCCTGGGCAATTTGGGCGAGATCGCCTGTATAATGCGTGCCGTTGTAGGTGAAGCCGCCGGTAAGCGCGGTGTGCATGTCGTTATACTGGTCCGGCGTGATGACATTGTACTGGGCGCACGTGCCGGCAGCCAGATCGCCGGCCAGATTCGGCAGCGGGGGGTAGTTGAGGGCTTCGGGGTTCGCGGGGAACGTCCCCGTGTTGGCCACAGTCAGGCTCGTCGTTCCGTTGGTGGCGGCGAAGAACAGGGAACCGGTGTGTTTGCACGCGAAATTCCATTGGTGGCTGCCGTTGTAAGGATTCGTGTAAGCTGCATTCGTGCCGCTGAAGCTGGCCAAGGGAACCGTCCACATGGACTGGGGAGCGGGGGTTGCCGTCGGGGTGCCGCCCAGGTTGGCATTGGTGCCGGTGGTATTAAGCTGATTGGTGCCTTCCGAGTACGATTTCCAGGTGACGCCGGCGGCCTGCAGCAGGCCGCAGAGATTCTGGGCGGAATAGGCGGGATTGGCCGCCAGAAAATTCTGAATCTGTTGCACGCTTTTACCGGAACCGTACGGATCGTTGTCATCCAGCTTGCTCAAATTCGAGCCGTTTTCCATCCAGACATAGTTTGGCTCGGAGGGATGGATGCTCGGGTTGGAGCCTGTGGCTGTGGCCAGGACATGGTGATAAGCTGCGCAATAGGACACTTGCGCGGCGTTCGGATTGCCCGGGGTGATGAGACTGTTCATGTAGGGAGCCGCTGGGCTGCCGTAAATTTGCGCTCCCCCGGAGGTTTCGCTCTCCGTGAAGTTGCGATTTTCGAGCAGAATATACCAGACGGTTCCAACGTGCTGGACGGTCACGACCGCACGGGCGGTGGTCAGCAGGAGACCGAATGCGCAGGCGGAGGCGATGGCAACCTTCCGGAGAAGGCCCTTGGAGGGCAGGTGGGTAAATGGGATGTTCATAATGTGATTATTTTTGATTTTGTAATTAAACGATTGGGAGTTTCAGACCGCCCCCAGCAGGCCGAACCGGCGGGCGCAGAAGACGAACATCAGACCAGCGCAGCCGAAGATGGCCGTCGTCGTGGCGGGTTCGGGTATCGTGGTATTACCGTCTGCTGAAGAGACGATCGCGTAAGTATTGACGTTGCTGATGGTGTTCGAAGTGCTGAGGTTGAGGGTCACCAGGCTCGCCGTGTCAGGCGCGGTGGTATAAACCGGTGCAGGGAAACCCAGCGAGCTGTCGAAAATGCTGACAGCAAATTCGGTCGGGATTCCCACGTCCGGACCGGTCTCGGTGACCGTCGCATTGAACTTGATGTCGGTGACGCCGGATGAAAATTGCTGGTAAAGTTCCGAGAACGTATGGGAGGAGCTCGCGGTGAGCGACACGGTGCTGCCGAGGTTGCCTGAGGCCATGCCGGTGATCACGGGCGAACCCAGCGCGGTCCCGCCCGTGAGCGAGAAGCCGGAAAGTGTCGCGGTGTTCGAGGCCAGCGCGGAATTTCCGTAGGACAAGGTGAAGTCGAGGTAAAAGGGCGCATTGGCGCCGTCCAGGGCGCTCAAGGACGCTGTATTCAGGTCGACGGCGAAGGTTAGTGACTGCGCCCGCAGGGCGGACGCGCTGAGCAGCGCGATCGCCGAGGCGAGGAGCAAGAGGCTGTTTTTAAGTGCAGTGTTCATGATGGTATGGTTCGCGAAGGAAGCGGGATTCGCGCAATGGTTGGATGGGAAGAGGGTGGCTTCACAAGGCATCCGATTCTATTGCGTTTAATATGCATTTAAGATGACAAACGCGTGACTATTAAGTGAATGACCGGCGACGAATGAATGTTACAGGATGGCGACAAAACGAAGACCGATCCGCCATTGATGGGGCGGGCGCTTGAAGAAGACGCGGCTCAGAGGTTCAACCCATGATGGACGATCCGCTGATTTTTTTCAGGGACACGCCGCTTGGCTAATGTGACGACTGACACCAAGAGAGCTCTTGAAAAGATGGATAGCGGAATTTTTCTGTGACCTCTCCGGAGGCTTTTCCCTGGCTCCGCCTATGTTATCAGGCAGACCCAGTTCATCTGCCACCGCGGCCGAGGCCCGCCAGACGCAATGCGTCCAAATCACGACCATTCTCGCCGCATTAGCCGGATGTGATGTAGCGCTGAAAATTGAATGGGCCGCTCTCTCCGAGCCCGTAAAAGCCAAACCCGCGAGTTAGATTGTCAGGCCCCAGGCCTATTCTAACACATCGTTTGTCAGGACCAACACCAACAGCGTCAGTCCTGACACATTGCCTTGTCAGAAAACAACAAACCGTGCCGCTCAAATCGCGAGCTGCGGGCGCGTCGGCTCGGGCCAGTCGATATGAAAGAATTTTCCGCGTGGCTTATCCGTGCGCTCATAGGTATGGGCGCCGAAATAATCGCGCTGGGCCTGGAGCAGATTGGCGGGCAGGCGGGCCGAGCGGTAGCCGTCGTAGTAGGCGAGGGCGGAGCTGAAGGTCGGCACCGGCACGCCGCATTCCGCGGCGAGGGCGATGACTTTGCGCCAGTTGACCTGTGCTTTCTTGAAGGTCTTGTTGAAATACGGGTCGAGCAGGAGGTTCGCCAGGTCGGGCTTGCGCGCGTAAGCTTCGGTGATTTTCTGCAGGAAAGCGGCGCGGATGATGCAACCGCCACGCCAGATCTGCGCGATTTCGCCGAAATTCAGCTTCCAGTTGTATTCCTTCTGTGCCTCGCGCATGAGCTGGAAGCCCTGCGCATAACTGCAAATTTTCGAGCAGTAGAGTGCGTCGTGGATGGCGGTGATGAGCGCCTTTTTCGAGCCGCGGTATTTTTTCGACGGGCCTTTCAGAATCTTTGACGCGGCCACGCGTTCCTCCTTCACGGCGCTGAGGCAGCGGGCGAACACGGCCTCGGCGACGGTCGGCGCGGGCACGCCCATGTCGAGGGCGTTGGTCGAGGTCCATTTGCCGGTGCCTTTCTGGCCGGCGGCATCGAGCACGATATCCACAAAAGGCTTTTTCGTGACAGGATCTTTCTGCTGCAGGATGTCCGTGGTGATTTCGATCAGGAAGCTGTCGAGGATGCCCTTGTTCCACTCCGCGAAGATCGCGCTCATCTCGGCGGGCTTGAGGCCGAGCAGTCCGCGCATGAGCGCGTAGGCCTCGGTGATCATCTGCATGTCGCCGTACTCGATGCCGTTGTGGACCATCTTGACGTAATGGCCGGCGCCATTGGGCCCGATGTAAGTGGTGCAAGGCACGCCCCCCTTGATGGGCTGGCCGGGTTGGGCGCCGGTGAGCGGCTTGCCGGTCTTGGCGTCGACTTTCGCTGCAACGGCCTCCCAGATGGGCTTCAATTCCAGCCAGGCTTCGAATTCGCCGCCGGGCATGAGGGAGGGGCCGAAACGCGCGCCCTCCTCGCCGCCGGAGACGCCGCTGCCGATGAAGCGGAGGCCTTTTTCGCGCAGGGCCTTTTCACGGCGGATGGTGTCGAGCCAGAGGGCATTGCCACCGTCGATGACGATGTCACCCGGCTCGAGCAGCGGCACCAGGCCGTCGATGACGGCGTCGGTGGCTTTGCCAGCCTGCACGAGGATGATCATCTTGCGCGGCTTGGCCAGCGACTGGACAAACTCCTCGAGCGTTTTGGTGCCGACCACTCCGCCGGGAGTGCGGGTGTTTTCGGCGACAAATTTGTCCGTTTTCTCGGTCGTACGGTTGTAAACCGAGATTTGGAAGCCGTGGTCGGCGATGTTAAGGGCAAGGTTTTGGCCCATGACGGCGAGACCGATGAGCCCGATGTCAGAATACGATTTCGGCATAGCGAACTGCTAGTTGGCCACAAAATGTGCCGAAAAACCACCCCAAAACCACCTTTCCGTACAGAATTTCAGTATACGTGTGACGGCGGTGGCGCCGGCTTCTTTGGCGGACTCTTTTCGCCGGGCTCCTGCTGCTGGGTCGCCCCGTAGGATCCCGCGGCGGGGAAAAAAGGGGCGATTTTGTCAACCAAGGGAGTGAGAAAAGCCGGTTCATTGCGGTGGTAAATCCACGAAAAAATCAGGAGCGCGCAAAACATAAAGCCCCCGATGCCGAGGAGTACCTTGTTGACGCCCGCTATCCAGCGGAGCACGAACACAAGTACGATGAAGGCGAGGATACCGAGCCCGACCTTCAGCCACACGTCGAGCGGCACCTGCTTGATCTTATCGAGTGTATTGGCGGCAAGGAAAAGCATGGGCGTACCTTGCCACGCCACGGCCGCCAAGACCAGATGTTTTCGGCGCGCAGGGCCGTTTAGCGGATTTTTTGAAGAGCCGGAATTTTCAATGCCGCGGCGGGGAATCCGCGGCAAATTCACCCTGCGTGGCGCAGTTAATCCACGCATGCGTGCCGCCGGCGTAGTGCTCCTTTTTCCAGATCGGCACGCGCGCCTTGGCCTCGTCGATGATGTAACGGCAGGCGTCGAAGGCTGCTGCGCGATGTTCGGCCGTCACGCCGATCCAGACCGCGAGCTCGCCGATGGAGAGCCGCCCGGTGCGGTGGCGGCAAAGCGCGTTGACGACGGGGAATTTCCCCCGCGCCTCGGCGAGAATGCGCGCGCCTTCTTTTTCCGCGAGCGGGGCAAATGCCTCGTATTCAAGGACTATTACCGGTCGGCCTTCATTGTGATCGCGCACCCAGCCCTCGAAGGTCACGAGCGCGCCCGCGTGTGGGTGGGCGAGATCACGACGCAGCAAATCAACATCGAATGGATCCGGTGAAAGCTTGAACATGGGGCATCAGCCTCCGGCCACGGGCGGGATGAAAACCAATGTGTCACCCTCGCAGAGCGGCGCGTCCCACGGGACGAATTCGCCATTCACGGCGACGCGCAGCCGCTCCGCCGGCAGAGTGAAGCGATGCCGGGTGCGCAATTCCCCGTAAAGGCCGGCCGGCGTGGCCGCGGCGGTCGCGAGGGTTTCTTCGGATTGCCCGCGCTGCTCGCGCAGCAGCGCGAAATACTGCACGCGCATGGTCTTCACGGCGCCCGGTAGTCGTGCTTGCCCCCGGTTTTTCCGAGCAGGCGCACGCGTTTTATTTCGATGCCATGGCTGACCGACTTGCCCATGTCGTAAAGCGCCAGCGCGGCGGTGGTCACGCCGGTGAGCGCCTCCATCTCGACACCGGTTTTTGCGTGTGTCTCCACGTGGCAATGGATCACGAGCTCGCCGCCGTCGGCGGACGGTTCGATTTCGATTTTGCAGTTCTCGATCGGCAGCGGGTGGCAGAGCGGAATGAGTTCGCTCGTCTTTTTTACGCCCATCACCCCCGCGAGAATCGCCGTCTGGAAAAGCGGACCCTTCGGGCTTTGAATCTCACCCTCATGCAGCAGCGCGGCGAGGGCGGACGGGAGTGCGACGATGGCGACGGCATGCGCGGTGCGGTGCGTCACCGGTTTGTCGGCGACCCCGGCCATTTGCGGGCGGTTCTGCGCGTCGAGATGGGAGAACATGGGAGGAAAGATTCACGCAAAGGCGCCAGGGCGCAAAGAATTTTGTGCAACCGTGCCGGGCGGAAATGGCTGGTTATATCCACGCCCAGAACCGTGCCAGCGTGCCCGCGGGAAACTCATCCTGCCCGGCGGGCAGCTCGACAAAGCCGTCCGTGCCGACCAGCCCGGCGAAATCGCCCGACGTATTGACCGCAGCGGGTTCGGCTTGCAGCTCGGCGGCGGGGCCGCTGCGGAGCCTGACCGGGAGAAAATAGGCGAGCGGCGGCTTGAACGTCACGGCGGTGGTCAATGCGGCCACGCGTGCCGTCGCGGGCGCGGTGCCCGCGGCGTGGGCGAGCGCAGGCAATACATAGCGATGCAGGCAGGTATAGCTGGAGACGGGATTGCCGGGCAGGGCGAAGACCGGCTGCAGGCGGGGGCTGAGGCCAAACCAGAACGGCTTGCCTGGGCGTTGCGCGACACCATGGAATTTCTTTTGTACGCCGAGATCGGCCAGCACGCCGGGCAGGAAGTCGAACTTCCCCTTGGACACGCCGCCGGCGAGCAGCACGACGTCAAACTCGGAAAGGATGTGCCATAGCGCGTGCTCGATTTCATCGCGCATGTCGCGCAAATGGAAGCGCTCCACGCGCGGCCAGCCGGCGGCCTGGAGCGCGGCGCGCAGCGCATAGTCGTTGCTGCGGCGGATCTGGTGCGGCCCGACGTCTGCGCCCACGTCCACGAGTTCGTCTCCGGTCGCGATGACGGCGATCTTCGGCCGCGCACTGACGATAAGCGTGGTGCGGCCGCACGCGGCGGCGACGGCGACCTCGCGGCCGGTGAGGCGCGTCCCCGGGGCCACGATGACGGTGGCTGCCGGATAGTCCGTGCCGCGGCGGTGCACGGCGTGGCCGGCCATGAGTTTTGCCCCGTCGGAAATTTTTATGATGGCTCCGTCGCGGGTTGTATCCTCGTAAGGCACGACACAATCCGCGCCCTCGGGTAATGCGGCGCCTGTGGCGATCTCGATGCAGGCGCCGTCATCCGCGAGCCTTTGCGGAATCATGCCTGCGGCCTGCAGGCCCACGACGCGGAAGGAGCGTGCGCCCGCGGACCAGGCGGCGGAACGCAACGCGTAACCGTCGAGCATCACGCGGTCGAAGGGCGGCAGGTCGCGGTCGGCGCGTACCCCGGCCTGCAGCACACGGCCATGCGCCTCGGCCAGCGGTACATCCTCGGTCGGCAGACGCGCGACACTGGCGAAGATGAGCGCTTCGGCTTCGGCGGGGGTGATCATGATGGGATGAATTCAATGCAAAGGCGTGAAGCCGCCAAGCTGAGAAGTGTTTTGCGCTCGCGCCTGAGGCCTTTGCGTCTCTGCGTCTTTGCGGTAATTTTATCACATGCCCGCCGTCCGCGATCAATTCAACCGTCCGCTGCGCGACTTGCGCATATCGCTGACCGACCGTTGCAATTTCCGCTGTCCGTACTGCATGCCGGCGGAAAAATTCGGCCCCGGTCATGCTTTTTTGCATGATGCGCAGCTTATGACGCCTGGCGAGCTGGTGCGGCTGGCGCGGGTGTTTGTCGCGCTCGGGGTGGAAAAAATCCGCCTGACCGGCGGCGAGCCGCTCCTGCGGGCCGATGGGCCGGAGATCGTGCGTGCGCTCAAGCAGGAGGTGCGTGTGCCCGAGATCGCTTTGACGACCAACGGCTGGCTTCTGGAAAAATTTGCGCCCGCCCTGCGCGAGGCCGGTCTCGACCGGCTTAACGTCAGCGTCGATTCGCTCGACCCCACCGTCTTTGCCCGTCTCAACGGCCGCGAACTGGACAAGGAACGCGTGCTGCGCGGCATTGACGCGGCCGTGGCGGCCGGCCTGCCGGTCAAGATCAACTGCGTCGTCCAGCGCGGAGTGAATGATGGCGGGATCCTCGACCTTTGCGCCTATTTCCGCGAGCGCGGTCTGACGCTGCGCTTCATCGAATTCATGGACGTGGGCCACACCAACGGCTGGCGGCCGGATCTGGTCGTGCCGGCGCGCGAAATCGTGAAAAAGATCTCCGCCGTCTGGCCGCTCGAGCCGCTCGCGCCCGCTTATCGCGGCGAAGTGGCGGCGCGCTACCGCTATGCCGACGGCCGCGGCGAGATCGGACTCATCAGCTCAGTGACGGAGCCTTTTTGCCGCGACTGCCATCGGGCGCGTCTTTCGGCCGACGGCAAACTCTACACCTGTCTCTTCACGGCACTCGGCTGGGACGTGCTCGGCGCATTGCGGGCGGGGGCGGACGATGCCGGGCTGGAAAATTATCTCGCGCGCGTGTGGGGCGGCCGCCTCGACCGCTACAGCGATGAACGGGCCGAACTCCGTGCCGCCGGTGCGTCGCGCGAAAAAGTCGAGATGAGTTATATCGGCGGGTGAAACGAGGCCGCCTGGCGACGGGTTTTGCCAGACTGGGCGCTCGACACCCATCGGTTGACCGGGTAGGCATGCCGCATGAAAACAAAGTGGCTGCAAAGGAGTGCGGCGTTGTTGGCATTGCTGGCGTTAGGCCTGCACGCTTGGGCCGACGACAGCGTCAGCTGGCAAACCTTCACCGATCCGGAAAAGCGATTTTCCATTTTGATGCCCGGCAAACCTGAGCAACAGGACGAGACCAAGCCCGGCTATGTTTCGCACACCTACATAACGAAGGAGAACACCAATCTCTACCTCGTGGGTGTCACCCTTTATGATCCCGCGGTTTACGATCCCTCGGCGAAACCCGAAGGGGTCGAGGCGGAACTGGCGGCCGACCGCGACAACTTCAACAAAGCGGTCAACGCCCACGGCTCAAGCGGACAACGGCGGAAATTTGACGGCTATCCGGCGCTCGAATTCACGTCGGCCAGTCCCCAGGCCAATTTCTCCGGGCTCATTGTTCTGGCCGGACCCCACTGCTACATGGCGGTGGCCGCCTATCATACGGCCGAAGTGCCGGCCGAAGCGACCCGGTTCTTTCAGTCCTGCAAATTGATTTCTCCCTGACGCATCCGGCCCGGTTGCGCCGCGGGATTCGGCGGTGGAAAAAATTCCGATCAATTGAAATCCACCAGTTCGACGTCGAAAATGAGCGTGGCCCGGGGCGGAATTTTTGGCGGCCGGCCGGCTGCACCATAGGCCAGCCAGTAGGGAATGATGAGCGTGCGTTTTTCGCCCTTTTTCATGAGGAGAACGGCTTCGTCCCAGCCCTTGATGACCTTGCCGGTTCCGACCCGGAAGACAAACGGGCTGCCATGCGCATCGCTGCTGTCGACGGGCGTGCCGTCGAGTAACTGGCCGGCGTAACGCACGACGACCTGCTGACCGGTGTGCGGTCGGTCAGCGCCAGTGCCGGGCGCGCGCAGGACGTAGCGCAGGCCGGAGGGCAGCAAGCGGGCGGTGGGAAAGGTTTTTTCAAGCATGAGCTCGTCGGCCGTGCTCAGCTCGGGTGTGTCCTCGGACGCAAGGGCCGCGCGCATGGAAGCGTTGAGCGGTTCGCCGGGATTTTTTCGGGCGAGCAGGCCCGAGCGCACGACCAGCGCGATGGTGAGCAGCACGACGCCGAGCAGAAGCAAATAAAGAAAGTTGCGGAGCGGAGCGGGAGGCATGACCCGCCTGACGTGGCATCAAACGCGGCCAAACGCAACCGTGCACCCCGCGAAAGAAATTTGCCAAAGGCGCGAAGCTGTTGTGCTGTGCGCGCGTGAATGCCGCCGAGAATCCACCGCCGCCCGCCATCGATGTGCGCGGCCTCGTCAAGCGTTACGGGACGGTGGAGGCGCTCAAGGGCATCGACCTGGTGGTGCGACCGGGTGAGATGTTTGCGCTGCTCGGGCCGAACGGCGCGGGCAAGACCACGCTGTTTTCCGTGCTGGCCACGCTGCGCACGCCGACGGCGGGCAGCGCGCGGGTGCTCGGGCGCGATGTCGTGACCGAACGCGACGCGGTGCGCGCGCAGATGGGCATCGTGTTCCAGGAGCCGGCCATCGAGCAGCGGCTTTCGGGCCGCGACAACCTGCTGCTGATGGGCCTGCTTTACGGGTTAAGCGGTTCGGCGGCCCGGCACCGCGCCGCGGAAGTGCTCGGCGCGCTTGGGCTCACCGAAGCGGCGGACCGGCCGGCGAGAAATATTTCCGGCGGCCAGCGCCGCAAGCTCGAGCTGGCGCGCGCGCTGGTGACAGATCCGAAGATTTTGTTTCTCGACGAAGCCACGCTCGGGCTCGACGTGGACGCGCGGCGTGGCTTCTGGACGCAGGTGCGGGCGCTGGCGGCGGCCGGCCGCACGGTATTTTTTACCACGCACTACATGGAGGAGGCCGAGGTGGCCGACCGCATCGCGCTCATCGCGGAGGGGAAAATCCTGGCGCTCGACACGCCGCGCGCGCTGAAGGCGCGGCTGGGCGGCGGGGTGGTGAAACTGAAAACCGAGGACGACGCGCGGGCCCGCACGTGGCTGGTGGAGCACGGCTACGCCCCCGAGGCCGGCGGCCGGGAGTTGATGCTGGTGCAGGCCGATCCGGCGGCGGTGTTGCCTGCGTTGTTGCGCGAACTGCCGGTGAAGGTGCTGCGGGCCGAGGTGCACGAGCCGAGCCTCGAGGACGTATTTCTCAAGTTCACCGGCAAAGATCTCGGTAGCGATGCGTCGGCGGTGTCTCCACGGGGCGGCCCGAACGGGGGAGGCTGGCCGTGAGGCACGGAATTTTTGCCATCCTCGTTCTGGATATGAAACGGTTCTGGCTCGACCGGGCGCGGCTTTTTGCGGGTCTGGCGCAGCCGTTACTTTATCTTTTTGTGCTGGGCGCCGGTCTTGGCGCGAGTTCGCGCATGGGCGGGGGCAATTACCGGCCGTATATTTTTCCGGGCGTGATGGGCCTGTCGATGCTGTTCACGGCGACCTTTGCGGCCATTACGATCGTGTTCGACCGGCAGATCGGCTTTTTCAAGGCCGTGCTGGTCGCGCCCGTGCCGCGGCCGGCCATCGCGCTGGGCAAAATCATCGCCGGCGCGCTACAGGCGCTCGCGCAGGGGGTGGTGCTGCTGTTTTTCGCGCCGCTGGCGGGCGTGCCGCTGGGCTGGAACATTTTTGCGCTGCTGGGCGCCATGGTCATGGCGGCCATGACGTTTTCCGCGCTGGGCGTCGCCGTCGCGTCGCGATTCACCTCAGTCACGGTGTTTCCGATCGTGAGCAACGCCGTGCTATTGCCGATGTTTTTTCTCTCCGGCGCGTTGTACCCGCTGGCCATGGCGCCGCACTGGATCCAGCTGGCGGCGTACCTTGACCCGGTGGCCTATGCGGTGGATTTGATGCGCGGCGCGCTGATCGGGCAATTTTTCATGTGGCCGGTGCTTTCGCTGATGGTGCTGGCGGCGGTCACCCTGACGCTGACCTGGTCATGCGTGCGCATTTTCAACCGCGGCGAGGACACCGACCTCGGGCCGACGAAGTTCACCTGGCGGCGGTGATGCGGAAAAACTCTCGCCGGCCCGAATTCCCGAAGCGGGTGGCTCAGGCCAGAAACGAGCAGATGTATTCGCAGAGGCCGCCGGGGACTGCGATAGTGAAGCCGCTTTTGCCGGGCACATCGAAGCTCTGGCCGGTGGCGTAATCCTTCACGGCGGTCTGGCCGTCGAGCGTGACACGGCAGGCGCCAGCGACGATTTCCATGCGCTCGGGCGCGTCGGTGCCGAAGTGATACGAGCCGGGGTAGATGAGCCCGAGGGTCTTTTTGGTGCCGTCGGGGAAGAGCACCGAGTGGCTGACGACTTTGCCGTCGAAATAAACGTTGGCCTTGGTCACGACGGTGACGCCGGCGAATTTTTCAGGAAGATTCGGCATGGGGCAAAGGTGGCGGGCGGCGCGCGGCGGGGGCAAGTTCGATTTTGCCTAGACCCTGTGCGGCGGCCCGCCGAGACTGCGGGCGTGCTGCTCCTGAGCGTCCTGGCCCCCACCTTCCTGATGATCGCGTTCGGCGCGGTGTTGCGGCGGAGTGGGTTTGTCTCGCCGGAATTTCTGCGCGAAGGCAATCGCGTGGTGTATTGGTTCGGGCTGCCGGCGCTCTTGTTCAACGAGCTGGCCTCGTCTTCGTTTGCGGTCGGGCCGGCGAAGCAGATGTTCAGCGCGATGCTTGCGGCCACGGTGATTTTGATCGTGGCCAGCTATGTGATCGCCTGGTCGCTGCGCTTGCCGGCGGCGTCCACGGGGACATTCGTGCAGGGGGCGTTTCGCGGGAACCTGGCCTTCGTGGGCCTGCCAATCATTTATTCGCTGCCGGACGCGCCGTACGTCAACGGCCTATCGGTGCGGGCGGTGACGGTGATGACGATCGGGCCGATGATGGTGGTTTATAACGTCGTGGGCATCGTGGTATTGCTGGCGAGCCAGCTCGATGTCCGCCGGTTGACCGCGAAATATTTGCTGCGGCAGATCGTGACCACGCCGCCGCTGCTGGCGGTAGTGGCGGGCCTGGCCTATGCGGCGACCGGCTGGCCCTGGCCGAAGGTGCTGCACGACACGTTTGATGCCCTGTCGGAACTGGCCCTGCCGCTGGCCTTGCTGGGCATCGGCGGCGCGATGGTGAGCACGCCTTTTGGCGGCGTGTGGCGCGCGCCCCTGTCGGCGGCTCTGCTGAAAACGGTGGCAGCCCCTTTGCTGGGCTGGTTATGCGGCCACTGGCTGGGGCTGGGCGCGCTGGAATTGAAACTGGTGATGGTGCTGCTGGCGACCCCGACGGCGGTGATCAGCTACACCAAGGTCGTCGAACTGGAGGGCTCGCCGGCGCTGGCGTCGGGCAGCATCGTCTTCAGCACATTGCTGTCGATCGCCGCGCTGGCGGTGATTCTGGCGACGTTTTGAAACGGCCCGTCCGGCTCAGGGAATTTTCAGCTCCATGCCGATGCGGAGGCTTTTGTCGTCGTGCAGCTTGTCGTGGTTGGCGGCGAGAATCTCCGGCCACCGCGAGGAGCTGCCATAATATTGTTTGGAAATCTTTGCGAGCGTGTCACCGGAGACGACCTTGTAGGTGCGTGGACCGGCATCGGGCTGGGGCGTGGCCGCGGTGGCAGGGGCGGCAGGAGGTGGCACGGGAACTGGCGTCGGTGCGAGGTGCGACGACGCGGGTGCAGGGGCGGGGCTGGCCGTTGAATTTAGCGCGAGATGGGTCTTCAGGTCCGAGTTTTCGGAAGCCAGCTGGGCGACGAGATTCTGCGTCTGGCGGAGCTGGTCGCGGACGGCGGCGAGTTCGTTGGCGGCGGCTGAGGCCGAGGCGGTGGCCGCTGCGGCCTTGGGCGTGAGATCCGCGACCTGGCCCTTGGCGTCGTCGAGCTGCGCGCCGAGGGCGGTCTTCTCGTCGGTGGCCTTGGCCAGCGCATCCTTGAGCTGGTCGTTTTCCTCCGAAAGCAGCGTATAGGAGTGGAGGGACGTGTTCAGTTTGTCCTCGGCGTCCGCGACCTGCTTTTTGAGATCGTCGAGTTCGGATGAATCGGCGGCGGGCGCAGGCGCGGCGACGACGTCAGTTTGGGAAGGCGCTGATTTTTGCGCGGCTTCGAGATCGGCCAGCTTTTGATTTTGCACGGCAAGGTCGTGCTGGGCGGCCTCGAGCTGCGCCGCGAGTGAGCTTTTTTCGTCGGAAGACTTGAGCAGGTCGGCGGCGAGCTTGTCGCGGTCAGCGTTGGCCGCGGTCAGGGAGGCTGTATCGGAGGTGGCGGCGGACTTGCGGAGGTCGTCGAGGGATTTTTGCGCGCTGGTGAGCTGGGCTTTCAGGTCATCGAGCGCCTTGTTCTTCGTGTCGAGATCGGCCTGGGTGGCCTCGGCTTTTTGATTGGCGGCGGCGACCTGGGCCAGGGCGCTGTTTTTGAGCTGGTCGTTTTCCTTCCACGCGAGGGCGAGCTCGGAGCTCAGTTTTTTGTTCTGCTCGCGCAGGTCGGCCAGCGCAGCGGTGTCAGCCGCGGGAGCGGCCGAGACCTTCTCATCGGCGGCCACGGGTGCGCGAGTGATGACCGGAGCATCCGTCTGGGCATGCACCGTGACGGCGAAAAGGATGGCGAACGCAAGGGCGAGGATGGATTTCATGGCGCGTTTTGAGAGGGGAGGCTAGGGCGCGTTGCGGGCAAACTCAATCATAAGTCGCGCATGGGGCTGGATTTGACGGGTTGTTGACCGGGGCTGCAAACGCGTCGGCGGGCATCGATTCCGGCGTATCCAGCAAAATGAGACGGCGCGTCCGGTTGATGAAGCCGCCAGGCTAATGGGACCAGTTTTTTGCACGCTCGACCGCTCGGCGCCAGTTGGACTGGAGTTCTTTCATGTCTGCCGCCGGGGCCCTCGGGCCAAAGACGCGGTCGCGCTGCCACAGCGCGGCGAGTTCGCCGCGGCTTTTCCAAAAACCGATGGCGAGGCCGGCCAGGTAGGCGGCGCCGAGTGCGGTCGTCTCGGTCGTGCGCGGGCGGGTGACGGACACGCGCAGGAGGTCGCTTTGGAATTGCATGAGCGCGTTGTTTGCCGTGGCGCCGCCGTCGACGCGGAGTTCGCGCAGGTGCAGTCCGGCGTCGGCCTCCATCGCGGCAAGCAGGTCGGCGCTTTGATAGGCGATGCTTTCCAGCGCGGCCCGGGCCAGATGTGCGGCGGTCGTCCCCCGGGTGAGGCCGACAATGGCACCGCGGGCGGAGGCGTCCCAATGCGGCGCGCCAAGTCCGGCGAAAGCGGGCACGAGATACACGCCGCCATTGTCGGCTGCGCGGGCGGCGAGTTTCTCGACGTCAGAGGATTTTTTAATGAGGCCGAGTCCGTCGCGCAGCCATTGCACCACCGCGCCGCCGATGAAGACGCTGCCTTCGAGCGCGTATTCGAGCGGAGCGTCCGGGCCGAGGCGCCAGGCGATGGTGGTGAGAAGATGGTTTTTTGAGGCGACGGGCTTTTGGCCGGTATGCAGGAGGAGGAAGCAACCGGTGCCATAGGTATTTTTGGCGAGGCCGGGACGGAAACAAGCCTGGCCGAAAAGCGCGGCCTGCTGGTCGCCCGCGACCCCGGCGATGGGCACGCCACGCAATGCGGGAATGGTTTCGACCTCGCCGTAAATTTCGCTGCTGGCGCGCACCTCCGGCAGCACGGCGCGCGGGATGCGCAGGATTTTCAGCAGCCGGTCGTCCCACGTGCCGGTGCGGAGGTTGAGCAGGAGGGTGCGCGAAGCATTCGAAACGTCGGTGGCGTGGACGCGGCCGCCGGTGAGCTGCCAGATCAACCACGTGTCCACGGTGCCGAAAGCGAGCTCGCCGCGCTCAGCGCGGCGGCGTGCGCCGTGGATGTGATCGAGCAGCCAGGCGAGTTTGGTGCCGCTGAAATAGGGATCGAGCACGAGGCCAGTGCGCGCGCGGAAGAGGGGCTCAAGTTTTTTTCGCTTTAAATCCTCGCAGAGCGGCGCAGTGCGGCGGTCCTGCCAGACGATGGCGGGGGCCAGCGGGCGGCCGGTGGCGCGTTCCCAGAGCAGCGTGGTCTCGCGCTGGTTGGTGAGGCCGAGGGCGGCGAAATCTCGCCGGGCGAGGCCGGCGCGACGAACAGCGAGCTCGGCCGTGCGGCGCGTGCTTTCCCACAAGTCGCGCGGATCGTGCTCGACCCAGCCGGGCCGCGGAAAATGTTGCGCAAATTCCTGTTGTGCGAGCGCGCGGGGCCGGCCGCGACGGTCAAAGACAAGCGCACGCGAGGAGGTGGTTCCTTGGTCGAGTGCCAGGACGAAACGGGGCATGGGGACAAAGTAACGTGCGGGCTGCATCGCGCCAAGCCGCAACCGCCTGCAGCGCCAAGGCGTTAACTTGAGTGAAACCTTGCGAAAAGGGTGCGGTCTCACACCTTAGTCTCAAACTCACCTCAGCCATGAAAATGCCTGTTTACCTTGTCCTTGGCCTGCTCGTACTGGCGCCTGCCCGTGCGCAGATTTTTGGCTCGAGTGCGGCCGATGGCGTGCTGCTCGGCGGCTTGGCAGGCGGCATCATTGGCCACAACGATCACAATCAGACCGGTCGTGGCATCGCCATTGGCGCGGCGTCCGGGCTGATCCTTGGTTCCATTGCCGACCAGGCGCGCTACAATTCTTATCAGGCGACGCAGGTGCCGGCGCCAAGCTACTACGTGTATCGCCAGGCCCCGGCCTATTATTATTCGGGCTACACGGATACCAGTTATGGCTATGCCCGGCCCAACTATGCTGGATCCGGGCTGCTGCTCGGCGGCCTCGCGGGTGGCATCATCGGATACAACAATCACAATCAGACCGGCCGCGGCATTCTCATAGGGGCCGCATCCGGCTGGCTGCTCGGCTCCATCTTCGATCAGGCGGCTCGTGAGCGTGAGGCCACCGCCGTACAGCAGACGGTGGTCGTCCCGGCCGCCGCTGAGCCGGCCGCGCCCCAGCAGAATCCGCCGCCGGCCGCCGCCCCGCCTGCCGTCAACAACAGCCCGCCCTCGCAGATGAGCGGCGCCAACAGCCTTTTTGGCCGCAACTGACACGAGCCATTGAAAACTCCGCGCGCAACCGCCAGCTGGCGCCGTGCGGAAAAACTTTCCGCACCATGAAAATCACCCATCGATTCCTCGCTCTCTCCAGTCTCGCCGCCACCGCGGCGTTTTTCGCCGGCTGCGCCAGCCAGGGCGTCCAGAACCCGTCCGGCGTGCCCGTCACGCAGATGAACGCCGATGAGCAGGGCTTTGTCGCCGGCACCGGCGTCGAGTCGCAGGACCTTGTGACCGTCACCGACAAGATGGCGCGCAGCATCCTCGGCACACCGGCCATCGCCAATGCCGTTACGCCGCCGCGCATCGTCATCGATCCGGTCGAGAACGCCACGCGTTTCCCGATCGACAAAAGCCTCTTCTCCGACCGCATCCGCATCATGCTCAATTCAAAGGCCTCCGGCCGGGTCGTCTTCCTCGCCCGCGACCGCATGAAGGCGCTGGAGCACGAGCGCGATTTGAAGCAGTCGGGGCAGGTCACGTCGAGTTACGATCCGAACCCCGTCGCCTTCAAAGGCGCGGATTATTTTCTCACCGGCAAGCTCGGGGGCCTGACGACCAAGACCTCGGCCGGCACGAGCGATTATATCCTCTACAGTTTCCAGCTCATCGACGCGCGCACGAGCGAAATTGTCTGGGAAGACTCGGCTGAAATCAAAAAACAAGGCCTCGAAGACGCGGCTTACCGCTGATCGCGCCGCGCGCTGCCGCGCCCCCCGCGTCTTATGGCTCAGAGGAAACATGAACCCAGGGGCCGACTCACGCTGCCGCCTTTTTTCCGCTGCGGTGTGGTCGTGTTGCTTATGCTGGCCGCCTTCGACTTGCTGACGGGCTGCATGAGCGAAGGCCCGCCGCGCGTGTCCATCGCCTACACCGGCGACCCGATCGTCGACGGCAATGCCGAGCTCGCTGCGGCGCCGGCGAAGGACCGCGTGCTGTGGGACGACCGCATCGCCGCCACAGCGATGCGCATCGGCAACTTCGACGAAGCCAAGGCCAAGCTCGACGATGCCATCCTGCAGGGCGGCGGCATCATCACCAACACCGCCGACGCCGCCCGGGCCCGCAGCTTTTTTCATCCCGAAGACACCAAGACCTTCATCGGCGAGCCCTACGAGCGCATCATGAATTATTATTACCGCGCCATCCTCTACTGGCGCGATGGCGAGCCGGACAACGCTCGCGCCTGCTACCGCACCGGTCAACTGCTGGACAGTGACGCCGAGGCGCACGAGTACCAGAGCGACTACGTGCTGCTCGATTATCTCGACGGCCTGGCCTCGGTGAAACTCGATGGCGACGGCTCCGATGCGTTAGCCCGCGCCCAAGCGCTGACGAAGCGCAGCCTCCCATCCTATAACAAGGAGGCCAACGTCCTCATTTTCGCCGAATACGGTCGCGGCCCGGTCAAATATGCCGGCGGTGAATACGGCGAGCAGCTGCGCTTTTACACCGAGCCTTCGCATATCCATTCCGCGCGCCTTATCGTGGACGGCCGCACCATTTCGCTGCCGCCTTACGACAATCTCAATTTTCAGGCCACCACGCGCGGTGGCCGCGTGATGGACCACATTCTTGGCAACAAGGTCGTATTCAAGCAAACCACCGACACGGTGGGCAATGTTGCCCTGGTCGGGGCCGCCATGGCCGCCAATAACAATTCCCGCGATAGCAATCGCGCTGCGGTCGGCCTTGCCGCGATTGGTCTTATCAGCAAGTTTGCCTCTGCTGCCACCACACCCCAGGCTGACATCCGCGCGTGGGACAATCTGCCGCAATACCTCAGTTTTGCGGCCCTTCACCTCCGTCCGGGCGAGTATCCCGCCCAAATCGAATTTCTGACCAAGGATGGCTATCCGGCATCCGAGCTTACCCGCCAGCTTACCATTACCGTTCCCGCCGATGCCTCGGCCAACACGGTCGTTTTTTTGAGTGAACTCTCACGATAATCCGCAGTCACACCCCATAGCCGACTTATGAAAACCGCATTCCACGCCTTTGCCGCCGTTGCCGGCCTCCTGCTCATCGCCGGCTGCCAGACCGAACCCGGTCCGTACACGCCGCAGGACACGACCAAGTACTCCATCGAGAATACCAACCAGTTTGTCCTGCTCGATAAACCCACGCAGGTCTCCATCACCTGCACCGGCCTCGAGCCGCGCACCTTGCCCGATGGCCGCCTCGACATCGTGGCGCTCGTGAAAAACCGCGAAGGCCGCCGCATCCAGGTGCAAATCCAGTGCGTGTTCAAGGATGCGAATGGATTTTCAACCGGCGACGAGACGCCGTGGCAGAATCTCATTCTCGCGGAATATTCCACCGAAGCCGTGCATTTCACCGCAATGAACACCCAGGCCAGGAATTTCACCATCCGCGTCCGCCAGGCGCGCTGAACCACGGAGAAATATCGCCATGAAAACCCGCCTGCTTTGTCTAGCCGTCTTCAGCCTTCTGCCCGCCACCTTCGTGCTTGCGGATGATCAACCTCCCGAGGCACCGGTACCCGTCGTTCCGGCGCCCCCTCCCCCGGCGGCCGCGCCCGCTGCGGACAACCAGAGGCTTTACGGCGGCGCCCAGGCGCCGCTGGTCACGCCCGATGCCGCCAAGGCGATCGTGGATAAATTCCGTGCCGCCTTTGCCCAGACCGAAGGCCCGCGTTTCATTTTCTACGTCAACCGCGAGCTCATCGATGCCGAATCCGGCCTCAAGCTCATCAAACGCACCGAGCGCACCGAGGCCGACCGCTCGGAAACAAGCAGCAACGGCCAGGCCGCGCCCGGATCGCAGAATGAAAAAATCATCGCGCACAACACTTACGAGGCCAAGGACGCCGCCGCACCCACGCTCGCCGACCGCCAGACGGTGCGTGATGTCGAGCGTCTCTTCGGGCGTCCCTTCCGCGCCGCCGGCTCCCGCCTGGCCGACCAGAAGGTCGCCGCCTCGCTTCTGGCCGACAAGCCCTTTGATACGTTTGCGGCCGTCGGCGGCGACCAGGCCCGCAAGGACCGCGAAGCCATCGCCAATGTCGCCGACATTGCCGTCGAAGTCCTCGTTTCCAGTCGCAATGTCACCGTGTCCAATGTCTCCGGTGATGAAACCGTGACGGTGCCCGACATCCAGGCCACCGCAATCCGCTTGAAGGATTCCGCGATTATCGGCCAGGCCTCCTCCAGCGATATTCTCGGCAAGGATCCGCAGGCTGCCCGTGTGGCGCAGCATTATGACGTGCGCGACATCACCGAAGCCACGGCGCTTGCACTGATGGAAGACATGCTCACCGGCGCGAAATAGAAGAGCGGAAATTTTTTTGCGAGTTTCCCGGCGCGGCCAGCAAGCCGCGCCGGATTTTTTCTGCCTGCCACGGGTGGCCGGGCCTTATTATGTTGTCAGCTAATGGATGACAAACGGGCCCTGGCTTCCGTCAGCGTCAGGCCATCGATGCGCACGACTTTCTGCCGGGCGGTCTCCCCGCGCGTGAGCGCGACGGACCGCCGCGGCAACCCGAGTTTTTCGGCGAGAAATTCGACGAGCGCGTCGTTGGCGCGGCCATCGACGGGCGGCGCCGTGAGTTTCACCTTCAGGGTTTCGCCGAGCCAGCCGCAGATTTCATTGCGCGATGCGCCGGGAAGGATTTTCACGGCCAGCAGGCAGGGACTCACGGCCGCGGCGGATTTTCAGGCCAGCGCCTCGGCGAGCGCGGAGATGATTTCATCCACCGGCTCGGTGCCGATGGAGAGGCGCAGCAGGCTGGGATCGATGCCGCTGGCGGCCAGCTCGGCACGGCCGGCCTCGCTCGTGACCAGGTCGTAATGAGCGAGGTAGATGAACGGACAGATGAGCGTGGTCGTCATACCGAAGCTCGGACCCTTGGGCAGGCGCAGCCGGTCGTAGAACTTTTCGAGCGGGCCGCGCAGCGTGAATGAAATCATCGCGCCGACGGTCCCGGGCGCGCGGGTCACGCGCGTGAAATTTTCCCGCGACTCCGTGCGGCGCGCCCAGAACACCTCGCGGACGGCGGGATGCTGCTCCAAGAACGCGGCTACGCGCGGCACGCTTTCGTGGATGCGTGCGAGCACGGCTTCGGTCCGGCCGATTTGCGCAGCCAGGCGGGCGAGGTCGCGAGGGTAAACCGGTTCGAGCCACGCGGGCAGTTTCTGGCGCAGTGTCTCCGCGTGCGGCGAGGCCGGGTTGACCACGGCGAGGCCGGCGATGACGTCGCCTTCGCTCGCGGTGTATTTGGTCAGGCTGGTGGTGACGACGTCGGCATGCGGCAGCAGGTCAACGCTGAAAGCCGAGGCCACGGATGGATCGAGGATGAGCGCGGCGCCATGGCGCCGCGCGAGGGCGGCCAGCCAGGGCACGTCGGGCGTCTGGATGAGCGGGTTGGTCGGCACCTCGGTGACAAGTCCGGCGATCCGCGGGCCGTTTTCGGCGAAAAAGCGCTCGAGCGCCGCGCGATCGAACACATTGCGCAGGTAAATGTAGTCGCCCGGCGTGGCGGTGAGTTTTTTCAGGATGGAGATGGTGTCGAGGTAGAGCCAGCCGAGCTGGATCCAAAGCGTGCGGCCGCGCGCGGCCTGGACTTCAGAAAGCGCACGGAAGGCGGCGTAAATGGCGCTCATGCCGCTGCTGGCGAGGAAAAGATCGCCGTCGCGCGCGGCGGGGAAGGCGCGCCGCAGATGGTGCTTCACTTCGGCCGCCGCGTCGCCGCCGAAAAGATCTTCCAGGCCGGCGGCGGGCAGCGCGCCGAGCTGCACGAGGCGGTCCTCGGCTTCCCGGGAGGAAAGAAAGCCGCCGACGTTCTGCAGGAATGTCTTGGCACGGGTGGCGAGCTCGGTGTTTTCAGGATGTGACACGCCATGCAGACCGCCGTCGGAAAAAATCCGGCCATCGGCGCCAAGCTGCGAGGCGAGTTGGCCGGCCATGCCGGCGGACGAGGTGAGCCAGAGCGTGGAGCCCTGCAGGCGGTGTTTTTCCGCGAGCTGTTGCGCAAGTTGGCGAACGAAGGGATGGACGACAAAGCGCGGATAGCCCGAAGTCAGGTGACGCGTGATCTCGGGATCCTTTTCCTCGTAGCCGGTCACGGCGCGCATGGTCGGCAGGCTGCACGAGACAGAGTGTGCACTGTCGGGAATGCGCTGGCCGAGTGGAAGAGGAGCGAAGGCGGACATAAACGGAAAGGCTTGGAAAACCACGAGCGTGGGGCAGTCGCCGCGGCCTTGGCAACAGGAAGGTGCGCTGGGCGCACGAAACGATTTGCACCCGGCGGCGGCGGTCGCGTTGATGGGCCGGCATGAAATTTGTGTCGTGGAACGTCAATGGCGTACGCGCCGCGCTGAAGAAGGGCCTGCTCGATTACATGGCGGCCAGCGGCGCGGACGTCATCTGCCTGCAGGAGACCAAGGCCCATCCCGGCGATGTGCAGCACGTGGCGTGGCTGAGTGGCTACGAGGCATTCTGGAACAGCGCGCTGAAAAAGGGCTACAGCGGGACAGTGGTCTTCACGCGGGTGAAGCCAATAAAGGTGACGCAGGGCATCGGTCTTCCTGCGCACGACGGTGAAGGACGCGTCCTCACGCTGGAGTTTGCGGACTTTTTTCTGGCGAACGTCTACCAGCCGAATTCGCAGCGCGGGCTCACACGTCTCGCCTACCGTACGCAGGAGTGGGATCCGGCATTCTTGAAATTCCTGAAAAAGCTCGAGCGCAAAAAACCGGTGATTTTTTGCGGCGATCTCAACGTGGCGCACACCGACATCGACCTCAAAAACCCGAAAAGCAACCGGCGCAACGCCGGGTTCACCGACGAGGAGCGCGCCAATTTCACCAAATTGCTCAGCCGCGGCTTTGTGGATACATTTCGCGAGTTTGAAAAAGGCCCGGGGCACTACACCTGGTGGAGCCAGATGGGCGACTGCCGGGCGCGGAACATCGGGTGGCGCGTCGATTATTTCGTCGCGAGCGAAAAACTGCGTCCTGCGTTGAAGCGCGCCTGGATCTCGCCGGAAGTCATGGGCAGCGACCACTGTCCGGTGGGGCTGCAAATAAGCCTTTGAAAGGAAGCGCATCATGCCCGCCGATGAAATCAATGAACTGAAAGCACTCCTGCGGCGCGAACCGCGGATGACGCTGGCGGTGGCGGAGAGCATGACGTGCGGCCACGTGCAGGCGCGCCTTGGCGCGGTGTCGGGCGCATCGGAGTTTTTTCTCGGGGGCATCACGGCCTACACGCTTGACGAAAAGGTGCGCCATCTCGGGGTGGAGCGCGCACCGGCGGCGGTAGCGAACAGTGTGTCCGTGGTCGTGGCCGGGCAGATGGCCCGTGGCGCTTGTGTCCTGTTTGGGAGCGATCTGGCGCTGGCGACGACTGGCTACGCAGAACCCTCGACGGACTGGAAAATCACCGAGCCATTCGCCTGGTGGGCGCTGGCCCACAAGGCGGGCGGCGGAAAATTCATCGTGCGCAGCGGGCGCATCAACGGCCCGGGCCTGGCGCGCGTGGCAATGCAGGAACTGGTGGCCGGGTGTGCGCTGGCGGAGCTGGCGGCTTACCTGCGTGCCTGGCGCGCCGCGTCCGGCGTTTGATTCACGCCGGCCCTGTGCGAGTTACGGCGCGATCTGCTGGACGTAGTTCATCAACGGCGCGGATTCAGGCGCCGGGGTGACCCAGTCGCTGTAGAGGATTTCCGGCAGGCCGTAGTGTGTATGGTAGAAAAGCTGGTTGGAAGTGTCATCCCGGGTGAGATAGCCGCTCTTAATGGTGGCGCCAGCGTAGAGGCCGCTCGATTTGCTGTAGATGAGCACGGGCGTTTTCAGGATTTCGGTGGAGCTGTCCGCTTCGCTCGCGTGCGGGCCGGCGACGGCCTTGGCATCCACGCCAATGTTAAAGCGCGTCTCGAGCAGGCGGTGGGTTGCATCCTCGTCCATGAGCACGTAAACGAGATCGGTGGCCTTGCCGCCAACCTGCAGGCCCAAGCTGGCTTCGCCCGCTTTCATGAAACCGGGCACGCTCCAGTGTCCGTCGCGCTTTTTCACAAGGGCGACGGCATAGCCGCCTTGGAAGCCGAGCAAAAAGCCGGCCTTGAACTGGTGCGCGATGACGAGGCCGCGGGCCTTCGCCAGAACGGCCGGGGGAATGGCGGTGTCCGGATTGCCCATGAAGTCACGCAGGATCGACTCCGAATTTTTCAGATGGTCGACAAGTTCGCCGAAGTTGTCATCAGCGCGGGCGAGGGGCACGGCGGCAAGACAGGCGGCAAGCAGGCAAAGAAGGTGCTTTTTCATGATACGTTGGTGGCGGGAAACAGGCGGTTTGTTCCGCGCCCGGGCGCGCGGATGGGTGAAATAAAGACATGCCCCCGGCAGGTTGGAAAGCGCGGAGTGCATCAATCGAGGCCGCGGCGGGCGAGGTCGTCCTCGTCCCAACCGAGATAGTGGCCCAGCTCGTGCAAGTAGGTGAGACGGACTTCTTCACGAAAAATTTGCAGGTCGGCTTCGGCATAGTCCCAGAGATTTTCGAGGAAGAGCAGGATTTGCGGGGGCACGTCGGCAAAGTTGGTCGCCTGTGCGTCGGCATAGGCGGGGCCGACGAAAAGGCCGAGGAGATCGGATTCGCAGCCGTCGGCGAGCAGGTCGGCGTTCGGTGTGGGTTCGCAACTCACAGGCAGGGCCTGGGCGAGCGGGCGGATAGCGGGCGGCAGCGTGCCTTGGACCGAGGCCACGGTCTCCATGGCGAGTGCGGAAAGTTGGGGAAATTTCATGGGATGCTATGACGGAAAGCCGCCTTTCTGTTTCAATACCAACGGCCCGCAATGAGATGGCTGCAACTTTTTCCCTTGGTCGGCGTCTCCCTGTATGACAATCTCAACCATCCCATCACTCCATGAAATCAACCCTCAGATTCTCACTGGCCGCAGCGATGCTCGGCCTGTCCGCAGCGTCCTTTCTGCGTGCCCAAGATCAATCCCAGTCGGATGCTCCGCCCCCGCCACCCGCAGCCACCACGCCGCCGGCAGGCGAAAAGCCGCATCGCAACGGCGGTCGCATGAGCCCGGAAAAAATGCTGCAGATGCTGACCGAGCGCCTGAGCCTGACCGACGACCAGAAGGCCAAAATCCTTCCGTTGCTCCAGGCGCAGAGCGACCAGATAAAGACCTTGCGTGACGACAGTTCGCTGTCTGATGACGACAAGCGCAGCAAGGGGCGTGACATTATGAAAACCACGCACGAGCAGATCCGTGCACTGCTCACGCCCGAGCAGCAGGAAAAATTCGAAAAAATCCGCGGTTCCGGCGGCCATAATGGCCCGCCGCCTCCAGCCCCGGCCGCCGGTGACCAGCCGCCTGCTCCTCCCCCGCAGCAAACGGAATAATTAAAGGCCATTCCGGTGGCTTGCCCACTCTCCCGCCGCGCGGCCTGGTGCCCGCGGCGGTTTTATTTTGAGGGAATGATTTGCGTCTGGCTGGCGAATTTTTGCGCGGCTGTAACCTGCCCGCGCCGGGGGCGTCTTGGTGGTTAACCAAACTTCTCATGAAATCATCCCTCAATAACATCCTCCTCGTTCCCACCCTGCTGGCTGCCCTGGTCGCGTTACCGCTGCTTCGTGCCGACGACACGGCGACGGTTTCCGGCCCCACGCCGGCGGCCACCCCCGCCACGCCGGTCACCGGTAAAAAAGCGGGCCACGCCCATCATGATCATCACCTGCAGGCGCTCTCGGAAAAACTCGGCCTGACCGACGACCAGAAGGCGAAAATCGAGCCTATTTTTAAAGGCCAGAAGGAACAGCTAAAAGCCCTGAAGGCGGACACGTCGTTGACCGACGATGTGCGCAAAGCCACGCGGCACGATATCATGAGCGCCGGCCAGCAACAGATCCGCGTACTGCTCACGGCCGACCAGCAGCAGAAGTTCGACGCGATGAGCAAACATCACGGCAAGGACAAGGCGTGAAAAAGCCTTGAGCCTTTTTGCAGCTTCCAGCCCGTCGCGTGGCCTGTGCCTACGACGGGCTTTTTCTAAAAATGGTGGTCTTTGCTAGCGACTGTCCGGACTTTCTTTGACGAAAATCCCGCGTAAGCGGGTCTCCCCGCACCCTTCCCCACGGCAGGGATACCCTGCCGCGCCGAATTCGTCTTTTCCCGCAACGACTTCGGCTTGGTTCACCCGTTTGTCAGCATCCCCGACTTCGGTCGGTTCCGGCTCGCGCTTCGCGGACTGCGCGC
>DATHNW010000019.1:0-170618 GCA_035485575.1 Opitutaceae bacterium | reverse complement strand
GCCTTCAGCGGCATCGCCACACCGGAGAGCTTTGAGAAAATCCTGCGCGACCTCGGCGCCCAATTTGACCAGGCGCACCGCTTTCTCGACCACCACCGGTTCTCGATCGAGGACCTCGGCGCGATTTTTACGCAAGCTGCGGCGGCGAAGCTGGAATTTGTCGTGACCACCGAAAAGGATGCCGTGCGTATTCCCGCGACCTACCTGCCGCCGTTGCCGCTGTATTACCTGCGGCTCGAGATCGAAATCATCCACGGCGCCGCCGACTTTGACGAGGCGGTCGGCCGGATCTGTTTCCCGGAAACGGGATCGCGCACGGCGGCGTGATGCGGGCAGTGCGTTTCCCTCTTGCCGCCGCGCGGGCGACCCGGGTTAGCTGCAGCCATGATCATCGATCCCCGTTACCACGAGCTGGCTGGAATACTCACGGACTTCTCCACCGGGTTGAAAAAAGGCCAGCGCGTGCTCATCGACGCGTTCGACGTGCCCGAGGCCATGGTCGTCGCGCTCATCCGTGCGACCCGGAAATGCGGCGCGCAGCCGTATGTCCAGCTGCACCGGGCGCGCATCAACCGTGAGCTCATGTTGGGCGCGGACGAGGCGCAATACGCTCCGCATGCTGAGATCGAGCTGGCGCGCATGAAAAAAATGGACGCCTACATTGCGCTGCGCGGCGCGGAAAATATTTTTGAGTCGTCGGACGTGCCCGCTGCACGGGTGCAGCTCATCAGCCGGCTGATGAAGCCCGTGCTCGATTACCGGGTGAACAAGACGAAATGGGTCGTGCTCCGCTGGCCGACACCCTCGATGGCCCAGCAGGCCGCCATGAGCACCGAAACATTCGAGGATTTTTATTTCCGTGTCTGCACGCTCGACTATTCGCGCATGGAGCCCGGCATGGCGGCGCTGGCCGGGTTGATGAATAAAACCGACCGCGTGCAGATCAAGGGTCCCGGCACCGATCTTAAGTTTTCCATCAAGGGCATCGGGGCGAAGGAATGCGGCGGCCGCTACAACATTCCCGATGGCGAGGTGTTTTCCTGTCCGGTGAGGGACAGCGTCGAGGGCGTCGTGCAGTACAACGCCCCCACGATTTACCTCGGCACGTCGTTCGACAACATCCGGCTGGTTTTCAAGCAGGGAAAAATCGTCGAGGCCACGGCCAACAACACGAAGCGCCTCAACGAAATCCTCGATAGCGATGCCGGCGCCCGCTACATCGGCGAATTCGCCCTCGGCTTCAACCCGTACATCCGCGAGCCCATGCGCGACATTCTTTTCGATGAAAAGATCGCCGGCAGTTTCCATTTCACGCCCGGTCAGGCCTACGAGGAGTGCGGCAATGGCAACAAGTCGCAGGTGCATTGGGACATGGTCTGCATCCAGCGTCCCGAATATGGTGGCGGCGAAATCTGGTTTGACGGCAAGCTCATCCGCCAGGACGGGCTGTTCCTGCCCAAGCCGCTGCAGAAGCTGAACCCAGATTATCTGCTCGGCCAAAAGACGTGATGCGCGGCTTCATCCAGTCGCTGCCCAAGACCGAGACGCATCTGCATATCGAAGGCGCGCTGCCCTATGGAATGTTGACGGCGTGGCAGCCGAAAAAATTTCCGCCGCAGCCGTTTTTTCACGCCGCGGCCCACCGCTTCGCTTCGTTTCCGGAATTTGACCGCGTCCTGCTCGGCCATGCGCTGCCTTGGTTCACCAGTGCCGCGCGCTATCACGAGGCAGCCCGGGCGGTTTTTGCCGGGCACCTGGCGCAGAACGTCCGCTACGTCGAGACGAGTTTCCATCTGCCCGTCACGCAGTTCATCAATGTCCCCGGCCGGGAAATCCTTGCCGCCATTCGCAGCGCCGTTCCGCGCGGGCTGGAAGTGCGGCTCTTTGCCGGTATGCTGCGCACCGATTACAACGGCCCGCTGCGCGCCATCATTGATGACCTGGAAAACTGGGACGATCTGGCCGGGGTCGACTTGCACGGCTACGAGGGGGTGCCGACCGAGCCGTGGACGGCGCGCGTCTGGGCGCGCCTGCGCGCGGCGGGCAAGGTGACGAAGTGCCACGCCGGTGAATTCGACGGTGCCCATCGGGTCCGCGAGGCTATCGAGCAGCTGGGGGTGACGCGCGTTGAGCACGGCGTGCGCGCCATCGAGGATCCCGCCGTGGTGGCCCTGGCCAGCGACCGCGGTGTGACGTTTGACCTGTGCCCGATCAGCAACGTCCGCCTCGGCGTGGTGCCGTCGATGACGGAGCATCCGATCAAACGGCTCCTCTCGGCCGGCGTACGCTGCACGGTGAGCACAGACGACCCGCTTGTGTTCGCCAATACCGTCGGTGACGAATACGCCGCGCTGGCCGCGGATCTTGGTTTTACGCGGGTCGAACTGGCGCAGGTCGCCCGCAATGGCTGGGCTGTCGCGCTGGTGGATGAAGCGCAACGCCGGGCCGCGCTCGCGGAAATCGACCAACTTCTGGCCCATGTCTGAGACCTATACCGTTCCTCCCGGCGTTCGTCGCACGCGTGCAGACAAGATACTCGCGCAGGCATTTCCCGCGCACAGCCGGGCGGCGTTGCAACGCGCGTTCGATGCCGGGCTGATGCGTCGCGGCGGCCGGCTGCTGGCCAAGAGCGACGAAGTGCGTGCCGGGGACGTGATTGAGTTTTCCCTGCCCGAAACCCAGCCGTCGGAACTCAAGCCCGTCGCCATCCCGCTGGAGATTTTGTTTGAGGATGAACACCTGATCGCCCTGAACAAGCCAGCCGGCATGGTTGTGCATCCGGGCGTCGGTACTGGCGAGAACACGCTGGTGCATGCGCTGCTGGCCCATTGTGCGGGGGAGTTGAGCGGCATTGGCGGTGTCGCGCGGCCGGGTATTGTGCACCGTCTCGACAAGGAGACCTCGGGCGTGCTGCTCGTGGCCAAGACCGATGCCGCGCATCGGGCGTTGGCCGGCCAGTTTGCCGGCCGCACGCTGAACAAGGAATATCTGGCGCTCGTGAGCGGTGTGCCGAAGATCGCCAGTGGTGTCATCACCCGCGCCATCAGCCGCCATCCGGTGCAACGGCACCGCATGACGGTGCGCGAGGGCGGCCGGCCCGCGCGCACGGATTGGGAACGGGTTGAGGCTTTTGAAAAAAGCGCCGCGCTCGTGCGCTGCCGCATCCATACCGGCCGCACGCACCAGATTCGCGTTCATTTCAAGTCCATCGGCCATTCCGTGCTTGGCGACACGGTCTACGGCTGGAAGGCCAGCCCGTCGATGCCGAAGCCGCCGCGCGTGATGCTGCATGCCGAGCGCATTGTCTTCACGCATCCCGCCACGAACGCCTTGCTCGATCTGCGCGCACCGCTGCCGGAGGATTTCAACAAGATGCTTGCGGCGTTGCGTTCGCTCTAGGGCCAACGATCGGCTGGCGCGTTCAGACCTTGCCCAACGCCTTGGCCGCGACGCCCCAGCGCAGGTTGTAGAACGAGTGCTGGAATTCGGCGAGCTTGGCCGACTCGGCCACGGCGAGGATGGTCGCCAGGGCAGTGGGAAACACATCGGCGCGGCGCGCCGGGAGGCCTGGAATCTTATGGCGCTCCTTCAGCGACAACGGTGCGAGGCGGTCGAGCAGGGTGCGCAGTTCCGTGATGGTCACGATGGACCGGGTTTCATGGATGTCCTTACCCGCCTGTGCGGCGAAAATCGCCCGCACGGTCGTCATGCTGCCACCGGCGAAAACCGCGGGACCGCCCGCCGGTCCGAAGTGGAATTTGCTCGCGGCCAGGGCCTGCCGTACGTATCCGGCCACGGCTTGGCGCGTGTCGTCCGGGAAGGACGACGCCGGATCGGGCACGAATTTTTCCATCAGCCGCACGCAGCCGAGCGGCAGGCTGGCTTCCTGGGCGATGCGACGGTCGCGGAAGGAAAGGCATTCGAGGCTGCCACCGCCGAGGTCGAAGACATAAAAATCGCGCAGGTCCGCAAGCGCGGGATCGCAGACCAGGCCGGCACCGATGAGATCGGCTTCCTCATCGCCGCTGAGGATGCGGATGTCATGGCCGGTGGCAGCGTGGACGCAGGCGCGGAATTCGGCGCCGTTGACTGCGTCGCGCACCGCGCTCGTGGCCACAAGAATGGTCTGCACGGGTGCCAGCGGCGCCGCTTCGGCCAGCAACTCACGGACGGCGGCAAGCCCGGTGGCCATGCCGGCTTCACCGAGGTGCGGATGACTCTGGCTGATGCCCGCGCTGATGCGCGCGTCGACCGTCCTGGCATGGAGCGCGGCGAGCTGTCCGCGCTCGTCGCATGCGGCGACGAGCAGCTTGATCGAGTTGCTGCCGATGTCGATGACGGCGACGGACATGCTTAACGCAAAGGCGCAAAGGCGCGAAGAGGCAAGGAATGTTAAACAGGCCAGCTCCGGCGTTGTGACGCTGAATCAAAGCACGAAATCGGCAGGTGCAATCAATACGACGAATTCGCCCTTGAGCGCTGTCTTCGCGAGGCGGGCCTGCACCTCGGCCGCGGGGCCGATGAGAAAGGTCTCGTGGATCTTGGTGACTTCCTTGGCGATGCAGATGACGCGGGCTGGGCCGAGCTTTTCGACGATTTCCGCCATGAATTTGTCGATGCGGTGGCAGCTTTCGTAAACCGCCAGCGTGTAGTCAAAATCGCGGTGCTTTTCCAAAAAGGCGAGGCGCGCCGCGCTTTTGGGCGGCAGAAAGCCGACGAAGAGAAAGCCGTTGGTCGGCAGGCCGCTCGCGCTGAGCACTGCCGTTAGCGCACTGGGGCCGGGCACGGGCACGACCGCCAGGTTGCGACGGCGGCAGGCGCGGACGAGGCGAAAGCCAGGATCGCTCAGCGCCGGCGTGCCGGCGTCGGAGACGAGGGCGATGCTTTTTCCATCCGCCAGCTGCGCGGCGAGGGTTTCGGCCGCCGCGATTTCGTTGTGATCGTGGTAGGCCGTGAGCTCCCGGCGCAGGCCGAGGCGTGTGAGCATGGCTCCGGTGGTGCGCGTGTCCTCGCAGGCGACGAGATCGACCGCGGCGAGAATCGCCCGAGCCCGTTCGGTGAGATCGGCCAAGTTGCCGATGGGCGTGGCGACGACGTAGAGCGTGCCGGGCAGCGGGGAGAGGGAGGCGTTGGTATTTTCAGCCATAAAAAAATCCGGCGTGCGGACGCCGGATTTTTGAAATAGGAGTCGGATGCTCAGCGAACGCCGCTACCCTGGGTCGGGGCGCCCATGCCGGGCATCTGGCCTTCCCAGCCGGCGGTCTTATCCCATGGCTGGGAGGAATATTTGTCATTTGGGCTGGTGCAGCCGGCAAAGACGGCGGCCAGCGCGAGCAGGAGCAAAAGGAGGACGGGCTTTGGAAACGCTTTCATTCAATTCAGGGTTGTATTCAGTAACAGGCTTGACGCAAGACCCGGCTGAACGATTCACCCCGCGTAGGTATAGGTGCTCTCGAACCAGGGCGTGCGCGGGGTCTTTTTTACGCCGGCGCCGGGGTTGGCGGAGAGATGTTCAAGGATTTTGAAAACATGCTCGGTCTTGTCGGGTGCGCCGAGTTTGGCCGCGAGCGTCTCGGCGGTGAAGGCCGTGCCGGATGCGGACTTCAGGGCCTCGATTATCCTGAGCTTGAGGGCGATGACGCCGCCGGCGGCCTTCTTGCCGGCCTCGACTCCCGGCTGGTGGTAGGCGTTGATGCCGACGAGCGACGCGTAGAGGCCGACGACGCGCTCATAAAGCGCGATGAGCATGCCGACCGTCTTCGGCGAGACCTCGGGGATCGTGATGGTGACCGACCAGCGGTCCTTTTCGCTCAGGGCATCGCGGGTGCCGAGCAGAAATCCCTGCAAATAATCGCCGCTGGTGACGCCGGTTTCGACTTCCATCGAGGCGGCGTTGCGGTCCTTGAGCACTTCGATGAACGTGATGAAGAAATTATTCACGCCCTCGCGCAGCTGCTGGACGTAGGCGTGCTGGTCGGTCGATCCCTTGTTGCCGTAAACGGCGATGCCTTGGTTGACGACATTCCCCTTGAGATCGAGTTCCTTGCCGAGCGACTCCATTACCAACTGCTGAAGATAGCGGGAAAAGAGGAGGAGGCGGTCCTTGTAGGGCAGCACGACCATGTCCTTGGCGCCGCGGCCGGCGGTGGCGAAATGCCACATCAGCGCAAGCAGAGCGGCCGGGTTTTTTGCAATCACCGGCTGGCGCGTGACCTTGTCCATCGCGTTGGCGCCGGCGAGCAGCTGGTCGATCTTGATGCCCTGCAGCGCGGCGGGCAGCAGGCCGACGGCGCAGAGTTCGCTGGTGCGGCCGCCGACCCAGTCCCACATCGGGAAACGGGCCAGCCAGCCTTCTTTGATCGCGGTCTGGTCGAGCTTGGAGCCGGCGCCGGTGACAGCGACAAAATGTTTTGGATAATCGAGCCTGGCGGCCTTGAACGCCGCGGCGGCTTCCAGCATGCCGTTGCGCGTCTCGGCCGTGCCGCCGGACTTCGAGATGACGACCACGAGGGTCTGGCGCAGCTTGCGGCCGAGTTCCTTCAGAACGTAGTCGATGCCGTCGGGATCGGTGTTGTCGAAGAAGCGGACGCTCATCTTGTCGCGCCCGGCCTTGAGGCGGCCGAGCGCGTGGCTGACGAACTCCGGGCCCAGTGCTGAGCCGCCGATGCCGATGACGAGCAGTTCGCGAAATTTGCCGGCGGGGCCGCTGATTTCTCCTTTGTGTACCTTGGCGGCGAAGTCCTTGATGGCAGCGAGTGTGGACGTGATCTCGTCGGAAAGTTCCTTGGTCGGCGCAAGCTCCGGCGCGCGCAGCCAGTA
This sequence comes from Opitutaceae bacterium, assembly GCA_035485575.1. Taxonomy (GTDB): domain Bacteria; phylum Verrucomicrobiota; class Verrucomicrobiia; order Opitutales; family Opitutaceae; genus DASRHD01. Next base: position 163,799 of record DATHNW010000019.1, on the reverse strand, counting down.
ATGGCCGACCATGCGTTTTTCATCCGGATTGGCGATGGCGCCCTTTTCGAGCGCGGCCATGTCGGCGAACGCCTGTTCCATCTTCGGCGCCATCGTGACGAGAAACTCGTCGGGAAACGGCATCCGGCTGACATCAAGCGAAAGCCCGAGGCCGGCGTGATGGTAGAAGTGGGTTTTAAATCGGGACCAGATCATGCAGGTTTCGGCAATGTGGAGCTCAGGAACTCTGGAAACTGAATAAACTTAGCAATCTTTCCTGATTTCAGGAGTTTTGTGTTTAAACCAAATTCTTGTCCGTCACGGCGCCTTCGGAAGCGCTGGTCACGGTGTGCGCGTACTTGGCAAGGACACCGCGGGTTTCTTTGGGTTTCTTCGCTTTCCATCTTTTGCGGCGGGCGGCGATTTCCTTCACGGACAGACCGAGGGTGAGCTGGTTCTTGACTGCGTCGATGGTGATCGGGTCGCCATTTTTGATCAGGCCGATGGGGCCGCCGGTGGCGGCTTCGGGCGTAATGTGGCCGACAACGAAGCCGTGGCTGCCGCCGGAGAAACGGCCGTCGGTGATGAGCGCGACTTCCTTGCCGAGGCCCTTGCCCATGACGGCGCTGGTGGGCGCGAGCATTTCGCGCATGCCGGGGCCGCCGACCGGGCCTTCGTTGCGGATGACGATGACGTGGCCGGGCTTCACACGGCCATCGAGGATGGCGTGGAGGGCGGTTTCCTCGGATTCGAAGACAATGGCTCTGCCCGAGAAGGTGAGACCTTCCTTGCCGGAAATCTTGGCGACGGAACCGCCGGGCGCGAGGTTGCCGTAAAGGATGCGCAGGTGGCTGTCGGGCTTGATGGGATTCGAAAGCGGGTGCACGACGTCCTGGTCGGCCGGGTAGGGCCCGACGTTTTTCAGGTTTTCCGCGATGGTCCGGCCGGTGACGGTGAGGCAGTCGCCATGGAGCAGCCCGGCGTCGAGCAGCATTTTCATGAGCGGCGGCAGGCCGCCGATGCGCACGAGGTGGGCCATGCCGTATTTGCCCGACGGCTTGAGATCGGCGAGAACCGGCACTTTTTTGCCGATGCGGGTGAAGTCGTCGATGCTGAGCTTCACATGGGCGGCGTGTGCCATGGCGAGGAGGTGGAGCACGGCATTGGTCGAGCCGCCGAGGGCGATGACGACGGTGATGGCGTTCTCGAACGCCTTTTTGGTCATGATGTCGCGCGGGCGGAGGCCGGCCTTGAGGAGGGCGAGGGCGGCTTCGCCGGCGCGGCGGCAATCGTCCTTCTTTTCCGCGCCGACGGCGAGCTGGGCGGAGCTGTTGGGCAGGCTCATGCCGAGGGCCTCGATGGCTGAGGCCATGGTATTGGCGGTGTACATGCCGCCGCAGGAGCCGGGACCGGGAATGGAGCAGGCTTCGACGGTTTTGAGGCCGGCGTCATCGAGCTTGTGGGCGGCGTGCTGGCCGACGGCTTCGAAGACGGAGACGATGTCGCATTCCTTTTTCGAATCGGGATGGATGCCGGGGAGAATGGTGCCGCCGTAGACGAAGACGCCGGGGCGGTTGAGGCGGGCGAGGGCCATGATGCAGCCGGGCATGTTCTTGTCGCAGCCGCCGATGGCCACGACGGCGTCAAAGCCCTCCGCACCGGCCACGGTCTCGATCGAGTCGGCGATGACTTCGCGCGAGACAAGCGAGTAGCGCATGCCGGGCGTCCCCATGCTGATGCCGTCGGAGACGGTGATGGTGCCGAAGATGATGGCCTTGCCGCCGGCGGCGTCGGCGCCGGCAGCGGCCTCGCGCGCGAGCTGGTCGATGTGCATGTTGCACGGCGTGACCATGCTCCAGGTCGAGGCGATGCCGACGATGGGCTTCGTGAAATCGGCGTCGCTGAAGCCGACGGCGCGCAGCATGGAGCGGTTCGGCGCGCGATCGGGGCCGTCGAGCACGATGGCGGAATGGGAACGCAGGGAGGGAGATTTGGCTGAGGATTTGGAACTCATGGAAAAACTCTCGGAGTGAACACGGTTACGCGACCGGGTGCAGGCGCGCAAGCCGCGACTGCACAGAACTCATCTCAAAATTCAAATCCGATGCCGTTGGTCTGGAAAATGAGTCGCCGCCAGGCGGGCCGCGAGGGGGTATGCCCAGAGGACCTATCCCTTCGCGGCGCAACGCCGCGCCGACAATTTTGCAGACCAACCCTCCGGGCTGGACGAAGAACAGGCCGGGAGCAGCGTGGTCGCCGGGGCCCAAGGCCCTCCGGGCATTGGCTCCCCGGCTCCGCCTTGCTCGCGGCCTGCCTCGCGCCCAGCGGCACGAGATTTCAATTTTGAGATAGGTTCTAAAAAGGGGCAACTTTCGGGATTGCTTCGCGCCGGGCGCAGCGCATTCACTCGGCGCAGAGTTTTCGCATGGCTTTCAATCTGAAAAAGGTGCTCAAGGCGCTGCTGTTCTCATCGAGCCGGCCGCTGACGACGAATGACATTCAGGACGCGTTCACGCGCTTTCACGAACAAGCGGTGCCGCCGCCTGCCGTGCTGCCGGAAGCGGGCGGGTTACCGGCGTCCGGGCTGGAGGAGCCGGCCGAGGTTGCCGCCGAGCTGCCAGAGGAGGCGGAGCTGGACGCCGATGTGCCGTCGCTCATCACCGCCGCGCAGATTCGCGAAGCGATGGACGAAATCACCGCGGAACTGCGCGCGGCGGACAATGTTTACCTGCTTGTCGAGGGCTCCAACGGCTACCGGCTGGTGACGCATCCGCGCTTCGCGCGCTGGATCCGCATCCTGCGCGACGAGCCGCCGCCGGCGAAGCTGTCGCAGTCCGCGCTCGAGACGCTGGCCGTCGTCGCCTACCGCCAGCCGGTGACACGCGCGGAAATTGAGCATATTCGCGGCGTCTCGGCCGAAGCCGGCCTCAACAAGCTGCTCGAACGTGAGCTGGTCTATGTCGTGGGCCGCGCAGAGCTGCCCGGCCGGCCGATTCAATACGGCACGACGGATGCATTTTTTGAATTTGTCGGGGTCAAGTCGCTCGATGAACTGCCCGCCTCCGACGTGCTCTCGCCCCGTCAGATCGACGAGTGGCTGCAAAACGCGATGAACCCGAAGCACCTTTCCGATGCCGACATGGGCCTGGAGCAGGAAACGCTGCCGCTGACGGCGGCCAACGGCACCGCCGCCCCGTCCGAACAAAAGCTCGCCTGACATGGACCTCGGCCCCCTTCGCGAAAAGATCGACCAGCTCGACCACCGGATTGTCGAGCTGCTCAACAAGCGCCTGACACTCGCCGCCAGGATCGGCAAGCTCAAGCGCGACCAGGGCGGCGCCATCTATGTGCCCGAGCGCGAAGACGCCGTGCTGCGCAAGATCGCCGAGCTCAATCAAGGTCCGATCAAAAACGACGCCCTGCAGGCCATTTACCGGGAAATCATGTCGGCGGCCATCGCGCTGGAGAAGCCGCTGAGCATCGCCTATCTCGGCCCGGAGGCGACAAACACGCATGCCGCCGCGATGAAAAAATTCGGGGCCAGCGTCGATTATCACGCGATGGCGACGATCAGCGACATTTTCACCGCGGTCGAAAAGGGCGAGGCCGATTACGCGGTCATTCCCATTGAGAATTCCACCGAGGGCAGCGTGCGCGAAACCCTCGACAGCTTTGTCGAGAGCGACCTGAAAATCGTGGCGCAGGTTTATCTCGAGATTACCCACGCGCTGATCTCCAACTCTCCGCTGGAGAAAATTGAGCGCGTTTACTCGAAGGACCAGGCGCTGGCCCAGTGCCGTCACTGGCTGCAGCGGCACCTGCCGCACGCGCAGCTCATCGATGCGCCCAGCACGTCGCGCGCGGTGCAGATCGCGAAGACGGAGCCCGGCGCCGCGGCGATCGCGGGCGAACTCGCCGCGCAATTCTACGGCATGCCGGTCGTGGAGCGGAACATCCAGGACAAGGCCGACAACACCACCCGCTTTTTCGTCCTCGGCAAGAAGCCCAGCGGACGGGTCGGCGGCGGCCGCGACATCTCCAGCTTTCTCATTTCGCTCGGTGACGAGGCGGCCTCGCATTCGGGCGCGCTGCTCAAGATGCTGCAGCCGCTGGCGAAGCGGGGCATCAATCTTTCAAAAATCGAATCGCGCCCGAGCAAGAAGCGCCCGTGGGATTATTATTTCTTCATCGACGTGACCGGCCACCACGATGATGCCGGCATGAAGGCCGCGCTCGCCGAGCTGAAGAAATTCTGCACGCTGGTGAAATGGCTCGGAAGCTATCCGGGCGTAAGCTAGGCCGATTGTCCGCGGCGGAAGGGCGCCGCCAGTTTCATTCCAGCACGAGCTGGGACCAAAGCTGGCGCCAGTCGATCCGGCCATTCGCGGGCGGATAACCGCGGTGGTGCCGTTCAAACGCCCTGGTCGTGCAATCGAGGTCGAGGCGGGGATCTTCGGCTTTGGCCATGATCGGCGCGAGGGCCGAGGCGAGGGATCTTGCCTCCTGTAATTTTCCGCGCCGGGAGAGAACTGAAATTTCCTGAAAGCCCTGCGTGAGCAATTCCGCGAGGGAATCTTTCTTGTCGGAGTTGAGAGTGCCTAGAAGCATGGGATGGTCAGCGTACGACAATCCCGGAAAATAGACTATATAGGGAACACCCTGCACGCCTTTATTAAGATTACCTATATCTTAATCCAATTATATGCAGTAGGTTGTAGAATTAGAGGGCAAAAATATCGGCATGCAACGGGCAAACCAGGCGTATAAAATTGGCGAAGCTCGTTGATCGACAATAAGAAACGCCAGCGGCCCGATCGATCTGGATGGGCAAAAACAAAGGGAGCGCGGACAGGCCGCGCTCCCTTTTCTCTGACGGACGTAGGGGTGCCGTCCGTTTTGCCGGTAGCGGTTCAGGGCAACCGTATCAGGCCAGCAAATACTGCCATTGGTTTTCGCGGGCGGCGCGGGCGGCCTTCAGTGCGCCGATCGCTACGTAGCGTTTGTAATCCTGACCCGCGAGGCGGACCTTGGGTGATTCATAACCGTCGTCGGCCAGTTTTTTCTGAAGCACGGTGTCGAGGCCCTTCACCTGTGAACCGCCGCCGGTGATGACGATGTTCTGGAGGAGGGTGACGATGCCGTCGGACGAGGCGCGGGCGATGAGCGTGGTGAGCGCCGGATAAATTTTGTCGATGAGTGTGTTGCAGGCGCGGCCGATGACCTCGCCGAGTTCGAGCGTGTGTGATTTTCCGCCCATGATGACCTTTACGTCGATGGGCTTGCGGATCGAGCCGACATAGGAATGGTTCTCCTTGATCTCGCGAATGCGCATGTGGGTGAGGCCATTGTTCGGATAAACGCGGTCGATGTCCTGCCGCATGAGCGCGTCGATCGCGTCGCCGGCGAAGGCGATGCTGATCTGGTCGTCGCGTGTGGGAAAATAGCCCTGCACCAGACAGAGGTCGCTCGTGCCGCCGCCGATGTCGATGAAGAGGGAATTCGTCACCGGATCGACGTAGCCGGGCTGGCCGAGGCGGGAGTCGTCACGATAGCCGAGCGCGGCGAGAAAGGGCTCGGGGATGAGCAGGATGCGGTCGAAGATGCCGGTGGCGGACTGGCGGATGTCCTCGCGGGCCTGTTCGTCGGCGTTGGCGGGAATGCCGACGACGATACGCATCTCGGCCTGGCCGCTCGGGTCGGCGAGCGTGCGGATGTGCTGGAGAAAATCGCGTGCCGCCTCGCGGTGCGCGATGACCCCGCGGTCGAGCGGGGTGACCAGGTTCACGTGCAGGACATTATGCACCGCCTCTTCACCGAAGAGCGTGCTGGCATTGCCGGCGATGATGCCATCGACGATGCCGTCGCGCACGTAGCCGACGGCGGTCGGGACAATTTTACTGGCGGAGATGTCGTTCGAGCCGGGCGTACCGGTGAGGAGGCAGGACTTGTTGGTGCCGAGGTCGAAGCCGACGAGCACGACCTTGCGGTCGGTGCGGCGGGCGGGTGCGGACGCGGCAGGGATGGTGGAAGTGGGCGGGGCGGTCTTTTCCGTTTTATCGGAGGATTTTTCCAAGGTGGCAGTGCTCATGTTCTTTTTAATGGTTAGTGATTGCCTGGCATTTGTTGGGGCTGGAAAAAATCAGACGGCGGGTCCGCGCTCGGCGCGCTGCTGCTGGAGCATGCTTTCGATGAGATCCGCGATTTCAGCCGGGGCGGCGGAGCGGCCCCGGCTGCCGGACGCCGGAGCAGGAACCGCCCGCTTGCCGGACGCGGCGACGGCAAGGCGATCGGTGAGCAATGGACCAAGAAGTTCCACCAGCATGAGCGCATCGAGCACGCGCCGCTGCTCGGCGAAAAAAACCTGGCGGAGATCCTCGTCGCTGAAGCCCGGCGGAACATGCTGGGGAAGCGTTGTTTCCAAGCGATCCGCCTCGGCGATTTGTCCGCGGGCGCGACAGAGACAGACCTGCCGGCAGAGCCGGGCGATGCGTTCATCATCACGCGTCTCGACTTCCGTCGGCAATTGGAGGGTAGATTCGGTCAAGTGCGTCGCGCTAGACCTGTGAATGACGCCTTGGTTCGAAACTTTTTTTAGTGGGCCGGCGGCTGGCGATGGACGGTGTAGAAATACCAGCCGAGCACGACGAGGGCGAAAAGGGCGAGTCCGGCAAAGAAGACCATATAGCAGCCGCGGCGGGCGTCAGCCGGTCCTGCGCTGACTTCCGCGCGATAGGATTCCAGGATTGCCTCCACGTCCTGGTCGGCAGGAGCGGGAGCGGCCGCTGCTGGCGGATTTTGCGGGACCAGCGACGGCGCCGGAGGCTGGGGCGCAGCGGCGCCGGTGGCCGCGGCGATTTCGCGGTCGAGCCAGGCGAGCTGCTCCTGCACCAGCGTTCGCTGGCGGCGCAGATCCTGCAGGCGGTCGTCGGACGGAGGCATAAAAAAACGCAGTCCGGTTTGGGCTGCGTTGGAAAGGGAAAAATTCGGGGTGGAATCAGACGATGCTGACCTTGCGGTGCGGCTTGTCGTACTTGACCGTGCCGTCCTTCAGCGCGAAGAGGGTGAAATCGCGGCCCAGGCCGACGCCGGCGCCGGGATGGAGCTTCGTGCCGCGCTGGCGGACGATAATGTTGCCGGCAATGACCGACTGGCCGCCGAATTTCTTGATGCCGAGCCGCTTCGAGTGGCTCTCGCGGCCGTTGGTAGTGGTGGACTGGCCTTTTTTATGCGCCATGGCGTTTCCTTAAGCTTGAATGGACTCGATTTTGATGACGGAGAGTTCCTGGCGGTGACCGCGCTTGCGGGCGTAGCCCTTGCGCTTGTTCTTCTTGAAGATGATGACCTTCTTGCCGCGCTTGTTTTCCAAGACCGTGGCCGTGACGCTCGCGCCGCTGAGGGTGGGCGTGCCGACGCGGAAATCAGCGCCTTCCCCGGCGGAGAGAACATCGGTGATCTCGATGGTCGAGCCGGCTTCCGTCTTGGGATAACGGTTGATGATGAGAATGTCGCCCTCGGTCACAGCGAACTGCCGGCCCTGGGTCTTGATCGTGGCTTTCATAAAGGGAAACGAGTGATAAAAAGTTTTCCGCCCTGCGGCGCAAGGTTTATTTGCCTGCTAAAAAGGAAACGCCGCGCTGGCTGGCGCGGCGAAAAAGGCACGCAAACCCGGCCCGGGGGCCTACTTGAGCGGGGTGAGCCGGGCGTGATCCTCGGCCTCGCGCTTGATCTCGGCATTGATCATATCGACGTTCAGGTAGTAATGTTCACGCCGTTTGTAGTCGTTGGGATAAATGGCGCGCGAGACCATGGCGCCGAGCGCGATCTGTTGCTCGAGCTCCTGCTGCCGCTTCAGCGCGGCGAGACGGGCTGTCTCCCGGTCGGCGATATCGCGTTTCTGCTGTTCAAGTTCGGCCAGTTTTTGCAGGGCGGCCTGGCGGGCGGCTTCGGCCTGGGCCTCTGCTTTTTCGCGTTCGGCGGCGAGTTGTGAAGCCTCGGCCCGGGCGGCGGCCCGGTCTTTCTCCAGCCGTTCCTTCTCGGCCTGGGCCTTGCGCATTTCTTCCTCGGCGGCCTGGCGGGCCGATTCGGCGGCGGCCTGCTCCGTCTGCAACTCGGCGAGCTTGCGCTGGGCTTCCTCCGCATCGAGCCGGGCTTTTTCCTGCGCCAGCCGGTCGGCCTCGGCCTGGGCCAAGGCCTTTTTATCGGCTTCTTCCTTGCGGCGTTCGGCTTCGGCCTGATCGGCCGCGGCGCGTTGGGCGGCCAGGTCGCGCTCGGCCGTCGCTTTCCAGCTGCGGTAGCCAAAAAATGCCGCCAGCAGGGCAAGCACGGCGATGATGGCGATAGTGGGGCCTTTTTTCATGGGAAAAGTGTAGTCTAACCAGTTATGACCTCAACTTGGGCAACTTGTTCAGGGCGAACTCAGCTACGCCGGGGTTTGCGGCATTGGCCGCGGCGTAGGGCAGGGCCATGGTCACGGCGCCGGCCAGGGTGGCACGGTGATAAAACAGGGCTTGCAGCACGCAGGCCAGCAGCACGTCGCCCGAGCCGGTGGCAGAAATTTCGTGTACTGCCGGCGGAATAAGGCGAACGGGCGCGGGCGACTCTTTTTCGGCCAGCCAGACCGGTCCCGGTCCGTCGGTGATGATCCATGCGGCCACCGGCCAGCGCCGGCACGCCTGCTGTAGCCGGCTCGAAACGGAGCGACGGCGCTGCCGGGCCGGGAAAAGCGTGTCGAATTCGGTGCGGTTGATTTTAACGAGGCCGAGCGGGCGCTGCACCAGCCAGGCCAGCGGCGGCCCGTAAGTATCGGCGGCGAGAAAACCGCCGCGCGCCAGCCAGCAGTCGAGCGCGGCGCGCAGCGGGGCGGCGGCCGGTGAGTCCCAGCCGGGAAAACTTCCGCAAATAGCGAGGGCGCTGTGGCGGGGCTGTGCAGCAAGAAATCGGGCGCAGGCTCGCAGCGCCGCGGCATCCGGCGGCGTATCCCGGCCCAAAAAAGTGGTCTCGTGGCGGCGTCCGCGTATGACGACCCCGATGCGGGTGGACGCGGAAGAGGGAAAGGCGCGAAACGGGATTTTTTTTCCACGCAGCCAGGCCACGCATTCGGTGCCGGTCGCGCCGCCCGGGAAGCACAGGGCGGTGGCCGGCGTGCGGAGGCGCGTGAGCATCTTCGCGACATTGATGCCCTTGCCGCCGACTTGAAATGATTCGTGCGCGGCGCGCTGCGCATGGCCGGCCGACCAGCGGTCAAACGAGAGGGTCTTTTCCCATAGCAGATTGCCCGTGAGGGTAAAAATGGAAGGTTTCATGCGACGGGATTGCGTTGGCGCGGGGTTTTCCGACAAATCAGCCGCCATGCGTCGGGTCGTTAAGGCAAAAATGCTGCGCACCAAAAAAACCATCGCGCTCAGCCGCTGGTTGCTGGGCAAGGTGCTGGTCCGCGCCCGCCCGGAGGGCGGTGAAACCGCCGTGCTCATCACCGAGGTCGAGGCCTATCATGGATTGCGCGACCGGGCGAGCCATGCGAGCCGCGGCCGCACGCCGCGCAATGCCGTCATGTTCGCGGCTGGCGGCGTATGGTATGTGTATCTTTGTTACGGCGTGCATGAGATGCTGAACCTGGTGACCGGTCCGCGCGATCATCCGGCGGCGATTCTGATCCGCGGCGTGGCGGGTGCAAGCGGTCCCGGTCGCGTGACGCGCCTGCTGGGCATTGACCGGAAGCTCAATGCCATGGCCGCCGCACCCGCAAGCGGGTTGTGGCTCGAGGACCGGGGCGTGCGGGTGCCGCGGCGGCTGGTGCGGGCGACGCCGCGCATCGGCATCGATTACGCCGGCCCGGTGTGGGCCCAAAAAAAGTGGCGGTTCACCTTCGATCCGGCGGCCCTGCCGTTGAGTATTAAAACCATGGATACACCAACGGTGCGCAGCCGGTGAACGGCCCGCAGGGCGGGGGCCGGATCAGCCGCTTGAATGGCTTTGAGCTTTGGCGCAGCTGAGTGTGACGGGGACATTTTCAAGCGGCCGCCGGTCCGGATGTTCGGTCGGAATCCGGCTAAAGAAAGGGCTTATCTGGCCGAATGGATTAATGGTAATCCCATGGCTCTTCTCCCTAGTGCCAGCGAATCTCAATGGCCTCGCGGCCAGTTGAAGCCGTTTGACTGCAAGTCGTTGATTGCAGGGGCGATGAAGCTGATGGTGATCGGGCTCCTAGGCCTGTCGTCGGGTCTGCCCTGGCCGGCCGCAATGGCGGCCACGGATGCCGGCCAGTCGAATTACCGGATGGATTCATGGGGAATGGAGCAGGGTCTTCCGCAGGAAAATCTCACCTCCGTGCTGCAGACGCGGGACGGCTATCTCTGGATCGGTTCCTACGCGAACCTGTCGCGCTTCGACGGGGTGCGTTTCGTGAATTATAACTTGGAAGATTTTCTGGGAGTGAAGGGCGAGGAGGTGCGCTCCCTGTTCGAAGACAGTTCGGGCGTGCTGTGGATCGGGACGACCTACGGCTTGATCCGGCATGTCGGAGAGAAATTTGAATACATCGCGGACACACCGCATTCGATCAACCAAATCTGGGGCGACGGGCAGGGGGGATTGTGGGTAGCGGGCGACACCGGGCTTTTTCGCTATCAGGACGGAAAGCTCGACTCCTTTGCGTCGAATCCGCTGGTGTCGGACCGGGCGGCTTCCTCCGTCTTTGTCGATTCGCACGGCCGGGTCTGGATCGGCTTCGTGCGGTCCCGCGACCTCATCTGTTATGAGAAGGGCGTGTTTCGCCGGATCGACACGCAGGGTGCGATCACCGAGGCGGTGAACGGCACCTGCGAGACACAGGATGGCACCCTGTGGTTTGGGACGGGCTCATTCGGGACGGATTCGGGCGGCCTCGTCTTTTTGCGCGATGGCAGGTTTACCCGGCTGGATCCCAAGCGCTCCGGTTTTTGGATCCGGGCGTTGTGCGCGGATGCGAGGGGCAGTCTCTGGATTGGAACCACCGGCTTGAAAAAGCTCAGTCCGGGCAACGGGGAAAAAGTGGAGGCGGACCTGCCGCTGCCCACCGCGAACATCCGGAGCATCTGTCAGGACCGGGAGGGCAATACCTGGGTGGCGACCTATGGCGAGGGCCTGCTGCGCGTGCGGCCGGTGCTCAGCAGACTTTTAAATTCCAATAGCGGCCTGCCGAGTGACTTGATCCGTACCGTCATGCAAGATTCGACCGGCGCCATGTGGCTGGGCCTGGCTCGCGCGGGTGTGGCGAGGATTGCGCCGGATGGAACGGTCACGACCCCCCTGCCGCGCGCGCTTCTCGAGCAGGAGGATGTTACTTCCGTCTATGTGACCCGTTCGGGGGACACCTGGTTTGGCACCGGCAAGGCGCTTTATATGCAGCGCGGCGGGCAGACCGAGGCTCATCCGGAATTCAAAAGCGTCAGGGCCATTTTTGAGGATTCGCGCGGACGGATTTGGTTCGGGCTTTCGGATGACGGACTGGTCTGCTGGAAAGCCGGGGTTTTTTCCCGTGTTTCGCTGCCTGAGGCCGTGGCGAAATGCTCTCCCTGCAGTTTTGCGGAGGATCCGGTTCATGACATTCTCTATGCGGGCACGGTCATTGATGGAGTGCTGAAACTGCAAGGGGACCGGGTCACCGTGATCAATTCCACCACGGGTTTGCCCGGGGACAGCGTGCGCGCCGTTTTGCTGGATGCCGATGGCAACCTGTGGGTGGGAATAAAAGGAGCCGGCCTGACCGTTTTCAGCGATGGGCGCTGGCTCGCGCCGGCCTGGGTGAGCGAAACCATCGATCAATTTGTCAGCGGGATTGTGGAGATCAACCAGGGGCGGGACTTTTTGCTGGGTACATCCCGGGGGTTGCTCTACCTGTCGCGAAAGGACGTGCTGGCGGCCTTGCATCAGCCGGTCGCGCCGAAAAATTTTCGCGTGGTGACGATTTCAGAGCCGAGCCGCACCGGCTCCATCGGAACGGCCTGCTTTCCGGGTTTCTGGAAGACTTCGTCCGGGGAGGTGTGGTTCGCGGCGAGAAAAGGTGTCATCATCGTGGACCCCGCCGACATCAAACCCGTGGAGACGGTCCCGCCGGTTCTGGTTGAGCGGATTCTCGTGGATGAACAGGCGGTTTCCCGCGGACAGGCCATCCGGCTGGCTCCGGGCACGCGTCATCTCACCATTGAATATACGGCGCTCAGCTTTGTCCGATCCGACCGCATCTCCTTTGCCTACAAGCTCGACGGTTATGACACGGACTGGATCGATGGCGGCACGCGGCGGGTCGCCTCCTACACCAACCTGCCGCCGGGGGATTACACCTTCATCGTCAAGGCGCGCAACAGTGATGGCCTGTGGAATGACGCGGGTGATCGCATCAGCATCGTGCAGGCCCCCTATTTCTACCAGACTTGGTGGTTTTATGTCTTTGCAGCGGCGGGCGCCGGTGTGCTGGGCTTGACCACCTACCGCTGGCGCACCGCGCACATGCGTCGGGAGAAGGAGCATCTTGAAAAAAGAATCAAGGAGCGCACCCAGCAACTGGCCCTGGCCAAGGAGGCCGCGGAACAGGCCGAGGCCAAGGCGCTGGCGGCCAAGGCCGAGGCCGAGTCGGCCTCAAGGTCGAAGAGCATGTTCCTCGCCAACATGAGCCATGAGATCCGCACGCCGATGAATGGTGTCATCGGCATGACGGGGCTGCTGCTGGACACCCGGCTGGACGAGGAGCAGCTCAGCTATGCCGAGACGGTCAAAAAATCGGGCGAGGCCCTGCTTGCGATCATCAACGACATCCTGGATTTTTCAAAGATCGAGGCGGGCAAGCTGGAGCTGGAGCGGGGCGATTTCTCCCCGCGGGAAGCCGTGGAGGACGCCCTCGAGCTGCTGTCCGAGGTGGCGCAACGCAAGCGGATCGAGCTGGTCTACTGGATCGACGACGATGTTCCGGCCGACGTGGTCGGCGATACCGGCCGCTTCCGGCAGATTCTGATCAACCTGGTCGGGAACGCCATCAAGTTCACCGACCGCGGCGAGGTGATGGTGAAGATGTCGGTGGCCGCGCCGGGCGGCGACGGCAGCGCCGTTCTTCGTATTGAAATATCGGATACAGGAATCGGCATGGACGCGGCCGGCAAGGCCCGGCTGTTCCAGTCCTTCACCCAGGTCGACGGCTCGACCGCGCGGCGGCACGGCGGCACCGGCCTCGGCCTGGCGATTTCCAAGCAGCTGGCCGAGCTGATGGGCGGCGCCATCGGGGTGGAGAGCGAGCCGGGCCAGGGCTCCACCTTCTGGTTCACGGCGGCGTTTGGCCGTTCGAACCGACCGGCGGCGGTGCCCACCCCGAACAACGCATTTGCGGGCAGGCACGTGCTGATCGTCGACGACAACCTGACCAACCGCCGTCTTTTGACGCAGTTCCTGCGCTGCGGGGGGGCCACGGCGGACGAGGCGGTCGACGGCAAGGCCGCCCTGGCGAAAATGCAGGAGATGAGCCGGTCGGGCCGGCGGTTCGACGCGGTTCTGCTGGATTATCAAATGCCGGACATGGACGGCCTGGAACTGGCGAGCCGGATCCGGGACGATCCCCTGATCAGCGACGCGTCGCTGCTGCTGCTGAGTTCCTCCCTTTCGCGGGACCATCGCGAGGCCATCGAAAGCCTGAAGATTTTCGCCGTGTTTCAAAAGCCCGTCCGCCACGCGCCGCTCATGCGGACGTTGCACCGGCTGTGGTTTGGCGAGACCGTCCAAAAGGCCGGCGAGCACATGGTGGCGAAGGTGGAGAAAAGCGCCATGGCGGCCCGCATTTTGCTCGTGGAGGACAATGCCGTGAACCAGATGCTGGGCCGGCGCATGGTGGAAAAGCTCGGGCACCGGGTCGACCTCGCGGCCAATGGCAAGGAGGCGCTCGATGCCACCTTCCTCATCAATTACGATCTCATCCTGATGGATTGCCAGATGCCCGAAATGGACGGGTACGAAGCCACCCAGGAAATCCGCAAGCGCGAAGGCAACGGCTCGCACATCGCCATCGTCGCGATGACCGCGAATGTCATTGATGGGGAAAAGGAGCACTGCCTTTCCGTCGGCATGAATGACTATCTGTCCAAACCCATCCGCATGCCCGAGCTCGCCCAGGCCATCAAGCGCTGGGCGCGAAACCTGAACGGCCAGCCCGGCGGCGAACCGGAAATGGCGCCCGGCCGGTGATGTTCCTAGGGGTGGGCCCTGGTATCCTGGGCCAGCGCGGCCGCCGGCGGCGTATAGCTGGTGAGCTGGGCTGTGGCGGTGCCGAATTTGAGTTTCACCTCAAACTTCACCGGCAGGTGGCGCTCATCCTGGGTGATCCAGACGCGGACTTCGCCGCCGCGCTTGAACATGCCTTTCGGGTCTTTTTCCATGCGCGGGATGAGCACGAGCGTGTCGAACCGGCCGAGCGGCGTGCGGATATTTTCGTAATGGTCGGCGAAAATCGTCAGCTCGTAGAATTCGTCGTCGAAGAGGACGAGCACGGGCCGTTTTTCGCCGGGTTTCATCGCATAAGTGCGCGCCTGCACGAGGCTCGTGATGAGGTCGGCGGGGCTGCCCGGCGGAATGGGCAATGCGGGCTTGTTGCGCTCGGCATGGATGTAGTCGACATAGCTCGCCGTGCCCTGGGCGTAATTGAAGACGATATTCGTGCGGGTGCCGCGCGGGCCGGCGGTGGAGGTGGCTTCCGAGGCGAGCAGCCGGCCATCGCGACCGTCGAAGAGTGACTCCGCCGTGGCCTTGAAGGGATAAATCACGTGGATCAATCCGCGGGTGGCCGTGGCCGTGGTCACCCGGAGCAGGGGCAGGCCGGCGAGCGTTTCGTTGTGGGCGGAGATCTTGATTTCGCCCGCTCCGCCGATGATGCCCCAGCCGACCCGGTAGGTGAAGGCTTCCCCGGGCCGCAACGCGAATGACGGCGAATCGGCGCAGGCCGCCGCCAGCGGGAAAAACACGAGCAGCAAAAGCAGGCGGACGTTCATTTCGGCGGGAGGGTCGGGCGGAGCCAGAGTGGTGTGACTGCCGGAATGGCCGCGGGTGCCGGCTAAAGCTGGGCATCGAGCGAGTGTTTGCCCGGGCCGATGAAAACCAGGGCGAGGAAGACCACGGCGAGCTCGAACGGATGCGCCGCCGACGTCCAGCCGCCGAAAGGATAATATTTCCAGAGGGCGGCGATGCCCATTTCAAGGGCGAAGGCCAGGGCCACGGGCCGGGTGGCGAAGCCCAGCGCAAGACAGGCGCCGCCGGCGACCTCGACCAGCATGGCGATGAAGCCCCACAGGACATAGCCGGCGTGCACCCCGAGGTAGTCCACGGCGCGGCCGGTGTTCCGCCACTCGTCGGGGCCGCCGATGAGCTTCGGCCAGCCATGGTGCAGCACGAACATTGCGCCCAGGCCGATCCGCAGGATGAGCAGGCCGAAGTCGGCGTAACGATCGAGAAACCTCCAGCGAAGGTCCATGGCGGCAGTCTGTTTTTGCGCGGTCATGGTTGACCAGCAGAAAACGCCGTGCGCGCTGGACGGGCGGGCCGGCGTGGCTACTTTGCGTGTTCCTCCATGCAGGCTGCGACCCACATCCACGTCAAAGGCGCGCGCGAGCACAACCTCAAGAACCTTGAGCTGCGCATCCCGCGCGGCCGGCTCGTCGTCATCACCGGGCCGAGCGGCTCGGGCAAGTCGTCGCTCGCCTTCGACACGATTTACGCGGAGGGCCACCGCAAGTACATCGAGTCGCTCAGCGTGTCCGCGCGCCAGATGCTGGAGCAGCTTAAGCGGCCCGACGTCGATTTCATCCACGGCCTGTCGCCGGTGCTCGCGATCGAGCAGCGCGAGGGCGGCGGCTCCCCGCGCAGCACCATCGCCACCGCCACGGAAATCGCCGACTACGCCCGCCTGCTCTGGGCGCTGTGCGGCGAACAGCGCTGCCCGAAGGACGGCGGCCGCGTGGTGCAGCGCTCGCTGGATGACAATGTCCACCGCGTCCTGACCGAGTGCGCGGGCGAACGGGTGATGTTGCTCGCGCCCGCGTTGCGCGCGAAGCCCAGCGTGCTGCGCGACGAGCTGCCGCGCCTGCGCCAGCGCGGCTTCCAGCGCGTGCGCCTCAACGGCGTGATCCACAACCTCGACGACTCGCGCCTTTTGCCGACGGGGGCGGGGACGCGCGAACTGAACGTGGACCTGGTCGTCGACCGCCTCGTGGCCAGCGCCGACCAGCGCAGCCGGCTGGCCGATTCGCTCGAGCTGGCCTTTCGCGAGGGCCGCGACCGCGCTTTCGTGCTGGCGCAGAAAACGCCCGACGGCCCCTGGCGCGAGCTGTCCTTGAGCCAGTCGCTTGCCTGCGAGATCTGCGGCGATGTCTTTGAAAAGCTCACGCCGCGGCATTTTTCCTTCAACCACGCGGAAGGCGCCTGCCCGACCTGCGGCGGACTGGGCCGCAAGCTGCGTTTCGTGCCCGAGCTGATCGTGCCCGACCCCGCGAAGAGCGTGCGCGAGGGCGCGCTCAAGCCGTGGCGCATCGGCGGAAAAAATCTCATCATCAAGCACAACGCCATTCTCAAGCAGCTGGCCGAGCAGCTGCCGTTCGATCCCGAGAAGCCTTGGAGCGAACTCCCTGAGGAGGTGCGCAAGACCCTGCTGCACGGCGCGGGCGACCGGCTGTTTGCCTTCAAGCTGCGCCGCATGCGCGAGGCGAAGGCGATGCCGTTTGCCGGCGTGCTCGCCATGCTCGACGAGAGCTGGCGCACCACGGCGAGCGAAGGGTTTCAGGCGCGCCTGACGACGTTCATGATCAGCGGCGAATGCCCGGAATGCCACGGCGCGCGGCTCAATGCCCGCAGCGCGTCAGTGCGCACGCAGGGGAAAACGTTTCCCGAGTTCATGCGGCTCGACATCGCCGGCGCGCACGCGCTCGCGGGAGAGCTCGTGGCCGCGCTGGGCGCGAACGAGGCCGTGCGCGAGGTCGTCACCGGCATCGAGCAGCGGCTGCATTTCCTGCTCGAGACCGGCCTCGGCTATCTGACGCTCAACCGCGACTACGCCACGCTCAGCGGCGGCGAGGCCCAGCGCGTGCGTCTGGCCACGCAGCTCGGCATGGGCCTGATCGGCGTGATCTACGTGCTCGACGAGCCCAGCATCGGCCTGCACCCGCGTGACAACCAGAAGCTGCTCGCCACCCTGGCCGAGCTGCGCGACCGCGGCAACACGGTGCTCGTCGTCGAGCATGACGAGGAAACGCTCCGCGCGGCCGACGAATTGATCGAGCTCGGGCCCGGCGCGGGCACGGAGGGCGGGGAGCTGCTCTTCCAGGGCACGCCTGCCGCCTGTGCGAAGCAGCCCGCCAGCCAGTCGCGCACGGGCGCGTATCTCGCGCGCAAGCTTTCCGTGACCAAGGACGTCGCCACGAAAAAGCCGGGCGATGCCTGGCTCACCGTGCGCGAAGCGCGCGAGCACAACCTGCGCGGCATCGACGTGAGATTTCCCGTCGGCCTGCTGACGTGCGTCACCGGCGTGAGCGGCTCGGGCAAGAGCACCCTCGTGAACGATATTCTTGCCGCCGCGGCCGCGCGGAAGCTGAACGGTGCGAAGGCCATTCCCGGACGGCACCGGCACATCGAGAACCTGGATTTTTTCCAGAAGCTCGTGCAGGTGGACCAGGAGCCCATCGGCCGCAGCCCGCGTTCGAATCCCGCGACCTACGTCGGCCTGTTCGACCTGCTGCGCGACCTATTTGCGCAGATGCCGCTGGCGAAGGTGCGCGGCTACAAGGCCGGCCGGTTTTCGTTCAACGTCCGCGGCGGGCGCTGCGAACGCTGCCAGGGCGACGGCGTGATCAAGCTCGACATGCAGTTCCTCGCCGACGCCTATGCGCCGTGCCCGAGCTGCGGCGGCCGGCGTTTCAACCGCGAGACGCTTGAGGTGCTCTTTCACGGGCGCAGCATCGCCGACGTGCTGGCCATGACCGTGCGCGAGGCCCTCCAGCTTTTCCGCAACATCCCGCGCGTGATGGAAAAACTGGAGACGCTCGATGCGGTCGGCCTCGGCTACCTCGCGCTCGGCCAGTCGGCCACCACGCTCAGCGGCGGCGAGGCCCAGCGGATCAAGCTGTCGCTCGAGCTCAGCAAGCGGCAGCAGGGCGAAACGCTCTACATCCTCGACGAGCCGACGACGGGCCTGCACTGGACGGACATCCAGCGGCTGATGGACCTGCTCTTCAAGCTGCGCGACGCGGGCAACACCGTCATCGTCATCGAGCACAATCTCGACGTCATCGACTTGGCCGACTGGCTGGTTGATCTTGGGCCGGGTGGCGGAGGGGAGGGCGGCGAACTGGTCTTTGCCGGCCCGCGCAGTGGGATTGAAAAAGAGCCGCGCTCGCTCACCGGCGCGGCGCTGGCGGCATGGCGTAGCGCTGGGAAAAAGGCCTGAGGATCAGGATCGAACAGCGGAGACGGAATTTTAACGCAAAGACGCCAAGGCGCGGAGAGGCGGCTATTTCAAGGCGGGAGCCGTGCTGCTGTTGCTTAACGGCGAAGCGTGCAGAAAGGCTATTCGATCATTTCTCGCGTCTGATAAATTTTATCAGGTTATAGCAGCCACTTATAATCAAGAATGAGAAGAAGCATACGCCAAGATACACGACATACCTTATCAGCAGATCGACCAAGTACCCGTAAGACGATAGCACGATACCTCTTAAATAAAAGTAAACCAACAATCCGACAGCGGTCGCAGCGAACAGAATGACCACCCTAGGTTTCTTTTCTTCAATGAAAAAACACCTATGAAGCAAACTGGGGGCGGGATCACTCATAGGTACGCGGTATCGGATATAGAAGGATGCAAAAGGATAGTAACCAAAGGTAGTAGCCTGTGTTGCTGCGTTTCGATGGTAAGAAGCATGCCAAGACTGCGGCCTCTGTTTCGAGAAGCTCGTTTAAGTGCTTAATTTCTCAATATTGGCATGGGCATGATCCACGCTATTGGTTGCCGCTATCCTTCACCGTGCTACGGTTGGCTTGTCGAGTTCACTTCTATGCTGCTACTGCCTTCCTGCCGGCAAATCCGGTGAAATGACGGCTGATCCGGCGTCCCAGTCCACGGTCACGGTCGTGCCGTCGGCGAAGGTCGAGCGTTCCTTTTTGTGGTTGGCGTCGAGGAATTCGTGGTTGGTCATTTCGAGCAGGCCGACGCGCTTGTGCAGCGCGGCCATCCGGCTGATCAGGCTCAGGATTTTTTCGTCATTATCCCGGTGCATGACGGGAAGCTCGGGCACGCCGCCGCAGAGAAGTCCCATCAGCAGGCCTTTCTCGCCGTCACTGCGGTTCGAGCCGTAGGAAATCAAAATGGCGTCGTGATAAACCAATTGGTAGAGCGGCACCGGCACGCACTTGCCGTTGCCGCCGGATTGGTTGATGCAGTCGACGTAAGGCACCACCCAGTCGGAGCCGGCCTCGGTCGCGGTAAAGCCCAGGTTCTGGCGCGACCAGTTGAGCAGCGCGATCTGGCCCTGCATGGCCTGGCTGCGGGTGAGGGGATGCTCGGGGTTGAAATCCTCGTCCGGCGGCACGTAGCCGATCACGTCGATGTAAATGCCCTGCGGATGGATGCCGTGGTCGAAGAAGAGCTGGTAGTTCTTGCGCAGATGGCCGGGCTGGAAGCGTGAGTCGAGATAGGTCTGCTTGCCGCCGTCCCAGTGGCGCATGAACGGGATCTGTCCCTCCTTCGAGTCGCCGAAGCGCGAGCCGGCGAAGGCCCGCGGCGGCAGCGAGTCATCCTCCTCGTGAATGGCAAATTGCGGATCATAGGACGGTGCATCCACGTAATAATCGCGGTATTGGTCGTGGAAAATAAAAGGGTAACCGAGCTCGCGGCAGGTATCGGCCAGGCGTTTCAGGCCGTCCCAGCCGCCGGCAGTCGGGGCGGGCGGCAAGGGATCGGGATGCTGCCGATCGTAGCCCAGGTTGGCCCAGCCGGAGACGAAGACCAGCGTGCGGTCCACGCCGCGCGCCTTGAGATCGCGGAGCTGTCTGGCCCGTTCGTCAAAGGTGACCAGCGAATAATGCGTGTTCTGGTCGGGGCCGCCGTCCGGCTTCGCGTTCCAGCGGTCGCTGTCGTGGCTCATGTTGTGGAGAATGCCGACGCGCGTCTGCGGCGTGCCGATCAGGTCGGCGAGGATGGGCGTGCGGGCGATCTTTTCCTGCAGCGAGACAAACAGGCCGGTGTCCATGGCGTAACGGCGGTAGCGTTTGGCCAGGGTCACGTAGTTGCCTTCATCGAAAAAGCACATGCGGGCCGTGCGCAGGTAGCCGAACCTGCCCAGCGTCGCGAGCCAGCGCGGGCCGATCACGGTCGGGCCGCCGGCCGGGTGGGAAAACTGGTAGGCCGCGTCGTCGGGTGTCTCCACGATGACCATCATGGTCGATTTGCCCTTTTGAAAACCCCACCAGGACATGGACCACGACTCGATGACGTGGCTTTGCAGCATGCTGTGGTCGGTGGGGTCGACTTTGCCTTCCGGCGTGATGTGGCGGATGGGATAATATTCCTTCGGCCAGTTGCGCGGGAGCAGGTTGCCGCGGCCGTTGGGCAGCACGGTGTAGTCGACGTCATGCGCGTCGAGGGCGGTCGGCCAGTCGAGCTGGTGCACGCTGGCGCCGCGCTCGTCGGCGGTCGTGTCGAAAACCAGTTCCTCGTCATGGCCTTCCAGGCAGATGGTGAGATACAACGTCAGATCGAGCGGGGTGGCCGGAGTGGTGTTCGGCTGCAGCCAGTTGGTGAGAGTGAGCTTCACGCCGGTCTTGAAGCCGGTGTCGTAGGGCTCGACGGCGATGGTGCCGGCGTCGGCGAGGCGCACGGAAAACTCCTTGCCGCCCGCTTTCACGCGCATGTCGGTCGCGGCCGATGGAACCATGTCCCAGACGGCCGGGCCGGCCTGCACGTGCAGCGCGAGCGACCGGGCGTCGAGGGTGACGGTGTTGTGCCGGCCGGCGATGGTCCAGGTCGCGCCGGAGCGAGTGACGGCCACGACGGGCATGCCGCGGTCCTCCCGGGAAATCACTGGCTGGGCGGAATCGGTCGCAGCCGAAGCGAGGCTAAAAATCAGGGACGCAGCAATGAAGGGAAGCAGTTTCATGGGGTTTGATGGGTTGAAAACTCGCGCAATCCGCCGTGCGGTGCAAGACAGGGGTGAAACGGATGGGCGGCCGGGGCAAACCCGGTGATGGTTATATCGTTTTATGCCCGCCGGGGGATAAAGTTGCGTCGAATGAACGCCGGGATGTGCTTTGGCTCATGCCGGTGCGCCTGCCCACGATCGTCCACCTCGATGCCGACGCCTTTTTCGTGTCGTGCGAGCAGGCGCGCGACCCGGCGCTGCGCGGAAAAATCTGCGCGGTGGGCGGACGCGAGCGCGGCATTATTTCCTCCGCGAGTTACGAGGCGCGGGCGCGCGGCGTTTACACCCCGATGCCGACCACCCGGGCGCTCAAGGTCTGCCCGGAGTTGATTTTGATTCCGCACACCTCCGGGCTCTACGGCGAGGTTTCGCGCCGGATGTTCGATTTGTGCGAGACGCTCACGCCGCTGGTGCAGCGCAATTCCATCGACGAAGGTTACGTCGATCTCGGGCCGTGCGGACTGAAGTGCGTTGAAGAAATCGAGGTGGCCGTGCGCGGTCTGCAGCAGCGCATCCGGGACGAGCTGAAAATTCCGGTGTCATTCGGGATCGCGACGAACAAGCTGGTGGCGCAGATCGCCTCGAAGCTGCGCAAGCCGAACGGCTTTGTTGTCGTGCCGCCGGGAACAGAGGCGGGGTTTCTCGCGCCGCTCTCGTTGGGAAAAATTCCGGGGATCGGGCCGAAAACCCAGGCGGCGCTGGCCCGGCACGGCCTGGTGCTGGTGAGCGATTTGCTGGCCCGCAGCGAGACGGAGCTGAAGGCGGCTTTGGGTGACGGCTGGCGGGAGATGCTCGCCCTCGCGCGGGGCGAGGATGACCGGCCGGTCGAGACCGAGGACGAGGACGCCAAGAGCTATTCGCAGCAGGAGACGTTTGCGGAAGACATCGGCGATTTTGCCGAGATCGAGCGCATCGCGAAGCGCATGCTTGATGAACTCATGCCCAAGGTGCGGGCCGATGGAAAACGCGTGCGCACGATCACGGTGAAAGTGCGTTATCCGGATTTTTCGCAGGAGTCGCATGGCCGCAGCCTTGAATCGGCCACCGATCTCGAGTTGCCCTTTTATCCGCTGGTGGCGCCATTGCTGCGGGCTGCATGGAAAAAGCGCCGGCCGCTGCGGCTGGTGAGCGTGCGGTTGTCAGGGGTCGAGGACGGCCCGGCGCAACTGGAAATGTTTGCCGGGCGCGACGAAAAGCAGCGACGGCTGACCGACGTGCTCGACCGTCTCAACCGGGGCGGACGCGCGCCGCTCGTGCAGCGGGGGCATCAACTTGCCAAGCGGCCGCCCGTTGACTAGTTGTTGTGCGTTATGCCGATTTACGAGTTCTACTGTGCGGAGAACCACACGGTTTACCAATTTTACGCCAAGACGCTGGCCCAAGGGAAAATCATTCCGAAATGCCCGGACAACCC
The DNA here is from genome assembly GCA_035485575.1 of Opitutaceae bacterium. Lineage (GTDB taxonomy): Bacteria > Verrucomicrobiota > Verrucomicrobiia > Opitutales > Opitutaceae > DASRHD01. Next base: position 141,209 of record DATHNW010000019.1, on the reverse strand, counting down.
GGCGTTTTCCATGGTGAAGCTGCTGTCGAAATTCGCCGTGACCAGTCCGGGAAAAAGCGGGAAGCAGCCGCCTGGCGGGGACGCAGGTGGGAGCGGGCAGCCCGCCGAGGCGGAGGATCCGCGGATGGAGGCGGCGATGAACGCGATGGAAAACGAGTTTGCGCACGTCGATGAAAACGACCCGCGGGCCATGGGCCGCATGATGCGCCGCATGGCGGAATTGACGGGCGAGAAAATCGACGGCGAAATGGAGGAGGTCGTGCGCAAACTCGAGGAAGGCGCCGATCCGGATTCGCTGGAAGAGCAACTCGGCGGTGGTGAGGCCGGTGAAAATGATCTTCCGGGTAGCGACGAGCCGCCCGCGCCCGGCGCGGCGGCTGAAGCGAGGGAAGGCCGGCGTCGCTTTCGAGCGCGTCGCGACCAGCCGGTTCGTGATCCGAGGCTTTACGATTACGAGTGAATCGCCGATTTTTGGCCGATCCTTGTTAATTGAGTTGTAGGCGGGCGTTGATTGACCCGAATTAGCGGCTTCATGCCTTCACCCGAACTTCCTGCCCGCATCGAGGCCGCCCAACGCGCTGTGCTCGCGCAAACCGGCTTGCTGCATCGCGAATTTGGCCGTGCCGAAAGCCATTGGAAAAGCGACGGCACGCGCGTCACGGCGGTGGACATCGCCATCTCGGAAAATATCTTTCGCGAGCTTGGCGCGCAATTTCCCGGCGACCAGTTTTTCAGCGAGGAGCTGGCGGAAACGCCGGCGCCCATTCCGGTCACGGCGAGGTTTGCCTGGATGCTCGATCCCATCGATGGCACCAACAACTACGCGCTGGGCATCCCGCAATGCGCCATCGCGCTGGCGCTGTTTGAAAACGGCGAGCCGGTTTACGGCGTGGTTTATGACCTTGCGCGGCGCACCCTCATCCACGGCGGGCCGGGATTTGGCGTGCATGACGGCGATCGGCTGGCGCAGGTGAAGACCGAACCGCTGAACAAGGAAAGCCTCGTCGGATTTCACAGCCCGTCGGACAAATCACTCGTGGCGCAGCTTCAGCCGATTCTGACCAATTTCAAAATCCGCGGACTGGGCAGCGCGACCCTGCATCTGGCCTATGTGGCGGTGGGGCTGATCGACGGTGCGCTGGACTACAATGTGAAAATCTGGGATCTGGCGGCGGCCATCCCGCTCTGCCTGGGGGCGGGCGGCGAAGTGCATTTCCTCAATGGCGAGCAGCTGCCGCTACGGCAGTTCGACTTGAAGATGCCCCGCATTCATTATTTTGCGGGCAGCCCTCCGATGTGCGCGCGTCTGCGCGAGCTGATGAAACAATAAGTGGTTTCCGCCCGGCGCGCGGAGAACGATGGTCCCCGCGCGCTGGCTTCGTGATGGTTATTGACCGATGAAGGTGAACTTGTCGGCGGTGAGATAGAACTGGGTGGCGGAGGCGTTCTTGCCGGTGACGGTGAGCACGATGGTGTGCGTGCCGGTGGCGAGAGTCGTATTACCGAGGGTGGAGGTGACGTAGGTCTGGCTGGTCGAATACTCATCGAGCGTGCCGCCGACCTGGGTGCCATCGATTTTCACCGTGAGCTGTCCGCGGGAGGTGTTGGGCTTGTAGCGCATTTGAACCTGATAGGTGCCACCCGTGATGCTCGGAGTGGTGAGCGTCATGGTCTGGCCGGCCGCGGTGGAGTTGAGGAACTCAACCACGCCGCCGCTGGCGTTGGCATCGTTGCTGATGCTGACCGTGGCGCCGGTGCCGACCGGGGAAAGGCTCTCGGCCTCGAAGCTCACCGTGGGCGGAGGGCCGACGGAGATCGTGTAGATGCCGCTGGTCACGACGCTGTCGGTGAAACCGGTTTCATAGCCGATGGCCTTGAGGGTCGTCGTGCTGCTGATGCTGACCGGGCCGGAATAGATCGTGCCGGCCGTTTCAGAAGGTGTGCTACCGTCCGTCGTGTAGCGGAGGGTCGCGCCGCTGGTCGTCGTGCTGATCGTTACCGATTGCGTAGTGGAGTACGTTCCCGCGGCCGGGCTGAAGACGGGGGTGGCGACCTGCGGCGGGGGCGGAGTCGTGATGGTGTAAGTTCCGCTGGCCACGGCGCTGTCGGTGAAACCGGTCTCGTAGCCAATGGCTTTGAGGGTCGTTGTCGCACTGATGCTAACCGGTCCGGAGTAGAGCGTGCCGGCGGTCTCGCTCGGTGTGCTGCTGTCGGTCGTGTAACGGATGGAGGCGCCGCTGGTCGTGGTGCTGATCGTCACGTTTTGCGTGGTGGAATAGGTGCCGGCGACGGGATTGAAGGTCGGCGTCGCGGCTGTGCTGCCACCACCGGCGGGAGTGACGGTGACATTCGAAAGATAAGGCACGATCTGCAAAACGGGTGAAGCGCCGCCAAGATCGGAAATAAAGTAAGTCGCGGTGATCTGCCGGCTTTCGCCCGGCAGCAAGGTGACGTAGTTGTCCTGCCAGAGGATCGGCAAAACTTCGTTCCCGGTCGTGCTCTGGTTGATCTTCAGGCGAACGAAGAAGGCGATGGTCGAGCCTGTGTTCGTCAGCGTCACGGTTTGAGTGCGCTGGGTGCCGGAATCGGCGGTTTGCTGGCTGTAGGTGATGCTCGCGGCCGGCATGGTCGACAAGGCGGTCAGATTGGCATAAGCTGACTGTGGCGTATATTGCCACGGGTTGCCATAGGTGCTCCAGTTCACCACGTCTGCCGTTGTGGAGAGCCAATAGGTATTGATGCTGACGATATTGCTGCTGGCATCGGTGAGGGTCAGCCGGAGGAAGTAGGTGGCGGTCAGGCCGGAGATGCTCGGCAGCGTGAAGATGTCATTGGTGCTGTCGGGACCGACGGAACTGACGGCCATCGAGTGAGTGTATTTCTGCGTGCCGTCCAGATTGTAGACCTGCATGCTGGCCGTCAGGTTGCCGTAGGCTTGCAGGGTGGAATTGAGGACGGTGATGGTTTGGTTGACGTACGAGTATTGAATGTGGAGGGGTTCGAGGGCGCTCTTGACGCCGAAATACGTGCCGCCAGGGCGCAGGTAGTAGTCGTATACGTGCCAGAACATGCCCGGCCAGGCGTTGTTCATCATCCATTGGATCACACCGGTTGAAGTGTACTTGTGCCGGCCGTAGGCCTCGAACATGGCGCGGTGGGATTCGTAGGTGGAAATCTGCGCTTTGGCGGCGTAGTCGGCGGCGGAACTGGCGGCGCCGTAGCGCTTCGTCATCGCATTGGTGAAAACGTCGAGGTTGCCGAAGACGTCCTGGCCGCAGTGGAAGGTCCAGTAGGAGCCAATGGGCCAGAGATCAGCCGCGGGAATGAACTGCTGCAGGCTTTCGATCGGAGGAACATCGGCTCCCGGGCTGATTTCGGTCGAAAAATTCCAGGCGCCACCACCGACTTTATTGGTGTCCGTCTCCCAGTAAGTGGGCGGCTCATAGTCGTAAGGGCCATTCATTTTCACGCCGGTCGGGCCTTCCGGGGTGGTCGAACGGTCCGCTGCGCACGCGATGGTGGGATTGGGCCATTGGAGGTCGGCTTCCATACTGACGTAACTTTGCTCGACGGAAGATGCCGCGGTCTCGTCGCTGCCGTTCAGCCAGACGAGCATGCTGGGATGGATGCGCAGGCGGTACATTTGATTGCGCAGGGAATCAGTCCCCACGGTGGTCTGCTCGGCATTCCAGCTGCTGCTGTTCTGCCAGGCGTCGCAGCAGCACCAGCCGATCATCACGAGGAGGCCGTATTTGTCGGTCAGCTGGAACAGGTTTTCGTCCTCGAACTTGCCCTCAAACCGGAGGGTGTTGAAATTCAGGTCGCGGGCATAGCGGACCTCGGCTTCCTGCCGGGCGGGGCTGCGGCGCTGAAACATGTCGGGCGACCACGCGGCGCCGCGAATGAGAATGGGTTTGCCGTTGATGGAGAAAACGCGGCTGCCGCCGGAGTTGAGGGCCGAAGTGACCTGCCGGATGCCGAATTGGGTCGTCAGGCTGTCGCTGAGCTGGCCGCCCAGGCTGACGCTGAGGTTCAGCGTATTGAGATTCGGCGTGCCATATTCCCACGGCCACCAGATGGACGGATTGCTTACGTTCAATTGCGGATAGGCCGCGGGGGTGAACGTCACGCGCAGGGTCTGGTGCGCGGCGAGCGTGATGGGCTGGGAAAAGCTGATGGCGCCAATCGTGCCGTCGACGGTGCCCGAGACGGAGGCACCCGAGCCGTTTGTCACCTCCGCCGCCACGGTGAGGTGCGCGACAGACAATGAAGGCAGGTCGAATTTGGTGCTGACGAGCGGGTGGCGGATGTTCGCCGAACCGCTGGTCGAGACGACGACGTCGTTGAGGATGCCCATGTTCTTGTCGGGAGGCGTCGGGCTCCAATCGACGAAATAAACGGTCAGGTCGCTGCTGTAATTGACGGGCGGGGAAATCTGCACGGCCAGGGCGTTGCTTCCCGGGTAATTTACGAGGGAGGTGACATCAAATTCGAAGGAGCGGAAAGGGCCGACCGTGCTGGTCGTGGTCGAGAGCTGGGTGCCGTTGAACCACACGTTGGCCCGATAGTTGAGGCCCTCCAGCTTGAGCCAGACCCGCTTGCCATTTTCGCTGGAGGGAAGGGTGAACTCCGTCCGATACCACCAGGCCGGCGTGAAGTCGGCAGGATTTATGAGCGACAGATTTTTCGAGTAAAAAGGATCGGCGTAGACGTTGTTCTGCAGCAACCCGGCGATCACGGTGGCGGGCATGGTGATCGGGTACCATCCGGTGGCTTGGAACCCGGCGGTCGAAATGGCGCTGCCCGTCTGGGTGGCCTTGGTCGACGACTGCAGCGACCATCCGGTGGACAGGGTCAACTGGGCGGCGGCGGCGGGCAGGGTGAGAATGCCGCCAAGAAGCAGCAGGGCTTTAAAAACTGGGGGGCAAAATTTCATGAGGGGAAGGGTAACTGAATCAAATGTGCAGGCCGCGAGCGCGGTGTTCTGATCGAAACAAGCCGTCCGTGGTTTGGGCGGCCGGCGGCAAACTGAAATCAACGGAGCGCTGGAGAACGCATTTGCCGACAAAGGCGGGTTTATCAGCAGTGACAGGGAACGGCGCTGCGCGGGGTTCCTGAGGTTGGGGTGTTGGGATGGAACGAGGAGGGCAGGCTTCCGCGTTGTGAAATCACGGGGCCGGTTTGGCCGGCGCTGGATCCGGCGGCACATCGGCTGCGAAACGCAGGATTAACTTGGAGTGGGCGGGCGCGTCGGAAACCACCAGGATCGTCTTGCGCACGGGGCCCGAGAATTCCTTGTCCGGAGTGAATTCCGCATCGATCTCCGTACTTTCGCCGGGTTCCAAATCCTTTTTTCCGATCAAGGCGGAGGTGCATCCGCAGTTGGCATGGACCTCCTTGATATGCAGGATGGCATGGCCGGTGTTCGAGACCTTGAAGCCGTGGACAACGGTCTGGCCGTGTCGGACTTCCCCGAAATCGAAAGACTTCTCCTCAACCGTGATCACCGGCACAGGCGGTGCGGCCGGAGTCGGTGGCTGGGGCGCAGCGGGCGTCTGTGCCGCGGCCCGGAGGAGGAGGCAAGCGAGCGCAACGATCTGCAGCGAGATCGCGCCGGGCCGATAAAGGATCGGGCGGAAGGCCAGCACGGGGCTGGGCTCTCGTTTGGATTTAGCGGATGGTCCCATACCTTGATTCCGGTGTGGAATTATTCGGATGATAAACAGCATTCAAGCCGGTGGCAAAAAAAAGAGGCACCGTCCGGGAAAGGAATTTCGCCAGACGGTGCCTCCGATATTTTACGATTTAGTTTCGCTTAGAGGCCGAAATCGTTTCCGAGCGTGTTCAACGCCTGCTGGACCAAAGCCTGGGCATTGCCGTTCAGCGAGCCGGTGGCGGAGCCTACGGGGCCGGTGCCCTTGTTGGTGCCCTTCACGACCCACTGCGAGCCGGAGAAGATGGCGACGGTGACGCCGTTATCGACGCCGCCGGTGGTTCCGCTGTCGGGAATGCCGAGGAGGGAAGCCGCCTCGACGGAGGCTTCGCCGAGTTCACGCGCATCGTTGTCCGATGTGGTCTGGTTGTTCGCGGTCTGCGTATCGCCGAACACAGCGCCAATGACCTTGCCATTGTAGAAGATCAAAGCGAACTGCCGGCCCGTGATGTTGTGTTCGGAGTAGAAGAAGTGCGGGCAGGGAGTGATATGGGAGCCGCCTTCGTTGTCCCAGCAGTCATCACCCAGCACGTAGAAGGGAACATGGTGCGCTCCAAGCTGGGCGCCGCTGCTGTCCTGCCACGTGGTCTCGCCTTGATGGTCGGGATCGGGATCGGGATCGCTGCCGTCGTCGTCGATGGCCATGCTGGAGGTGTAGACGAAAACGCCGGTGGTGACCTGATAGACGTTCACGTTCATCGCGCGGGTCATTGTGTTGATGTGCGGCTTGGTGTTCACCTGGTCAGATGACGACTCGTGCGCCATGATGCCTGCCAACACCTGAGCCGCGGTGAAGTTTCCGCCGCCGCCAGTGGTGATGGAGTAGGTGGCGGAAGTGACCGAGCTATTCGTCATGCCGCTCGCAAAGGCGATGGCCTTGAGGGTGGTGGTGGCGCTGATGCTCACCGGGATGGAGTAGAGCGTGCCGGCGGTCGACGACGGGGTGCTGCCATCAACGGTGTAACGGATGGAGGCGCCGCTGGTCGACGTGGTGATGGTGACGCTCTGCGCGCTGCCGTAGGTGCCGCCGGCCGGGCTGAAGCTCGGAGCCGCCACCGTGCCGCCACCGCCGCCGCCAGAGGCGAGGAAGGTGAATTTGTCGGCGGACAGCAGGTAGCCACTGGAGGAAGCATTCTTGCCGGTTACGGTCAGCTTGACGGTGTGCGTGCCAGCCGAGCTGAAGGTCACGGTGCCGAACGTGGTCGTTGGGTAGGTCTGGCCCGACGCATACTGGTCGAGCGTGCTGCCGAGGTTGGTGCCGTCGACCGAGAGCTGCAGGATGCCGCGGCTGGTGAGCCCCTTGTATTCCATCTGCACCTGATAGGTGCCGGCGGTCACACTGGGGATGGCAAAGCTGATGGAGTCACCCACGCTGTTGCCGGAGAGTTCGACCCACTTGCCGCCGCTGGAGTTGGTGTCGGTCTGGACCGAGTCGGTGGCACCACTGGCCGTATAGGTGAGGTTTTCGGCTTCGAAGGAGACGGTCGTGCCGCCGCTGCCACCACCACCAGTGCTGATGGTGTAGGTCGCGCTGGCGACCGCGCTGTCGGTGAAGCCACTTTCAAACGCGATGGCCTTGAGGGTCGCCGTGGCGCTGATGCTGACCGGGCTGGAATAGACGGTGCCGGTGGTCTCGCTCGGCGTGCTGCCATCCGTCGTGTAGCGGATGGTGGCTCCGCTGGTCGTGGTGCTGATCGTCACCGACTGCGAAGTGGAATAGGTGCCGGCGGCCGGGGTGAATGAAGGCGTGGCGGCTTGTTGCTGCACGGTCACCGGGGTGAAAATGAAGGAGTCGGCCGTGATATAGAACTGGGTCGCGGAAGCGTTCTTGCCGGTCACCGTCAGTGCGATGGTGTGCGTGCCTGTGGTGGCGAGAGTCGCATTGCCGAGGCTGACCGAGACATAGGTGGAGCTGGAGGCATACTGATCAATCGTGCCGCCGACCTGGGTGCCATCGATTGTCACGGTGTGCTGGCCGCGCGTCGTGTTGTTCTTGTAACGGAACTGGACCTGATAGGTGCCTGCCGCGATGCTCGGGGTGGTCAGGGTCATAACCTGGCCGGCCGCCGTGGAATTAAGGAACTCGACGACGCCGCCGCTCGCGTTGGCATCATTGCTGATGCTGACGGTGGCGCCGGTGCCGACGGGAGAAAGGCTTTCAGCCTCAAGGGTGATGGCCTGGGCTGACAAACGACCGGTCAGGCCGAATGAGAGCACGCAGAGAAATGCCGCCAGGCCCATGAATTTCAGGGACGGACGGCACGAATGCATGTGGGGGTGTTGTGTTTTCATTTTTGGGAGCGATATATGAGGGGAAAGTGAACGTATCTCAGGATACGGAGATGGCGCCAAAATGGTTAAAACGTTATAATAGGGTTGGCGATATTAAAACGTTTAAATACGAATGATCCTCAGCGATGAAAAATGGGCGCGCGGGCGGTGTTTCAGAGATGCGTACGCGCGCCGATTGCTTGGATATTATTATTGGGCGACGAAGGTAAACTTGTCAGCCGACAGCTGGTAGTTGCCCGAGGCTGAGTTCTTGCCCGTGACGGTCAGGCGGATGGTATGGGTACCGGCCGAGCTGAAGGTTACGTTGCCGAACGTGCTCGTCGGGTAGGATTGGGCGGCCGAATACTGATCGACCGTGCCACCGACGTTGGTGCCGTCGACCGAGAGCTGCAGAATGCCGCGGGTGGTATTGCCCTTCCATTCCATTTGCAGCTGGTAGGTGCCGGCGGCCACGCTGGGAATTGCGAAGTTGATGTAATCGCCCACGCTGTTACCGGCGAGTTCGATCCACTTTCCGCCGCTGGAATTGACATCGGTCTGCACCGAGGCAGTCGCGCCATTCGGCGTGTAGGTGAGGCTTTCGGCTTCGAAGGAGACGGTCGTGCCGCCGCCGCCGGTGTTGATGGTGTAGGTCGCGCTGGTCACGGAGCTGTCGGTGAAGCCGCTCTCGTAAGCGATGGCCTTGAGTGTGGCCGTGGCGCTGATGCTCACCGGGATGGAGTAAACCGTGCCGGCGGTCTCGCTGGGTGTGCTGCCGTCAGTCGTGTAACGGAGGGAAGCGCCGCTGGTGGAGGTGGCGATCGTCACGCTCTGCGTACTGGTATAGGTGCCCGCGCCCGGGCTGAACGAGGGTGCGGCGGCCTGCGATTGAACGGACGAAGGTGTGAGCGTGAAGGAGTCGGCCGTGATGTAGAACTGGGTGGCGGAGGCGTTTTTGCCGGTCACGGTCAGCACGATGGTGTGGGCGCCGGCAGCGAGGGTTGCGCTGCCGAGGGTCACAGTGGTGTAGGCGGAGGTCGTGGCGTACTGGTCGATGGTGCTGCCGACCTGAACTCCGTCGATTTTGACGGTATGCTGGCCGCGTGTCGTGTTGGTTTTGTAGCGGAGCTGGACCTGATAGGTGCCGGCGGCGATGCTCGGGGTGGTCAGGGTCATGGTCTGGCCGGCCGCGGTGGAGTTGAGGAACTCGATGACGCCGCCGCTGGCGTTGGCATCGTTGCTGATGCTGACCGTGGCACCGGTGCCGACCGGGGAAAGATTTTCCGCTTCCAGCGTGATCGGGGTGCCGCCGCCGCCGGTGTTGATGGTGTAGCTGGCACTGGTGATATTGCTGTCGGTGAAGCCGGTCTCATAGCCGATGGCCTTGAGGGTCGCCGTACTGCCGATGCTGACCGGACCGGAGTAAATGGTGCCGTGAGTCTCCGAGGGAGCGCTCCCATCCGTCGTGTAGCGGATGGTGGCGCCGCTGGTGGAGGTGGTGATAGTCACGCTTTGCGCGCTGGCGTAGGTGCCGCCGCCCGGGTTGAAAGCGAGCGTAGCGACCTGGCTTGGGCCGCTGCTGCCGCCAAATGCCTCAAACACATGGGAAAAATCCCATTGTTTTTGCGTAATGCCGCTACAGGTATCTGAGACCTGCGCGGCATTGCCGGGGCAGGATACGTCGCGGGACACCGACCAGAAGGTCAGCCGGCTGATGTTGTTGTTCGACTGCGCGTAGCTCAGTACCTTCTGAGCGTCCGCCACAGTGAAGATTTCAGGAGAGGTGTCGTTCCTTCCGATCATCGGTGTGATGCCGATCTTGGCGCTTACGCCGATGGACTGAAGCTGGCTGATTACGGCATTGGCCGAATCAATCGAGGCTTGTCCCATGGCGTTGGGGTTGACGCTCCCGCCGAAGTCCATGGTCATGAGGTTGACCACCGCCACGTTCACGCCGTGAGACTTGGCGTTTTTCAGCAGGTTCAGGCAGTTATCGTCGAGGCCGCTCGGCTCAACCGGGAGGGTGTACGAGATGATCAGCCCGGAGTTGGCCGCCTGGAGGTTGGCCAGCGCCTGGTTGCGCCGGTCGATGGCCGCGGTATCGGCCACGGCGGCGCCTTCGATGTCGAAGTCCAGCATCTTCACGTTGTACTTGGTGACGACCAGCTGGTACTGTGCTTGAATACTGGATACGCTGGTGCAGGTCCCGGCCACCTCGGTGCCCGCTTCGCCGCCGAAGCAGACGATGACATCGCCGCCGGCGCTGCGCAGGCTGTCGATTAGCGGCTTGTAGGCCGTGTCCGAGGACACGGGGGTCGAGCCATTCCAGGAGGCCGTGCAACTGCCGCCGCTGATGATGAAAGCCAGGGTGAAATCCTTGATGCCGGAGGCCGAGGAAATTTGGGGCAGGTTGTCCGAGACATCCATCTCAATATACGGCGCAAACATGCGCGTTTGCGCGGAGGCGGCGATGGGCGCGAGCAGGGACAGCGCCAGAACGCGAAGCAAGGAGGGACGCAAAAAGGAGGGCTTTTTCACGATAAGTTTTTTTTGAGGTTATCCGTGGGCGGAGGGGAACGCCACAGACTGGGGTGACGGGGGCAGTCGCAGACGAGTGGCAAATGGAGACGTTTTGCCGCTCATCGACAATATCTAATTAGCAAAAAATGATTAAATCGTTAAGCATATGCGCAAAAAGAGCCCGTTATCGCGGGCTCTTTGAAAAGCGGAAAAGCCTGGTGAGGCTAATTGTTATCCCACCTTTTCGGAACGTCGACGGTGACCGTTTTGGTGCTGGCATTGCCCGAGGCATCGCGGCTTTCCACGGTGATGGTGTAGATCCGGCCATGGCCGGAATCGCTTCGCTCGGCGCGGAGCAGGAGGGTGAGATCACCGGTGATTTTCCAATCGGGACCGTCATCGCGATCGCGTCTGCCGTCGCGGTCATCGTGATCGTGCCGGCTGTCATGGTCATCATGTCTGTCCATCACCGGCTCGTTGCTGGTGACAAAGATGATCCGGGTGACCGGCCTCGGATCCACCAGGTCATGCACGTCGGCGAAAATCCTGACCGGGACCATTTGATGATTGGGCGGCCAGAGAGTTTTAATGGATGGCCTCAGGCTCTTGATCAAAGGCGGCGTGGTGTCGCGCACGGTGATAGTGAAGGCGCCCGTAGTCCTGTTGCCGGCGGCATCCGTTGTCGTGGCGGTCACGGTGGTGGTGCCGAGCGGGAAAATGCTGCCCGAAGGAAGGCTGAGGGTGACCGGAACAATACCATCGACGATATCGCTGGCGCTGGCAGTAAAAGTGGCGATAGCCCCGGCTGGGCCAGTGGCTTCAAGCACAAGATTGGCCGGCAGGGTGAGAATGGGTGGTGTCGTGTCGCGAACCGTGACGGTGAAGGAGCCTGCGGTCATATTGCCGGCGGCGTCTGCCGCGGTGGCCATCACGGTGGTGGTGCCGAGCGGGAAGGTGCTGCCTGACGCAATGTTGAAAGTGACTGGCACGGCACCATCGACGATATCGCTGGCGCTGGCGGTGAAAGTGGCGACGGCCCCGGCTGGACCGGTGGCTTCGAGCACGAGGCCGGCCGGCAGGGCAAGCACCGGAGGTATCGTGTCGCGGACGGTGATAGTGAAGGCGCCGGAGGCTTTGTTGCCGGCGGCATCGGTGGCGGTGGCGGTCACGATCGTGGTGCCAAGCGGGAAAATGATGCCCGATGGAACGCTGAAGACCACCGGCACGGTGCCGTCGACGATGTCCGTGGCGGTGGCGGCAAAGAGGGCGATGGCGCCTCCGGGGCCGGTGGCCTCAAGGGTGAGACTGGGCGGCAGCGTAAGGACGGGTGGTATGGTGTCGCGGACCGTGACGGTGAAGGCCTTGGTGGCCTTGTTGCCGGAGGCGTCCGTCGCGGTGGCCATCACCGTGGTGGTCCCGAGCGGGAAGGTGCTGCCGGAGGGAATGCTGAAGACAACGGGCACAGTGCCGTCCACGGTGTCGATGGCGTCGCCGGTGAAGGTGGCAACGGCGCCGCTTGGACCAGTGGCTTCAAGGGTGACATTGTCCGGCGGAATCAGAATCGGCGGCGTGGTGTCGCGGACCGTGACGGTGAAGGAGCCGGTGGTCTTGTTGCCGGCGGCATCGGTGGCGGTGGCGGTGACCGTGGTGGTGCCGAGCGGGAAAGTGCTGCCGGAAGCGGGAATCAGCGTCACGGGGATGTTTCCATCCCTGTCGTCATTGGCACTGGCGGAAAAATTGACGATCGCGCCGTCTTCGTCAGCGGCCTCGGTAATGATATCTGCGGGCAGAGTCAGCACGGGCGGCGTGGTGTCCGGGATGGCCACCAGGAAAAATTTATCCGCCGACAGGCCGAAGCCCTTGGAGGCGGAATTCTTGCCGGTTACCGTGAGACGGACGATATGGTCGCTTGCTGAGGTGAAGGTGACCACCCCGAAGGTCTGCGTCGGGTAGATGGAGGGGGTCGGCTTGTACTGGTCGAGCACATCGCCCAGGTCGGTGCCGTCGATTGCGAGCTGGAGCATGCCCCGGTTGTTGTTGGTCTTATAGCTCATCTGCAGGCTGTAGACGCCAGCCGGGATATTGGGCAGGGTGTACTCGACGTACTGGCCGGCGCCGTTGGCATCGAGGGAGATCCATTTGCCGCCGCTGGTGTTGACGTCGGTCTGCACGCTGGTGCCGGCGCCGGTGCTGGTGCGGCCAAGGCTCTCGGCTTCGAAGGAAATAATCGTCGAGCCGATGGTATAGGTGGCGCTGGTCACATTGCTGTCCGGCAAGGAACTCGAGTAGGCGATGGCTTTGAGCGTCGCGCTGGTGCTGATGGTAACAGGGCCGGAGTAAAGCGTGCCGGCGGTTTCACTCGGCGTACTGCCGTCGGTGGTGTAGCGGATCGAGGCCCCGCTGGTGCCTGAAGTGATGGTTACGGTTTGCGCGGCGGAATACGAGCCGGCCGCCGGGCTGAAGGCGGGGTCCTGGGTGACTGAAGTCAGGGTGGCTGAGACGTTCGAGTGCTGGATGTAATCATTGGGGCTGAAACCGGAGGTTACGCTGGTGCCGCGATAAAGGCCCCATTTCGGATAGTATTCCGTGGAGGAGGGGCGGCACACTTCGACGTTGGTTACGCCCTGGAAGGAATCGCCATTGAGGGAGACAACCACCTGCCCGGTGTTTTCACCATCGGCGGTTGTCCGGACCCGGATGGTTTCCGCCAGCCAGGTGGCGGGCGCCCAGGTGATGTTGCGCACGACGATGGGGGAGAATACGTTGGCGGGAGAGAAGGATGAGGACGCATAGCGGACGGCGGCGGAACTGGTCCCGGAAAAAATCGAAGTCGTGATCAGTGGCGAGCCGGACGAGCCTTCGACTCCGTCCACCGGCTTGAGCTGCGTGATATGACAGAAGGCACCGGAACCGACGAACTCGGGATTGGTGCGCCAGGTCGTGGCGTATTCGAACGTGTCGTGAATGAACTGGTGGGCGCCGAGGGTTTTGATTTCGGCCCGGCCGCGGTCGGTGTTCGAAGTCGTACGGTCACCATCCCACTGGGTCGGGCTGTAGCGAAGCAGCATCTGGAAGACGCCGCCGCCCAGGTCGGTGATATTCACGTAGCTGTCGCTGACGAAGGTGTGGGTATCCGGAAAATAAATCACGGCCGGCTCCTCTTCGCCGCCGAAGCTGCTGAGACTGGTGGCGGTCGTGGCCCGCAGGATCAATGAGGTAAAAAGCGCGCTGAAAAGCAGCGCGCGGCGAAAGCGCGAGGAGAATGTGGGAAGAAGCATGGAGGGAGATTGGCTGGAATGTCCAACGGCGGGAGGACCGGGATGCGAGATCCCACGCCTTGCCATCGGTCATTGGTTTTAGTGGAAGCTTTCCTGCAGCTGGAAACTCCATGGCGAATGGCGCGCGGAGTAATTGCAGGTTGGTGGCAAAGACGGAAAGTCCCTTGCCGCCTCATGCACAATGCCGAAGTGGGCGAAAGTTAATTAAATTGTTAACTAATCCGCCTGAATGAAACGCGCGGACTGACTTTAACCTTTGGTGAACGCCGGCTTGGGCCTGGATATTTCCACGGCAGCCGGACTTTCTCTCATACTAGGTAACTCTGCCCAGGCACGGGATCGAGCACCTTGCTTTGAGGCATTTTTTCGGCGAACTGCTGGGCGAACCAGGCCCGCGCGGGCGGGTCGCCGTGGGTGAGCACGATGGCGCGCGCGCCGGTCTGCAGCGCAAACTGCAGCAACTCGTCGCGGTCGGCATGGCCGCTGAGCTCGAATTTTTCCACGCGGGCCTTGAGCTTGGCCTTCACGTGCGCGGCTTCGAAAAGAAAGTTTTCGCCGGGCTTGGCGGCGAGGAGCGCGCCGCCGGGAGTGTCGGGATCGCAGTAGCCGACGAAGCCGATGGTGTTGCGCGCGTGGCCGGCGAGGCCGGAGGCGAGCGTATAACTGGGCGTGCGTTCGACGAGCATGCCGCTGCTCACGATATAAAGGGCGTTTTGCTGCGGATCCTCGCCCGCGTTGAGCTTGCGCGGAAGGGGGCGGAGCTTGAGCTCCTTGATGATGCTGCGGCTGAAATTGAGCTGGCGGGTCTTGCGCGTGATCTCGTCGAAGTAATCCGCGAGGTCGAGGCCGAGGCCGGAGGCGAAGATGGGGCAGTCGACGAGGCGGCCGAATTTGCGCGCGTCGTGCACGACGGCGAGAATTTCCTGCAGGCGGCCGAGGGCGAAGGCGGGAATGAGAAACGAGCCGCCGCGCTGGATGGTGTCGTTGATGCTGGCGATGAGACGGGCGACCTCGGAGCCGCGGCTCTTGCCGGCGGGGCGTTCGGTGTGGCCGCGCGTGGTCTCCATGATCAGGGTGTCGAAATGCCCGGCCGGAAACTTGGCGCCGGGGAGGGTGCGCTGGTCCTCGAAAAGCACGTCACCGGTGATGAAGATCTGCCGGTGCTTGTGGCGCAGTTCGACGCCGGCGGCGCCGGCGACGTGGCCGGCGGGATGGAAAATGAGCTCGATCTCGTCGTGCGCGCCGCGGAATTTTTTTGCATGGCCGAAGGGCAGGCCGGTGAAACGTTTCGCGCACCGCTCGATTTCCTCGTGGGTGAAAAGGGGATAGTCGGGGATGTTTTCCTCCTCCTTCTGGCGCACCATGACGTTGGCGGAGTTGTGGAGCATGCGCTCAATGAGCATACTGCTGGGCTGCGTCATCACGACAGGCGCATTGGGATACTCGCGCATGGCCACGGGCAGGCTGCCAATGTGGTCGAGATGGCAGTGAGTGATGATGATCAGGTCGGGTGGTGCGCCGCGCAGCGGGGAGAGATCGGGCGTGGCACGGCGGCCGGTGAGCTTGGGATTCAGGCCGCAGTCGAGGAGGATACGCACGTCGCCGAGCTGCAGCAGGAGTGAATTTGCACCGATGCCGCCGTCGCGATTCAGGTCAATGAGCTTCATTTAGGAAGCGACGAGGGAGAGGCACAGGCTGGGTAAGAGCAAGAGCAAGATTTGCCGGGTGTCATGCGGAGGGCACTTTCATGGCGAACGGCGGCAGCACCACGTGGATTTTTTGACCCTGTTCATCCACGCCATGGAAACAGCCGCAGGCCTCGGCGTCGCAGCTGGTGACGTGGTAGCTGTTGTACGAAAACTGCTCGCCGGGCGCGAGCCGCGGTGTCTCGCCGACGATTTTGTCGCCCTCGACGACGAGCCGTCGGCCGTCGGCGTGCAGGATGACCCATTTCCGGCCGAGGAGGCGCACGGTATGCTCGGTCTCGTTTTTGATGGTGATGAAGTAAACAAACGCATGCGGCTTGTCCGGGGACAGGCTGGGGCCACCATGGTGGTAAACCAGTTTGTCGAGGTGGGCGGTCAGGCCGGGCAGTTCGTTGGAGTCGCAGGACACAGTTGAGAAAATGAACGCAATTTCTGGCGGCACGCAACCTTCTCGCAGCCAACCACGTCTTTCGACTTGCGGGCGGTTGCTGCACGGCGCAAAAACTCGGTTTTATGGAAAAACTGGCTTTGCTGTCCGTCAGCGACAAACGCGGCCTCATCGATTTCGCCACGGCGCTCGTCAAAAAGCACGGTTATCGCCTGCTTTCGACGGGCGGCACGGCCAAGCTTCTAGCCGAGCGCGGGCTGCCGGTGACGGAGGTGAGCCAGCACACCGGCTCGCCCGAAATCATGGAGGGCCGCGTGAAGACGCTGCACCCGAAGATACATGGCGGCCTGCTCGCCCGCCGCGACAAGCCGGAGCACCTGGCGCAGGCCGTGGAGCACGGTATTGCCCTCATCGATCTCGTGGTGGTGAATTTATATCCGTTCGAGCAGACGGTCGCGAAGCCAGGGGTCCATTTTGAGGAGGCGATCGAGAACATCGACATCGGCGGCCCGTCAATGCTGCGCAGCGCGGCGAAAAACCACGAAAGCGTGACGGTCGTGTGCGATCCGGCTGATTACGACGCGGTACTGGCCGCGCTCGACCAGCCGGCCGGACTCGCGGCGCTGCGCCGGCGCCTGGCCTTGAAAGTCTTTCAGCGCACGTCCAGCTACGACGCGGCCATCGCGCGTTACCTCGAGTCGCAGGCCGAGGCGCCCGATCTGGCGGCGCTGGCTGGATTTCCTGACAAGCTTACGCTGGCATGGACGAAGACGCAGGCGCTGCGTTACGGGGAAAATCCGCACCAGCAGGCGGCGCTCTACGGCACGTTTCACGAGCATTTCCAGCAACTCCAAGGCAAGGAACTCAGCTACAACAATATTTTGGACATCACCTCGGCGACCTATCTCATCGGCGAATTCGAGCGGCCGACCGTGGCGATCCTGAAGCACACCAATCCGTGCGGCGTCGCCAGCGCGGACACGCTGGGTGAGGCATGGGAGCAGGCGTTTGCGACCGACCGGCAGGCGCCGTTCGGCGGCATCATCGTCGTCAACCAGACGCTCGACGGGGCGCTCGCCAAAATCATCGGGGAGATCTTCACTGAAGTCATTATCGCGCCGTGTTTCAGCGACGAGGCGCTCGCGATTTTTGGCAAAAAGAAAAATCTGCGGCTGATGGTCGCGAAGCAGGGCATCGGCGCCGATTCCCTGCAGGAAATCCGCTCGGTGATCGGCGGGGTGCTGGTGCAGGACCGCGACCGCACGCTCGGAAACGTGAACGAATTCAAGGTCGTGACAAAGCGCCAGCCGACGGCAGAGGAATGGGCGGGCATGCTGTTTGGCTGGAAAATCTGCAAGCACGTCAAATCGAATGCCATCGTCTACGCCCGGGGCGAGCGCACGCTCGGCGTCGGCGCGGGCCAAATGGCGCGCGTGGACAGCTCGCGCATCGCGGTGTGGAAGGCGAAGGAGGCGGGGCTCGACCTGCACGGCTCGGCCGTGGCCAGCGAGGCGTTGTTTCCCTTTGCCGACGGCCTCATTGCCGCGGCTGAGGCGGGTGCGACCGCGGCGATCCAGCCCGGCGGCTCGGTCCGCGACGACGAGGTCATCAAGGCCGCGGACGAACGCGGGATGGCGATGGTTTTCACCGGCATCCGGCATTTCAAGCATTGAAGGATTTTCCGGCTAGCGCGCGGCGCGGATTTGCGGCACGGTGGCGGGATGTTCGATCCGGTTGAAAAATTAAAGGAGTTCATCCGCCACCCGAGTGTCTCGGCGGACCCGAAATTCAAGGAGGGCATGCGGGGCGCGCGCGAGTTTGTGGCCGGCCTGCTGCGCGAGATGGGTTTTGCGGTGGAGATCGTGCCGACGAAGCTGCATCCCATCATCCTCGCCCGGCGCGGGGGCGACGAGCGCTGGCCGCAGGTCATCATCTACGGCCACTACGACGTGCAGCCGGCCGATCCGCTGAATCTGTGGACGACGCCGCCGTTTGACCCGGTGGAGCGCGGCGGCCGGCTTTACGGGCGCGGCGCGGCGGACAACAAGGGGCCGCTGATGACGCATCTCGCGGCGGTCGCACAATTGCTGGAAAAAAATCCCCGGCTGCCCCTGCGCATCACGTTTCTCATCGAAGGCGAGGAGGAGATGGGCAGTCCGAGTTTTCCGCCGTTCCTGGAGACGTTCAAGGACGAGCTGCGGAAGGCCGACCTGGTCTTTTTGTCGGACACCGTCATCCCGAGCGAGGAGCAGGTGGTCATCACCTGCGGCCTGCGCGGGCTGGTGCTCTGCGACCTCGAGGTCACCGGCGCGAAGGGCGACCTGCACTCGGGGCTGCACGGTGGTGTATTGAGAAATCCAATACAAGCGCTAGCCGAGGTGTGCGCCTCGCTGCACACGCCCGACGGACGCGTGAACGTGCCGGGGTTTTACGACGATGTGGCCGGGGTCGAGCCATGGGAGCGCGGGGAACTGGCCAAGCTGGGCGGCGACGCGGAAAAATACCGCGAGTTTCTCGGCATCCCGGCGTTCCACACGCCACCGGGCTTCACGCCGTTTGAGGCGATCCGCTTCCTGCCCACGCTCGAGTTCAACGGCATCGGCGGCGGTTACCAGGGGGAGGGCACCAAGACGGTCATCCCGAGCAAGGCCTTCGCCAAGATCAGCTGCCGGCTTGTGGCGAACCAGCAGCCGGAGAAAATCCGCGACCTCCTTTACAAAACCATCTCCGAGCGCATGCCGAGGGACGTGACGTTCCGTCTCATCGACCAGCATCAAGGTGTGCCCTACGTCGTCGTGCCGCCGGGCCGTTCGAATACGCCGCGGGACCAGCCGGCGGTGCTGGCCCGGGCCTTCCAGGCGACGGATGCGGCCGTGGCCGCGGTCTTTGGGAAGCCGCCGCTTTATCTGCGCGAGGGCGGGAGCGTCCCGATCATCGCCGACATCAAGCGCGTGCTCGGGCTCGACTCGGTCATGCTGGGCCTGTTCCTGCCCGAGGATAATCTGCACGCGCCGGATGAAAGCTTCAAACTGAGCGTCATGCAGAAGGGCATGGCGGTGTCGCAGAAAGTGCTGGCCGCGCTGGCCGCCGGCTGATCTTTGGCTCCGCTTCGAAATTTTGCGCAATAAAAAGCCCCGGACGCATCCGGGGCTTTTTCGTAAAAATCTGCGGAGGGTTATTCTTTCTTCACGTCGAGATCAACGCGGCGGTCCTTGGACATCTGGTCTTCGCTGCCATTTTTGGCTGCTTCCAGGCTGCCCTTGGAAAGGGTCTCGAGCCGGTCGGCGGACACGCCGGCCTTGACGAGGTAGCTTTTCACGCTTTGCGCGCGTCGATCACCCAGCGACATGTTGTACTCGTCGGTGCCGCGCCAGTCGCAATGACCTTCGAGCAGGAGTTTCTTCGTCGGGTTGTCGGTAAGATATTTGACCGCATCGACAAGCTTCTGGCGTTCGTCCTTTTTGATGGCGGACTGGTCGAGGTCGAAGTAAACGGACTGGAGCAGGCCGTGGATGAGCTTGCCATCGTCGATCACGCCATCGGGCAGGCGCTGCTGCAGGCCGGCCGCGGTGTTGTCGGTGGTGCCAACGCCTTCCGGGTTGAGTGAACCCGAAGTCGCACCGCCAGGGCCCAGGACCGTCTGGTCAGGCGTGGGACGCTTGGATTTGGTGGCGCAGCCCGCGAACAGCACTGCGGTGCTGAAAAGGATGAGGGACAGTTTCGATGAGGGAAGCTTCATGTGAGACGGAAAGTTACGCGATTGTTGAGCAATCATATTGGCACGGCAAGAATTTATTCGGCAATCTTTCACTCATGAAGATGGGTCAGCCACCTACCTGCTTTTTGTTCGACAACGGTTCCCTCCGCGCCGCTTCGACGCTGAGCCTGCGGAGCATCCGAGACCGGCTGCGGGCGCGGCTGGGCGGCGCGGAGGTGCGTGCAGTGTCGTTGTTGCATTCCAGCGCGGTCGGGGCCGGCGAACTGGGCGGTGAGCGGGCCGAATTGCTTGAACCGGCGCTGGAGGCTGCGTTGGAGCGCGGGGAAAATGATTTTGTGCTGCTGCCGCTTTTTTTCGGTCCGAGCGCGGCGGTGACGGAGTACGTGCCGGAGCGGTTGCGGGTGCTGGAGAAAAAATTCCCGCCATTGCGCGTGCACGTGGCGGGGTGGCTGGTGGACGCGGACGCGCTGGACGATTGGCGCCTGGCGACGATTCTGGCGGATGGCGTGCGGCGGGCGGCGGCGGACGCCAAATGGAGCCGGCCCAAAGTCGTGCTGGTGGACCATGGCAGTCCGCAGCGTGGCGTGGCCGCGGTGCGTGATTTTCTGGGCGGACAGCTGCGGCGCCTGCTGGGTGGCGAGACTGCGGGAGTGGCGGTGGCCTCGATGGAACGCCGACCGGAAGCGGAGTTCGCTTTTACTGAACCGTTGCTGGCTGATTTGCTGCGCAGCGAAAATTTCGGGCAGGGTGAGGTGGTGGTGGCGTTGCAATTTCTGTCGCCCGGGCGTCATGCCGGGCCGGGCGGGGACATCGCGGAAATTTGCGCGGCGGCGATGCGCGCGCGGCCGGGCCTGCGGGTGGCGATGACGGATCTGGTCGGCGCGGATGAACGGCTCGCCGAACTACTGGCCGATCGGTATAGCGAAGCGGCGGCGGCCTTCGCCAAATGAACCGGACTGCTTAAAGCAGCGCTTTTTTCGGCTCGATGATGCCGACCTCGAGGGCGTAGCGCGTGAGGCTGGCGACGTCGTGGAGGTTCAGCTTGCGCATCAGATTGGTGCGATGGTTGTCCACCGTCTTCACGCTGATGCCAAGCTTGGAGGCGATCTCCTTGGTGCTATGGCTCTCGGCCACGAGCTGAAGAATCTCGCGTTCGCGGTCGGTGAGGAAATCGGCAGTGGCACTGGCGCTGGGATTGGCCACGACATTGCGCAGGAGCGCCGCGACGGCCGGCCCGAAATAAGTGCCACCATTGGCCACGGTCTCGAGGCCTTTCTTAAATTCGACAAGGCCGGCGGTTTTTTCCACGAAGCCGTGGGCACCCGCCTCAAGCATCTCGCGCACGAGCACGGGGTTCTCGTGACCCGAGAAGACAAGTACGCGGACGTTTTTAAGCTGTTTATTGAGGCGGCGGAGAAGATCCACGCCGTTGAGGCCCGGGAGCTTGGCGTCAAGCACGAGCAGGTCGGGCTTCACCTCCATGCACAGATTATAAGCGCTCTGGCCATCCCCGCTTTCCCCCACCAGCTTGTAGTTGGGGTCCATGCGGAGGATTTCCACGAGCATTTCACGAATGGCTGTCTGGTCTTCGATGATGACAAGTCGCTTCATCTGCGTTAATTACTTATGGCACTATCTGAAATAGATAAAGTTATAAATATAAAATTTTCGATGGAAAAATTTCGTGCAAAATCCCCTCGACAGGCCTGGTTCCGGCTGCTTGTGGCGCTGGCATCCCTCTTTTTGCTGGCGGGTTGCGCCAGCACTGATCCCGCGCCGAAGACGCCGCCCACGGCCAATGTGACGAAAATACAGGCCTGGCATGATGCTGAAATGCTTTCCAATCGCGGCGCGGGGCGGAGCCCGGCGGCTGGTGCCGGCAGTTCGATGCTGCCCGTTTACGGTGACAACACCATGCTGGTGATCAGCACGGTGCCCTATGACACGCTGCAGGTCGGCATGACGGTCGCCTATCGCAATCTGCGAGGCGTCGAGGTCGTCCACAAGCTGATCGAAAAAACGTACCGCGGCTGGCGCGTGGAGGGGCTCAACAACGAAGAGGCGGATTTCGAACTGGTCACGCCGCAAAATTTGATCGGCGTGGTTTATGCCACGCTTAATTACGGGGACGATGGCGAGGGCGAATAACCCCTTGGCGAGTCCGACCACCGGGGCCGCGCGCGCTTTTCACGCCTCATGGTCAAATTCGGGCTGGTGGGTTCGCTGGGATTCGAACCCAGAACCAACAACTTAAAAGGATGCTGCTCTACCATTGAGCTACGAACCCCCAATCCCAGAAGGTAGCGGAAATAGATTTCACTCCTCCGCACTGGCAAGGATTTTCTCGATTTGCGCAACTCTTGCGAAAACCGGCATTTTCTGTAAAACCTTGATCCAGCCAGTGGCGTCAAGCCTTGTCACAAGCCCATTTCCTGCCAGTATTTAACTTTCAAAATAAAACCGTGGGAACAATTCGTGATTATACGCATCAGAGCCATCTTGACGGTATGTCAATGAAGGCCCAAGAAGTTGCACTCGACCGAATGCTGGTTGACCGGTTCAAAGCCGGCGACCAGGCGGCCTTCAACGAAATGGTGACGCGATACTGGGATCGCATCTATTCGATGGTGCTCCACCTGTTGCGCAACCAGCAGGACGCCGAAGAGGTTACGCAGGACGCCTTCATCCGGGCCCATCGTGGCTTGGTCAATTTTCGCGGCGAATCGGCTTTTTCCACCTGGCTTTACCAGATCGCCACCAATCTTGCACGCAACCGCTACTGGTATTGGTGGCGCCGCAAACGCGACAAGACCGTCTCCTTCGACCAGCCGGTCTCGGCCGACAACGCCACGCCGCTTTCCGAGGTTTTTGCCGCTGAACTGGAGACGCCCGAGGACGCGACCGTGACGCAGGAGCTCGTCAGCCGCATCGCCGAAGGCATGGAAAAGCTCAGCCCGAAACACCGGGAAATTTTAATTCTGCGCAACGTGAAGAACCTGTCCTACGAGGAAATCGCCGAGATACTCGGCATTTCCGTCGGCACGGTCAAAAGCCGCATCGCGCGCGCGCGCGAAAGCCTGCGCTCCAAACTGGGGGAGGACTTCGCATGAAGGAGTCGCGTTTCATCGAGCTGCTCAATCTTTACATTGACCAGCAAATTTCGCCGAAGGAAGCGGCCGAACTGGAGGCTGAGATTGCCCGGAGCCCCGCACACCATCGCACCTACCTGCAGTACTGCCGCATGCATCGTGGCTGTGCGATGCTCTTCGAGAATTTTCGCGCGCCCGCCGCACCGCTGGCCCAGGCGCTCCGCCAGGCTGACGGCAAAATCACCGCTTTTCCGGCCCGTCAGCACCGTCTCACGCGTATCGCCGGGGCTGCGGGACTGGCGGTCGCCGCTGCCTGTGTCGCTTTTGTGCTGATCAACCAGCCGGCTGCAACCGGCCCTTCACAACCAGCCGGAAAATTGGCGGTGACCGAGCCGACACAGGTGGACGTGTCGCCCGAGTCATTCCGTGCGGCTGCAACGGGTGTTGATGCCCATCAACCGAAATTCCAAACCGTCTTTGCCACCAACAGGGCGTCCCCCGCCGGCAATAGCCGGGCCATGACCAGTGCCCAGCGCGCCGCTTTTGAGTGGATGAACCGGATCGAACTTTCGCCGATGCCGGCGTCGGACAATGCGCAGATGGTGTTTGGCCCTCCCGCCGAGTCCGCATCCGCATCGCCTGATCTGCATTTCCAGCATGTTCGCCGCGCGGAACAACCGGCGGCGGAGATGACCGCGTTTGAATTCCAGCCCTAGGCGCGGGTTCAACCGCTGAGCGCCTTTTTCACCAGTGCTTCCGTCGTGGCCTTGGCTCCGAGTGCGAGCATCGCGTGCCGCACCGCCTGGTCGGCGTCCGCGGCCTTGTAGCCGAGGGCGGCGAGCGCCCTCACCGCGTCGTGCTGCTTGCTGTCCACCGGCGCAGTCGCTTCTCCCGTGGCATTGCCGAGGCCGGACGCGGCTTCCGCGGCCGGTCCACCGACCTTGCTTTTCAATTCAACGACCAGGCGCTCGGCGGTTTTTTTGCCGATGCCGGGGCATTTCGCCAGGGTGGCGATGTCACCGGCGCGGATGGCGCTTTCGAGCAGCGAGAGCGACAGCTTGCTCATGATGGTGAGCGCGCCCTTGGGTCCGACCCCGGTCACATGCTCGATCAGCAGACGAAAGAAATCGCGTTCCTCCGGCGTGGCGAAGCCGTAGAGCGTCTGTGCGTCTTCGCGATAAATGACGAGGGTATGCAGCTTCACCTGCGCGCCGCTGGCGGGCAGTTTTTCCGCGGTCGTCACCGGGATGTTCACCTCGTAGCCGAAGCCGTTCAGCTCGATCACGGCGCGCAGGGGCGAGGCCGCGGCCAGTGTGCCCTGGAGCGACGTGATCATTTCAAACCGAGCACGTCCTGCATGTCGTAGACGCCGGGCGGCTGGTTGACCACCCATTGCGCGGCGCGCAACGCCCCGCGGGCGAAGATGCTGCGGTCCGAGGCCTTGTGCGTGAGCTCGAGGCGCTCGCCGAGCGCAGCGAACATGACGGTGTGGTCACCCACCACGTCGCCGCCGCGCAGCGAATGGACGCCGACTTCGCGTGCGGTGCGCTCGCCGGTGAGGCCGGAGCGTCCATGGCGCGCGGCGGCAGGGTTGAGCTTGCGCTCCTCCAGGATGATTTCGAGCAGCCGTGCGGCCGTGCCGCTGGGCGCGTCCTTCTTGAAACGGTGGTGCATCTCGATGACCTCGGCATCGTATTCGGCGTTGAGCACGTGCGCGGCCTTTCGCGTCAACGCAAAGAGCAGGTTCACGCCCACCGAGAAATTTCCCGCCCAGACGCAGGGCACGCGCGCGGCGAGGGTCAGGAGCTTCTTTTTTTCCGCCACGGTGTGGCCGGTGGTGCCGATGATGATCGGCTTGTGCTGGGCGATCGCCAGTTCGAGCAAATGCGCGGTGGCGGAGGGGGAACTGAAGTCGACGATGGCATCGCACCGCTTGACGCCGGCGGGCGCATCGTCGCCGGTATCGACCGCCGCGCCGATGGCAACACGGAGCCCGGGCGCGGCTGCGAGGATGGCCTGGCCCATGCGGCCCTTGGCCCCGTTGAGGAGGATGGTGAGCGGCATGGGATTACTTTCCGAGCGCGGCGAGGACGCCATTGAGGATCTTTAGGTTGGCTGCGCTCATTTCGCAGAGCGGCAGGCGGACCTCGGGCGAACCGATGATCCCGGCGCGCGCCAGGGCAACCTTGATCGGCGCGGGGTTGGGCTCGATGAAGAGCGCCTTGGAAAGCGGATAGAGCCGGCGGTGCAGCTTGGTGGCCTTGGCATAATCATTGGCGAGGGCGAATCCCGCCAGCTGGGCGATTTCACGCGGCAGAAGGTTCGAGGCCACGCTGATGACACCCTCGGCGCCGGCGGACATGAAGGGCAGGGTGAGCGAATCGTCGCCGCTGAGCACGGTGATGTCGCGACCGAGCGCCTGCTTGAGCTGGTCCACCCGGTCCACCGTGCCGCCCGATTCCTTGATGTAACGAATATGTGGATACTTTGCGCGCAGCCGCTCGACGACGGATACGCTGATCTCCACGCCACAGCGGCTAGGAATCGAATACAACACGATGGGCCGGTCGGTGGTCTCGGCCAGCGCACAATAGTGGCGGAAAATGCCTTCCTGGCTCGGCTTGTTGTAATAGGGCGCGACCACCAGCACCCCGTCGGCGCCGGCTTCGTGCGACAGGCGGGTGAGCTCGATCGCCTCGTGCGTGGAGTTTGAGCCGGTTCCGGCCAGCACCGGCACGCGTCCGCGCGCCGCGGCGATGACCGCCCGGATGACGTCCAGGTGCTCTTCGTTGGAGAGCGTCGGCGATTCGCCCGTGGTTCCGACCGGGACGAGGCCGTTGATACCGTTTTTGATCTGGAAATCAACGAGCCTGGCCAGATCGTCGTAGGCGACCTGGCCGTGTTTGAACGGCGTGACGAGGGCGGTGATGGCGCCAGTGAGGGGACGGAGCTTCATGGAAAACGGAAAACCGTGTCAAAAAATGCCTTCTGATACAAAGAGACCTTGCCGAACAAAGCATACCGACCTACAAAATCCACCTTGTTTTTGGACGTTCCCGCAAGTTTACGATGAACATTGAAGTTTTCAACGATCTCCTGAAGCTCGCCGTCGAGAGCGGCGCGAGCGACATTATCATAAAATCCAACAAGCCGGGCTACGTCCGTCTCGGCGGGCGGCTCAAGCCGGTCGACATGGATCCGTTTACCGGCGCGGAAGTGCAGGAATTCGTTGATCAGAAGGTTCCGCGCGTTTTCAAGCAGCAATGGGAAAAGGACGGCCAGATCGACTTTGCCTACACGGCGGATAGCATCGGGCGTTTTCGTGTGAACGCCTTCCAGCAGCGCGGCACGACGAGCGTTGTTTTCCGTCACGTCAAAAGCCGCGTGCCCTCGTTCGACGAGCTTCACCTTCAGTCCGAGCCGCTGATCAAGCTTTCCCAGGCCAAGGATGGCATCCTCCTTGTCTGCGGCGCCACCGGCTCCGGCAAAAGTTCAAGCATGGCGGCCATGCTCGGCTGGATAAATCAAAACCTCGACCGCCATATTGTCACAATCGAGGATCCCATCGAGTTCACCTTTCAGGACGACAAGTCGGTCTTCAATCAGCGCGAAATCGGCCTTGACGTACCCGACTTCGAGGCGGCGATCAAGTCCGTGCTCCGCCAGAACCCCGACATCATCCTCATCGGTGAAATGCGCGACCGCATCACCTTTGAAACCGCCATCTCGGCCGCCGAGACGGGCCACCTTGTTTTCTCGACGATGCACGCGGCCACCGTGCAACAGTCCATCACCCGCCTTTTCGAGTTTTTTCCGCCCGAACAGCAGGTGCAGGCCCGCCGCCAGATCGCCGGCGCGCTCCGCGGCATCATCTGCCAGAAGCTTATTCCCGCCCTCGAAGGCGGGGGCCGCATGCCGGCGCTGGAAATCCTGCAGGCCGATGCCGTGGTGCGAAACCTCATCCTGGAGGGCCAGTTCGATAAAATTCAGGGCATGCTCGAATCCGGCGACGCTGGAAATCTTTCCTTCAACCAGGATCTTTACCGCCTCATCAAGGGCGGCAAAATCAGCAAGAACGACGGCCTCAAATTCTCGCCCAATCCCCAAGCGCTGGAAATGAACCTGAAGGGTATTTTCCTTAAAAGCTGAACCGGTTCCTGCTGGCCGATTCTGACATGTGCTGGCCCGCAAAATTTTTCTTCTGCTGGCTGCTCGTTGCCGGATGGGCGTGGGCGGAGGAATCCGCTTTCGCCCCGCTCGACGCCGCCCGTCACGACCTCCAGGCCCTGCAAGCCGGCAAGGACGGCCTCCTTGGCGATGATTCCACGGTCCATCTCACGATTAACGCGCCCATTGCCATGCCGGTGCCGAACGGGCCGGGGTTGAACGCCGTCGTCCTTCCCGCGCAAAAGCCGAAGGACGACAAAAGCCATTGGCTGATTGACGCCATGGACGCGCAAAAAAAGCCGTCGGACAGGCTTCTTTCTGACGAGAAGCCGGCCGACAAGGATCAATCTTCGCCTGATAGCGCGCAAAAAAATGCCGACCGGCCTGATGAGACGGGGTTGACGCAAAAAACTCCGGCCGTGAGCAATCCGCTTACGCCGTATCTCGAGCAGTGGATGACGCCCCAAGACCACGCCCTGCTGGTGCATCCTTCTTCGGAATCTGCCGGTGGCGACATCGCCTCTTCGATCCAACCCGAAAATCTGCATGACGATATCGCCGCAAATGTGGCGCCGCTGGCTTCTCCCGCTCCGACCGAATTGTTCAATATCCCGGGCTCGCCGGCCGCAACCGGGACGAAGCCGAATCTCTATTTGTCCTCCGGCCCCGATCTTTCCTTTGACGCGCTGTCATCGCCTTCCGGCGCAACGACGGTGGCGCCGTTCGAACCGGCCGGTCCGCCCCAGCCTCCATCGCCGATGGTGGCGCCGGCTGCCCCCCCGCCTGCCGTGCCGCCGCCCTTTGCGCCCACTGACGACAACGACAAATATTTTCCCCAGTTGAAGAATCGCTTTTAGGGCTTGGTTTTTTCGCCGCCCGGCGATTAAACGAGTCCTTTGCACATGGCACTCGCACTTCTTTTCGCCGGGCAGGGCGCTCAAAAAGTCGGCATGGGCCGCACGCTTTGCGAGCAATCTTCCGCGGCGCGCGCTCTCTATGACGAAGCTAACACCGTGCTCGGCTGGGATCTTGCGAAAGTCAGTTTCGATGGTCCGGAAGCCGATCTGACGCAGACGAAGGTCTGCCAGCCCGCGCTTTTCGTGCATGGCCTTGCCCTGCTGGCCGCGTTGCGCGAACTGGGAAAGCTGCCCGCCGGTGAACCTCATTTTGCGCTCGGCCTTTCGCTGGGCGAAGTAACCGCCCTGGCTGCAGCCGGGGTTTTCGATTTTGCGACCGGCCTGCGCATCGTGGCCGAGCGCGGCCGGCTGATGCAGCTCGCCTGCGAGCAAACGAACGGCGGCATGGCCGCCGTGATGGGCGAGGAGCATGCGAAAGTCGCGGAACTCTGCCGTGAATTCGACATCGAGGCGGCCAATTTCAACGGCCCCGGCCAGATCATCGTTTCCGGCGAAAAAGCGAAAGTCGAAGCGGCCGTCGGCGCGGCGAAAGAGCGCGGGATCAAGAAAGTCATCTCCCTCAAGGTGGCCGGCGCCTACCACAGCCGCCTGATGGAGCCCGCGCGCGCGGCCTTTGCTGCGTTTTTGGAAGAAATCCCCTTTGCTGTGCCGCGCTTTGTCGTTTTCACCAACACGACCGGTCAGTCCGTCAGTGAACCTGCTGCGATCAAGGCCGCGCTCGTGAAGCAGATCGTGTCACCCGTGCTATGGGAAGACTGCATGCGCAGTGCCGCGGCGGCGGGTGTGGCGCAGTTCTGGGAGCTCGGGCCTGGCGGCGTGCTGGCCGGCCTGGCGCGACGCACGGAAAAGAGCTGGCTGGTGAAAAGTTTCAGCGAGTTTGCCGATCTGGCCGCGGCCTGATTCAGTCTTCGCGCAGTATGGACGTCACGCTCACACGAAATTTTTGCATCATTGCTCACGTTGACCACGGCAAAACCACGCTCTCTGACCGGCTGCTCGAGCATACCAACACCATCGAGCAGCGCGTGATGACCGACCAGCATCTCGACTCGATGGATCTCGAGAAGGAGCGCGGCATCACGATCAAGTCTCATCCGGTCACGATGACCTACCGCGCGAAGGACGGCCGCACCTACAAGCTCAACCTCATGGACACGCCGGGCCACGTGGATTTTTCCTACGAGGTCTCGCGCAGCCTTGCGGCGTGCGAGGGCGCAGTGCTGCTCGTGGACGCCGCCCAGGGCGTCGAGGCGCAGACCGTGGCGAACGCCCACCTCGCATTCGGGCAAAACCTCAAGGTCATCCCCGTCATCAACAAGATCGACCTGCCCAGCGCGAATCTCGAGCTCTGCATGCGCCAGCTGGAGGACATCCTTTCGATTCCCGCCGAAGAGGCCATCCTCGCCAGCGGCAAATCGGGCATCGGCATCGAGGACATTCTGGAGGCTGTTGTGCAACGCGTCCCGCCACCGCGCTGGGCCGATTACCCGCAGACGCGCTGCCTCGTGTTTGATTCCCTCTATGACGCTTATCGCGGCTGCATCGCGTACGTGCGCGTCTTCTCCGGCACGGTCAAGGCGAACGACATGATGATGCTGATGAGCAACGGTCAGAAGGCCGAGGTCAAGGAAGTCGGTGTCTTCATGCCCAAGATGACGAAGATCGGCTCCCTTGGCGCCGGCGACGTGGGCTACATCATCTCCAGCATCAAAAACACCGCCGACGTCAAAACTGGCGACACCATCACGCTCGCGGCCCGGCCCGCCACCCAGATGCTGCCCGGCTACAAGGAGGTGCGCCCGCTGGTGTTCTGCGGCCTCTATCCGCTCGAGAGCGATGACTACGAAAAGCTCAAGGCCGCCCTGGGCCGCCTGCGGCTCAACGACGCCGCCTTTGTCTATTCGTCGGAAAGCTCGATCGCGCTCGGCTTCGGCTTTCGCTGCGGCTTCCTCGGCCTGCTGCACATGGAAATCATCCAGGAGCGCATCCGCCGTGAACACGATGTGGAAATCATCTCGACGTACCCGAGCGTCATTTACCACATCATCAAGCACGGCGGCGTTGAGATCGAGGTGGATAACCCCGTCAACATGCCGGACCCCGGCACGATTCTTGAAATCAAGGAGCCGACCATCAAGGCTTCGATCATTCTGCCGAACGACTCGATGGGGGACATCCTGGCGCTGATCATGGAAAAGCGCGGCATCTGCGAACACACCGACACGCTCGACATGAATCGCGTGATGCTCCGCTGCATACTCCCGCTCAACGAGATCCTCGTCGACTTCAACGACCGTCTGAAAAGCATCACTCACGGCTATGGCTCGATGGACTATGAGCTCGGCGATTATCTCGCGGCCGACCTCGTCAAGATGGACATCATGATCAACGGCGACCCGGTGGACGCCTTCGCCTGCATCGTGCACCGCGAAAAAGCCGAGGCCAAGGGCCGCCAGCTCTGCGAAAAACTCGCCGAAATCATCCCTCCGCAGATGTTCAAGGTCGCGATCCAGGCCGCCATCGGCGGCAAGATCATCGCCCGCGACAACGTCCGCATGATGCGCAAGGACGTCACCGCGAAATGCTACGGCGGCGACATCTCCCGCAAGCGCAAGCTCCTCGACAAGCAGAAAGAGGGCAAAAAGAAGATGAAACAAATCGGCAAAATCTCGATCCCACCGGATGCGTTCATCCAGGTGCTGAAAAACTAAATCCAGAAAAGGAGCCACGTGTTCGGACTATTCACCTCGCAGGAAAAAAGGATGCGCGTCAGCGCCGCCCACTGGCTCGAGCTGGCCGATAAAATCTTCAACTACCGCCGCGACGAACTCAGCACCGCCGAGTCCGCCGAGCTGGGAAAATGCACCGAGGATCTCCGCCTCAAGCTCAGCCAGCGTGCCGAGGCTGAAAAGCTCAAGCTGAGCGTCGAGGCCCTCGAGCCCGTGCTGCGGCGCACGGGAGGAAAGATTTATCCGAAAAGCGAGCTGACCGAGTGGGTGGAGTTTTTTCTCGTGGCGGGCATCGTCCTGCTCGGTTTCCGCGCGTATTTCGTGACGAACTTCCAGATTCCCACGAATTCCATGTGGCCGAGCTACTACGGCATGACCGGGGAGGTCTATCAAACGCCGCAGGAAAATCCCGGGTTCCTGAAGAAGACGATGCGCTTCTTGACGTTCGGCGCGGTGCACCATGAAGCCATCGCACCGCAGTCGGGCGAAGTGGCGATGAATTTTTTCTACAGTTCAAGATACAACTTTACGCCGCTCTTCACGGAGAAGCGCAGTCGCAAATGGCTCGTCATTCCGACCACGGTGCACGAATACACCTTTTATGTGAACGACACGCCCGTGGCCGTGGATGTGCCGGAGGACTTCGACCTTGAATTTGGCAAGTTGATGGCGAGGGTTTTCTTCGGCGGCGACAACGCGGCGTTCGAGCGGCGATTGGATGATGACGTTCAGGGCGGCCGCGCCGAGCAGGTCGTTCATCAGTTGAGCCCGGGCAACGCCGTGCGCGCCTGGCGCATCAATCTCGGGAAAACGGTGAGGGCGGGCGAATCGGTGATGAGCTTTGACGTGCTGGCCGGCGACATGCTGTTCGTCGATCGTTTCAGCTATCATTTTGTCCGGCCCAAGGTCGGCAGCGGGTTTGTTTTTCGCACGGATGACATTCCGCGAATTCCCGAGAAGGAACGGGGCAGCTATTTCATCAAGCGGCTGGTCGGCGTGCCCGGCGATACGCTCGAAATCCGCCAGCCCGTGCTTTATCGGAACGGACGGCCCATCGAGGGCGCGGCGTCATTTCAAAAAGAGGCACAGCAAATCGACAGCTATCCCGGCTATTACAACGCTGAGTCACTGTCCGCGGGCCAGAGCATGACCGTGCCACCCGGATATTATTTGGCGCTGGGTGACAACTCGCCGGAAAGTCTCGACGGCCGCTTCTGGGGCTATGTGCCGGCGGGAGCCGTCGTCGGCCGGCCGTTGTTCATCTACTATCCGCTCACGCGCCGCTGGGGTCCGGCCCATTGACGGGTTCAGAGCGAGGGCATCCGGCCGCTCATCATTTGTGTGCGCATGTTGCGCAGCCGCAGGCGGAGCGTGGGCGTGCTGGGCGGGCGGCCTGATTCGGTCGGGGCCGTGAGGATTTCATTGATGGTTTCGAAATATTCGTCGTCGAAGGTGAATTCATGGCGAAACTCGCCGCCGACATTGGGGGTGTCGGCTCCGCGTGGCAGCCACACGCCATTATCGGGCGAATTGATGTCAATGCCTCTGGATTCAAGCAGTTCCTGCAGGTGGGCGGCGCGCGGATCGTCGATCGGGATGATGTGATGGGCCTCGTAACCGGGCCCCGGCGGATCAAAGCCGGCGGCGCGAAGCCGGCGGCCAAGGATTTCCGAGGGTGAGCCAAGGCTGGCATCGCCGAGCCGGGCATGGCGGGAAGAGCGAGGCTCATTGAGGTCACCAGGATCAAGGGCCCGATCGCTGTCCACCCCGCGTGATTGTTCCTGCTGCATAACCTCGGCGATCTCCTCATCATCGAACGCGCTGGCCATGGGGGTATCACCTTCGGCGCCGGCGGCCAGACGTTGGCGCCGTGCGACCTGCTGGGTGCGCGCACGTGCCAGTGCCGCCCGCCGTTCACGCTCGGCCTGGAGATCGATGACGTTGTCCCGCGCATCCCCAGCTGCGTGCTCGGTGGTGC
This sequence comes from Opitutaceae bacterium, assembly GCA_035485575.1. GTDB lineage: Bacteria > Verrucomicrobiota > Verrucomicrobiia > Opitutales > Opitutaceae > DASRHD01. The sequence continues at coordinate 108,735 of DATHNW010000019.1, read as the reverse complement.
GCGCGGCGTCGCCGGCACCTTCCCCGGCATGGGCGAGTTCGCTGGTGCCGTGCGTTACCTGGCTCAGATCCTCGATCACATGTCCTGCGCCGCCCACGGCCCGCCCGGCCTCGACAGTGTCCTCGGCGGCACGCACCAGACCGCGGGCTTCCATGATGCGGCGCAAGGCAGGGATGCCTTCCATGGCGACGCGCACGGCCTCCATGAGCTCGCCGCCTATGCGGACGCCTTCACCGATGACTGCGCCTCCCCGTGCCACCCATTCCTCCGGACCGATAAAAAGCATTGCGATCTCAATGATGACCCGCCCCTCGATTTCACCGATGGTTTCACCTTTGTCGAATGTGCTGCGGTGCATGAAATCATCCGTGAACCACTGGCCGGCCTGATGACCGACGATGAGCCCGAGTTCGTTCCCGTGCACCAGCAGGAATGCCGGGTCGTCATGAATAGTTTGGGCGAGTTGAATGAGCGCCATCGCAATATCGCGCGCCTGTCGGGCTTCCTCTGCGCGCCGCTGCGTATATCCCCCCGGATCGCTGGCGTAGGCCACCGCTTCATCCATGGCCCGGTGCATGAGTCCCCCGGGAGTCAGCGAGGCCAGAAAACCGGCCAGCTCGATCAATCCCTCAATGGCGCCCCAGACTTCACGGCCCGCGCCAGCGATCAGGCCGGCCATGTTGCCGAGTTCAAACGTAGCGGGCGATTCGCGGGTCTCGCGGTCGAGATTGGCAAATGCCTCAGGTGGAATCTCGGCCTGCGCGCCATCAAGAAAGCCGAGTGCAAATCCGGTGATCGCCAGCGCATCCTGTATGTGGCCGGACAGGTCCGGCCTGGCGCGCGCGACGGTGGCCAGCGCCTGGATGTCGGCGGCGTGGGCGGGAGCGGCTGCCGGGCCGTGGGGAGCGGGCGGGGCGGAATGAGTGGCTGGGGCGGTGGCAGAGCTGCTTTCTGCGGCGCCGCCCAATCGCGCATTCAAGGCGTCAAATACGCGCAGTCCGAAAGAGGACATGACAACGGTCAGCAACGGTTCGGAATTATCCCGGTCGGCCAAATCAATGCTTCCCATGCGGGAAAGGATCTCATCAACGGTGGCGGCATCTGTATAAACGAGGGGAATCTGGCGGACGCGGTGGAGCGCCTCATCGAGCTGTGGATTGCGCTCGAGTCGCAGGCCGGTCGGAGCGGCCGCGGCGGTTGCCAGTGTGGTGAGCGAAGCGTGAGGATCGGCCGCAAAGGTGGAGGCTGCAAATTCGGTCTGATCGTTTTTGGGGACGATCCGGTGGCGGGTTGGACTGCGTCCATCGCTCTGAGCCACGTGTGCAAGCTCATGACGAAGCAACTGGTCGCCTGCAGGAGTGCCGCGGCGATACTGGCCGGAGCCGAAGACAAGATGTGGGCCGCTTTGGTAGGCGTGCGCGCCGAGCAGCTGGGCAGAACGCGCGGCTGCCGCCCCAGTATGAAATTGCGGCGCTGGCAGATGGGCCGGCCATCCGTTTCCAATGCGGGCCAGTTCCCCGGGATCAAGGGTGACTGCCGGCGAAGCAAGAGCGGCATTCACGTGTGTGGCTGTATCGACACATCGCGGACATCCTCCGCCGCACGGACAGGCGGCCATGCCGGGAGAGGCGGGGGGCAAGGAACGGGGAGTGTTGCCTTTCAAATGACGCGACGCCGAAGTTTGCATCCCGGATTTGGCCGGCGATTTTTTTGAGGAAGCGGGAGCAGCGGCGCGGGGCATGGCAGTCAGGGGCCGAGACGAAACTGGGCCTCATTTGACTGCAGCAGGCGAGCATTGAAAAAATGAAGGATGCTTTGCACGTGGCGCGGCTGGGGAACGAGGGTGGCGGTGTTGGCGACCGCCGTATCGCTCATGATGCTGTTGGGCGCGTTATAGCCGCCCTGATGGGCGGGGCGCCTTTCGCCATAAATTCCCTCCCAGCTCGAACGCCGTCGCTCGGAGCGGCTGAGGCCGGACCGGCGCGAGATGTCGATATTCCTTCCGGGAATGCGATACTCGTCGGGATTGCCCAGCATGTGGCCGAATTCGTGGGCAATCGTGATGGCGTCATCATTGTCATTCCAATTGGTTTCATCCGTGCGGACGGTGGGCGAATCCTCGCCATGGATTCGCACCCGATGGTGGGCCTCCGACTCGGTGAAAATCGGCACAAAAACAAGCCGCAGATTTGTCGAGCGGTTGGTCAGGGTGAAGCGATTGTTCCAGACCGAGCGTATTCCGTTGAGCCACCGGTCACGGGTTTCATTCATGGGAAAAAAGGTCTCGTGGGGAGAAGTGGCCCAGACGAGATGGATGCGCACGATCACCTGCACCGCGTTGGCCATGCGGGTGAGAGTATAATTTTCCGTGCCACGCATGGTTTGGAGGGCATAATGGCCATGAGAGTTTTGCTCGTAATGGGCCTCGTTATAATGCGTGGGACCATGAGCTGCTTCGCCGACAATCCCGGCATCAAACGGATTCTGTGTGATGATCTGGCGGGCCAGCGCCAGCGGACCGCGCAGCGCGGGCTGGAAAGACCGGCCGGCGGTGAGGGCATCCGCGGCGCGGCCGGCCTCGGCTTCGATGGATGAATCCGCGTTGGCCGGTGGCTCGGTTTGCGTGCGGTTGGGCGCAAGGCCTTGCTGCACGGCGTGCGTCAGTTCATGGGCCAGCAGTTTGCGCCCGGCGACAGTATGCGGCGCGTACCGGCCGTCGCCAAAGACAAGGTCGCGTCCCACGGCGTAAGCTTGAGCGTTTTCCGACCTGGCGGAACGGGCCGCCGTTGAATCGTGATGCACGCGCACGGAACCGAGATCATGGCCCAGACGTGGCTCCATGTAAGCGCGCGTCACCGTATCCAGCGGCTCGCCAGGCGTATTCAGCGCGGAAGAAATCGTGTCATGGCCGGCGCAACTTGGGCAGCCGCCACCGCAGGGACAAGCCCCCGGATTCAAGGCAAGGGAGGAGGCTTCGGCCGGCCGGCAGGCCATGGTCGATTCGCCTTTGGACGGCTCGGGGAATTTTTTTTGAGCGGTGGCGCGGGCCGCGGGCATGGGGCAAAATCCAAGTCTTCAAGGCTTGGGGCTTGGTCCGGAGGAGGGTGAAGGCATGGCCCAGCCTTTTACCAGCGCGTCGACAATGCGATCGCGTTGCTGGCACTTGCTCTGGAGGGTGGACCGTTCGAGGAAATAAAACATGACGGCATCGGCCAGATCCTCTCCGGCATTTTTTGTGCCGTAGGGCGTGACGGGCTTTTCCGCACCCGCGTCATTGGTAGGAGTATTGGAATCCTTCCAGTATTGCGGACTGAGCTTGCTGACGAAATCTGATTCGCCGTAACCGAGCAGCGCATGGGCTGCCTCGTGAACGACGGTGCCTTCAAAGGCCTTGGTCTTGTCGGCCAACTCCGTGCTGGCCCCGGCCGAATCATACAGGGCGGCGTTGTTGGCGGAGGAAAAGTATTCGCCCTGGACATCGCTGCTAGTGGCATCCTTGGTTTTATTGAGGCCGGTATTCAAGCGGCTCAGACTGGAAAGTTCCTGGGGATTGGTGGATCGCGTGGACAGGGAGCGCGCCATGCCGAGGACGGGACTGAAATAGGAGAGACCGTGCTTCACCGCGCGAAGCTGGGCCAGCGTCCAGGCCGAAGTGTGCAGCAGGTCCTTGACCTTCTGGCGGGGTTCGTTCGCGAGCGATTGCGAGATGGTCTGGGGCTGGTCGGGATCGCCGACGACCTTGTCTTTTACCGCCTGCAGTCCTTTGGGTGAGTCGAAGTCGATATTGTAGATGGATTTGATGTCCGCGATGAGCTTGTTGGCCTCGGTTTCCTCGGCCTTCGAAGCGACGGTGACAGTGGCGGTGCCGATGGTGACCGTCTTCGGATAGCCTTTGTCGAATTGGAGCTGGTGCGCGGCGGCACGGGAGGGTCGGAGGTTTGCGCTGCTCGAGGTAAAGTCATGGGCCAGGCTGGCGGCCTCGGTTTCATGGGTGGTCGACGGCGAAGTCGCACCCGGCAGGTTCTGTTGGACAACATGGGTGAGTTCATGGGCCAGGAGCCGCCGTCCCTCGGGGTGGCTCGGCGCATAGCGGCCGGGAGCGAAATAGATGTCGTGGCCCAGGGTGGCGGCGCTGGCGCTTTCGCTTTGCAAGGCAGGGTGAGCCGATGGACCGGTATGCACGCGCACGTGGGAAAAATCCTGTCGGAACCGGGATTCAAACGCGCTGCGCACGCTGCCATCGAGCGGAACACCGCCGTGATAAGCACCACCGCAGCGCGGACAACCTCCGCCACAGGGACAGGTCCCCGGATTCAAGATGGAGGTAACCGTTTCGGTTTGCGGATTGCCGACGGTGGGGCTCGCCCCGCTTTTGGCTGGTGCAGGGGATTTTTTTTGAGCGGTGGCGCGGGCGGCGGGCATGGAACGGAATTATGGATTGCGCGGCGGCATGTTTTAAAATGAGCGTGTCTTGGTAAGTGCTGGTGAACTAAAAACGCTAATAAGGCGCTTCCTAATAATTGAGTTTCCCTCCGAAGGGATGGTATTTCCAATTCTCCGGATGATCAATGAGCGACCCTGAATCCGCTCCCATATCTCCGGCCAACTGTTGCTCGACTGTTCCGGGTGACGTTTGGCATTTGCCCAAGGCTGGATCAAATCCTTGGCTTAGCAGCGCGTTTTTAAACGGTTTGTAGCCGGCATCCATCAACTTAACGAAATAAGCCGGGAAGTGAAAATCCATGACCAGGCTGCGGGCAAAGAGATAGTGGTCGGCTGCCGCTAAATTTGGATCAAGGCAGGGATTAGGTTCGCCTTCAATGTGGGCGATGGCGTTGCGTTGTGCGTAGACGTCACCAAACGCGTCCCATGCGATGTTGTTATGTTTGGCCAGGGCTTCGGAGACGATCTTGTGAAATATTTTCCAATCGATACGCGTCGGATCGTTAGATTGTGGGAGATCCGCGACCGGTTGGTCCGGATCCGAGGTCCCCATCGCCTCGTCCCAAGAGCTTTTGAATGGCGGTTCAGGAGCCAATGAGGGCGCGCTTAAATCTGGTGCACTCAAATCCGGCGGTTTTAAACTAAACCATGGCGGCTGTCGTTTAACCCAGTCCGCGGCCCATGGGTCTTGTAATAATTCAGTTTTGACAAACCCCATGAACATATCGGCTTCGCCGTCAGGATAGGCCCAGACCAATGTTTTTTTACCCTTGGCGGTTCCCGTTGAAAAGACGGGTGTCCCGGGGCGGAGTTTGCGTAAGGGAACCGTCGAATTTTGGGCCCAAAATAAAACGAAGTCGGGATCGTCGGTGCTGTCGCCGAGGCGCATTTCTTTAAGATGAAGCTTTCGCACCTCAGTCTCGGACTTCTTAAAGGCGGGGCCCAGGGTGCCCAAATTTTTCGGGTCGATGGCTGTGGAGTCGGGCGCGGCCGATTGTTTCGGTTGCCGCTGCAAAGCGTGAGCGCCATGAGCTGATTGCTGGACAACGTGGGTCAGCTCGTGGGCGAGCAAGTGGCGGCCGATCAAGGTGGATGGATCGTACTGCCCGCGGCCAAACACAACATGCGGCCCAACGGTGTACGCGCGGGCATTCACTGCATCCGCGGACTCGGCTGCTTTGGCATCCGTGTGAATTTGTACGTCGGAAAAGTTGCGGCCAAACCGTGGCTCCATCAATGACCGTGCGTCTGTACCGAGCGCCTGGCCCCGGGACTTAAGCACATGATGGACGCTGGGCGGTGCGTTTTGCGAATGTCCGGATGCCGATGTTGCGGGATGACGCGAAATACGGAGATCCGTTTGGCCGGTTATACTGGCGTGGGTTGAGGTGCCGGCAGACGGTGTGCGGATCACATGGTCCGCCACGTGATCCGCCTCGTGCTCCGCGGCGTCTCCGGGCTGGCTCAGTCTTGGGTTTGCGAGTGACGATTGCTTTTCTGCCTGGCAGCGTGGACAACCGCCGCCGCAGGGGCATGCCACACCGGACGGCGCGGCGTGCCGTGCAGGGTTCAACGTTCCGCGTCCAGATTTTGGGAATGTTAAATTGGAGCGTGAAGTATCGGCCTTTAAATTGGCCCGCGGGGCGGCCTGGGGGCTCCTTTTCCGTGCGATGTCGAAGGCGGCAGGCATTTTATTAAATAATGCGCTATTGAACCCGCCAGTCTTCGGCCGTCAGGGTGTGCAGAAAGTCGGCGAAGGGACCATAGGCGTCACGGGTCACTTGCCCGCCGACATTCTCGATCCGGGCCGATGCCGTCTTTCGCTTGCCCAGTTCGGCATCAGCAGCTGGTTTGCCCTTCGCTTTGCTGAGATCGTTGTAGTCGTCGGCGGACATCACGTATTCATCCGCCAGTCCGATCATATGCCCGAACTCGTGCGCCGAGGTGGTCTGGGTGTACTTGCCACCGGGCGCGGACCCTTGGCTCGGGTTGATGCCCTTGTCGAAGTAATGCTGGTAGGGCGGCGGTTGCAGCGAGCCGCCGGCGCCGCTGGTGTAGGTCTTGTCCTTGAAAGCGGAGGTATCCACCGTCTGCGGGCTGTTTGCGCCGGGATCGAGATGCACGCCGGGGGCGTCCACCTTGTCGCGGTATTGGAATGAATCGTGAACATTCATCGTCCATCGCATGTTGTGCGACGGATCCTGGTCGTTCATCAGCCAGTTGACGTATTCGGTGTCATTGCCCATGTCCGGCGCGCGGATGTGGTCAAAGGCGAGCAGGACCTTGGCCGTTGTCGAGGTAGCGGCGCCCTTGTCGTACTTCACCAGCGGGAATTTGTTTTCCCAGGCACCTTTGACCACTTTGACGAAGTCATCGATGTAGGCCGCCCGCCGCGGTTCCGCCCAAGCGGCGGGGAAACGCCAGCGGAGGTGGAAGCTGCAGGTAAATTCACCATTGGTCGGCTCGTAACTGAGGCTGACATAGGCCTGATTGAGGCGGGTGTTGGTCTTGCGCTGTTCCGTGCCGGTCCATTCGTATTGCGCCACTGACGGCAGATCGGTGGTGACAGGATTCCGTCGTAACATCGTCGCCTCTGCGGCCGATCCAGCCCGGGATTGGGCGACGTGAGTAAGTTCATGCGCGAGCAGATGACGGCCTGCGAAAGTGCCGGGAGCATACTGTCCGGCGCCGAATACCAGATGGCGCCCGACGGTGTAGGCCCGCGCGTTCACGGCATCTGCCGAATTCGCGGCCTGGGTGTTTGCATGAACCTGCACATCGGCGAAACTGCGACCGAATCGTGGCTCCATCATGGCGCGGGCTTCCGCGCTGAGCTCCTGTCCGGGAGACTGCAGGACATCCTGCACAATGGACGGCGCGGGAGAATTTCCCGTCGTTGCTGCCGTGGCCTGGGGCGATATGCGGAAATCCGTTTTTGAATTTGGCCCCGGATCTCCCGGCGGGGCGGCGTGCAGGGTGTGCATCACCTGTTCCGCTACTTCGTCCGCTTCCTGTTCCGCCACGTCGCCCGGCGGGCCTATCTTGAGGCTGACCGGCGCCGCCGATCCGGCCTTCGCCTCGCAGCGCGGACAACCGCCGCCGCAGGCGCAGGCGCCGGGACTTGGACTAAGCGTGAAAGCCTCAGCTGGCCGGTTGTCGACGGCCGTCCCCGGCTCGCGCTTGGGCGGACCGGAGGATTTTTTGCGGGCAATGGCGTGAGCGGCAGGCATGAAATGAAATCAAGGACGCGCTGCCGCCTGCTGTTTTCGGGCCGCCAGCTCGGCGTCGAATTCCTTAAGCTTGGCCAGGAACTGGGGATCGTAATTTTGTTCGTCGTAGGTGGTGCCGCCTCCGAGGCCGATGGCAGGCGGCTTCACTTCGGCGGTGTGCCCGGTGTAGAACGGGTCGCTCGGGCTGAGCTTGGCCGCATTGATGAACCAGACGTGCAGCAGTTCGTGGAAAATGGTCTTGGCCATTTCTCCCGCGCGCCGGTCAGAAGCATTGTCCGTCGCGGCCCCATCCTGCCCGATGGAAACGTCCGACCCCATGACGTAGACGGTGAATCCCTGGCCGCTTCGCTCGTATGTGCCGTCGACGCCACCGGCGTCGCCTTTGCCGCTCGGAAGATTTTTTCGGCGTGCGAGAAATTCAATTTTGGACTGAATCTTGTTCTTGGCCAGCCAGTTTACCAATCGATTGGCCACATCGGTCCGCCCAAAGATCGCGACGGCCTGTTGCGCGTTGTCGCCATGGAGGCCGAAGCTTTCATAATCCGGCGAAGTGGAAAAAGGAATTTGCTCCGCCGGCTTGGGCTGTGCCTGAGTCGCTGCTGCCGGTCCCGCCTTCATGAGATGCTTCATCACGATGGCCTGGGCTCCCTTCGGCAATCCCTTGATTGCGCTCAAGACATCCGGGTCGTTCTGCAGCTGGGCACGGATCGGTGCATCCATGAAATCGAGCATCGGAAGAATGGCCGCAGGCATGCTTCGATGCAGTTCTTCGAGTACGCTTTGCTTGGCTTGATCAAACGACTGGGCTTCGCGTTGCACGCCCGGTGCGGATATCGGACCGACACGCACCGGATGTCCCGCCGTGGCCGCTTCGGAGGCGGCCGCCGCTTCCTGTTCTCCGGTGGTGCTGATCGCCCGGGGAGTCCCACTGGCTTTTCCGCGCTGCTGAACGACATGGGCGAGTTCGTGGGCAATCAGCTTGCGTCCAGAGGAAGAGGCCGGGGAGTACTGATTGCGGCCGAACACAATGTCTGTTCCCACGGTATAGGCCCGGGCGCTCAAGGCCGCCGCCGAATTCGCGGCCCGGGGGCTCGCATGGATGCGCACCTGGCTGAAATCGAACTCAAACCGTGATTCCATTTGTGCCCGGGTCTCCTCATTCAAGGTGGTTCCCGCAGAGGCGAGGCCGGCTTGCACAATGGTTGGAAGCGAAGCAGGTCCTGTTTCTTTTTGTGTGTCGAGCGACGGCAGGGCTGCGCCCGTGCTGCCCGCCGCTGTGGCCGGACTCGCCTGGCAGCGTGGACAACCGCCGCCGCAGGCACACGAGGCCGCTGTCGGGGGCGAGCGGTTTGCTGTCGCGTCAGCCATGGGCGGACGTGCGCCGTCACGCCGGACGGCAGGCGAAGAGCTTTTCTTTTTGCTATGCAGGTGGGTCACGGCTGGTTTTCGGTGGTGGCAATAGTGGTCATGTATGCTGGATGATCTGGTAGCCGGTTTTGCCGCCGGGAGGCGCGCCTTTCGCTCCCGTGACGAACGTGTGCATGATCGTGCCCGTGATGCGTGACTTCTTCTTGCATGACCACACTCCGCCGACAGGACCCCAGCCGCCGCCGGTGTTGGGATCAAAGGTGCGCGAGTCGGCCGATTCGACCACCTGGATCGCGCTCATATCGTACTCCCGCACGGTGAAGGTCTTCGGGTCGATGCCGCGCGCTTGCGCCACCCGGTCCTTGTGCAGTTGCATGGAATAATTGCGCTGCGTGGCGTTCAACCAGGGCCGGGTTGCCAGCAGATCACCGGCTTTCAACAGTTCCACGTTGTCGAAGGAAGTGGGCTCCGTGCCGATGTCGGGATGAGCTGCGCGAATGTCGCTGACGATGGAGGCGACAAACTCAAGGCCCTGCCGGTTGAGGTCGACATAATTGGTTTTGGGCCGGCTCGCGCTCGGACCGTAATTGCGTTCGAAGTACTCGACCGGATTCCCGCCGGATTTCGTTGTGGTTCCTTTCGCGGCGGTGTCCGCCACCAGCTTGCGATCGTCCGGCCTGGTTTCATTCCCTGCGATGATGGCGTCGGCCCGGACATCCAACAGCTCCGGATCATTCGGCACATCAACGATGCCGGAGGAAAGAGGGAAGGGATTCGCCTTGCTCTCGCATTTTGTCCGGAATTTGAGAGCGAGATGGACAAGCTCGTGAACAACGGTGTCCACGACCTCCAGCGGGTTCTTGATGGCGTCGGGCATTTGGGGATTGATGGTCAGGGTGGAGGGCCCGCCGCGGATCGCCTGTGATACACCACCGAACACGTCGACGTCCTTCCCGTTTACCTTGGTGGTTTTGCGGGCCACCTTGAAGTCGACGATGCTGGCGGGGCAGCCTTTGATGAAGTTGAGCAAGGTGACAAACTTCGGGTTTTTGAACAGTTCGTCGATGATCGTTTTGTGGCGGGGGCCCATTGCTTCGAGCCCTGTCTTAAAATCGTCTATCGGAGTCCGCTGGATGGTCCGCTGCAGGGCGGGCGAGCGACGTTGCTGGACGGTATGCACGAGCTCATGCGCGAGCAATTGCCGCCCGGCGGCGGTGTGTGGCGCGTATTGCCCGGCGCCGAAGACAATGTCGCGGCCGATCGTATAGGCGCGGGCGTTCAGCGCCTCGGCGGACGAGGCGGCGTGACCATCGGCATGCACGCGCACGTCGCCCAGATCCATGTCCAGCCGGGGCTCAAAAAAAGAGCGCTCCCCGGCTTCAAGCTGGCGTCCGGGTCCGGGCGGCTGCGCAAACGAGTCGGCGACGGTCATTCCGCGCACGGAAGCCGCAGCCGCCGGGGCGCGCAACACGGCATGCCTGGAGCTGGCGCCCGTGGGTGATTTCGCAGCGCCCGGCTGGCCCAGGATTTCTCCGGCGACGCATTCGGCCTCATGTTCCGCGGGGTCGTCGGCCGGGCTGACCTGAAGGTTTCCTGGAGCCAGGACGGATTGCAGCAGCCCAGCCAATATACCTGGAGCCTCGGCGTGTGCATTTTCCTGACTGCGACAGCGCGGGCAACCGCCACCGCACGCGCATGATGAAGCCGTGCGGGCAACCGGGGCCGCAACGCTGGGTTGCGCGGCTGCCGTTGCCTTCGCGGCCGAGGCGCCTGGATCAGCCCGGCGCGTCGAGGCTTTGTTGGAAGCCGTAAGATTCATTGGCTCGGTCAGTGGGCCCAGGGGCTTGGCACATCGATGCGCTGGCCGTGATTCATGTAATAATACCCCAGGGTGTCGTGCCAGAGTTCGATGATGACGCTGCCCTTGGGGGTGGGCGAAGACCCGGTCAGCCGCCAATAACGCAGCGGTTCATGCTCGATGTCCGGCACGACCATGTTAACGCCGGTTTGAATGCCGCCACTCAGGCGGGGTGCGCCGCTCGCTGCACCGGGCACCACCGTGTTGGAGGGATCGAGGTACAACCAATCCAGGTCATAGGGCGGCTGATTCGAAGTCAGCCCTTGCGATAAGAGGTATCGTTCGTAAGCGGCCTGCAGATCGGCCCACTGGGGATCGGAGGCCTGATAATTGACGCCGCGTAACTGGCCGCCGGGCGGATATTGCACGGAGGAAGTATAATTGCCGGTGCTGGCATCCAGGGTCGGGGCAGAAAAACGGCTGGGAATGGGCGCGGTGCGGTAAAGCGTGCCCATGGCCTGCAGGAAACGGATGATGCGGCGTATCAGCGCATCGCGGTCGGCATAATTGGTGAAGATTGAATTCGCCCCGAGTGGGGCATAAACGACACCTTGCACGCCGCTGCGCGTCGAAGCCGTTTCAAATTTCATCAGCCCCTTCGTTTGGAGGAGGCGAATGAGCGTGTTGGCCGCGTTGCTGATCGATTGCAGCAGTTGCTCGCGGCGGGCCTGATCAGCGGCGTTTTCGGAGTCGAAGGGAGAACGCAGGGCGGCTCCGGCGGGAGCCGCGAGCGCCCGGGTGGTGGTGCCGCGGGCGAGGGCGTCGGCATTATTTTCGAAGGCATCGCCGGGTTGGGAGACAAATGAAGCCGGCCGGCTGCCGCCAGGGGCGGACAGGCGGGTCTGCAAGGTGTGGGCGAGTTCATGGGCGATGAGCGCCTGACCTTTCGGCGTGCCGGGTTGAAACTGGCCGGGATGGAAATAAACATCCTGTCCGCGGGTGACGGCTTTCGCCTGCAGTGGAGCGGTGACCTCAGCCGCCTCCGGATGCAGTCGCACTTGGGAAAAATCGGCCGATGGCAGGCCCTGGACGCCGGCACAGCGCGGACAGCCGCCGCCGCAGGCGCAGGGTGTCGCGCCCGGACTTTTTTTCGCAGATGCATGCTGGGAGGCAGGCGCCGGTTCTGCGGGCGAAGGTGAGGGGAGAGGCCGCTTTTTCAGCGGTGGAACGTGGGCATGATTCATGGCTTCACCACCTCAATAGGGATCATGCCAGTGCGGCAGATAGACTTTTTGATCGTGATATCCGCGGTAGAAATGACCCTTCTCGTCGCGGAAGACATCAAGGATGTGACCGCGATTGTCATCAAAGCCGCTTTGCAGGAGATGATAAACCAATGGGGCGTTCTGTGGGTCGGGAACGACAATGGTGTAAGGAGTTTTCTCTTCAAAATGCCTCGGCGGTTCGGCGTCTTCTGTCTTTGCCGGCTTGGTGACAGGAGGAACGGTTTTCTTGGCCGGTGGCGGTGGTTTCTTTTTTGGCTTGGTCGGAGCGGGTTTGGGCTGATTTTTTTTCTCAACGACGTGATCGATGTATAGTGCGTTAAGTGTGGCGATCTTGTACGTCAGGCCGTGGGCGAGGGCGTAGTTGACATACATGTTGTCCAGGTCGGAGCCGCTGAATATCTGCATGCCGTTCCCCTCAGGATGCTTCACGTCTGAGAGGGCTCCGGCGGAAGGCGGTGCGGATTCCAATTGGTGCTCGATGTCCTTGAGGTCGGTGACGAGCTGGTTCAAACGTCCGTCGTGCGTGGCGGCTGATTCCATCACTGCCACGCCGCCCCAGCCATTGATTTTGAAGTCGCCGGTCGGAGTCAAGGTTTCGTCCCCGCACGGGATTTTTTTGGCTAGGCAGTGCTCGAGCGTTTGGATGGTTGCCTTGGCGTCGTCGATGATTTCCTGGCGCCTTTTATAAGCGGCGGCATTTTCGCCGGGCAGCGGTTTGCGCATGACCCGCGGGCCGCTGCCGCCGGCGGCTTGCTGGACGGTGTGGGCGAGTTCGTGCGCGAGCAAACGACGGCCCTCGGCTGCGTGGGGCTGGAACTTGCCGGCGCCGAAATAAACATCGCGTCCGTGAGTGAAAGCCTGTGCCGAAAGCGTTTGCGCGGCCCGGGCCGCCTGGGCGTCGGTGTGAATGCGCACATCGCCCAGATTGTGCCCGAGACGGGACTCAAAAAAATGGCGGTCGTATTCCGGCAGCGCTTGTCCGCTGCCCTGCAGACTTTCGCCGTCAACGGCCAGCTGGCTGGATTTGACGGCTTCCAGCGTGGGCGGGCCGATGGACGCCGTCTCTTGCCTGCCGTCCGGATGCAGAGCGGTATCCGCAAAGCGATCTGCTTGTTGTTCGTGGGTGTCTCCCGGCTGGTTCACCGCAAGCTTGGCCTGAACCGGCACCATCTCCTGGCAGCGAGGGCAGCTGCCGCCACAGGCACAGTGGGCGTCACGACGTTCGGAAACAAATCCATGACCATGGACCGATGAACCATTGGCGGGATGAGCGGATTGGCGTTTTCCTGGCGAGGATATGCCGCGGCGCTGCGGTGTGTGGTGCGATTGCATGGTCGGTTACAATCCGGCTTCGAGGGAGACAACACCCTTGGTCCGGTTTTTCCGCAGTCCTTTGACGAACGCGTCGAGGAACGCATTCATTACCTTCTGCCATTCGGCGGTCGCAAAAACATCCTTGAGCGGGATTTTGGTTTTGTCCGCAACCGCGGCCGCGGTCTTCATGGCGTGGCGCACGATCGCCGCATTTTGCGCCCAGATAAATCCCAGGTCGCGAAATTGGTCCGCCTTGTAGTTATAGTGGTCACCCGGAAGCTTAAGGCCCAATCCGGATGCTTCGCCCAGAAGGCCGCTGCTCACAGTCTGCCTTACAAATTCCGTTTGCGCGACCATAGCCTGCAGCCCCTTGCGATCGTCCTTGGCGATCGCATCCTGCATCTTGGGAAAGAAATCGTCTCCTTTGAGGAAGTGCCCGAATGCGTCCTCGACCTTTTTGTCCAGCGGCGGCTTGCCCGAGCGAATCATGCTCACAATCGCGTATCGTGCCTCGATGGCTTCGATCGCGGGATGATCCGCCCCGCCATCGTCTTTGCTTTCGGCAAGGATGCTGTCGCTCTTGTCGAAGACGTAGTGCAGCAACTCATGAACCAGCGTGGAGCGAAGATCCAGGTCGTCCGTTGCGATGCCGATCGAGAGAGTCGGCGGGCTTTTATCGCCGTCATATTTTCCGCTATTGTTGTTCCACGCCACGATGCTGCCTCCATCCGTCTTGAGGAAGGTCTCAAGGGCGGTCAGCACGAACTTGTCGGTGGCGACGGCCCGCACCGCCGGGAGAAGTTTCGCATCGATCTTTGTTCCGGCGGACTTGATCAGGGCGTCGACGTCCTTGCTGGCCGCCGTGTCCACACCGGTCGCAAAGCCGGTGTCCACGTCCAGGTCCGTTTTAAAGCCTCCGGTGATGGGCCGGCCGGTCCGGGGTTTGGCCGGCGTCAGGAGCGAAGAGGAGGAACCGCTCGCGCCAAATTCGGTTTCACCGGCTGTGAGCCCGGGCACTTCGTGATTGGTGCCGCTCGAATGCTCGATCACAAAAGGAGACCGTTGGATCACGGCAGGTGCCGCGGTGCGCGCTCTGGCTTTTCCGTCCGGAGCCGAGGCCGGGTCGGGACCCGAGGATTGTTGCAATGTGTGCACCAGCTCGTGGGCCAGTAAGTTCCGGCCGGCTGTGCTGTACGGCCCGTATTCTCCACGGGCGAAGTAAATGTCCTGTCCGGCCGTAAAAGCACGCGCACCAATCGAACCGGCCGCTATGGCTGCCGGCGCGTCGTCGTGTACGCGCACACCGCCAAAATCCCGGGCGAAGCGTGATTCGAAAAATGCCCGTGGGGCGCCGGGCAATTCGCGACCCGCTCCACGCGATGCCTTCACGTAATCCGTCACCTGCGCCGACGCAGTGGATTCGCCTGGGGTCTGCGATGCGGGCTGCGCGGAACGGGCGGCGCTTATGGAAAGGGCTGTCCGCTGTTTCACGGCGCCTTCCTCGCGAGCATGACCCGGCAGAGCCGAATTGGCGTCGCGCGGCGCAGAGGCGTGCATCACCTGATCAGCAATCCTGTCCGCCTCTTGTTCGAGGGCGTCGCCGGGCCAGCTCACCGGAAGCCTCGTTTGCAATGAAGCTTTCCCTTGGCAGTTCGGGCAGCCGCCGCCGCAAGGACAGGCCGTGGACTCAGAAGCGGCGGCGGATTTGATGGCGCCGGCTGGTTTGGACAATGAGGGCGTGGGCTGTACGGCATGGCGCAACACAGCGGGCGAACTTTTTCGGGCTGGTGCGGTGATCGGCATAAGACGAATGATCGGGTGATGGATGTTATTGAATTGAATTCAGCCGACGCGGGTATCTCCGGTTGGCGCGGGATAATCTCCGGGAGGAAGCGGCAGACTCGTTCCGGTCTCGTTTATGCCGCGATAACGGCAACTGCCGAAAGTAGGGTGCTTCGAAAAGCACCGGTATTGTCCGTAATCGGAGTTCCTTTGCCATGAACTCGTATTTTGCGATCCGCTTCCCCGTTTGGAGTCGAGCATGCTGGCAGATTCATCCACGCCTCCGCTCGCGTTGACCGCGCTCTGGACAATCCCGGAGTGCGTGACCGGGTTGCCTCCGTTGAAGACCAGGAGGTCGCCAGGTTTGGCCGCGCAGGAATCCACTTGCGGGCTCCAACCATCATCGTTCAGCACGGTGGGCACGTCCTGGCCCCAGAGCGAATAAGGGCCTCCCGTCGCGGTTCTGCCGCCGAAAGTAAACCCATGACACCAGTAGGTCTGGCCGTCGTCTGGTTTCCAGATGTCGAGCGGAGTCCCGGCATCCGTGTTCGCCCTGAGGATTTTTCCATCGGGACCGGCTCCCCATGGTTTCACTTTCCTGCCGGTGTCCACATTGGGATTCCATCGCACACAACGGATGGTGCGGCTGCCGCTTGGTGCGGTCGAGAGGGATGGCATGGGAGATGGCGTCGCCGGGGAGAAGGAGCTGGGCCTGGCTTTGGTATCTGAAGCAGGAGCAGAGGCTTTTCGTTTGGATTGATTCAAATGAGGCGCTTGCCCCTGTTGAATCGAGTGGGTCAATTCATGGGCGATCAGCCGCCGGCCAGTTTCGCTCCCAGGCGCATACTGGCCCGCTCCAAACACGAGATCTCGTCCAAGTGTGAAAGCTCGGGCATTGATCGATGCAGCCAACGCCGCTGCCGTTTCATGGGTGTGAATGCGTATCCGGCTGAAATCGTGGCCGAATCGCGATTCCATCGAGGCACGAACCGGCTCGGCCAGCCTCTGGCCTCCTCCTTGCAGTGTGGCAATCCGGCTTTCGAATTCAGGCGAGAGTCGCGGGATATGCCCGGGCTGCTCCCGGGCCTGAACCAGGTCCTCCTTTTCCCGGACACTTCCTTCTTCAATGGCATACGGCTGCCGCATCTCACGCTGGATTTGTCCTCCACTGCTGTTGCAGAACTGTCCGATTTGCGGTGTCACTCTTTGTTGCGCCCCGCGTGACCTGTCCGTCGCTGGATCCGGCATCCGCAACACGTGTTCGGCCATCTGCTCTGCTTCCTGTTCGTATCGGTCTCCCGGCGCACCGATCGATAATTGCGAACGGGGCATTGACGAGGAGGATGTCTGACAGCGCGGACAGCCGCCGCCGCAGGGACAGGTCCCGTTGGCTGGACCGGCTGCTGGGTTTTTATCGCGTGGCACGTGGCGGACAAAGCCGTCAGCCAGCAATGGCGATTTTGCCTTGGCCCTGCTTTCCGATCTGGCAAACGCGGCTGGCATCTTGACCTCTATTGGACCGGCAAGGCTGGAGGCCGGGCCTGAATCACGGTTTGGCCTCCACCTTCATATCGACGGTTGTAACGTCATATTTCTTTTTGTTCGCCTTGAGCGAGTCCTGCTTAAGCGAATAGGTAATGACAAATTTCGGTCCGAACGGCTGGCCGTTGCAATCGTACGTCTGTTCACACTGAATTTCACAGGCCGGCTTGCCTGACTGGTGCAGCAGGCTCACGTTTTGCATCGCCAGCAAATGCTGGTCATAAAAGGAATTCTTTTTCGACGGCAGTTTGGTAATTCCCAGCAGATCGCTTTCCTCGCCGATTTTGAACGTGCTGCCTGCGGCGCCGCCTTCGCCATGCGCATTGGAGCAGGCTTCCTTCAGGCCGCAGGTGTTTTTGATGTTCCGGAGGTTTTCGTGAATGGCCGTCCCGGCCCAATTCTTCCCACTGGCATCGGAAACCTCCATGATGGCAAAACCGCCGAAGCCGGTCAGCCAGCCGGCCTCAGCGAAGCTCTCGTCCATCTGCAGGTTTCCGGTTCCCGCTACTTTGATGTTAGTTGGACACGCCGGCGCCGGTTTATCTTTTTGCTCTTTCGGCCTGGGCGGCGGCGGTTCGGGAATCGGCACACGCGGTGCCGGCGCCGGAGTGGGGGCCTCACCACCGCCGTCGATGTACATTTCGCGCAAATTCCTTAAAGACCGCATGGCCGGTTTGCCGTTCATCGCCAACGCAGCGGATGGTTTCGGTGTGTTCAACGGCGGCCTGGCGACATCCTCGGCCTCGTGCCATGAGGCGGCTCCGGATTCGCTGTTCTCGAACTTAACCTGGAACGTCTGATTATTTCTCTGGCACCGCGGACAACCACCGCCGCAGGGGCAGCCATCGATGAGGAGCGCGGAACCCACCGCCGGATTTTGGACTTGGAAAACAGAATCCGGCGTGCGCGCAGCATGCGGCGCAGCGGCAGGGCGGCGCACAGAGGCGGAAGCGCGGGCTGGCGGGGCATGCCTCACTTTGATTTTTTCTTTTTGCGCGAAGGTGGCTTGCGTTTGGCGGCGGGAGATTTTTTGACGGGGCGCTTGGCGCCGGCAATTTTTGCCGGAGCAGCGGCGCGGCTCTTGGCCGGTGCGGACTTCTTTTTCGCAGCAGCCGAGGAAGCGGCTTTCACGGGCACGGCGGCTTTGGCGGCAACCTTGGATTGTGGCGCGGCCGGCTGCTTGCGCAATGAGGCGATATCGCGTGCGGGAGTGTAAGTGCCGGGATTTTTTTCGGTCGTGCCGGGTGAAGAGGTATCCGGCGGGGGTGTGCAGGTGGCGGCATCGGCGCCGATGATAATGACCCGGTAGTCGACCTGGCCGAGCTGCGGCTGCAAGGGCTTGGGATCGCAGTAGAGCAGCTTTTGTTGCTGATCAAAGACGCGGATGTTGACGTCAAACCGGCCGGTGGTGTCACCGGATCTTTTCACGACTATGTCGATCGGCGTCACGACGTTGGTGACATCGGCTTCGCTCGTGCCAAAGAGCTTGCCGGTAATTGGCGATGGAGCGGGTGCCGGCGCCGGCGGGGCGGGGGTGGGAGCGGGTTGCGGCGCGGGTGCCGGTTTGGGCTTCTGCGCCCGGTCATAACGCATGAGAAAATAGCCTTTTTCATCCGTGCAACCATAGCCGAGTTCGCTGAACCAATTGCCTTCATCGTCGTAAAGGGCGACGCTCAACTTGGGCAGGGGCTGGTTCTGTGCATCGAAGACATACCCATGGAAGATGTAGCTCTGGGCGGAGACGGCGGGCGCGGGCGTCTGCGCGCGGGTGACCTCCGCGGTGAGCACGGTTTGCAGCGCGGCGTTGCGGGCCTGCTGCTGGACGAGGGCGGCGATACGCGGGTCATTGGCCCCGAGCTTGCGGGTGAGCAAGTTCTGCTCGTGCGCCAGCGTGGCGGCTTTGGCCGAGCGCACGGTACCCAGATCGGCGACATCCTGAGCGCGCTGCGGATCGAGCGTGCTGATCTGCGCATCAAACGTCTTGTGCAGGTCGGCGATCGGAATTTCACGCGCGGGGGCGGAATTGGCGGAGGAATTGATCATGGCGATTGAGGGTTAACCTGATAAGCTGAATAGTTATGGGTTTGGCTGCCGAACGCCTCGGTCATGACGGCGAACTTTTCGCAGTAGCTGGGGAGGAGGGCGCTCATGAGAACGCTGTTGGGCGTCTTGATGGTCAGGGCGGGGAGGAAGCCCTTGACCTGCAGGCAGTGCGTGGCCTGGTTGCCCGAGGCCGAGGCCATGAAGCCGAGCACCGCGGCGGAAAACAACGCGTTCATGAAGCCCTCCTTGAAGCGGTTGTCATGCGCGCGCACGGAGAAGCCGAAGAGCATCGCGTTGTAGTAAACGTAATCCACAGCCAGATCACAGTCGCACTGGTTGCCATGGAAGCTGATATCGTCGAGCGACATGATCGCGATGGCGGCAAAAGTGAGCGTGGTTCCGGTCTCGATGAGGTTGAGCAGGACCTGATTCTCGGCGAAGAGCACATTGCCGTTGGCGAGGAGGCGTCCGACGCCGTAGTCATCAAGGCCGGCCTTGGGCGCGAGCACGATGGCGCTGGGTGCGCTGCCCGGAGTTTCGGGCGGGCTAACGCTGCCCTTGGCGATGGCAGCATAGGAAATGAACTGGAGATAAATTTCCTCCGAAAGGCCGAGGTTTCCGATGAGGACGGCGGCACCGATCATGGTGTTGCTGACACCGCTCTGCACGATGCCGCGCGTGGCCAGCTGGTTCCCGAGCACCGAGACGGGGCCGAGCGCGCGCATCCAAAGCGCCGGCCCGAGCGGGACAGTGACGACATTGGCGTGGATCTTCACGGCGGGGGCGCCGGTGCCGAGGGCCACGTCATTGGTTCCGATGGTGCCGAAGGTGGCGGGGGCGAGGCCGTAGACGATCACAATGCCGCCATGGTGGCCGGTTTTGGGAATGTTCAGGCCAAGCGAGGAGTCGGGAATGTTTTCGCCGTTCTCGAGGATCCGGTTGCGCGAAATGTCGATGCCCTCCGCGTGCAGCACGAAGATGCCGCACACCGGGTCATAAGCGTTGTCGCTGTTCTGGGCTATGAGGTTGTCCTGCACCACGAGATCCTCGACGTCGGCGAGCGAGATGCCGCCGTAGCCCATGGTGTTTTGCTTGGCCGCGGGGATGGGGCTGAGTTCGCGGCGGAGGTTTTGGCGGATGTCGTTGCCGAGGATATTCAGGCCGGAGACGGAGATGAACTGGTCGGTCGTGCTGAGATCGAAGAAGCCGACGACCCCGATGCCGCATACACCCATCTCATAGATGCGGTTGCGCTCGATTGTGATTTCGTAGAGGGCGCCCCCGGAAGCGATTTGTGCGACCTGACCGTCGCCGAAGGTGAAGGTGAGATCGATTTCGTCGATCAGGATTCCCGCCGGCTGCGTCGGGGCGCAGGGGTCGATGGGCGTGCCGCCGCCGGTGGTGTCCGGCGGGACGGGGTTGCCGTCGTTGTTGACCGGGATGATGCTGCCCAGCGTGATGCCGTGGCCGGAGCCGCCGCGGATCAGGTTGTCAATGACGCGCACGCGCTCGCACATGCCTTCCAACTGCAAGCCGCCGAGGGCGTAACCGCCGGCGTCGAAAGAGCTGAAGTTAAAGCCCTCGTTGATTTCCTTGGAGCGGATGGCGACTTCGATGGAATTGCGCTCGATGAGGGCATCGTCCGCCAGCACGACGAGCGTGTGTTCGTTGTTGGTTTCATCGTCGTTGGTCAGCGTGCAGCCGCGAATGACCAAACCGCGCACAAACTCGGCGCGCACGGCGCTCTTGAGTCCGGCGCTGACCAGGACTTCCGAAATAGTCGCATTGAACAGCGGGCCGGTGGCGAGATCATCCTCGCTATCGAGCAGGTAATTATAGCCCTGCATGAGGATGCCCGGCCCGGAGTCGTCGGCTTCCACGGCGAATGACTCGAGCGTGATATTCCGTCCGCCGATGACGGAGATGACCGGATCGGCCGAGCCAGTTTCGTTGATCGGAGGCTTGCTCTGGATGACGGTGCGCGGGCCGCAACCGCTGATGGTGACATTCTTCAGATTGAGGAGCGTGATGTTTTCAGTATAGGTGCCCGGCAGGATGCAGACCTCGCCACCTTCGGGCGGAAGGGCGTTGATGGCGTCCTGAATCGATTCAAAATCGCCGATGCTGGTATCGCCGTTGCCGACGCGGAAGGTGCAGCAGGTGTCCAGCTGGGTGAGCGGGCGGAAGCGGCGGCGGCAATCCTCGATCTCGCCGTCGACCGTCGTGTCGAAGCTCGCGCCCCAGGTGATGACGGCGAGCGGGACGCGGTGATAGATGACGCCGACCGGCGGCTGCGCATCGATGAGCGTGTCGGGATTCTTGATTTCGCCGGCGCGCACGGGAAACGTCCAGTAATCGCCGGGACGGTAAAATGCGCTGGCGCCGGGGACGTCGAAGACGAACTGGATGCCGTCGCGCAATTCCACGGGCGTGGCGGAGTTGGTGTAATCGGAGACCGGCTCAAGACCGTTCCAGAGCCGGAAGAAAACCGGGTCGCTCGAGGTGGGAAACGTGCCGAAGACGGCGGTGGCGCCGAGTTCGAGCTCGTTGTCGTTGTTCAGCGTGGCGGTGGCGCCGTAGGTGACGCGCCAGCAGCCGAGATCGGTGTCATAGGCAAGCGCCTCAAGATAAAAATCAGTAAGCCCCGAGTTGATGATCGCGGTCAGGTTGGCGGTGAGGGTGACTTTGCTTGGGGTGCCGCTGGCATCGAAAAGCCCGCGCCCGACGAGGCCGCCGTTCCACTGCGACCATTTGAACATGGCTTCGCCCGAAGTGACGTCGGCGATCTCGACGCGGTAGAGATTGTGCTCGAAGCCGGTGTAGCCGCCGCCCTCGACCACAGGGCAGTCGCCTGGGACCACGGTGGTTGGCTGGAGCGAAACGGTGAGCTTTCCGAATTTGCCCGGATCATCCTGGAGCTTGTCGTGGATGGTGTGGCAGTCCTCATCGTCGGCTAGACGCCAGAGCTTGAACGCGAGCTTGGTCTGGACGCGTTCGGTGGTGTCGGGGCCGCCGAGCGCCGGTTCGATAAGACGGTCCGGCCATTGGAAGCCGTTGAACGACTCGCGGCTGAGCTCGAGCACGACACAATCGCGTACGCCGGTGGCCAGCGAAGTGATGTCGCCGGGCGGATCCTGCAGCGGGGGCTGGAGATAGGTGGCCTCGCGGTTGACCGGGACGGTCGGATGGGCCGGGTCGACGGGCGGAAGGTAGGCCAGCAGGCCGTCGGCCCAAATGCGGCCGGGATCGACGGTCAGCTCGATGGCATTCTGGCCGCCGATGATGGTCTTGGCGGCCGACTCGATTTTGAAGCCGTTCGGCGCGGCGGCGGGCACGGCGGCGACCAGCGGGCCGATGGCGTCGCGGCCGGCGGTGTCCTGCCAGTGTTTGGTGATGCGCGTCTGTTCGTTCCAATCGCGATCAAGCAGCACTTTGCCCTGCTGTTGCAGGACGCCGTTGAAGTTTTCGGTTGGATCGAAGCGCCAGTCGGAGAAGTCGCCTTTCATAATGGGAGCGGGTTGGTTGATTGAAATTTTATGGATGCGTGATCAGGTCACGGGAATGGGCAGCGGCCGCACGCCGATCGGCATGAATTCGCGGAAGCGGATGTTGAGGTTCGCCCACTTGTGCGCCTCGAGCAGAAACCCGGTGGCGCCCATGGCATCGTCGGCGGGGCCGCGCGTGCGGATGCGCTCGTCGGCGGCCAGCGCGAGCTGGCCGTAGCCCGGCGCGGCGAACCAGGTGTCGGTGAAAAGCAGGCGGGCGTCGCTTGCGTCCACGCAGGCGTGGTGCGGCGGCAGGCGGTCGCCCTCGTTGGAGAAATAGCAGAACTTGAGGCAGCCGCGCTGGTTGTTGTGCACCTCGAGCGTGTGCGAGAAAATCGCGCCGTCGCCCTGCGCGGTTTCAGCGCGCACGCGACCGAGAAAGGTGACGCCATGGAGGATGGTCGGCGGCCCCCAGTCGGTGGCGGGATGAGTGGCGTTGGCGAGGGCAAAAGCGGCGGAGCCGTCGTCGCCCGGGCCGGCGCCGGCGTCGATCAGTGAATCGTCGATCTCAAGTTGATAACCGAGATCGAGATGGAGCGAACCGGCCAGGGTGCGTTGGATGAGCACACTGGGGGTGGGCTTGAAGGCGGCCTTTTCGTTTGCATTGGTGAAGCCATAGGGCTGCCGGAGGTCGAGCGAGGGCCAGAGCGTCGCACGCGTGCCGTCGCGCTGGCGGAAGCCGCCCGGATCGAGCGTACAGTCGAGAATCTCCAGGCTGGCGACGGCCGCGCGTGAAATAAGCGGATGGCCGGCCGCAAACGTCTTGGCGCGGGTGAGGTAGATGCCTTCGAGGTGGACGACAAGATTGGCGTTGGCCGCATCGTAGGCGTCCTGCGTGGCGGGCGTGGCGCTGTAAACATTGGTCGGGCGGAAACGCAGCGGCACCTTGAGACGCACGATGGGCCGATGGCCGTCGGCACCGCGGAGAATGAGCGAACGATTGAGTTCAATCGTGGGGCCGCCTTCATTCACGATGCCGGGCAGGGTGGAGAGATCCAGATCGTGGACCAGGCTGTCCTGGATTTCGATGACAATGGGATTGGTCGAATTCTGGATGTTGCTGAGCGCGGTCTGCAGCGCGGCGGGATTGTTGTAGGCCGTGATCGGACGAAAATCGACGGGATCGCCCTGCCAGGTCGTGGGCCGCGGTGAACGCGTGACCGGCTGTGCGCCGATCGGGCCGACGGCGCCGTAGGTGAAACTGACGAGCAGGTACTTGATGAGTGCCGTGTGTTCGGCGGGCTTTTTCACGCCGATGGTCACGCGTCCGATTTCGGGGTCGATGATGATTTCGCGATCGCGCAGCGGTCGGCGCAGGCCAGGCTCCCAGGCGCAGAGATTATCGCCGCGGAAAGTCCAGGTGTTGCCGGCGAAGGGACTGTCCGGCAGGAAGAAATTGAGGCCGACTTTGCTTAGATTGAAATCGCTGTCGGGATCGGCCGAGGCGGGATCATAGGTGTCGACGGAAACATAGGCGGCCGGATTCGCGGCTTCCTCGCCGGTGGTGAGGCGGGCCCACGGCACGGGGTTGGGACAGCCGTCGATCGGGGTGAGCACGGGAGGCTGCAACTGGGGATCGTACTGGTAGGTGTTGAAAAGCCGAAGCGGCTGGCCGAGCGGATGCAGCTCGAAGTGCACGCCGTATTTCGCCTCGCCGGCCGCGGGGGTGGAAATGGTCGCGTAGCCGTTTGGATAGGGCGCCTTGCGTGGGGAAAACGGCACGCTCAGCGGGATGCGATAGGCGGCGAGCCGCCAGAGGAAAATGGCGAGGTTGGGAAGGTTATAATGCACGGCACCCGGCAGCGCGGGCTTCACGTCGGCCGTGTGCGCAAAGCGATCGAACGGCGTGTCGATCAGGCTGAGCATGGCCGGATCGCGCACGGGCAGGGTGCCGCCGCGCGGCACGGTGAAGCGCGTGAGCGTGGGCGAAGCATAAGGCTCGTCGTTGAGCGCGTTGGGCCGCTGATGGTTGAGGTGCTGGTGCCAGCCGAGATTTTCGCGCAGCTCGACGCCGTGCGAAGCCCACCCGGTGAGGTCGCTGGCGAGGCGCTCGATGGCGCCGAGGGTGCCTTTGCGGCGGCGCAGGGCGATCGTGTCGGCGACGTCCATGCGCAGGGTGCGCGGGTCGCCCTTGAGGTGGCTCGTGCCGACGAGATCGGCGAGATAGGGGACGACCCAGTCATCGCATGTATCGATGAAGAAATCGTGATAGAGCTCGTTGATGTTGGCGTGAATCGCGCTGAAGGCGTCTTCGAAAAGCGCCATGTAGGCCTGGAGTTGTCCGGCGGGGATCTGCTCGGCGTCGCGCACCCGGTAGATTTCCGGCAGGCGCGTGAAAAGGGGGACGCGGGGCGTGCTCATGTGGTGGCGCAGGGATCGGTGGCCGCCGGAGCGGCGCTGGTGAGGGTGAGATGGGTGGCGTCGAGCTGCAGAATTTCGACGCCGGCGCAGGTCAGGATTTCGGCCAGCGGTTTGGGATCGGCGGGCGAGGTGAGCTTTGAAGGGTCGTCGCCGGAAGCGAGCAGGCCGAGGGCGGTGACCTTGCACCAGCGGATGCCGGGGACGTTCTGCAGTGTGCCCTCGATGCGAGTGGCGTATTCGGCCTCCCCGAAACTGCGGTCGCCGAGCGCAAAAAGACCGCTGGGCGGGCTGGTGTCGTCGGGCGCGAGGCCAAGCGCCGTGCGCATGGCGAGTTCGACATCATCGCGCAGCAGGCTCGGGTCGAAGGCGTACTGGACGTCGAGATAAACGTAACGGAGGAGACCCTGCGTGACGACGACCGGGAAACGGTTGGGGCCGTGGCTGCGCTGATAGGCGGAGATGGTGGTGCGCACGTCATTGAACTCGTTGGCTTCGCCTGCGGCCAGCAGCACGGTGAGAACAACCGAGGGCACGCCATCATAATCGTCCCAGGCGGCGGCCACCCGGCTGACGCCGCCGATGCTTAAGAGTTCACTTTCGTAATCGGCCAGGCTGACGAGACGGCCGAGGCTCTGCACTTTGCCGGGTGCGGCGGTGCGGGCCTGATTGGCGGGCTCGGGATCGGCCCCGCCGGAGATGACGCCGGGCAGGTCGGCCTGGTTGAGATTGTCGAGGCGCGCACCGGCTTGGACTTTCGTGCCGGGCTTGATCACACCATGCGCGCCCGAGCCGGTGCGGTAAAGCGCGGTGACATTCTGCAGGCCGGAGGGAAGGCGCGCGCCGGTTTCGCCATCGCCAAACTGCACATAGCTCGTGGCGGAACTGTCGGTGCGCACGACATAAATCTCCTCGAGCGGACCGCGGCCGAAAAAGGAATCGACGCGACTCCACTCGCGATTGTTGACGTAGATCGTGAGGCTCGGCACCTCGGGCGGCGTGGCGCTCGCCGAGGTGTGAAAGGTGAGCGGCGACTTCGGAAGCTTGAAGGTCTGGAAAGTCTGGCGCGCATCGCCGTTGCCGAGGATGGCGGGTTTTTCGGTTTTGCCCTGGTCGGCGTCGATCAGATTGCCGAAGACGGTGACGGCGGGAGTGGTTTCGTCGAAATGGCGGTGCTTGAACGGGCGCGGGAGCTTGTCGAAGGCGAGATCCCACATCCATGGGTTGGTCGCATCGCGGCCGGGGCCGGGAGCGAAGTCGCTCGTGGCGCTCGTGCACGTGAGCTCGACGATCTTGCCGTCGGCATCACGCTGCAGGAGAAGCGGGCGATTGACGAGCGCGAGCGCCTCGGTCTGGGTGCCGTAAAAACAGAGGGTCTTGTGCGAGGTGTTGAACTTCTTGTTCCGGAAGGTTGCGCGATGACGGAGCGTGAGCGCGGGGCCGAGGACTTCAAAGACGCGGATGTTGCGGATGTCGGCGGCGCCGTATTCGGTGCCTTCGTCGAGATTGGGAAAAAGCCGGGGGCTGATGTCCACGAAAGTCGAGCTGCCGCTGAGGTTGCCCCATTGCATGGATGCGCCGCGGAGGGACTCTATGGTCCGCACAATGGCAAAGCGTTCCTGCGTCCCGGTGAGATCGAAATCGTCGCGGTCTGCCCGGCCGGTGATGATGAGCTTGGCGCCTACCGAAAGATCGTTGACCTCTTGATCCAGCGGCAGGAAGTCCGGCGGCAGGTCGATGTTGGCTCCCGAGTCCCCGCAATCATAGGCCAGATGGCGGCGGAACACGGTGTCGCTTTGCGTGCTCCCGGTGATTTTTTTGCTGCCATCCAGCTGATTGGTGATGGTTTTGACCGGCGCGTTGTAGCCGAAGTGATGAAAGGTGCGGCCGATGCGGTAGGCGGTGACTGGCGTGCTCCAGGTGTCGGCCAGATGGCCGTCGATTTCGACGATGACGCGACCAAGCGTGGTCGTGACCTGGCTGACGGTGACGATTTGATGCGCCTGCTGGGTGGTGAAAGGGGTGCCGGCCACGCTCCACATCGATTCGTCGGGCACGAGGAACAGCCGGTCGCCTTTTTTGAGGCCGGCCGCCGCGACACTGGGCGCGTCGGTGGCGCCATCGACGGAGGCGAGTTCGAAACGGTAGGCGCCGGCGCCGAGATGGGATCTGTATTTGCGCGGACGATAAAGGTTGAAGCGGCTGAGGAAGGGATAGGCGGTGAGATCGGCGAGGGTCTCGAAATCCGCCGTGTCGGTGGTGCCGTCGAGCTGGGCCTTGAGCGGGAAGCCGGTGGGCACGGTGACCGTGGCGGTGCCCTTGATCTCGAAGGCGAAACGGCCCTGGCCGCCGAGGCCGGGCTTCAGGCGGTAACCGAGCAGGCGCACGAGTTGCGCGACACTGTCGCGCCATTGTGCGGTCCGCAGGAAGGCCTCATTGGCGTAGAGGTCCTGGTAAAAGGTGAGGATGTCGCCGAGGATGGAGGCGCTTTCCAGCAGTGCGATACCGGGGTCGTCCGGCGTGCGATGGGTCCACGGCTGCAGGATCGGATCGAGATTGAGCTGGCGCAGGAGATGCTGGCGGAAATCCGCGTACGCACCGATGCGGTAGCCGATGCGCGGAAGCGCGGGACGGTTGTTGGGGCGGCGCGGAAACAGGTCGGGTGCGACGCAATCGTTGACGCATTCCTCGCTCATTGGCGGCCTCCTTCGAGAGTGAAGTTGATGTAGCCGAGTTCCATGGCGTCAGGATCGTTTTTGACCTGGATGATCTCGTTGAAGCGGACTTCCACGAGGTCGCTCGCTGGCGTGGTGGGGTCATTCCAGCGTTTCAACGAAATCGAGATGATGTGCTCGATGCCAGGCACCTGATGGATGCGTCCCTCGATCTGGCTCGCATGCAACGCCTGCCCGAAGGTCCAGGCGTCGGGATGGAAGAAGCCCATGCGGCCGTCCGGCGTGTAGCTGTCGGAAAATTCCTGCTCGAGCACGTACTGCACATCCTCGGGCCACACGTCGGAGCTGACGCAGAGGGAGACCTCGATGGCCAGTGGCGCGAAGAGCGGCGGGCGGATTTCAAGATCCTCGCCGATGAGCCGTACGGTTTCGAGGTGGGCCGAGATCGCCTCGTAAAGCGGCTCGGTCAGCTCGGACGTGCCAACCGGATCGACGGCGATCCGCACAGTGCGCCAGCTGCCGGTCCACGCGTAACTGGCCACGGCACGGGAAACGCCGGGCACTTCCTCGGCGCGGGCGATGTAGTCGCACAGGGTGACTGCGCGGAGCTGGCGCGCGCTGTAGGCCTCGGGCGCATTGCGGAGGATTTTATCCACCGGTTCAGGATCGGCGCCATCGGTGACATCGAAGGGATTCCAGCAGGCGGTGACGCGCGTGGTGGGATACAGCGTGAAGTAATTCTCGAAATAGGTGCGCAGCACGCCGAGCGAGTTGTGGTCGGCGGGAAGCACGGTGAAGAAATTATCCAGCGTGTCGCGTCCGACGTTGCCGCCGGCGCCTCCGCCCACCTGGTAATCGCACGTCACCACGGTGCCGGGTGGAAGCAGCATGCCATTGGTGCCATTGCCGAAACGGATCAGGCTGCGCTGGCGTTCGTCGGTTTCGACCGCGTAATCCATGCTTTCGTCATCGCTGTGCACGAGGCTGATGACCTCTTCCCACGTCTCGGTGCCGCTGCCGGGGATTTCGACCTGCACGGTCAAGGTGGATTGCGGCGGGATCTCGCCGCCGGTGGGCGTCGGCAGGTAGGCCAGTGGTGAACTGGGCAGGCGGCAGAGGATGCCGTAGCGCGTGGCCAGATCCGGGTCGCGCTCGTAATGCAGTTCATTGGGGCCGGTGATTGCATCGGTGTCGCGGAAGACCGTCTGGGCCGGAAAGCCCTGGTGCACGAGCGCGAGATTGCCGTGGAAAAGCGTGCAGTTTTCGACCTTGGTGCCGGGGCAAAAGACGGTGAAGCAGTAATTGAATTTTAGCTGGTCCTCGTCCTGCCAGGTGATGCGGACGAACCAGACGTCCTGCACCGGATCGTGCATGGTAGCGGCGCCGGCGGTGCCGGGCAGCAGGCGCAGGAGCTGGCGTTTGTCGGGGTTGGCGCCGGCGGGCCGCCCGGTCGATGGGTTCAGCCATTCCTGGATGAGCAGCTGCGTGATGGCGCCGGACTGGATGTCCGCGACGATGGTGTCGCAATCGGCCTTGCCTCCAAAGGACGACGCAGGCACGAGGTCGGCACTGGTGTCACCCGCCGAGAGCGAGGGGATGACGTCGTTCCAGGTGTAGAGCTGTAATTCGTTGAAAATTTGCTTCAAGGTCGCGGGCGCGCGCGTGGCGAAAGGGATGCCGGCCGCGGGCTGGGCGGGATCGCCGGCCCACACGAGGAAACCTTCGGGCAGGGTGAACGCCGCCGCCGCCGTGCCGTCGATTTCGAGCGCGAGCCAGCTGCTGGACTGGTTGCCCTGCTGGATGTGGTAATCCATGAGCCGCGCATGACGGGCGAGGGAGACGCGCTTGCGCGCGGTGCCGAAAAACGCCTCGGCCATGACGCGATCCTGATAATCGCTCAGCTCGTCGGCCGCAGCAGCGAAGAGGTCGATGAGCACCTGGTCGAGGTCGGCCTCGCTGGTGGCCTGCCAGCCGGGCACGCGCTGCATCATCGCCGCGATGAGCGTGTGGCGGAAGGAATCGTAATCCTTGGCCAGATAATCGATCGCGGGCGCGGGCTGGGCCGGCACGCCGGGATCCCAGGCGGGCGCGCAGTCGTTGGTGAAGCAGCCGGGGCGGAACTTGAAGGGAATTTCGCTGAGCAGCGGGTCGAACCCATCGGCCAGGATGACGAGCGTGTAGGTCGAATAGTCCCCGATGGGCGCGACGGTGAGAAGCAGCTGGTTGGCGGCCCCGCCGGCCGCGATGCCGGTGATCTGCACCTGGCCGGTGGCGGAACCGGCGCGCAAACGCTGGCCACCGCGCAGGGTGAAGGTCGAGCCGAGGTGACTGGGATGCAGCGTGAGGTCGTGAAGAATCTGGTGCAGGTGGTTCTTGTTATAGAAGGTGACCTCCAGCTGCGCCGTGGTCGGCGTGCCCGCCGGCAGCAGCGTCACGAGGACGAGGCGCGCGCCGTTGAACGTGCCAAGGTTGTTGGCGCGGTCGTTCAGGGCGTCTTGGTGGATGATGCTCATGGCGGGAATCAGCTGCCGGTGCGCTGGAACTTGAGCACCTGCGAATCGGTGGTGCCGGCGATGCGGTATTGGACGGTGATCTCGACGAGCTCGCCCTGGAAGTTGACATCAAGGTTTTCGAGCGTGCAGCGGGTGTTGAGCCACTTTTTGAAAGCCTGGGTGAGGCGGGCCTGAAGCATGCCGCGCAGCACGTCGCTGGTGGGCTCGAAAACGATCTTGCGCGCGCCGCCGCCGAAATCGGGCAGGAAGGCGCGTTCGCCCGGGGAAGTGAGGATAAGTTGGAGTACCTCGTCGCGCACATGGTCGGCGAACGAGTCGGGCGTGGCAGTGCGACCATCCGAGGCGATCTGGAAGGGAAAGGCGAGATGGCGGCCGTCGGGATTGGTGCTCATTGGGCGGTGGCTTTGCTTTGAACGCTGCCGATGATCGCGGAGCCCTGTGCGCCCGCGCCCATGCACAGGCCGGTGCTGGAACTGGTCAGCACGCCCACCTGGTTGACTTTCACCTGGGTGGAACCGCCGGACCATTGCACCGTGACGCAGGGCGAAGGGCTGCCCGAAATGTTGAACGAGCAGCCGGCCACGATGTGGATGTCGGATTCGAGCAGCGCATAGCCGCCGTCGATCTGAGCGACGGCGTTGGCCGTCGTGGTCAGCTGCACGGTGCCGCCATGCGGGCATTGGGCGGTGCTTAGGGTGGTGAGAATGGCGGGCATGGGAGTTTCAGCTGCCGACTTTCAAGGCATCGTTCACCAGGCTGGCGCCGCTGGTGGTGATTTTGACCATGCCGTCGTTGATGTTGATGTCGCTTTGCGAGATCACGATGGAGCAGGAGCCGAGCTTGAGCGTGATCTGGTTCTGCTCCATGGTGAGCTCGGCGCCGCCGCCGTGGAGGAGCTGCACCTTCTGTGCGTCGTCATCGAGCACGAGCTTGTGGCCGGCGGTGGTGGCGAGGACGCGCGCCTTCGCGGTGCTCGGGTCGGGCCGGTCGCCCTGGGCAAACCAGCAGCCGGTCCAGATCGGGCGCGAAATGTCGCCGGCCTCGAACTCGATCCACACGCCGTCGTTCTGCTCCGGCATGAGGACGAAGCCGTGGGAGGGGCCGGCGAACGGCAGTGCGGGGAGCGCCAGCGGCGACTTGACGCCCGAACCGTAGACATCGGGCACGTAGGCGCGCAGGCGGCAGAGACTGCCGTCGCTCTCGAGCTCGGCCACGGTGCCGCGGTACTTGCCGAAGAACCGGGAATTGGCGTTCTCCGCCGTGCGCAGGGCAAGGGACTGGATGTCGGTATTCATTTTTAGAATACGCCAGAAAGGGGGTTGCCGCCGCTGCTGCTCACGCTCGAGCGGGAATCGCTGACGAGTTCGAACTCCTGCGAGTGGAGCGAACGGTTGATGAGGTGGCGCACCTTGGTCACGACGTAGTCGCCGCTGTGCTGCATCGGGCCGGCCTGGACCGTGACCACATCGTAGGGCCAGAGAATGCTGTCGTAGCAGTCGGGCAGGGTGCGGCCGTTGGCGTGGATGCTGTAGGCTGAGCGGGTGGTGGCCGCGCTCGTGGCGCGGTCGGGATCCTCGTCGAGGTCGGACGGCGAGAGAAAATCCTGGCCGGTCGACGACGGGTTGTCATAGGCCGTCTCGTCACCGAGTTGGGGCAGGTCGCTGAAACTGGACGTCTGGTCGTCCGTGGACCGGTCGCTGATGCCGAGCGTGCTCGCGCTGTAAGTGGTGGGAGCCTGGGCGTCGTTGGTGGCGGAGAAGCTCTCCATGTTGCGGTCGGTGCCGAGGAGGATGAGCGTGGACAGGCCGGGGGTGGGATCGCTGGGATAGGGCGCGAAGCAGCCCTGGCTCTGGCCGGGCGTGTCGCCGGGCAGCACGTAGGCGTGAAAGCCGTTGCGGCGGGCGAGGCGGCGGAGCAGCTGCATGCTGGTTTCGCGCTGCACGGTGACGCCGCCGAGCGGATCGGAGGAGGGCGTGGTGGTCTGGATGTTGCCGGGGGTGATGCCGGGCACGGCGCTGAAGAGCTGGCTCGCGATATCGGAATCGGACTGGCCTTCGAAGACCTGGGTTTGCGCGGTGCGGTTGAGCAGCACGCTGTCGTCCTGCACGATCAGCGTGATCGTGCTCCGGCCGGGTTCATTGTGCAGGCTGTTGTCGACGCCGACGACGGATCCGTCGATGAGAGCGACCCACGGGTCGGTGTCGAATTGCAGTTCGATGCGGACGCGGGAGAAGTCGTCCGTGAAAGTGTCGTCCGTATTCTGCCAGTTGCCGTTTTCATCGAGCGAGACAATGAGCTGGATGCGAGCCTCCCAGGCCGCATCGGCGGCCTGCTCGACGGCAATCTCCTCGACGCGGTTGAGCTGGTCCTGCGTCGCGGCCGTACCGTTGAAATACATTCTGAATTGCTTGGAGGGCATCAGGTCGGAGGGAGGTTGAGCGTGTCGCCGGGCTCGGCGGTGAGCTCGCGCGCGGCGTCGAGCGCCGTATTGGCGTCGGCGACATGCCAGAATTTGGTCGGGTCGCTATAGGTGTCGCTCGCGAGCAGGTCGAGCCGGTCCTGGTCGAGGACAGTGTGCGGATTGCCGGAAACGGCGGGCAGGGTGCGGAGCGTCAGCGCGGTGACGGTGCGGCCGTCGGGCGTGGTGACGTCGGCGGTGGGCTGCTTGGCGTAGCGTGAGTTGTCGAGAAACATGGCGGTCAGAACGGAATGAGCTGGACGGCCTGGCTGGCGGTATTGGCGAGGTTGGCGATGGCCTGGGCTTCCTTGGCGATCGTGGTGTATTCGTAGGCGCCTTTGGCGATGTCGTCGTCGGAGCTGTTGTCGACCTCGTTCACGGTGAGCTCGATGTCGACGTCGGCCTGGATGGGATTGAGAATCTGGTCGTAGAGGAGCTCGGTGATGCGAAGGGAGCTGAGCGTGACGGGGAGGACGCGGGTGAGCCCCCAGATGAAAAGAAGCTTGGGATAGGGTTCACGCGGGATGGGCTGCGTGGGCGGATCGCTGGAGGCGCCACCGAGGCCGAGCGCGCCGCCGATGGCGTCCAGTGCCGCACCGATCAGGCCGGCGATTTCCGAACTGGGGTGGGCCATTTTCTCGAGGGCACAGAGTTGCGGGCCGATACCGAAGGTGCGGGCCAGGACGTTGTTGTCCTTGAGCATGTCGGCCGCGGAAAACTGGGCCTTGAACGAAATCGTCTCGACCGTGATCTCACCGGCCTGGGTCGTTTCGCGCGCCGAGGCGCCCGTCGGCCGCGGCGGGATGGTAAGGCTGCGGGTGAGGCTCTCGGGATTGAACTGGAAAATGACAATGTTGGGGATCGGGCCGATGAGGCCCGAGCCGTATTCGATGAGAGCGCCGCGGAGAAGGTAGGCCATAGTGAAGTGTCGTCAGCGTTGGGGGCCAAGGTGGGACTGGAGCGCGCCGGCCACGCGTGTGGCGATGGCACCGCGTAATGCCTGGGCCGATACATTACGCGAGACCGCCAGCGGCCCGGAGGTGGCGGATTTCACGCCGCCGGCGAGTTCGCGCGCGAGCGCCGGGCCGAGGTCGCGCACGGCGGCTGCGGCGGTGGCCGCGGGCAGGCCGCGCAGCTTCAGGTGGAGCGAATCGAGATGCAGCGTGGATTTCATGGCGAAGTGTCGAGGCTTTCGACGGCGGCAACATGGGCGCCGAGCTGGTCGCGGCTCAGCGGTCGGTCGAGCTTTTCGTACTCGCGCTTGGCGGCGGCGAGGACGGCCGGCATGGTGAGGACGGCCTTCGAGCCGCGGCGGGCGGACTGCAGGCAGGCGTTGAAGACGATGGAGCGCAGATGGCCGCCGGCCAGGGGGAGCTTCTGGGCGAGGAACGGCAGGTCGAGCCGCGAGCAGTCGACGTTGCCCGGCAGGATCTGGCGCCAGATGCGCAGGCGCTCGTCGTAGCCGGGCAGCGGGAAATCGACAATGTAGCGCAGCCGGCGCAAAAAGGCCTCGTCGAGGTCCTTCTTGCGGTTGGTGGCGAGGATGGCGAGGCCCTTGAAGCGCTCCATGCGCTCAAGCAGGTAACTGACCTCGAGGTTGGCGTAGCGGTCATGCGCATCCTTCACCTCCGTGCGCTTGCCGAAGATGGCGTCGGCCTCATCGAAAAAGAGCACCGCGTCGGAGGCGTCGGCCGCGTCAAAAAGGCGGCGGAGGTTCTTTTCCGTTTCGCCGATGTATTTGTTTACGACCTGGGAGAGGTCGATGCGGTAGAGCGGCAGGTTGAGGCGTCCCGCGATGACTTCGGCGGCCATGGTCTTGCCCGTGCCGGGCGGACCGGCGAAGAGGGCGGAGAGGCCGCATTCGTTCCACGCGCGGGCCGCGCCCCAGCCATAATGCACCTCGGTGATGGCCTGCATGGCGGTGACGACCTCGCGGATCTGCCGCGACTGCTTCGGCGGCAGCATGAGGTCCTGTTCCTCGAACCGTGGCGTGACGAGCTGCGCGAGATCACTGACTTCAATATTCAGTTCGGCCCGGCAGGCGGCCATGAGATCGTCGGACGTGAGCGGACGGCCGAGCGCGACGAGGCTGCGGCCGGCGGCGAGAATGGAGGCGCGTTCGCAACGGAAGCGCCGGGCAAATTCATCGACGGCTGGAATCAGTGCGGGTGTGAGCACGGGTTTGAGCACGCGATGCCAGAGCTCACGGCGCTGGGCGTACGTGAGTGCCGGCAGGGTGAGGGCGGGCAGAAGGCCGGCCGCGGGCAGGCGTTTGAGTGCTGCGCGGTCATGGAGGCCGAGAAACAGGGTGACGGGCAGGGCCGGCGTGGCGGGGAATTTTTCCTCATGCCCGTCGCGGGACGAATCGAGCTCGATGAAAAGGTCGGCGCCGTGCAGCCAGGCGAAGGTGCAGAGCGTGGCGAGCGGCACGGGAAGACCGGGAACCGGGGAAAGCAACGTGTGACCGGCGGAGCGGGCCAGGACGGCGGCTGTATCGGTGAGCGTGGCGCCGGGCGCGCCGATGAGGGGCTGCAGGCGCGGGAGGTCAGCGGGGGCGGCACGAAGACGCGCCAGCACAAGATCGGCTCCGGCGGGCAGAGGCACGTCGGGCGCGGCGGAAAGCACCCGCAAAGCGGAAGGCTGGGGTGAAGCGGGAAAAAGCAGGGCAGAAGTCAGCAGGGCCGGCACCACCAGCGGGGTATCCCATTCCACCGCAGCCGACTCGATCGGGCGGGAGAGAAGCCCGCTGCGCCAGAGCGGATGCGCGGGATCAGCCAGGGCGAGAATCTCATTGGGCTGCTCCCAAAGGCGTTGCGCGAGGCCAAGGGTGGGAAAAGTCCGGCCGGGGTCGTTGAGGATGGAGGCAAAAACGGTGCCAGCCGCGTGATCGACCGCGGGCATGAGCCCGAGCGCGAGCACGAAGGTTGCGGCTTTGTCGAGCGCGAGCGAATGCACGGCCCAGGCAAAGGTGCCGTGAGCGGAATTTTCGGCCGGCGCTGGAGAAGGCTCCGCGAGCAGCGACGTGAGATAGCGCGCGGCGGTGTCGGTGGAGAAAAATGCGGCTTTCTGCTCCGCGTAACGGGCGAGGTCGAGCACCGTGGCGAGTTTGTCGTGGAAGGGGGGCAGCCGGCCGGAGCTTTCCACGGCCTGGCCACCGCGTTCATGCCAGAGCCAGGAGATTTCACGGCGCAGCCGCAGGGTGACCTGGCGCAGCCAATGGTTGGCCACCACGTCGCCGGCCTTGAGCGAGGGCAGGAAGACGGCAGGAACAGCCGGGGCGCGCGACGATGGCGAGGAGCGCGGGGTGGAGGCAACAGCTGGAGCGGCGGCAGGCATCAGGCGAGGGTGATGGCGGGTGAACTTTTGGCCTGGGCGCCGTTGACGCGCAGGATGACGCGGTAATTGCCGGTGGGCACGGCGCGGGTGGCCGGAATCGTGACCGTAAGCTTTTTCTGGTTGGCCACGCTCGTGACAGTGTCGAAGGTGCCGGCGATCGCGCCGTTGGCATCGTAAAGCGCCACGAGCACATCGTCGTCGGAGGTGCCGAGCAGCAGACCGGTGAGGAGGATCGTGCCGGAGGCCTGGCCGGCGGAGATCGTGAGCGTGCCGGGGGCGGCAGTGGAGAGCGTGGGCAGAAGCGTGACGACCAGCAGCGGGCCGGAACGGAAACGGCCGCCGGGAAGATCCTGCCGGATGGTCAGCGGAAGATCGCCGGCCGATAGCACGGTGCCGGAGCCGAGCGAGGTATCGACGCTGCAGGTCAGCCGGTCGGGATGCTGTTCAGTGATGGTCAGCGAAGCGTCGCCGAGCAGGGCCTCGAGGTCGGCAATCTTGAGGTTGTTGCCGGTGACATCGAATGTGTCGCCGATTTGCACGAGGGCGGGATTAACGTCGTCAGGTTGCGGACCCATCGAGGGCAGAATGTCGAGGCCGACCGCATCGGGTCCGGTGAGTCCGGGGGGCGAAACGGTGTAGTCGATGCCGACGAGCAGCGAGAACGACGAGGGTTGCGCGGGCGCGATTAAGACGGGACGGACCTGGAAGCCGACCGACAGGCGGTATTTTTCATCCGTGCCCTGCATGATGCGCCCCAGCAGGTCGGGCGTGGAATCGTCGAAGGTGATCTTGAGCGGTTCGGGATTGCTGGAGAGGGCCTTCTGGACATCGGCTGCTACGAGACTGTCGAGACGGAGATAATTGAGCTCCTGCAGGGCATTGAGGCCGAGGCCGAGGATCGCCTGCGCGTCGGCGGAGTCGCTTTCGCCATCCTCGTCGAAACCGGTGATAAGGTATTTGAGCGTCAGCCAAAGCGGCGGCGGCTGGCCCTCCTGCAGGGAAACGTTGCGCATGCTGCCGTCAAAATGAACCTCGTAGAGAAAGAGGTTGAACTTGGGGTTGTTGATATTGTTCGCGGCCGACTCAGGCCGCCCGACGGAGACGTGGGTCACGGCAGGCTGGGCGCGACGCACAAGGTAGTCGCTCAGGAGATTGGTGACGGCGCCGATGGCGCCCGTGGTGTCGGCGAGGGCCATGGTGTCAGGTGAAGGAGCGCAGGTAGTGGCGGCGGGCGCTGGTCGGCAGGCCGCCGGTGCGCGCCGGCGCGGTGGAGGCGGGGGCCGGGCGCGGCGCGGGCGCCCGGGGCGGCGGGGCCGGAGGCGGAGTCTCGACGGTCAAATGTATTGATCCAATGGATACATGAAATTCTTGGGCGGAATCATCACTCCGCGGGGCTGAGGTTCTGGCGGGCGGACCAGGCCGGGACCGGGGGGGGGACGCCGGCGAGGCCATGACTTCCAGCCGGGCTGGGGTGCCTTGATCGGCCGCGGGGTCTTTTTTATCCGGCGCGGGCGATGGCCGGGCTGGGGCCTTCCGGGAAGCCGGCATGATTTTCACCGTCGCTGGTTGCGAGACGGCCGGGAGCGTATTTGCGGCCGGGGTCAGGGATGGAACAGGAGAGGAAATGCTTTTGCCGGCGGGAAGCGCCGAGGCGGGAGAAGCGGCGGACGGTGCGGCGCGGGCGCGCTCCGGCTCGGAGACCCAGGCGATGACCTGCTGGATCACGGTTGCGGCATCCGGTGTGGCCGGAGGCTTCGTCGAGACGGGCGAGCGACCGGGAGCCGCCGGATTTTTCGTTGTATGCTCCGCTGGAATGGATCGGGAGGGCGCCGGATCTTTTTCCGGGAGGACCGGAATCGAAATCTTTTCAGAGGCCTGGGCGTGGGCGGAGAAGCCGGCTTCCGCGGGCGGATTCGAGGCTGGCTGGGCGATCGAATCGGGCGGGGATGCGAATGCGGTCGCCACGCCCGGCTGGGTGGGAACGGCATCGCGTTCGACGATTTC
The DNA here is from genome assembly GCA_035485575.1 of Opitutaceae bacterium. GTDB lineage: Bacteria > Verrucomicrobiota > Verrucomicrobiia > Opitutales > Opitutaceae > DASRHD01. The sequence goes on along the minus strand of DATHNW010000019.1, from coordinate 71,040 downwards.
CTCCGTGATATCAGCGTGAGGAACGGCAGGTATGGCAGTCGCAGGCAAACCGGCCGGGACCGGCGCAGAGGGAGCGAGGCCGGCATGGCGGGCGAGTTGTTGGAAGTAGCGGCTCATGGCGAGGACGCGGCTTCAACCAGTTCGAGATAACGCACGCGCCGGGCGGCGGGCACGGCGAGGATTTCGGATTCGGTCCAGCCATAAGCGCCCGCGAGCCGGTGGATTTCACGCAGCAGGAGCGTCTGGCGGGCTTGCAGGCGCGCCAGTGCGAGCGCCTCAAGATCGACCAGGTGATCCGCACTCCGTCCGCAGGAGGGACAGGTGAGCGACAGCGTGAAGGCGAGTAATGGATCGAAAGCTTCCAAGGCCTCGGTCAGCGGGTCGGGATCAGCCGGCGTTTCGCCGGCCAGGACGAGGTCGCGCAGCATGGCGTGATGAGCGATGGATTCACCGGCGGCGCGCCAGCGGCGGAGGTCATCACCGGTCGGCCGGCGAAGGGTGCTGGTGGCCGTACCGTCACCGGGCATAGCCAGGTTTTTTTGTGCGGCATGTTCATCGTGGAGCGCGGTGAGCGCGGCGATGGCCAGCGGCACTTCCAAAAGTTCGCGGCAGTCGTCGTGTGGGCAACGCAGCTGCAGGGCAAACGTGTCCGTATGATCCAGCGCGGTGCTGATGCGCACGAGCGAAAGATGGCGCGTGCTTACGGGCAGATTCCAGACTTCGACCGGTTCGACGGGTGTGCCGTCAGGCTTCGTCAGGAACGCGAGCAGCAGGGCCGTGACCAGCGCGGGGCGGTCACGCGAGGCGAAGTCGCACGCGAGAAGCGTGCGTTCCCAGTCGGTGGTACGGAGGGCGAAGGCCGCGGTTGCGGAGTGAGGCGCAGCCGCGGCGGCATCGCTGGCATCCGCTCGTGGTGCAGGAGCCGCCATGGCGGGACGGGATGAAGGGCGGCGTTACGGAGCGGGAGGCACGGCTCCGGTTTCGTCAGGTTCCTTCGTGTTGGGATCGCGTTCCCAGCCTTCGAGCTCGATTTTGAGATGTTCGATGGCCACGGCATTGGCGTTGGCGTCGAGATCGGGCACGGCGCTGAATTCGCTGACCCAGCAATTGTGAAGGAAGTAGCGTTTGGCGACCTGGCCGCGTTCGTTCAGGACCTCGAGGGTGAGCTCCTTTTTGTAATTGGCCAGGTCCATGCCGGCGTCGCCGCCGTAGGGATGGACCATGTTCGCCCACGCCTCGAAGGCCAGATCGTGGGTGATGCCGCGTTCCATCGTCACGGCGTCATAACTGGTGCGGCCGGGCGATTTATGGTCGGTGGAGTTTTCACCGCCTTCACGGTGTTTGACGAGTTCGGTCGTGCGCTTGAGCGAACCGACCTTGCTGATGCCGAGGACGGTCTTGCCGTCCCAGACGATGCGGAACTTGAAGTTCTTGTAGGGATCGACGCGGTGCGGATTGGTGACAAAGCCTGTAGCCATAAAAGTTTTCTCCGGTTAATGGTTTTATGAGAGATCGCCCGCCATCTGCTGGATGCTGATGACGACGAATTCAGCGGGCTTGAGCGGGGCAAAACCGATCTGGATGTTGACGATGCCGAGATTGCGGTCGGCCTGTGTCGTGGTCTCGCTGTCGCATTTGACATAGAAGGCCTGGTCGGGCGTGGAGCCCTGGAAGGCGCCCTGCCGGAAGAGACCCATCATGAAGACGCCGATGTTAAGGCGGATGCGCGCCCAGAGCGGCTCGTCGTTGGGCTCGAAGACGGCCCACTGGGTGCCGCGGACGAGGCTCTCCTCCATGAAGAGCGCGAGCCGGCGGATCGGAACATATTTCCAGTCGTCGGCCAGCGCGTCGGCGCCGCGCAGCGTACGCGCGCCCCAGCAGATGTTGCCGTAAACGGGGAACGAGCGAAGGCAGTTCAGGCCGAGCGGGTTCAGCACGCCGTTTTCAAGGTCGGAGAGTTTGTAAACCGGGCCCTGCACATTGGCCAGGGTGGCCTCGATGCCGGCCGGGGCCTTCCAGACGCCGCGGGTGCTGTCGATGCGGGCGTAGAGGCCGGCGATGACGCCGCAGGGCGCGAAAGTGCGGAGCTGGTAATCGTTGAGTGGATCCGCCAGCCGGATGCGGGGGAAATAAGCGGCGCCGTAGGACTCGCCGAGATTGGAGAGGACGTTTGCCTTCCAGTCGGTGGCCTTGTCCACATTGTTGATGTTGGGAGGCGGATCGACGAGCAGAAAGGCCCGGCGCGAGACGCAGTAGGTCAGCGCGGTGCTGAAGATGGTCTGGATCGTGACCGCGTCGAAGTCGGGTGTATTCGGGTCGCCCGCCGTGGCCCGCGTCGCATCGGGAATGCAGAGGATATTAAACAGGTCCACCTTATCGAGGGCGTAAATTCCGGTGGGAGGAATGGCCCCGGAATCGCCGATCAGTTCGGTTGCATTCGGCAGGGCCGTGCCATCGGAGCCGGAGGAGGCCCCGGTTTGCGCGAAGACGGTCCGGCCGGAGCCGAGGACGTAATGGGCGACATTGGCATCGGCGGAGGCCGCGTTGAGCTTAAGCGTGGCGGCATCAGCGCCGGCGAACGTGAGCTGCGCATCGGCGGTGCCGGGCAGCAGATCCTGGGAAAACTGGGCGACAATGCGGAGGCCCTTGCCGTTTTCATTCGGTTCGCAGCTGGCGGAGGTGCCGGCGAGCTGGTTGCCGAGCGCCTGGTTCAGCTTGCGCTCGACCACGCGCGCGAGGCCGGGAATCGTGGTGGCGGATTCGCCGGTGGCCAGAATGGGCACGGAGAGGGCGGTGATGGTCGTGCCGCTGCCGGGCACATCGCTCGTGACCGTGATCGTAAGCGGTCCGGCAAGGCCCGAACTCGGTATGGTGATATCGCCACCGGAAGTGCCGCTTTGCATGGGGCGGCCGGCGGTTGCATCCGGTACGGTGACGCTGATGAGCTGCGAGCCGTTATCCTCATCGTTAATGATGGAGACGACGTAGTTGTTTTTAGTGGAGTCCTGGGAAACGAGAAAGCTTTCGACCGTGCCGGTGGAAGGATCGGTGATGGTGATGTTATAAGAGGTGGTGTCGGTGGAAACGATGCCGTCGTAGTCGATGTCGATAAGCATGCCGTTGGCCCAGGAGCCGGCGCTGAGCGCGGCGACCTTGAGGGCGCTTTTTCCGGCGCTGAGCTTGTCGCGCAGGGTGACGCCGGCATCGGTCGAACCATCGCGAGGCACGCGCACGACGTAGGCCTGATTGCCGCCGTTGTTGAAGAATTGCTGGACGGCGTAGCTGACTTCGCTGTCGGCGGCGAGTCCGCCAAACTGGCGTTCAAAATCCGCGTAGCTGAGGAGTTGGGTGGCCCGGTTGTCCAGACCGCGCTTGGTGTAACCAACGAAGGCGGTGATCGAGGTCGCTACACCGGTGATGGTGTGCACGCCGCTCGGCAACTCTTCGATATAAACACCCGGTGAAGTGACCTGAATCATGATTATTTCCTTTTTTGAGTGCTGTTGATGGCTAAATTATCCCGTGTTTGCCCGGCGGGCAGGGAGATTATCGAAAACAATTTGCAAGAATTCTTTGCAAGCGTCCGAGTCAATACCAATCATTTGCAATTGGCTTAAAAGTGTGTGAATCATCCGCAGCAATGCTCGAAGCGTTGGTGACGATCTTGTGTCGGGTGCAACAAACACGACGCCTGGCTGATGCAAATTTCCGCGAAAACAGGGCGATTTAATTGCCGATTCCCATCAGAACGGCCCGGCTGGTAAAGTAGCCGTGAGCAAACTGATTTTCAGCGGACATTATAGGTTCTTTCGCAATCGGTGAGCGACTTCGGTTCAGTCGACAACTCCCTGCCATCATGGAAGTTGAGGATCGGCTGATGTTGACGCTTCCAGTGGCTGGTTGCTCACTACATCACTGCGGCCAATGGAGGTGGCTTAATCCGCTGTCAGTGATCAAAATCCGCCAGTCAGTTTTGTCTCCAGGGGCGCACACAGCTGAAATTGGTGGCATGAATGAATTTCTCGTTCCTTTGGTTTCCATCATGTGGTTTTCAATCTTGATGGTGACAGGCGATATCTCGCTGTCTACGAGGCGAGAGACTTCTGGCATTTTGCGACGGGGCAGGATTTAAGGTCCTGTATCTTCCCCTGCCAGTCTTGCTGGTTTGGCGTTCCAAAGCGAGATGACCGGGGTCGCACGGTCAGGGTGTTCGTGGTCGAGAATGCTGAGCGAAGCGGTATCCAGGGCAAAATGCTGGCCCTGCTGGACCGGCCGCCCGATCCAGCGCACGGCAAGCGCACGCAGGAAGTGGCCGTGCGAAAACAGGGCAACCGTTCCATCCATCGATCGGACAGCAGCCAGCAACCGGTCGGCTCGTTGGGAAATTTGTTCCACCGATTCACCCTGCGGACAGCCGTCTTGAAACAGGTTCCATCGCGCCTGCTCCGTGTGAATTTCTGCGGTCGTCCGGCCTTCGTAGTTGCCGTAATCCCATTCCTGGAGATCGGGCTCCACCCGTGCCGCTGTGCTGAAGCCGGCCAGTTCGCAGGTCTGTCGGGCACGCTGCAGGGGACTGGTGAGCACGTGGGTGAAGGTGATCTTTTGCAGTAGTGTGTGGAGACGCGTCGCGTCGCGTTCGCCGTTTTCGGTGAGCGGCAGGTCGGTGCGGCCGGTATGCCGGCCGGTGAGGGACCACTGGGTTTCCCCGTGGCGGATCAGGAAGATTTGTGCAGCCATGGCTATGGTTGGTTTGATTTCATGGATGGTTTCTCGGTCAATGGCGCGAGTTATCCTTGAAAAGGCGGAACAGAAAAAACAGCGATGGAAACAGTATGAAGGCGCCGGCGGCCAAGGCCGCGACCAGCAGGCGCAACGTCGCTTCCGGTGCGTGGGCATTCGCGACCGTGACATCCGGTGTGACGAGATTGGGATATTGCGCCAGGCACCATCCCACGAGAATGAACGTCACCTGGCCCACGGCCGCCATTCGCGCCACGACAAACCGCCGCCGCCACAGGGCCACGAAAGCGGTAACGGCGCAGAGGCCCGTCGCGCTGAGCAGCAGCGGCGCCCACCAATGCGTCAATCCGTGAAAGAGTTCCGGCGCGCCTTGCTTTGCCGTGAGAAAAACCACCGTTGCAACTGGCACCAGGGCCAGACCGGACCAGATGGCCCGCAGCCGGAAATCATTTTGCAGGCCAGCGTGGTCCTTCATGGCGACGGTCAGGTAGGTGGCGGCGAGAAATGCGAACAGACCGAGCGCAAACACGCCGCAGGCGAGTGCAAACAACGTCAGCCAGCCCGCCCAAAAACCCGTTGTCACCTGGCCGTTCACGACGTGAATCTGTCCGGTGGCCAGAGCGCCCAGGATGATGCCTTGGAAAAATGGGGTGAAGAAACTGGCGATGCCGAATGCCGTGCTCCAGCGCCGCTGCACCATGTCCGATCGCGAATCGTAGTTGCGGAAAATGAACGCCGAGCCGCGCAACACGATCCCGATGAGCATCACCGTGACGGGAATGTTCAATGCCGTCATCATCGCTGCGAAAGCGGCCGGGAAACCGGTGAACAGCAGCACCACCACCAGGATGAGCCAGACATGATTGGCCTCCCAGATGGGCGCGATGGTTTCCGCGATCGCTTTCCGCTGCCGCACGGCGTGCGGCCCGACCGCCAGCAAATCCCACATGCCGCCGCCAAAGTCCGCGCCGCCCATCAGCGCATAGAGAATCAGCGACAGCAAAACGGAAACGGCGATGGTGAGTGGGAGCATGGCGTCAGGCGGACGATGACTGGGAAGCCGCTCCCTCCGTATCCAGAAACTGGCGGCGCAAGAGGGTGCAAACGACGAAAGCGAGAAAGACGTACAGGACGGTGAAGGCGACGAAAGGAACCGCGATCCCGGGCATGGGCGTGACGGCGTCAGCCGTTCGCATCACATTGTAAATGATCCACGGCTGACGTCCGACTTCAGTCACCACCCAGCCGGCTTCGATGGCCACAAATCCCAGCGGGCCGGTGATGACCAGCGCGCGCAAGAGCCATCGATGGTCGGCGAACCGCAGACGTCGCCACCAGAGCCAGGCCGACCATCCGGCCACGGCCAGCAGCGCGAAGCCGCAGAGAACCATCAGGTCAAACGACCAATGCACGATCAGCACGTTGGGCCAGTTGTTGCGCGGGAACTCCTCCAGGCCGATGACCCAGGCATTGGGATTGTCGGCAAGAAGGAAACTCAAACCGCGCGGAATGCTTAGCGCATAGCCGGTCGTGCGCGTCGCATCGTCGGGAATTCCACCGATGAGCAGTGGCGCCCCCTCCTGGCTCCGGTAGTGCGCTTCCATCGCCGCGAGTTTTGCCGGCTGCAACCGACCCACGGCGCGGGCGCTCAGGTCGCCGCTCGCGATTTGCAGTGGAATGCTGATACACCCGACGGCCAGCGCCAGGCCCAGCGCGCTGCGATGGAAAAGGCTGTTCGGATTTCGCAGCAGAAAGAACGCATGAACCGCTGCCACCGCGAAACCCGTTGCGACAAAGGCGGCCAGAGTCATGTGCAGGACTTCATGAAAGCTGGCTGGATTCAGCATGGCTGCGACCGGGTGGATCGCGGTAAACCGGCCGTTGATGAATTTGAAACCGGCCGGCGCATTCATCCATGCGTTGGCCGTCACGACGAAAATACCGGACAGGATGCCACTGATGGCGACGACGACTCCCGACAGCCAGTGCAACAACGGCGGCAGACGGTCCCGGCCATAAAGATACACGCCGATGAAAATCGCCTCGGTGAAAAATGCGAAGCCTTCGAGGGAAAAAGGCATGCCGATAATCGCCCCGGCCTTTTCCATGAAACCCGGCCAGAGCAACCCGAGTTCGAAGGACAGAACCGTGCCGGAGACTGCGCCCACCGCGAACAGAATCGCGGTGCCCTTCGCCCACCGTTTGCTGAGCTCAAGATAGACCGGCTGCCGGGTGCGGAGATAAGCCCCCTCCGCCATGACCATGAGCAACGGCATCCCGATGCCGAGGGCCGCGAACACAATATGGAAGGCCAGGGACATCGCCATCTGCGAGCGGGCAAAGAAAAAATCATTCATGTTCGAGCGCTGTCGTACAAGCTGGTGAAAAGTGCGACAAAATCGTCATTACACAATCCAGCGGCTGCACTTCTGTCGCAGCACGAGATCGTTATCCCGGCCTATATTCTATAAGAACACCAAGGGCGCCCCGGCTTTTATAGCAGCCACCTGTCTTCGGGCACAAATGTGCCGGTCAATTTGGCGTTTCATTGAAGCTACCCTGCATTTTGGGCTCTTCCGACGATTGGAATAGAGTGTGGGATCGTCTCCGGGACAGACGGTTTAGGCAATTATCCAACGGGCAGCAAACCACGCGTTATGATAATAACTCATAATCTGCTCGTTAATTGCAACTGACCGCACAAATCGCCTTTTGGCGCTAGAAATAGCTTATATTTGCGAACTTTAAGCGGCCGCTGCGTTCCAAGGCGCGCCATCATGAAGAAAATTCTCGAGAGGCCCCGCTCCTCCCCGCACAGGCATGCACTGCCACTCGGCTCCCTATCAGAGCCAAAGAGCGCGGCCCAATCGCCGGCCTTCCTTAACGATACTGCCGTGCTCGGCCGTGCTTATCAGCCGGGTAAACCCTTTCCCCAGGGCGCGACCTGGGACGGGGCCGGGGTCAATTTCGCGCTTTATTCGGCTGCCTCTGAATCGGTCGAACTTTGCCTTTTTGATCATGCGGATCAGACGCAGGAATCGCATCGCATTCGCCTGCGCGAACGCACCAACGGCGTCTGGCACATTTACCTTCCTGGGATTCAACCCCAGCAACTTTATGGCTACCGCGTGCATGGCCCTTATGCCCCGGCGCAAGGACTTCGTTTCAACCCCCATAAGTTATTGCTCGATCCCTATGCGAAAGCGATCGGCCGTGAATTGAAATGGGCGGATGAATTGTTTGGCTACCAGATCGGTCACGCGGACGAAGATCTTTCATTCGATGAGCGGGACAGCGCGCCTTTTGCCCCCTTGGGTGTCGTCATCGATGGCTCCTTTGACTGGAGCGATGAGCGGCGGCCGGACACCTCATGGCCGGAAACCATCATCTACGAAGCGCATGTTCGCGGCATGACGAGTCAGCATCCTGAGTTGCCGCCCGAACTGCGCGGCACCTACACCGGCATGGCGTCAGATCCGATTTTGGCGCATCTCAAAAAACTGGGGGTGACGACGGTCGAGCTCATGCCGGTGCATCATTACGTGCAGGACCGGCACTTGGTGGAAAAGGGCCTGCGCAATTACTGGGGCTATAATACGCTGGGGTTCTTCGCGCCGGAGCCGGCTTATGGTGCAACCCGTGAACCGGCAGCCGTGGTGCGCGAGTTCAAGGAAATGGTGAAGCGATTCCACAATGCCGGCTTCGAGGTCATTCTCGACGTGGTTTACAACCATACGGCCGAGGGCAATCACGCGGGGCCCACGCTGTCATTCCGCGGCATCGACAATCTCGCCTATTATCGCACGGTGCCGGACGACGCCCGCTATTATATGGATTACACGGGATGCGGGAACACCCTCAACATGATGAGCCCGCATTCCCTGCAAATGCTCATGGACAGCCTCCGTTACTGGGTCAGCGAAATGCATGTCGACGGCTTTCGCTTTGACCTCGCGGCCGCCCTGGCCCGCGAATTAAAGGACGTCAACCAGCTGGGAGCGTTCTTCGACACCCTTTATCAGGACCCGACACTCGCCACGGTCAAATTGATCGCCGAACCCTGGGATCTGGGCGAGGGTGGCTATCAGGTGGGAAATTTCCCCGTGGGCTGGACGGAATGGAACGGCAAATTCCGCGACACGGTGCGGAAGTTCTGGAAAGGCGATATGGGGTTGCATTCCGATATCGCGACCCGGCTTGGCGGGAGCGCCGATCTTTACGAACACACCGGCCGCCTGCCTTCCGCGAGCATCAATTTTGTCACGGCGCACGATGGTTTCACGCTTCACGATCTGGTGAGTTACGAACAGAAGCACAACGAGGCCAATGGTGACGGCAATCGCGACGGCACTGATGACAACAACTCCTGGAACTGCGGCCATGAGGGCGCGACCGATGATCCGGGGATCATCGAACTCCGCGAACGGCAGAAGCGCAATCTGTGGGCCACCCTGATGCTGGCGCAGGGAGTTCCGATGATTTGTGCCGGCGACGAACTCGGACGCACCCAGGGCGGAAACAACAACGGCTACTGCCAGGATAACGAAATCTCGTGGCTCGACTGGAAATTGGACGAAAGGAGGCAGCGTTTTTTTGACTTTGCCTGCCGCATCATCGCGCTGCGACGGGATCATCCGGGATTCCACCGGCGCAGTTTCCGTGAAAAAGATCCCGACCTCTCCACCAGCGGGGGCTACGTGCGTTGGTTTCGCGCGGATGGCGCGGAAATGAAAAAGGAGGATTGGGAGAACGGCGGATGGATGCGAACCTTGGGGATGTTTCTGCCCGGCGTCGCACCGGAAATCCGGGACCATGAAGGACGCTGTGTTCGAGATGATGATTTCTTTATTTTGTTGAATGCCCACCATGAGCCGGTGGAGTTTCGCCTCTCACTGCGGGGCGCGCGTGCTCGCTGGAAAATCGTCTTTGACACGGCGCGGATTCAGGCGGTGGAAAATCCTGAGCCGGGGAAAAAAAGTCAGGTGTTCAAGCTGGAGGCCCGCGCATTCGTCCTGCTCACTCGCCCGCAACCGGTGCTGGAGGCATGAACCGCGTGAAGGACTCGAGCGATGCAGTCACCGATGCAGCGGGAGCGCGCGTGAGCGCGACCGGGGTGAGTTATCGGGTGTGGGCACCCGATCAGGCGGAAATGTCTGTTCTGGTGGAGCGGGACACGGTCACCCGGCCGCTGCGGCTGGTCCGCGAGGAGCACGGTTACTGGAGTGTCTTCGACGCCACGGGCCGCGCCGGGGACTTGTATCGTTTCAGACGCTCGGACGGGCGCCTTCTGCCTGATGTCGCCTCGCGATTCCAGCCGAAGGGCGTTCACGGCCCATCGGAGTGTATCGATGCCACGGGCTATCGCTGGCGATGCGGTTCATGGATCCGCCCCGGCTGGACGGGGCAGACGATCTACGAAGTTCATCTTGGCGCCCTGACGGCCGCCGGCACTTATCACGCCGCGATTGAAAAATTGGATCAAGTGCGCGACCTGGGAGCGGAAGCCATCGAGATCATGCCACTGGCCGATTTCGCGGGAGACCGCAACTGGGGTTATGACGGTGTCGCGTTATACGCGCCTGCGAGATGCTACGGGCGGCCCGACGAATTGCGTGCCTTGGTGGACGCCGCACATGATCGCGGCCTGGCTGTCATTCTCGACGTGGTCTACAATCATCTCGGACCGGCGGGAAATTATCTGCCGGACTACTCTGCCGATTATTTTCGAGCCAACGAGGCCACTCCGTGGGGCCGCGCGTTCAACCTGGATGGACCACGCAGCCGGCCGGTGCGGGATTTTCTGATCGGAAATGCCGCCTACTGGCTGGATGAGTTCAGGTTCGATGGGCTTCGGCTCGACGCCACGCATGCCATTCCTGACCGATCTTCCCCCCATCTCTTGGAGGAGATTGCAGCGGCGGTGCACCTGCGCGGTGGTTTTTTGATCGCGGAGGACGAACGCAATCACGCTGAAATCTTGAGGCTGCCAGAGGGCGGGGGATTCGGTCTTGATGCAGTTTGGGCCGACGATTTCCATCATCAAATCCGCGTTGCTCTCACCGGCACGCGTGACGCCTATTTTGCGGCCTATCGCGGCACGTCCGCCGAACTGGCCTCGACCTTGGCGCATGGATGGACGTATCGCGGACAATCTTACGGGCCCTGGGCGGGCCGTGCGCGGGGATCGCCCTGCGATCACCTGCCACCCGGGGCCTTTGTCGTTTGCATCGAAAATCACGACCAGATCGGGAATCGCGCGAAGGGTGAACGACTGGAGCATCTCGTGACTCCGCGGCAATTTCGTGCGGCCTCCATGCTGCTCTGCCTCAGTCCTTATGCGCCGTTGATTTTCATGGGGCAGGAATGGGCGGCGAGCACGCCGTTCCTTTTTTTCACCGACCATGGAGGTGAACTCGGGAGCCAGATTTCGGCGGGGCGGCAGCGTGAATTTGCGCAGCATGGTCTGCAGTGGAGTGGAATGGATTTGCCCGATCCCGAGGCGCCGGCCACGTTCACGAATTCGAAACTGCGTTGGGAGGAGCGGGCTGATAAAATGCATGGGGCCACGCTGGCCCTGTACCGTGAGTGCCTTCAGCAACGGCACCTATGGCTTCACGGGCCGACCCTGCAGCGGGAGCACTGGCGAGTGGATCGGATGGGCGAATTTATCGCGATCCGCTACCAGACGGTGGAAGGGGAGCGGCTGCTGCTGGCGACGTTCGGGCCGAAGGGTTTTCCGGCGGGGGCTTTGCCAAAAAATCTGGAGCCGCCCTCCGGACAAGTCTGGCGGGTCGTCCTGCATAGCGAAGCAGCACGTTTTGGTGGCAACGCAGATTCAGGGGCCTTGGATGACTGGAAGATTGCCGGACCGGGAGCCGTCTGGCTGGAGGCAGTCGAGGAGGAAAATCATCATGCCGTTACGTGAAAGCGCCCACGTGCCAGTCTGCACCTACCGCGTGCAGCTGCATGGGAGGTTCACCTTTGGCGACCTGAACGGCCTGCTGCCGTATTTCCGCGCGCTGGGGATTTCCGACTTTTATCTTTCCCCGATCTTCACGGCGACGCCTGGCAGCCTGCACGGCTACGATGTCACCGATTACGGCAAAATAAATCCGGAACTCGGCGGCAGTGATGGCTTTGATTTGCTCGCGAAGCGCCTGCGTGGCGAGGGCTGTGACATCCTACTGGATTTTGTGCCCAATCACATGGGGATTGCCGGCATGCTCAACCATTGGTGGCGCGATGTGCTGGAGAGCGGCCGCCTTTCGCCCTATGCGTCATTTTTCGACATACAATGGAGGGAGGAAATTACTCGCGATCATCCCCGCGTCTTGGTTCCCGTGCTGGAGGACCATTACGGCAAGATCCTCGAACAAGGCAAAATCATCCTGGCTTACGGCAATGAATTCTCGCTGCGGTATGGTGAGGTCGACCTGCCGGTAAGCCCCGATTCTTACGTGAAGGTGCTGGAACCACTCAGTGTGGCTGATGGAGATGATGAAGGGCCCCGCCTGGTCGCAGCGGTTATCGCCGGGTTCACCGCTCTGCCAAAACCTGCCGCCGGGCTCGATCAGGAAACCGCGCGAAAACGGGCGGAAATGGTGGACAGCTTGAAAAAGAATCTCGCCGGTGTGATGGCCGATCATCCGCAAATTCGTGACCGGCTGAGCGCGCGACTGCAGAAAATCAACGGCGTCCCGGGAGAGGCCAGCAGCTTCGACGAACTGCATGCCCTGATTGAAAAGCAGCATTACCGGCTGTCCCGCTGGAAGACCGGCGCCCATGAGATCAATTACCGGCGCTTCTTTGCCATCGATTCCCTGGTGGGATTGCACATGGAAAAGACCGATGTCTTCCGCGAGTGTCACGAATTGCTCGGGCGGCTGGTCCGGGAGGGCAAAGTGGCCGGACTGCGGATCGATCATATTGACGGTCTGCGCCAGCCGGAAGATTATCTGCGGCGGCTTCAATCGCTCGAGCGGCCGGATGCCTCGAAGCCGCTCTATGTGATGGTCGAGAAAATTCTGGCGCGCGGAGAATTGTTGCCGGACGGGTGGCCGGTGCAGGGCACGACAGGCTACGAATTCATCCCCCAGCTCGCAGCCCTCTTTGTCAAAACGGCTGCGGAATCCCGATTCGATGAAATTTATCGACGCTTTACCGGCGAGACGGGCTCCTACCGGGAGATCGTTTATGAAAAAAAACGCCTGATCATCGGCGAAATGTTTGTCAACGCGGTCAGCAATCTCGGAGCCGAATTGGTCGAAATCGTGGCCGTGGACCGGCGGTGGCGGGACCTGACGCGGCATGAGCTCACCACCGCGGTGAGCGAGCTCATGGCTAACTTGCCGGTGTATCGCACTTATCGGAGACGCCAGCAGCCGGTTTCAGCCCAGGATCGCCAGGTGCTGGAGGAAGCCTGCGCTCGCGCGCTCGTACTCAATCCGCGGGCGGATCCCCAGCCGTTTGAATTTGTGCGGGATCTGCTGATCGGAAGCTATCCCGGGGCCGGGGCGTCGGAAGACTATCGCAGCAGTCTTTTGAGCTGGGTGCTGACGTTTCAGCAATACACAGGTGCGGTCATGGCCAAGGCGGTGGAGGACACGGCGTATTATACCTATAATCGCTTGATTCCATTGAATGAAGTGGGCGGCGATCCCGAGAGTTTCGGCGGATCGGTCGACGGGTTTCACCGCGCCAACCTCAACCGCCTGGCCATGAGTCCCCACGCGATGCTGACAACGTCCACCCATGACACGAAGTTGAGCGAAGATGTTCGCGCCCGGCTTTATGTGCTCTCGGAACTGGCGGACGAATGGGAGAGCTGGCTGCGTGAGTGGTATGGGCTGACCGCCCGTCATACCACGCTCATCGATGGATGCACCGCGCCCGACGCCCTTGATTTGTATCGATTTTATCAGATTCTCCTGGGCGTGTGGCCGCTGGAGGCGGCCGAGGTGGATGCGGCGTTTCGCGCGCGGCTGCGGGAGCATTTTCGCAAGGCGGTCAATGAAGCCAAGCGGCACACCTCGATCCTGCAGGCGAACGATGCCTACCTCGAGGCCTGCGATCGCTTTGTGGACCGGGTCACGGCTCCGGAATCAGCGCAGGATTTTCTGGCGGCATTTCTTCCCTGCGCGCAGCGGGTCGCGCGGCTTGGCATGGTCAACTCCCTGGCCCAACTCATCCTTAAGTGCACCGTGCCAGGAATGCCGGATTTTTATCAGGGCAACGAAATTTGGGATTTCAGCCTGGTCGATCCCGACAATCGCCGGGAGGTGGACTATCGCCGGCGCCAGCAATTGCTGGAGGCGTCGGCGGGCATCACGGCGGCCAAGCTGCTGGAAAACTGGCGCGATGGCGGGATCAAGCTTCGCGTCATGCAAGGATTGCTGCAATTTCGCGCCCAGCATCCACGGCTGTTTTCGCAGGGAGACTACTGCCCGATTGCAGGCCAGGGCGGATTCGGCGACCAACTGGTCGCCTTCGCTCGCAGGGAAGGCGACATGTCGATGCTTGTGGTGGTGCCCCGGCTGGCCGCGAAGCACGGTTCGCCGCCACTGGGCCTCACTTGGGACGATACCCGGCTGGAGCTTGTGGACGGCGCAAACGGGTGGCGCGACCTGTTCACGGAACGGGTTTTTCCGGCCGGTGAACCGTTGTTCCTGCGTGAGCTTTTCGATCAATTGCCCTTCGCGGTGCTGCAAGGCATTGGACGCGGTGGCGCATGATCCGAATTCCAATATGAAAATCGAGGATTACGGCATCATCGGAGACATGCATACGGTGGGCTTGGTCGGCCTGAACGGCTCGATCGACTGGCTGTGCGTGCCGCGATTCGGTTCCGATGCCTGTTTCGCGGCGTTGTTGGGGGAGGAAGGAAACGGACACTGGAAAATCTGTCCCAAAGAAAGCGTGCTTCAGACCCGACGCGCCTATCAGGGCAACACCCTGATCCTCGCAACCGAGTTCACGACGGAAAGCGGTATTGCCCGGCTGATCGATTTCATGCCGGTGGGAGGCAAAAATCGGGAGGTTATCCGCATCGTCGAGGGAGTTGCAGGTGCAGTCGTGATGAACATGCACCTGGTCATCCGGTTCGATTACGGACGCACCGTGCCATGGGTCCGGCACCTGGAGGAAGGCGGCCTGATCGCCATCGCGGGGCCGAACGCCTTGATGTTGCGGACGGCAGTGCCGCTTCAGGGCGAGGAACTTTCCACGGTGGCCCGCTTCTCGGTCGCGGCAGGCGAGCGCATGGCGTTTGTGCTGACTTGGTATCCTTCGCATGAAGAAGCGCCCGGCCCGATCAAGGTGGAACCGGCGCTCGACGGGACCAGGCGCTACTGGGAAGATTGGGCGGCCCGCTGCAAGTATCGCGGCCCATGGCACGCAGCGGTGTTGCGCTCATTGTTGACGCTCAAAGCCCTGACCTATGCCCCGACGGGTGGCATCGTGGCGGCGGCCACGACGTCGCTGCCGGAATTCATCGGCGGGGTGCGCAACTGGGACTATCGCTTTTGCTGGCTCCGCGACGCGACGTTCACGCTCTATTCATTCATGACCGCCGGCTACACCGAGGAAGCGCGGGCGTGGAGTGACTGGCTGCTTCGGGCCGCGGCCGGTGACCCGGCCCAATTGCAGATCATGTATGGCCTGGCCGGCGAGCGCACGCTGCCCGAGTTCGAACTCGGGCATTTGCGCGGATACGAGAATTCACGGCCGGTGCGCATCGGCAACGCGGCATCAGAACAATTCCAGCTCGATGTCTATGGCGAGATAATGGATGCGATGCATGCGGCGCGCGCGAGCGGCATCAAGACCGACCAACAGTCCTGGCATCTGCAAAGGCACATCATCGATTTCGTCATGGCGCATTGGCGGGATCCCGACGAAGGCATCTGGGAAATCCGCGGGCCGCGACGTCATTTCACCCATTCGAAGATGATGGCCTGGGTTGCGATGGACCGGGCGGTTAAAGCGGTCGAACAATTTGGTCTCACCGGTGACGTTGAAGCCTGGTCAGCCGTGCGGGCTGAAATTCACGATGACATCTGCCGGCAGGGATTTCACACCGGCCGGCGCGCTTTCACCCAGTATTATGGTTCGGTCGAACTCGACGCGAGCCTGCTGATGATGCCATTGGTCGGATTCTTGCCGGTGCTTGATCCGCGGATCATTTCCACCGTGGAGCAAATCGAACGGGAGCTCACCGCGGACGGTTTCGTGTTGCGCTACCGGACTTCGGCTTCCGGGCACGTCGATGGCCTGCCGGCCGGAGAGGGGGCCTTTCTGCCCTGTTCATTCTGGCTCGCCGACTGTCTTTATTTGATGGGGCGGTCCGCCGAGGCGGCGGCGCTCTTCGAACGCCTCCTGGCCGTGCGGAACGACCTGGGCTTGCTGGCCGAGGAGTATGACCCGAAAGCGGCGCGCCAGGTGGGCAATGTGCCGCAAGCCTTCTCCCATGTCGGCTTGGTTAACACGGCCCACAATCTCAGTCCGAAGACCCTGGCGCCAGCCGAAGAGCGGAGCGCTGTTTGACCGGTGGTTTCAGTTCGATGCCGCCGCTATTTTAAGGGGAGCGTTTTATGCAGATCATGGGGAACCAATCCCGCTCCGGGAACTCGATGTGATGTGAGTACGAAAATTCAGCCCAATCCAGTTGCCGCAAGGCTGGGACGCAGACGGCTGGTATGGATCGCCCGATGAACTCCTTGTGCCCTTCATTCCAGGCCCGGCCTCCTCTCAAGTTGCTATTATGGGGAGGAATGTTCCTTTGCGTGATCGGCTTGGGGGCGGATAAGCCAGAACCAGCGCCGGACAATCCCTTCGCATCGCAGGAACCAGCGGTGATGGCGCATTTGAACCTGGTAGTTGACTGGTATCATCAGACCCAAGCTGGTAGCGCATGGCTTTTGCAGCCCAGCGATGTGTTCTATTGGAATAATCAGCGCAGCTTGGCAAACAGCGTATTGAAGAGCGCCTTTGCGGCCGCCCAGGCGGTGGACGTTTTGATCGCGCACCATGCCGCCTCGCCCGCGGCAACAGCGAGTGCGCGGGAGGCGCGACTTTCAGCCCGTTTGGCCACCAACAGTGACCAGCTCGACAAATTGCGGAGCGAACGGGCGGATCTGGATGCAAAAATCAAAGCATCAACCGATGCAAATCGGCCGAGCCTGCTTTCCCAGCGTGAAGTCCTCCAGGCGGAAATTGACCTAGATTCCGTAGTGGCGCAATCGCTTGAAAAAACTTCCGCGCTACTGGCGAGCTCCCCCGCTGGAAACAACGCAGCCAGCATGGCTGGACAGATCGCCGCCTTGAAGCGGTCAGTGCCAGAAGTATTTGATGCAAACACCGACACTCAGGCCAAGGATCAAACACCTCCGCTGGCCAGCGTTGTGACGTCGGAGGGGCTGCTGAACCGCGCGGTGGCCATTTTTTCCCTGGTCCGGAGCCGGCGCGCGATGGATAATCTCATTACGCGAACGGGCGAACTCCAGGCTGCTGCCAATCATCTCGCAGAGCCCCTGGCGGCGGCGCTCCGCGAGACGGTCCAAGCCGGAAAGGATGCGAGCGAGCAGGCGGGACAATCGACCGATCCGGCGGCACTGGCGGCCGTGCGTGACAAGATCGAGAACGCAGCCGTCCAGTTGCGGGATCTTTCCGCCGCACTCCTGCCATTGCGGCAGGAATCGATGGCGTTGGAGCGCAGCGGCACGAATCTCACCGAGTGGCGGAGATCCTTCACGACCCAGACTGATGGGATTCTGTGGATATTGTTCATGCGGGCAGTCTCGCTGGGCGCGGCGCTGGCCTTCCTGGTGGCGATTTCTGAAATCTGGCGGCGAGCCACTTTCAAATATGTCCATGACTTGCGGCGGCGGCGCCAATTCCTGCTTATCCGTCGTTTTGCGACCGGCACCTTGATGGGCATTGTCGTCATCATGGGATTCGTCAGCGACTTCAGCTCGCTGGCCACCTTTGCCGGCTTCATTACGGCCGGCATCGCCGTAGCCCTGCAGACCATCATCCTCTCGATGGCCGCCTATTTTTTCCTGATTGGACGCTATGGCGTCCGGGTGGGGGACCGGGTGACTGTCTCCGGGGTGACCGGTGATGTCATCGATATCGGACTCGTTCGTGTTTTCCTGATGGAACTCGCCGGTACCGGCGTGGACCTGCATCCGACGGGCCGTGTCGTGGTTTTGGCCAATTCCGCATTATTTTCAACGGTGCCGCTTTACAAGCAATTGCCCGGCACGGAATACGCCTGGCATGAAGTGTTCGTGGCCGTGGCCGCGGACGGGGATGCTGCCCTTGCGCAGGAACATCTGCTGTCGGCGGTGAACGCCGTCTATTCGGATTATCGTCCCGCGCTGGAGCACCAGCATCGGGCGGTCGAACGGCTCATCGATCTTAAGCTGGACTTGCCCGTGCCCGCGGCCCAAATCCGCTTCACGGATTCCGGCCTTGAGGTCGTGGTTCGCTACCCCGTGGAAATTCATCGCAGTTCGGATATAGATGGTCTGGTGACCAGGCAGGTTCTTGAGGCTATTTCGAAGGACCCTGTCCTTAAAAAATCACTCGCCGGCTTTCCCCGGCTTCGCTCGGCCGTGAAAGGGTGAGGGAAGTTCTGGTCAGGCTCCATGCACGAGCTTTTTCTTCCATTTGATCAAAACGGCCATCATGGTCGTGTTCAAGTAAGCTCAATTTTTCAGCCGTCGCCCCGCGAGGATCATACCTCCACTCGGAATCGCGCATGAACATTCTTATTGTCGACGATCACCCCAACCTTGCCCGTGTCACCTCCCTGGCGCTTCGCACGCTGGGCTGCCTGACCTTTACGGCCGGCACAACGGCCGCGGCCACTCATTTGCTCAATACAGAGAAAGTTGACGGCATATTGCTTGATGTGAACCTGGGCGCGGAATCCGGACTGGAATTTCTTTCGCAACTCGTGGCAGAAGGACGGCCCCCCGTCATCATGTTCACCGCCCAAACGGAGGACGAGATTGCCGCGGAAGCCCTGAGCCGCGGGGCCTTCGGCTGCCTGGTCAAGCCATTCAATTTGGAGGATCTTGGCCGGCAGGTAAAACGGATCGAAGAGCGCCAGCGTGACCGGTCGGGCGTTTAATCACTGGGTTTTATGAGCCCCCCCAGATTTTTCCTCGTGCAGCTATCCGCCGCCGCCCGCGATGCAGCGCGGGCCGCAGTACGGCAAACTTTTCCGGAAGCGGCGATCATCGAGGCGGCCACCATTGAGGAAGCGGGCAGGGACACGAAACCGTGCGGCCCGGAATTGCTGATGCTGGCTGATGCCACGTTAGTGCCCGAGGCGACCCGGATGATGGATGG
The DNA here is from genome assembly GCA_035485575.1 of Opitutaceae bacterium. Lineage (GTDB taxonomy): Bacteria > Verrucomicrobiota > Verrucomicrobiia > Opitutales > Opitutaceae > DASRHD01. The sequence continues at coordinate 51,945 of DATHNW010000019.1, read as the reverse complement.
CAACGGACTGCCGCGATGGGCCGTGGTCGTTATCGGCCGTGACGCGACCGACCTGGCGGAGACTGTGCCGCCTGAGGAATGGGATGCCCGCCGGCTCGCCCGGATTTTCCGGTCCGCGTTGGGCCAACATGAGCTCTTATGCGAAAATTTCCGCCTGCGAGGCGATCTGAAAACCATCGCCCGCCGTTTCAGCCACGATTTGTACATGCCGGTCGGATGCATAAAGACCAGCTCGGGCGTGCTGAAAATTCTGCCCACGAACGAGGCGCAGTCGATGACCGAGATGATCCAAAGCATCGAGGATTCAGCTGCCGAAATAGTTGAGCTCACCGAGCGCGTTTGCCTTGTTCTGAGGGCGACCGCTGATCCCTCTCCGCTCGTCGAAGTGGAAATGGGAGAGGTGATCGCCGCCGTGCTGAGCCGGCTGACGCCCGACATCCGCAAGGCCGGGGCGACCGTGGTGTCCCCGCCATCGTGGCCGAAAGTGATGGGCGCTCCGAAATGGCTGCAAGCGATATGGTGGAATCTCCTGCACAATGCGCTCAAACATGGCGGCCCGGCAGTCCAAGTTCGGATCGAATGGAGTCCTGAGGCCGAAGGGCACTGCTTTTCGGTTACGGATAACGGTGCCGGCGTCGCGCCTGCAGTCGAAGCAAAGCTTTTTCGGCCCTTTGACCAGCTGCATTCTTTGCATACGCCCGGCCTGGGCCTGTCCATTACGCAACGCCTGATCGCATTGCAGGGGGGGATTTGCGGCTACGAAAAAACGCCGGAGGGTGGGGCGTCATTTTATTTTACCCTGCCTGCGGCAAGGGCCTGAACTGGGCGAAGCCCCATTGTTCACTGTCCAGGGGCCGCTGGGACCAACGCTTACCTTGGGATGGCGGACAATGCACCATCCAGGGCTTGCACGCTTACCGGCTTGGTCAGGTGGGTCACAAAACCAGCCGCACGGCTGCGGCTCACATCCTGCTCCATGCCATAACCGGTCAAGGCAATACCCACCAGGCGATGGCGGCTATGCAACTCCGCCATCAACTCATAGCCACTGCCATCGGGTAATCCGATATCGGAAATCAAAAGGTCGAACTTTTCCCGGCCGGCGATGGCGCGCGCCTCCGCCAAGGAAGGCGCGGTCACCACTTCGTAATTTCGGCGGGTGAGCAAAAGCATCAGGGCGCGGGAGGTCGGCAGGTGGTCCTCGACCAGCAGGATGCGGCGCGGGCTCTCCCCATTGTTTGGCTGAAGACGGGGGAGGGCATTGGGTTGTGAATTGTTCATGAGTGCGGTGGGAATCACCGTCGCCGGCAGGAGGGGAAGTTTGATCTGGACCGTGGTACCCTGATTGCGGCCCGCGCTCGTGGCGGTAATGGAACCTGAGTGTAGTTTCACCATCATGCGGGAGATGGCCAGGCCCAGTCCGACGCCGCCAAAGCGGTGGGATCCTCCCTGGGTGGCGTGGTCGCCCTGGGAAAAGGCCTCGAAGATGCGTTCCAGTTCCGCGGGTGTCATGCCGATCCCGGTATCTGTGATCCTTACGATCAGCGCACCGTCGTCAGTAGGGCCGGTGGTTTCGATGGTGATCCGCCCCATTGCGGGAGTGAATTTCCCGGCATTCTTGATCACATTCCAGAGGATTTGCTTCAGGCGTACATCGTCGCCCAGCACCGCACATCGGCTGGCCTCCAGCTTGAGCATCAGACCAATCTGCTTCTGGTCGATTTCCTCCCGCGCCATGGCGAGGGCGTCCTGCAGAATGGCATGGACGTCGAGGGCCCGCATTTCGAGCGCGAGTTTCCCCCGCGTGATGCGGGTAAGGTCGAGCATATCATCGATGAGCCGGGCCTCCAGTTCCACATTCCGGGCAATCGTTTCAAAATCGGCTCTCACCTCCGGCGCCAGTTGGGGGTTGCGGGCCGCTTCCGTCGCGAGCAGCAGCACCGGATTCAACGGGGTTCGCAATTCATGGGAAAGCGCTGCAAGGAAATCATCCTTGGCCCGTGAAGCCGCCATCGCCTGGGCTTCGCTTTCGCGCAGCGCCGTTTCACGCTGGCGCAGCTCTTCATTGACGCGGATCAAGTCCGCCGTGCGCGCGTGCACCCGGGCCTCCAGCGCATTGTTGGCCTGTTGGAGCGCCTCTTCGGCCTTCTGGCGCTGGGCGATCTCCAATTCCAAGGCGGTATTGGTTGCCCCGAGCGCGCGGGTCTTGCGGAAGAGATCCACAAAGACGCTGATTTTTGATTTAAGGATCTGGGGATTGATCGGCTTCGTCAGGTAATCCACCGCCCCAATGTTATAGCCCTCCAGCACATCCTTGTCCTCCTGGAAGTAGGCCGTGAGAAAAATAATCGGGATATGCTGGGTGCGTTTCCGTTGCTTGATGAGGTTGGCGAGTTCAATCCCGGTCATTCCCGGCATCTGTACGTCGAGCACGATGGCCGCAAACTCCCCGTCCAGCAGCAGCAGGAGGGCCCGTTCGCCCGACAGTGCCCGGACGAGATTGCAGTCGGGCAACTGCAGGAAGCTTTCCAGTGCGTCGAGGTTTCTCACCTCGTCATCAACGAGCAAAATATTGACTGCGGGGTTCACAGTGAGACGTTGCCGTAGTTGTCAGGTGATCAATTTCGAATTCAGCGGTAGAGCCATACTCGCAGGAGCGAAAGCAGCTCGTTGGTGTTGACCGGCTTGGCGACGTAATCGGAGGCGCCGGCGGCAAGGCACTTGTCACGGTCGCCCTTCATGGCTTTCGCGGTCAAAGCGAGAATGGGCAGCGTGCTCAACTTCGGGTCCTTGCGGATTTCCTGCATGGTTTCATAGCCGTCCATCTCCGGCATCATGATGTCCATCAGTACGACACTGATATCAGGCTGCTGCTGGATCAGCTCGATGGCCTGGCGGCCGTTGGTTGCGCTGACGACCTCCATTTCATGGTTTTCCAGCATCGTCGTAAGGGCGAAAATGTTTCGCGCATCGTCATCGACGACAAGCACCTTGCGGCCGCGCAACACGTCGTTGGAGGCATGCAGGTGATCGAGCATCTTTTGCTTGGCTGCGGGCAGCTTGGATATCACGCGATGGAGGAAGAGCGCGGTCTCGTCGAAGAGCCGCTCCGGCGATTGCACATCTTTTATCACGACGCTCTTGGCCATCGTGCGCAGCAGCAGCTCTTCCTCGCGGCTCAGGTCCTTGCCGGTGAAAACCACGATGGGAATTTCCCGCAGGGAAGGCTCCGCCTTCACTTTGTCCAGCAACTCGAAGCCGGTCATATCCGGCAGCCGGAGATCAAGCACGCAGCAGTCAAACGGGCGGTCGAGCAGCTGGTTCATCGCTGTCGTGCCGGTCGCCGCCGTGGTGATTTCAATATCGTCATGACTGAGCAGTTCCACGATCCCCTGCCGTTCGATTTCATTGTCTTCCACGACCAGCAGGCGCTTCACGTGGGGTTCCACGAATTTTTTGATCCGGTCGAGGCATTCATCAAGCACCTCGGTGGTGGACGGCTTGACAGCATAGGCAAAAGCCCCGTGGGCGAGTGCATGCGACCGTTCCTCCTCCACGGAGATGATTTGCACGGGAATGTGCCGTGTGGCGGGGCTGAGCTTGAGATTGTTCAGCACCGTCCAGCCCAGCATGTCGGGCAGGAAAACATCGAGCGTGATGGCGGTCGGCTGATACTGCCGGGCGAGGGTGAGCGCGGTATTGCCGCGGGTGGCGATGATTCCCTTGAATCCTTTGCCCCGGGCCAGTCCCAGCAGGACGCGCGCGTAGTGCGGATCGTCCTCGACAATAAGAAGGGTTTGATCGCCGGGCTGCAACTGGTCCCGGTCATCAGGAATGCTTTCCTCGCGGGGTGTCGGCAGCACCACGGGGGCGCTTGAGGCAGCCAGCGCGGCGATGGCTTTATCCGCGATCCGGAGGCTGTAAACCACCGGCAGGTAGAGGGTGAACGTGCTGCCCTGGCCCACCACGCTGCTTAGGCGGATTTCACCGCCCAGCAGCGTGGCCAGTTCGCGCGAGATGGATAGGCCGAGGCCGGTACCGCCATATTTGCGACTGGTGCCGGCGTCTGCCTGCTGGAACGCCTCGAAAATCAACTTCTGCTTTTCCGTGGCGATACCGATGCCGGTGTCGCTGATGGCAAACGATACCACCTGGGGGGTGCGGCTCAGCACCGGATGGCCGAAGGTCCATCCCTCCGTGGCGAGACTGACCTTCACCGCCACCCGGCCCTGGGCGGTGAACTTGAATGCGTTGGAGAGAAGGTTCTTCAGGATTTGCTGCAGTCGTTTGGGATCGGTGGTGATCACCGGCGGCAGATTGGAGGGAAGCTCAACCTCGAAGGGCAGGTTCTTCGCATCCGCGATGTGCCGGAAATTGCGCTCAATCGATTCGCACAGTGAAATGAAACTTATCTCCTCCGCGTCCACGGTCACGGTGCCGGACTCAATCTTGGACAGATCGAGAATGTCGGTGATGAGATTGAGCAGGTCAGAGCCCGAGGAATGGATGTTGCGGGCGAATTCCACCTGCTTTTGCGAGAGGTTGCCGCCGCCGTTCTCCGCCAATTGCTGGCCAAGGATGAGGATGGAATTGAGCGGCGTGCGCAATTCGTGCGACATGTTGGCGAGGAACTCGGATTTATATTTTGAGGTGAGGGCCAGTTCGGCGGCCTGTTCCTCGAGTGCGCGCCGCGCCTGTTCGACCTCCGTATTCTTGCGTTCGACCTCGGCATTTTGATCGGCCAGCTGCCGGGCTTTCTGGGCCAGTTCCTCATTGGTCTGCTGCAATTCCTTCTGCTGGGACTGGAGCTCCACGGTAAGCTGTTGCGACTGCTGAAGGAGACCTTCCGTGCGCATCGTGGCCTCGATGGTGTTGAGCACCACGCCGATCGACTGGGTCAATTGCTCGAGAAACACGACGTGCGTGACAATGAACGGATGCAGCGAAGCCAGCTCAATGACGGCCTTGGCCTGGCCCTCGAACAACACGGGCAGCACGACGATGCTGACCGGAGCGGCGTCCCCCAGGCTCGAATTGACGCGGGTATAGCTGGGAGGGATATCATTGAGCAGGATGCGTTGTTTTTCGACCGCGCACTGGCCGACCAGGCCTTCACCGGCGGTAATAAATTCGGGAAGGCCCGGCCGCTGCGCATAGCTCGCGAGCAGGCGCAGGACCGGATGCTTGGGATCGGTCGCGTCCATCTGGTAGATGGTGCCCTGCTGGGCATTGACCAGCGGTGAAAGCTCCGAAAGCAGCATCTTGCCGACGGTGAAAAGGTCGCGCTGCCCCTGCAGCATGCGGGTGAATTTGGCGAGATTGGTCTTCAGCCAGTCCTGCTCCTGGTTGGTCTGCGTCGTTTTGCGCAGATTGTGGATCATCGTGTTGATGTTATCCTTGAGCTCCGCCACTTCGCCACGCGCATCGACCTGGATCGAGCGGGTGAGATCGCCCTTCGTCACCGCCGTCGCCACTTCCGTGATGGCGCGCACCTGCGTGGTGAGGTTGGCGGCCAGCAGGTTGACGTTGCCGGTCAAATCCTTCCAGGTGCCGGCGGCGCCGGGCACGTGGGCCTGGCCGCCGAGACGGCCCTCGACGCCGACTTCGCGCGCCACGTTGGTGACCTGCTCGGCGAAGGTGGCCAGCGTGTCCGTCATGTTATTGATGGTGTCGGCCAGCGCCGCCACTTCGCCCTTGGCTTCGACCGTGAGCTTCTGCCGCAGGTTGCCGTTGGCCACGGCGGTCACAACTTTGACGATGCCGGAAACCTGATCGGTGAGATTGGCCGCCATGACGTTGACCGAGTCGGTCAGATCCTTCCACGTGCCGGCCACGCCGGGCACGATGGCCTGACCGCCGAGCTTGCCCTCGGTGCCGACTTCGCGGGCCACGCGGCTGACCTCGGAGGCAAAGGCGTTGAGCTGGTCGACCATTGTGTTGATGGTGTTTTTCAAGGCGAGAATCTCGCCACGCACGTCGACGGTGATCTTGCGGGAAAGATCGCCCTTGGCCACGGCGGTGGTGACCTCGGCGATATTGCGCACTTGATCGGTGAGGTTGGCGCCCATGGCGTTGACCGAGTCGGTCAAGTCCTTCCAGGTGCCGGCCACACCGGGCACCCGTGCCTGGCCGCCCAATTCACCCTCGGTGCCGACCTCGCGGGCCACGCGGGTCACCTCGGAGGCGAAGCCATTGAGCTGGTCGACCATCGTGTTGATGGTGTCTTTCAGCTCGAGGATCTCGCCCTTCACGTCGACGGTGATCTTGCGGGACAAGTCACCGCGCGCCACGGCGGTGGCCACCTCGGCGATGTTGCGCACCTGGCCGGTGAGATTGGCGGCCATCAAATTGACGTTGTTCGTCAAATCCTTCCAAGTGCCGGCCACACCCTGCACTTGGGCCTGGCCGCCGAGCTTGCCCTCGGTGCCGACCTCGCGCGCGACGCGGCTGACCTCGGAGGCGAAGGCGTTGAGCCGGTCAACCATCGTGTTGATGGTCTCTTTCAACTGCAGGATCTCGCCCTTCACATCGACGGTGATCTTGCGGGACAAATCGCCGAGCGCGACGGCGGTGGTGACATCGGCGATGTTGCGCACCTGGGTCGTGAGATTGTTGGCCATCGAATTGACGTTGTCCGTCAAATCCTTCCAGGTGCCGGCCACGCCTGACACTTGGGCCTGGCCGCCGAGCTTGCCCTCGGTGCCGACCTCGCGGGCCACGCGGCTGACCTCGGAGGCGAAGCCGTTGAGCTGGTCGACCATCGTGTTGATGGTATTCTTCAGCTCGAGAATTTCGCCCTTCACATCGACGGTGATCTTGCGGGACAGGTCGCCCTTGGCCACGGCGGTGGTGACGTCGGCGATATTGCGCACCTGCGTCGTGAGATTGTTGGCCATCGAGTTGACGTTGTCGGTGAGATCCTTCCAGGTGCCGGCCACGCCGGGGACGGTGGCCTGGCCACCGAGCTTGCCCTCGGTGCCGACCTCGCGGGCCACGCGGGTGACTTCGGAGGCGAAGCCGTTGAGCTGGTCGACCATCGTGTTGATGGTGTTCTTCAGCTCGAGAATCTCGCCCTTCACGTCGACGGTGATCTTGCGGGACAAGTCGCCTTTCGCCACGGCGGTGGTGACTTCGGCGATATTGCGCACCTGGCCGGTGAGATTCGCGGCCATCAAATTCGTGTTGTCGGTGAGATCTTTCCAGGTGCCGGCCACGCCGGGGACGGTGGCCTGGCCGCCGAGCTTGCCCTCGGTGCCGACCTCGCGCGCCACGCGGCTGACCTCGGAGGCGAAGGCGTTGAGCCGGTCGACCATCGTGTTGATGGTTTCCTTCAGCTCGAGGATTTCGCCCTTCACGTCGACGGTGATCTTGCGGGACAAGTCGCCGCGGGCGACCGCCGTGGTCACGCCCGCGATGTTGCGCACCTGCGCCGTGAGATTGGACGCCATGGCGTTGACCGAATCGGTTAGATCCTTCCACGTGCCGGATACGCCGGGGACCACCGCCTGGCCGCCGAGCTTGCCTTCGGTGCCGACGTCACGGGCCACGCGTGTCACCTCCGCGGCGAATGAACGCAGCTGGTCCACCATGACATTGATGGCTTCCTTGAGCTGCAGGATCTCGCCGCGCACGTCGACGGTGATCTTCTTGGAAAGATCGCCATTGGCCACGGCGATGGTCACTTCGGCGATGTTGCGGACTTGGGCGGTGAGGTTGCCGGCCATCTGATTCACCGATTCGGTGAGTTCCTTCCAAACGCCGGACACTCCCTTGACCTGGGCCTGGCCGCCGAGCTTGCCTTCGGTGCCGACTTCGCGGGCCACGCGAATTACCTCAACTGAGAATGCACCGAGCTGTCCGACCATGCCATTCACCAGCTTGGCGGTGCGGAGATATTCACCCTTGAGCGGCTGGCCATTCAACTCCAGCGGCATGGATTGGGTGAGATCGCCCTTGGCCACCGCGCCAATGACGCGGCCGACCTCAACCGTGGGCTGGCTCAACTCGTCGACCAGCGCATTGATGGAATCAATGCGTTGCGCCCACATGCCGATGGAATCACCCATGGGAAGGCGGACCGTGATTTTTCCCTCTTCACCAGCCTGTTGCCGGAGGCGCAGCAGATTCGTATTGAACCGTTCCAGGCGGGCGGCGATCCCGTTCAGGCTTTGGACCACTTTGCCTTCCAAACCGATCCAGTCCAAAGGCAGTCGCGCGCTAAAATCACCTTCTTCGATTGCGCCAAGGGCAGCAATCAGCTGCTTCATGAAATCGCCATTGTCCCCGGCGCCGGCCCGGGAATGATTCGCTGCGGCCTTCTTTCTTTTCGGATGTTTTTGAGTTCGCATCGGTAAAATTTCAGCATCGGGTTTTGAAGAATCTCTGAGCCCTGTCCTTGCGCATCTTATTTGATGAGCCGGAACGCCCAAGCTCAGACCTTTTAATGAACCTGAGGAATAAGCCCTGCTGCGTACAAAATTTCTTATACGCTCTCTTTCCCTGCCTGGATTATCTTATCGAATAACCTACTCGGCTGGCAGCCGCTGGAGGGGCTGCATCATTGTCCAATGCTTTCTGAAGCATCCCGCTCTCTGATTGTCCAGCGCGTACTCTTTTCTATCACATTGATAATTTGAAGGCAGGTCTAAGTTTAGGTAACGTAATACGTCTTTCTTTCGGGGGTTTTCCTGGGTTGGGCCTGAAGCTAGAATGGCTATCTCAGGGTGCAGGCCACCTCCGCCGCCGCGCACGCCCGCCTGCCTAGCTCCGGTCACTGCATCGCGTTCTCACCGATTGTAGGCCATTGCCTAGCAAAATTATAGGGCAGGATTGCGCGCAAAATTCCGGAATGTGGTCAGACTGCGCACGGTCGCCACCAATTCACCCGGGGCGATGGGCTTCGCAAGGTGAGTTTGGAAACCGGCATTCAAAGCCATCATGCGATCCTCGCTGCGAGCCAAGGCGGTCAAGGCCACCGCAGGCACGTTTCGGCCATCAGGCATTTCTCGAATTCTCCGGATAAGTTCGTAGCCATCTGCGTCGGGCATGCCGATATCGCTCAAGATCACATCGGGATTAAGCGAAGGGAACAAGATGAGGGCGTGGTCGACCGTGTTGGCGGTTTGGACTGTCGCATTGCGAGTGGACAGGATGCGTCTAACCACTTCCAGGGAATCCTGATCGTCATCCACAACCAGAATCTTGATTCCACCCAGATCCTCCGCGGAGGGCAGGGCGAGGCGCTGAGAAATTCCCTCGGCGGGGGTGTCCAATTTTAGAGCCGCCACCGGCAATGAAACCGTGAAAGTCGCACCCTGATTTATTCCCAAGCTCTCCGCCCGCACTTCCCCGCCATGCAGTTCAACCAGGTGTTTGACCAGCGCGAGGCCGATCCCCAGCCCTCCCGCTCGTCGCGTCGTCGAAGGATCGGCCTGACGAAAACGGTCAAAGACATGCGGCAGGAAATCCGATGTGATGCCTGCACCGTTGTCGGACACGACGATCTCCAAATGAGAGTGGATCTTCTCCGTCGTCACCATGACGCGGCCTCCTTTTTGGGTAAACTTTATGGCGTTGGCCAGCAGGTTCCAGAGCACCTGCTGCAAGCGGTTCTTGTCCCCCGTCAGGAGGCCGCTCGAAGCATTGAAGACGGTGCGAATCGTTATTTGTTTTGCATCGGCAGCGTGGCGAACGGAATCGATCGCGTCCCGAATGACCCCAACCAAGTCGATGGGATGAATGTTCAACATTATATTTCCTGACGAAATACGGCCAAGATCGAGGAGATCGTCGATGAGCTGGGCCTGGGCGTGGGCATTCCGCTCGATTGTCTCCACCCCCTCGAGGATATCGGGCCGGATCTCGGATTCTTTGAGCACCTGCGCCCAACCCACGATCGCATTCAGCGGTGTGCGCAGCTCATGTGACACTGTCGCAAGGAAATCGTCCTTCATGCGGCTCGCCACTTCCGCTTGAGTGCGCGCGGTTCGTTCGCTCGCCAGAAGTTGTTCGCGTTCCGACGAAATCCGTTTGAGTTCGGTGATGTCGCGGGCGATCTTGGAAGCGCCCACAATGGCCCCCCGGGAATCTTTCACCGGGGAAATAGTGAGGGAGACTGGAAAAATTTCCCCATTCTTCCGCTGCCGCAGGGTTTCAAAATGATCGAGGCGCTCACCGTTCCGGATCCTCTCCAGGATCGTCGCTTCTTCCTGCTTTCGATCGGCTGGCACCAGCAGCAAGACGGATTTACCAACCACCTCCTCCGCGGTATAGCCATACATTCGCTCGGCTCCTACATTCCAACTCGTGATGATCCCCTCCAGATCTTTGCTGATGATGGCGGCATCCGAGGAACTGACAATGGCGGCGAGCAGACTCGCCGCCCGCCCGGACCGCTTTTGCTCGGTAATATCGCGAGCCACTTTGGAGGCGCCCACAACCGAACCGTCGCTTGCGCGAATGGGCGAGATTGTCACCGAAACATCGATCAGCTGTCCATCTTTCCGACGCCGCTTGGTCTCGAAGTGATCTATGCGATCGCCTCGCCGTATCCGTTCCAGAATGTATTTTTCCTCATCGGGCCGATCGACCGGCAGCAGCATCATTATGGAGTGGCCCAGTGCTTCATCCTGGGTAAATCCAAATATGCGTTCCGCGCTCTGATTCCAGCTCGTTATGGTGCCGTTGAGGTCTTTGCTCACAATCGCATCATCCGAGGAATCGATGATCGCCCTGAGCAGTTCCTCGGCGGGCAAAACGGGCAGATGGCAGGGCATGGAGTGAGGTTCGAAAGTTCAACGAGGCTGTAACGCCATTGTCCTCAGGCGGCAGTCCATGTTCCCGAGGAAATCCCACAGTCGCCGCTTGGACCGCTTGGTGGTCTCACTGACGGTCGGCATCGATATCTCCGCGGCAAAGCCGCAGTTCATCGATCAGCGGTTGATCGGATCTGGCAGAGAAATCCTAGGGGCGATACACCTTTCAACGCGCTGCCCGAGAGCCATGGCGCGTATATTTGTTACGCGGAGCATCAAGAAACATAGGCTTGGACCCGGAACCGGATGGCCTTTGCGCGCAATTCCGCATTATAATTTTGCCAGGCAATGGCCCAATGAGTGAGAGCGCGATGAAGTTGATCGGAGCCAAGCAGGAGGGCGTGCTCGGCGGCGTGGGTGGCTTGCACCCTGAGATGAGTGGCGATTCTCCTCAGCACGCTTATCATGCGAGTGGCGGATACGCCCCCCGGTTCAGCCCGGGTGGTGCGGTCGCAAGCATGAAGCGGCAGCAGAAGGGCGTCGAGTGCGGCATCATGCGCTTGGGGAAGAGACAGGCCTTCATCGCGCAGGATGCGTGGCAGGGCGGGCAGGCAGGCCCGGCTGGACTTGGCCAAGCCGAGAATCAGGGGATGCAGTTCAATCTGCCTGTGCATGCGGTTGGCGTAGAAATGGGCGGTGCGTTCAGCCTGGCCGGCGCCTGCGACGAGATTGGCGAGCTCATACACGAAAAGTTCGCAAAGATTGCCCGCGGCGGGCGTGGCGGCAGCGGCCGGCGCGATGGCGGAAATCCAAAACTCGGCCGAGAAATCATAATCAGTTAACTGGTTGGAGGGGGAGTGCATGCGATTGAAGGTGAAAAAGTGAGCGGGATAAGGGCTGCCGATGTTATAACTCACCAAGAATGTAATAATGCATTACCGTGGAATTTTCGCCCCGCGGTAATTCGCCTGTGTGTCTCTCGCCTGTGTGTCTCGTGGCGATCGGTGCCCATCCTTTCGGAAGAGGCGGGGCGCACAGTTGCAAAGGGGCGAACGGCAGAAGGCTCATTTGCCGAACATCCTTGCGATGATAAAAATCATATCCGCGCCAAAGAGGCCGCTGTTAAATATCATGGAAGCGATGAACCAGCCAACGGCCGCCACAGGAGGGAGAAAAAGAAGTGCTTCATTCATGGTTGAGAAAGGAGAGACCGAAGGTTGCGGAAAACTCATCCGCACGGGGAGGCAGGGAAGACGTAAAGCTCATGGGAACCTGCTAATGCCAATAGCATGCCACCGAAGCGCATGGGCATTCTAGTCTCTGCCTGATAACGTCTTGAGAATTCAGACCGCACTTGGTGTCGAGGCGGCCGCAGGCATTTTGCAATTTCACTTGGCGTTATTACCTGCAATCCGCGAACGAATCACCCTGATTTAAAATTTGAATCAGGGGTGCGTGGGTGCGCGTAAGCGCCCCGGTTCGGCAAAAAGGAACATCGGGCTGGAAGCAGGATCAATGGTGACGCAGCCGGGCGGGAATATAAAATTAAAATACGAGATAGGGGAAAGCGTTCTCCACCCGTGCTAACACCATGAACGATAGATGCGACACACTGCTAAGTCAGATACGAGTGCTGGAAAAGGAATTGGTCCGGGAAACTCAAAAAAAAGAGGCTCAATTCTGTTATCAGGTTCATGCGAAAACGGTGCTGTTCACTGAAGCAGCCAAGGCCAGTCACAAGCAGGCCCGGCAGAATTTTCATCGGTATCTTTTGCATTCCCGTTTTCTCGTTCTCCTTACTGCGCCGGTGATTTGGATGTGCCTGATTCCCATCGTCCTGGTGGATGTGATTGGCTCCATTTACCAAGCAATCTGTTTTCCGATCTACGGCATACCGAAGGTTCATCGACGCGACTACATCGCGTTCGACCGCCATCGCCTGACCTATCTCAACTTCATTGAGAAGCTGAATTGTGATTACTGCGCCTATGCCAATGGCATTCTGGCGTACTTCACCGAAATCGCCGCCCGGACCGAGCAGCACTGGTGTCCCATCAAGCATGCACGGTGCGTGAAATGCGCCCATAGCCGGTACAAAAACTTTGTCGATTTTGGAGACGCTGAGCAGTACCGAAAGCATTTCGAAGAAATCCGCCGGGCTTTTCAGGACGTTGAAGGGGTGAAAACAGAGGCATCTCCTGCAGCAGGAGCCAGATCGGCCAACCGAGCATGAGAGCCGGTGATCAGAGTTGTGATGCATCTTGGTTTCTCTGCCGGGCAAACAACGCCGGCCCGCCGGCCTTCGTGGTATTTGGCGGCAGGGGAACGCGTATCTCGATTCTCGTGCCGGCGCGGCAAGCAGATTTGACTGTGACGTGGCGCGCGCGAGCGTGCCTCTCCACGTTTCCCACGTTTCTCAGGGCTTCCTGGAGAATGCGATAGAGCGTCAACTCGGTGTCGGTGGGCAGTCGCGAGGTCAATTTTACGCTGGACAGCCTGACGGACACGCCTGCCCGGTCCGTAAACTCTGTGCTGATGTTGTGCAGGACGGCGACCAGACCCAGTTGGTCCACACGTTTGGCTGCAGATTATATAGGATGTTCAGATGGCTCAGCCAACGTTTACCGGCATAGGCCAATTGCTCGCCGCAGCAGACAAAAGCAATTTGAACGATTATTGAGGTTCAAACCAACGCTAAACCGTGCCATCAGAATCGACAATTGACGTGATAACAGCCGTGTCAGCCCCAACAGGAAGCAAAGCCATGTCAGAAGCGTCATTCGTGGGAAGTACAACAGAACCAGAACCGCCACCAGCGCCAGTAAAGGTGTAGTTGACGGTAAAAGAAGCATGGACCGAAAGCGCAGAAAGAAAAAAGAGGAGGAAGATTTTTTTCATAAATTAAATGCGGGGCATTACCCGGCCCCGCGCGGGTTGGCTCAGGTGCCCGACTTTTTGAAAAAGCCAGCAACCTTGCGCCACACCATGATGCCCGCAGCAAGGGCGATCACGGCAGCGACCAAGGTGGCAGCCGTGGACGCGGCAGCGGTGAGCATATCGGTATAGGTGCTCGGATCGAAGGCGGGCGGGTCGGCACGGAGCGAAACCGCAGCACCAACGACGAGCGAACAGAGGACGATTTGTTTCAGACGTTTCATTGTGACTGTTATTTGGCGGAGTTAATTTCAGCGCGCGCACCGCCATCGCACGCCGTTTCGGCCAAAGCGGCCTGAAATTGTTTCGCGAAATCGAATTCGCGTTGACCAAGGAGAAAATTCAGACGCTCGACCTTTTGCGCGCGCTGAAGACCCAATTGCCGAAGCTTCTCTTTCTCGGCATCAACCCACGTCTGACGCATACGACAGCCGGGAGGAGGATAATCGCGATGAAGCTCAACCCAGTGCATCTGCTCATCGAGCAGTACGATTTCACGCTGCAACAGCTCGATTTCCTGAGTTTGATTCATTGACACTTATTTTGGAGTTTGAACAAGGAAAGGCCGCGCCCCGGTGCGCCTGCGGCGCAGCCGGGGCGCGGTCCTGTCATTTACCAACCTCCGCGAGTTGCGGACGCTGGAGCTTGGCGCCGACAACAAGGACGTTGTTGTCCTTGAATGACGGCTTGATGAAACCGCGAACCTCTTCTCCGTCCTTTGGGATATACGGAATATCCCCGGGTTCGATGAACTCGGTTACACGGCAAAAGGTAGTCCCTGCGAGGACTTGTCCTTCGACGGTCTGATAGGGCTTGTTCTTGGCATTGATGCCAGAACGTAGAACGAAATCGCCCACCGCACGGCCAACTATGATGACACCGTTCGGTAGAGCAGCAGACTTTGCGGGAATGACTGGAGACATGATGCTTCTATTTTGTTGGTTGTTATCCGGATTTCCGGTTCGCCCAGTTGGTGGGCAAATTTGAAACGGCAGGCATCGACGAGCACGTCGGCCCAATCGGCGCCTATGGCGATGTGAAGTTTGAAACGCTTCGTGCCGTCGTCACGAGTCACGCGGCTGACAACACAGCGTGACCACCGTTTGATTCTCTCCCCGATTGTATCCACGTAGCGTGGCCAATCGTTTTGTGTTGCCGCGTCCGGTGAGTCACGACGCGCAGCCGGGGGGACGGCTGGCAGTTCCTCAACACACGCTGCGCTGCCAGCCGGTGATTCAAAGAAACCGCGCGACGTCTGAAACAGACGAACTCGCGTGCGGCTTAAAATCCAGTCGGGCAAGTTCTCGACGGACTTGGCCACGTACTTGAACATGTAGTCGAAACCTTGGTCAAGAACGCCCTTCACCTCCGTGCGACCCTTGCCCCAAGCGCGCGTTATGACATCGACTGGAATAGGGCGCTTGTAGTCCAGGAGCAGGTGCCAGTGGGGGTAAACGTGGCCGTGATCGTCAGCCCGGTGAAACTCCAGCTTCCAGCACCAGCGCCGAATGCCGTAGGTCTCACGCAGCTCGTACAGAAACTGGCGGAGATGGCGCTTGCTGACCTCGTAAGCCTCGGAAGGGTCGGGATACTGCGCACGATCAATGGTAAGCGTTATGAAGCGCCAATTGCGGAGATTCGTCGGGAAGCCACGGCGCTTCAGCGCGCGCACCGCAGACAGTGACCCCAACACGGTGAAAAAACTTGGCGGCGCGTAGGGATAGAGCGTAATCACAAGGTAAGCGGCGGTTTCACAAGGGTTACCATCGCTACCATACCAGACGGCCGATTTTACTAAGTAATTGGCTTACAGATTATTACGCAATTACATCGCACAATAAATATTATGTCTAATATAGGAAATGCGGGAAAACAGGCCCTCGTTCCGCTCTTCAACTGGCTGGAAGAACGTGCAGCGGGCGTTTTGCTTCATCCCACCTGCCTGCCTGGCGATTTTGGGATTGGTACATTCGATGGACAAGCCGGGCAATTCCTTGAGTTTCTTGCTGCCGCGGGCTTTCGCTACTGGCAGGTTTGTCCGCTCGGCCCCACCGGCTTCGGCGACTCCCCCTACCAGTGTTTCTCCGCTTTTGCCGGCAACCCCTATCTGATTGATCTCGCGGCGCTGACGCGGGCCGGCCTTGTGGCCGAAAATGCGCTTGGTCCGCTACTCTTTTTGAACTCCGACCGCGTGGACTACGGTGCGCTCTGGCAGCTCAAGTGGCCGGTTCTTTTTCAGGCTTATGAGGCTTTCCGCAATGGACGGGCGGCTGCGCCGTACGGTGATTTTGCGGCGTTCCAAAAAAAGCAGGCCCATTGGCTGCCCGCCTACGGCCTATTTCAAGGGCTGAAGGATTATTTCAACGGCCGGCCCTGGTGGGAATGGCCGGCTGAAGTGCGCACCTTCGACCGGGCGCAAAAGTCCCCGCTCGCCGCCGACGTGGCCGGGCGCAGCGAAGCGCACCAGTTTTTCCAATATCTCTTCTTCGGGCAGTGGGCACAGCTCAAGGCGCGCGCGGCCGGTCTCGGCATTGGCATCATCGGCGATGCCCCCATCTTCGTCGCGCTGGATAGCGCCGATGTCTGGGCTGCTCCTCAACTCTTCCAGCTCGATCCCAAGACCGGCCGGCCTCTCTCCGTGGCCGGGGTGCCGCCGGATTACTTTTCCGCCGACGGCCAGCTGTGGGGCAATCCCCTTTATGACTGGCCGGCCCACTCCGCCGACGGCTATGCTTGGTGGCTCTCGCGTTTGCAGGCCAATTTCGAGCTTTATGACGTCGTGCGGCTCGACCATTTCCGCGGTTTCGACACCTACTGGTCGATTCCGGCGGGGGCGCCCACGGCGCGGCCTGGCGCATGGAAACAGGGTCCGGGGCTCGATTTCTTCCGCGCTGTCGCCAAGCGGTTTCCCGGCGCGAAAATCATCGCTGAGGATCTGGGCGAGCCGGCGCCCAGCGTCGCCGCGCTGCTTGCCGCCACCGGCCTGCCCGGCATGGCCGTCCTGCAGTTCGCCTTTGGCGACAAACCGGACAATCCCTACCTGCCCCATAATCATCAGGCCAACAGTGTCGTGTATCCGGGCACGCATGACAACGACACCACCCGCGGCTGGTATGCCACGACCGACGGAAAAACCCGCGACCACATCCGCCACTACCTGCGCATCAATGGTGAGGAGATTTCCTGGGACTTCGTGCGGGCCGCCTATTCGTCGGTCAGCGACCTGGCGGTCATTTCCCTGCAGGATCTGCTCAGCCTGGGCTCCGAGGCGCGTTTCAACACCCCGGGCACCCGCGAAGGCAACTGGCAATGGCGTTACCGTGCGCCGCAGCTGGAAAAATTGAAAAACGAAAGCGCGCCCTACCTGCGCGAGATCGCCGGGCTTTATGGCCGCCTCACTCCATCGGCTTCGACCGGCGGCAAAGCTGCAGCGGCACGCCCCAGGGATCGCGCATCATGACGAGCAGCGAGCCGTCGGCCAGGCTGTCCTCGGCGAAAAACTTTGCGCCCGCCTGCTCGAGCCGCTGCTGCTCCTTCCGCGCGTCTCCGGCCACGAACGCGATGTGAAAGCAGAGCGGATGGGCCGCGGCATAGTCCGGGATCGTCGCAGCCGGATTGGTGTAGAGTTCAACAATGACGCGGCCGGTGTCGTCCGCCAGGAACTTCGTATAGGGTGCATCCTCGCGGCTGCGCACGACGCGCAGGCCAAGGTGCTCCACATACCACTGGGTCATCGCCCGGACATCGGGCACATTGAGGGCAAAGTGTTCGAATTTCATTGGGAGTTGGTTGGCAGAAAAAAATTGGTGATGCGATGTCGAATCTCTTCGCCCGCATCCTCCAGCACGTAGTGCCCGGCTTCGGCGTAGCGCTCCACCTGCGCTTGTGGAAAAATCTCCCGCCAGCGGGCGAAAAACCGGTCGTCGAAGCAAAAATCCCGCCCGCCCCACGCGATCAGGGCCGGCCGGTCGCTAAACTGCGGCAGGGCCGCCTCGATTTCGCGCAGCGTTGGCAGGCTGGGATGTGTGGCCTCGAGCGGAATATCTTTCACGAAGGCGTCCACGGCCCCGCGGTTGGCCCACGAATCATAAGGCAGCAGATAGGCGCGCTTCTCGTCCGAGCCCAGGGCGCGCTGATGCATCGCCATCCACGTGGCCGGGCCGGCAAAGCCGTTAAATCCGCGCACGAGCAGCGTGCCGGGAAACCGCGTCCGGCAAAGCGCGATGCGCCGTGGAATCCAGGGCACGGCAAAAGCCGCGGTGTTCAGGATCGCCAGTTTTCCGATCAATCCGGGCCGACGCGCGGCCAGGCCAAAGCCGATCGCCCCACCCCAGTCATGTACGAGCAAATGCACACGGCGCAGTCCAAGTTGCGCCACCAGCGCCTCAATATCGTTGATGCGCGTGGCCAGCCGGTAATCGTAGGCTGGCGGCTTGTCCGACAGGCCCATGCCGATGTGGTCGGGCGCGATGCAGCGCAGGTGCGGCGACAGGGCATGTACGACCTCCCTAAAATAAAACGACCAGGTCGGATTGCCATGTAGCATCAGCACCGCCTCGTCCATTCGCGGCCCTTCGTCGACGAAGCTCAGGCGCGCGCCATGTGGTGTGGCGAAATTCTGTGGCGTGAACGGATACATCCGCCGCAGCCAGTCGGGAAGCTCCGTCATGGTCACCATTCCAGCGCGAGCATCATGCAGTTCAGCCCGCTGCCGATGCCAAGCATCGCCACGCGGTCGCCTTCATGCATGGCCCCGGTCTTGGCGGCCAGGGCCAGCGTTGCAGGCAATGACACCGAGCCCATGTTGCCGAGCGTTTCGAAGGTCGAAAAATCCTTGGCCACGTCGAGCCCGAGCGCCTCGTAAAGTTTTCTTCGGTGAGCGCTGCCGACCTGATGGGTGATGATGCGGGTGGGCACATTCGCATCCCAGCCCGTTTCCGCGGTGAACCCGCGCCAGGTTTCCTGCGCAAGCTCCACGCCGGCCAGCAGCAGTGACTCCGAGTCGGTTTGCATGCTGAGTCCGCCCGCCGCCACCGCGTCACCCTGGCAGAGCTTGCTGTGTTCGGTGGCCGCGCGTGCGATCCCGCCCAGGAGCCGGTGTCCGGATTTGCGCACGAGTGAACGATGGCAGATCATCGCGGCCACGGCACCGGAGCCGATGGTGAGATTGGCGAAAAAAGGTTTGATTTCATTGCGCGTGAGCGGCGCGCCGAGCAGCTGCCGCAGCGTCTCCTCGACCAGCGGCCGTCCGTGTTCGCCCGCAGCGACGAGCGCGCACTGGGCCTGGCCTGATTCGATCATCGCGCCGGCGATGGTCAGCGCATTGAGAAATCCGAGGCAGGCGTTGGACACGTCGAAAATCTGGGCCGAGGCCGGCAGGCCGATCTTTTGGTGGGCGAACGACGCCGTGGCCGGCTCGAGCATGTCGCGGCTCACGGCAGAGTGAATGAACACGTCGACCTGGTCAGCCCGCAAGGTTGAGCGCGCCAGCACCGCCCTGCCTGCGGCCGCGCTCGCGTCGGAAGCCCGGGTGCCTTCCGGCCAGACCCGCCGCTCGCGAATGCCGGTCATCAACTCCAGGCGGCCGAACGGCAGCTTCAGCCGCTCGTAAAGCGGGCGCAGGCGCTCCTCGATCTGGGCGGAAGTCCACACTTCGTCCGGCAGCGCCACGGCGATCGATTCGAGGCAGACGTTTTGAAAAAGCATGGAGGCGGTGTCAGCGCGCTTTGCCCTCCGGCCGCATCGCGAGCCGGATGACTTCCTGGTCGAAATAATTGCTGCCGAGGCCGGCGTCGACGACGAGCGTCGTGCCGTTGAGGCCGCTGCTGCGTTCACTGAGCAGGAAAAGCACGGCGTTGGCCACCTCCTGGGTGGTGAGCGCGCGTTTGCGGAAGGTCATTTTTTCCGCGTAAAGGTAGCTTTCGAGATAGCCGGGGATGCCGGCCGAGGCGCTGGTCTTGAGCGGGCCGGCTCCGATGACGTTGAAGCGCACCTCGCTGCCGCTACTGAAGGACTTGGCGAGGAATCGCGCGCAGGATTCGAGCGCGGCCTTGACGGGCCCCATGTAGCCGTAGTTGTCGGGTGTCACGAGCAACGACGAAATGCCGATGGTGACGACCGAGGCGTTGCGCGCGAGATGCGGCTGAAAAGCGCGGGCGATTTCGACGAGTGAAAAGGCCGAGATGGCCGTGGCCTGCAGGAAATCGGCGCGCTTGGTTTCGTGAAAGGCCTTGAAGCCCTCGCTGTAGTTGGCGAACGCGATGGAATGCACGAGGCCGTGCAGCGGCGCATGGCCGGCGGCGGCAACTTCACCGGCAAGTTTCTCCGCGGCGCCTTCGCGTTCGACGTCGCAGACGAATACCGGCCGGCCGGCGAGCAGGGTCTCGAGCGATTTTTTGCGCTCGTCCGAGCGCACGCTGTAGACGACGCGCGCACCCTGCTCTTCCAGCGACTGCGCCACGTGCCACGCGACGCTCTTGCGGTTGGCCACACCGAAGACGACAAAGGTTTTTCCCTCGAGGGCGAGATAGCTCATTGCTGCTGGGCCTGCTGTTGTCCGGCACCGGGCGCGCCTTCGGGTTTTTTCCAGGCGACGGAAAAATCGACGGTGAGCACGCGCTTGTCACCGCTCTTGATGCTGCCGCTCATCATATAAAACCCGGCGAGCAGATCCTTTTTCTTCACCTCGATGGTCACGGTCTCGCCGGGAAACACGGGATTGCGGAAGCGCACCTCGCTGATCTTGGCCAGCAGGGGCACGCCGTCGAGCTGGCCTGAGCCGGCGGCCTGGCGCGCGAGATAAAGCGCGCCGGTCTGGAAAACAGCCTCACAGAGCAGCACGCCGGGCGTGATCGGTGCCCCGGGGTAATGCCCGCGGTAAAAATCCTCGTCGGCGCGGAACGTGCGTCGTGCGACAAGCCCGTCGGCGGATTCGCTGACGATTTCATCGACAAACAAAAACGGCGGCCGGTGCGGGATGAGCTGGGTGACGGCGGAGTTCACGCGGTGGCGAGGGAGGGGGCGGCGGCCTTTTTCTGGAAGAGCAGCTTGTCGATCTTGTTGGCGACGATGACGCCGTAATTGATGGTGCCGAGCCAGCCGGACATGATGATGCCGACGGAGCCCGCGTGAAAAAGGCCGGGGAGTTTTTCAGGCAGGTCCATTGAGACTTTCAAGCCCTCGAACTTGGTTCCAAAGGAGGTGCCGCCGAAATGCGTGGTATAGCGCTCGATGGTGCGGGGCGTGGCGGCCTCCATCCAGTCGATCCGGGTGCGGACGCTGGGAATGTATTTTTCGAGGGCGGTGAGCGATTCCTCGATCAGTCGGGTTTTTTCGCGGGCGTAGTCGGCTTCGGAAAGTTTCTGCCAGTCGGCATGATTGCCATTGATTGAGACAACCACCGTGTAGCGGTCGGAGCCGGGCCGGGTGTCGGGATAATAAACGGAGAACGTGCGGCTGGTGGTGTGAAAATCGGTGAGCTCCGTGCTGCTGAATTTCGGACTTTCGGAGGTGAACACGAGGTCGCCGATGTGCGGGATGCTTTCACCCTTGCGGATGCCGAGGTAAACCTGGCATGAGCTGGAGTTGATGCGCACGGCCTCGGCCGCGGCGAGATAGTCTGCAGGAAAATTTTCCGGGCCGGCCAGCCGGAAGATGGCGTTTTTGATGTTCGAGTTCGTGAGCACGGCCTTGGCGCGGATGGTACGTCCGCCCTTCGCGATGATGCCGCAGGCGGTCTTTTGCCCGTCGCGTTCCTCGACGAGGATTCTTTCCACAAGCACGCGCTTGCGCAGCTCGACGCCGTTTTTCTTCAGCTCCGCCACCATTTTTTCAATCAGCAGGTCCGAGCCGCCGCGAAAGGTGTAGACGCCTGCGCCCATGAAATTCGAGAACACGATGCCGAAGGTGATGGCGGGATCATCGAGCGTGGAGCCGTTGGCGTAGGCGATCGGCTCCATCAGCAGGCGCTTCACGTCCTCGCGGCCCGGGAAGAAACGCTCGAGCATCTGGCCGGTGGTCTCGGGATTGTTGTCGTAGAAATTCATCCCGCGGAGGTAGTCGTAAAATTTCTCGACGTGGGCGCGATCGAGGCCGAATTTTTCGACGAGCACGCGGGTGTAGTCCTCGCGCGTGAAGGTCGTCCAGACGTCCATCTGCGGGTTGATGAAGCGAATGTCCTTCAGCTGCACGATCGATTCGGCGATCTCCTTGGTCCAGTACTTGCGGCAGGACTTGACCATGCCGACAGGAAAGCCGTGCAGCGAAATGTCGAAGATATGGCCGCCCTTGCGCGTGAACCACGTGGCCAGGCCGCCGAACTGGTAATGGTGCTCGAGCAGCAGGACGCGATGCCCGGCCTTGGCGAGCACGTTGGCGCCCGTCAGGCCGCCGAGCCCGCTGCCGATGACGATGACGTCATACTCGTCGGCGACGCCTTTGAGCCAGTCGTAAGCCATGGGAAAGGTGAGAGGTAAACGGCCGGCGCGGCGGAGCGCAACTCACTTTCGCGCTCAGGATGCCGCCTGCAAAACATGGTTGTTGGCCATGGAGATGCCGCTGAGCAGCGCGCCGATGACCCCGACGAACCCCTGGTCGGTGCCGCAGAGGTAGACATTTCGCAGGGGCGTGCGGCCATCGCGGAATTTCTGGGGCGAACCATAAATCGCGCCCGCGAGATGGCCGGTGAACTTGCGGATCGTGCGAGGCGTGAAAATGTCGGTCGCGACCGTGGCTTGGGCGAGCGCGCCATCCGCGCCCGGCGGCAGGAAGCGCAATGCGCTGCGCTGGATTTCGGCGAACCAGCGCTGCTTGTCGGCCTGGTAGGTTTCCTCAGGCAAATTTGTCCAGCGGTCGAAATTTGCGATGCTGGTGATGCGGAGCAGTCCTTCGGGCAGCGTCCGACCGGCGGCGTAATCGAAATTGCCGGGAAAACAGATCACCCCGCTGCGCGGATCGGCCTGTGCCTCGGGCCGCGAGTAGTCGAAGCGTGTGGAGTCGTTGAAAAAGACAATGGTGTCGCTCCCCCACCCGAGCGCTGCGGTTGGCCGGTCGAAAACGGTGATGGTCTCGGTGAACGAAAGCCGTCCGAGGGGCGCGGCCGCCAAGCCCGTCTTTTCGGTGAACAGGGCCGCGGTTTCCGCCGCGCCGATCGACGAGAGGACGTGGTCGGCGGTGATTTCCTCGCCGTCGTCCAGGACAAGCGCCGCGGCCCGGTCATCGCGCACGGTTATGCGGGCGACTCCGCACTTCATGCGGCGTTCGCCGCCCGCGGCGCGGTATTTTTCCAACAGCACGCGCAAGATGGTTCGTACGCCCTCGAAGGGCCGCGCGAAGCCTTCGAGATAAAGGGCGCGCGCCATGATGGCGAATTGCGCCAGGTCCATGTCGTGCTCCTGAGCACTGCCGTAGAACATGAGCGGGCAGTAGAGCATGTCGATGAGGAGCGGATCGCGCAGGAAGCGGGCGACGAATTCCCGCGCCGGACTCAGGTTCGCCTCGGCGGCAAGGGCGTCGTACCCGGGTAGCGCGGCGAGGAGGGCGCGCCAGCCGTCGATCTCATGGGGAAATTTTTCCGCGATGTCCGCGGTCAGCACAGCCGGGTCGTTGGTGAAGCGCAACTCGTGCTCGCCTTTCGGACCGAAGGCGACGCGGGAGCCGCGCTGTTCCGCGAGATCGAACTCGTCACGGTCGATGCGGAGCTGCCGCAGGATTTTCCCGAGCGGCGTGCCCTTGACGCCCGGGCGCACAAAATTGGTCAGCGCATGCAGGCCGACGTCGTACTTGCGGCCATTGAGGCTGTAGAAACTATTGAGGCCGCCGGGGGCATTGTGACGCTCGAAGATGCAGACGCGCCGGCCGAAGTGCGCGAGGCGGATGCCCGCGGCCAGGCCCGACATGCCCGCACCGATGATGGCGACGTCGTAATGTGAGCGGGAGTTCACGCCGAAGATTTGAAGCGCAAAGAAGCGAAGAGGCAAAGCCCCGATATGAAAGACATTATCCCCCCGATTTCAGTTCTTCGCGCCTTTGTCTCTTTGCCCTTCAAAAACAAAAGGCCGGGATATCTCCCGGCCTGCGCAAACGGAAAGCCTGGCTCAGGATTTGCCGGCGAGCGCGTTGAACTTCGGCGTGAGGTAGTCCGCACAGCTGTCGAGCGAGGCGAGCTGCATGTAGTCGGCCTCGGGTACTTCGATGCCGTGGCGCTTGCGCAGCTCCATGACGATGTCGAGGAAGTCCATCGAATCGAGCTGCAGCTGGTCGCGCAGGCGCACGTCGGGCTTCACATTGGTCAGGTCTTCGTCGGGCGCGATGTCAGCGATGATGTCGAGCACTACCTTTTTGCATTCGTCTTTGGTCATGGGTCTTTGGCAAAGGGTCAGTTAGGGCACAAATCGCTTCACAATCAACGCGGAATTTATGCCCAGCATTCCGAACGAGTTATTGAGGATCAGGTCCACCTTCGCGGCTTTTTTCGGCTGGTTGAGGACGAGACCGGGCAAAGTACAGGCCGGGTCGAGGTCATCGACGTTGATGGTCGGGTGCACGACGAGGTCGTTGAAGGACGGCAGGTTGCCCGCCAGTTCGAGTGCCCCTGCGGCGCCCATGGCGTGTCCGATGTAGCTCTTGGTGTTGTTGATATGCGTGTCCGGGCAGCCTTCGCCGAAGACGGCGCGCAGGGCTTCGCACTCCTGGATGTCGCCCAGAGGCGTGGCGGTGGCGTGGGTATTGACGATGTGAATGTCGCGCGGCGTGACGCTGGCATGGGCGATCGTGCGGCGCACGCATTCGGTCTGGCGCACGGGATTGGGCAGAACGTAGTCGGTCGCATCGCTATTCACGCAATAACCGGCCAGCTCGGCGTAAATTTTCGCGCCGCGGGCGAGCGCATCGTCGAGCCGCTCGAGGGTGTAGAGGCAGCCGCCTTCACTGACGACGATGCCGTTGCGCGCCTTATCGAAGGGCCGGGAGGCCTTTTTCGGGTCGTCATGGGTGGCGAGCGCGCCCTGCGACTTGAAGCCCGCGAAAATTCCAAACGACTGGGTGCTCTCGCTCACGCCGCCGCAGATCGCAAAATCCACCTCGCCGAGCCGTAGCATCTGCGCCGCATGGATGAGACCGAGGTTGCCCGCTGCGCAGGCCGCGCCGATGCAGTAGGCGGGGCCGGTCACGCCAAGATGCAGGGACGTCTCGCCGGCCGGGTTGTTGGCGACCGTGCGCGGATTGTGATAGTGCGACCAGAACTTCGTGTCGTAATTGAACTTCGAAATCGCATAGATCTCGTTTTCCGTCTCGACCGTGCCGTGCTCGGTCGTGCCGATGTAGATGCCGATGCGGTCCTTGGGCATTGCATCGAAATTCACACCGCTGTCGGCCAACGCCTCGCGCGCGCAGTAAATACTGATGCTGCCCGCGCGCGTGCCCACGCGGAGCTCCTTTTTCTTCTGGTAGCGGAGTGCATCAAAGTGGCACATGCCGGCCAGCACCGACCCCATGTAGCGCATCTCGATGCGCTCGACGCCCGCCACGCCGGCGAGCAGGTTGGCGCGAAACTCGGCCAGGTTGTTGCCGTTGGGGGCCGCGAGGCCGACGCCGGTGATGACAATTCGGGGAAACATGAAAACAAATTGCCTAGCCAAGTGTCTGTCCTACGCAATACAAGCCTGTTAACCATGAACATACTCGTCGTCGGAGGAGCCGGTTACATCGGCAGCCATTGCGTCCGCCAACTCATTGCCGCCGGGCACAAGCCCGTGGTGCTCGACAATCTCGTTTATGGCCACCGCGCCGCCATGCCGGCCGGGGTGGCGCTTCATGCGGCCGATTTGAGCGACGAAGCCACGGTCGGCACGATCCTGAAGACGGAGAAAATCGACTTGGTGATGCATTTCGCCGCCTTCTGTTACGTGGGCGAATCGGTGACTGATCCGCTCAAATACTATTTCAACAACTCCGTCGGCACGATGCACCTCCTGCGCGCGATGCTGGCGGCTGGCGTGAAGAAATTCGTCTTCTCCTCGACCTGCGCCACCTACGGCGTGCCGGCCACGCTGCCCATCACCGAGGACCTGCCGCAGGCGCCGATCAATCCCTACGGCCAGACGAAGCTCGACGTGGAAAATGCGCTCAAGGCGCTCGCCCATGCGACCGGCCTGAGCTTTGCGGCCTTCCGCTATTTCAACGCCGCCGGCGCGGCCGAGGACGGCAGCATCGGCGAGGACCACGATCCCGAGACGCACCTCATCCCCGTGGCCATCGATGCGGCCATCGGCAAGCGCCCGTACCTGCAGCTTTTCGGCACGGACTTCCCCACCCCGGACGGCACCTGCCTGCGCGACTATGTGCACGTGGACGACCTCAGCCGCGCCCACATCGCGGTGTTTCCGAAACTCGAAAAGCCCGGCGCGCAGCTTTTCTATAATCTCGGTACCGGCCGGCCGACCTCGAATCGCGAAGTCATTCGCGCGGTGGAGAAAGCCACGGGCAAAAAAGTCCCCGTGATCGAGGCGCCCCGCCGTCC
Source organism: Opitutaceae bacterium (assembly GCA_035485575.1). Taxonomy (GTDB): domain Bacteria; phylum Verrucomicrobiota; class Verrucomicrobiia; order Opitutales; family Opitutaceae; genus DASRHD01. Next base: position 25,740 of record DATHNW010000019.1, on the reverse strand, counting down.
AGGCGATCCGCCCGCCCTTTACGCCGATTCAACCAAAGCCCAGCGCGAACTCGGCTGGAAAATCAAATTCCCCGACATCGATTCGATCGTCGCTACGGCGTGGAAATGGCACTCAACGCATCCGCAGGGTTACGGGGATCGGTGAGTGAAATGTTAGAGATTAGAGGCCACGCGAGGAGCACGTCATCGAGCGCAGCAAGCGTCCAAGACCGCTCGCGTTTGGCTCTGACGACTGGTTGGCTACTTCTTCATTCTGGAGTACCGTTAAAATTGGGGATAAATGAAATCATAGTGGCCAGTCTTGATGCGCCAGACAATACTATCGGGTGAGATAACAATCCCAATTTCATATTCCTGCTGCTCGCCGTGGAGAGTACCCACACTGGTAAATGGGCAATTGATCTGCCAAACATGCCAATTCTTTGAGACCAAAATGTTAGGATTCCCATAGTCATTAGAATCCCGAAACCAAACTACGGCATTACGATCGACCTTCGCGTGGCCAATTTTTTTCCAAAATCCGAGTTTTAATCCGAGGCGCAAAAAAACATGGGCGTGAAATTCCGTTTCTTCGCTCGATGAAATCGAATTAATGTCAACTAGACGCTCTTGGTAACGCCGTTTGAACACGCGGATGACGGCACTGTTTAACTGAGTGAGATCGTCCGCCACATATTGAAAAACTGCTAGCAATCCTTCGCCCAGTGGAACGGCAAATAGATCTCCAATAATTAAACTGACTCGTTTCGCCATTTTGATTCGAGGTATTTTTGCTCAATAGTGCCATTTGGCTGCACTGAGTGCAGCTTCGCTCACTTCCCCTTCCCCTCCGATTTCTCCGTGCGCTTTTTCAGCGCGGCCTTGGTCAGGCCGAGGCGTTCGGCGGCCTTGGCTAAATCGCCGGCCTCGTCCTTGAGGGTGCGCTGGATCAGCTCGTCCTCGACGAAATCCAGAATGGGCTCCTTGCGGTCGGCCTTGAGCTGCGCGTAGAGGGCGTCGAGTGCGGCCTCGAGGCCGGGGCCGCCGGCGGCAGCCGCGGTTGGCGCGGCCGTGGTTGGAGGGCTTGCTTCGGTTTCGGCGGCAGGTGACTCGGCGGCGGATTCGCGGATTTCCTGCGGCAGGTCCTTCAACAGGATGCTGTCGCCCTGCGTGACGACCGCGCTGCGATAGACGGCATTCTCCAGTTCGCGCACATTGCCGGGCCAGCGCTGGCGGGTCAGCACGGCCAAGGCCTCGGGCGAGACCTTCTTCACGCGCGTCTTCTTGTTTTTTTCAAGGGTTTGCAGCACGTAATCGACGATGCCGGGGATGTCACCGGTGCGCTCGCGCAGGGCCGGCATGCGGATGCGCACGACGTTGAGCCGGTAGTAAAGGTCTTCGCGAAAGGTCTTCGTGCGCACCATGTCCTCGATATTCTTGTTGGTGGCGGCGAGGATGCGGACGTCCACGCGGATGGTCTCGGTGCCGCCGACGCGCTGAATCTCGCCCTGCTGGAGCACGCGCAGGATTTTCGTCTGCGTGGCCAGGGCCATGTCGCCGATTTCGTCGAGGAAAATGGTGCCGCCGTCGCACAGCTCGAATTTGCCGATGCGCTGGCCGGTCGCCCCGGTGAAGGAGCCCTTTTCGTGGCCGAAAAGCTCGCTTTCGATGAGATTGTCGGGAATGGCCGCGCAGTTGACCGCGATGAAGGGCTTGTTCGCACGATGGCTGTGCTTCCAGATGGAGCGGGCGACGAGCTCCTTGCCCGTGCCACTCTCGCCGGTGATCATCACGGTGACGTCGCTGGCGGTGACCTGGCCGATGATCTTGAAGACCTCCTGCATGACCGGCGAGTTGCCGACGATGCCTTCCTTGTAGTCTTCGCTGTTGATGGTCGGCTTGTAGTCGCCGACGGCGCGCAGGTCGGCGTGGGCCTTGAGGGCGGTTTCGGCCACGCTGAGCACCTTCTGCGGATCGAAGGGCTTCATGATGTAGTCGAAGGCGCCGAACTTCATCGCCTCGATGGCGGTCTGGGCGGTGCCGAAGGCCGTCATGAGCACGACCATCTGCTTCGGATTGGTGGAACGGATGTGCTGGAGCGTCTCCAGGCCGTTCATGCCGCCCATGCGGATGTCGAGAAACACGAGGTCGGGCGGGCTTTTCTTTACGAGCGCGATGCCCTGCTCGCCGCTGGCGGCCTCAGTCACCTGGTATTTGCGCGAGGAAAGCACGCGCGAGAGCGAATAGCGGATCTCGGCATCGTCATCGATGACCAGGATAACCGGTGGCTTGGAGGAGTCGGACATGGAACAAAAGGCCTCGCGGGCGAGTCGCCAATATAATTGGCAAACCGTGCGAAACGCGCATTCCTTATTTCAAATGCTCCGTTGGTCAATGAACTTGTTCCGCATCCGCGGCATCCAGCTCGCGGTGCACAGCAGTTTTTTCCTGCTGCTGGCCTACTATGCCTGGCTGGGCTGGGACGCCGCCGGCGCGGTTGGCGCGGCCTGGAGCGTGGCGATGATCCTGGCGTTTTTCGTCTGTGTGGTGCTGCACGAACTGGGGCATTCGTTCACGGCCCGGCGTTTCGGGGTGAACGTGCCGCGCATCCTGCTCATGCCTATCGGCGGCATGGCACAATTTGACTCGATCCCGCGACAGCCGCGCAGCGAATTGCTCATCACTCTGGCCGGGCCGGCAGTGAACTTCGTGATCGCCGCGGTGCTGGCGATTTTTCTGGGCCTGCCCCGGGACTGGGATGCCGCCGGGTTGCCGCTCTCTCCGCTTGAACTCGGCCGCTATCTGCTGATCGCGAACCTGGTGATGGGCTGCTTCAACCTCATCCCGGTGTTCCCGATGGACGGAGGCCGGATCCTGCGCGCCTTGCTGGCCATGCGCCTGCCCTATTTAAGCGCGACCTTCTGGGCCATGAGCATTGGCAAGGTGCTGGCCGTGCTGGCCACGGTTGCAGCGTTTTATTATGGATATTACATGGCTGCGGTCCTGTTTATTTTCATCTTGATGGCCGGCGATGCGGAATATCGCTATGTCAAACGCCGGGAAGCCGAGGACGCGCATTGGGCCGAGACACTGCGCCATCTTTACCGGGAGCCGCCGCTGCTGCAGCAGCCGTAGGGGCTCGCCTGAACAACGCCCGGCAGAGCGAGCGGATGGTTGTGCGGCGGCCTGACCGACCGCTTAACGCGTGGTCACCCGTTGAAAGGTAACAACGACCCCTGTGGCATCGCCACCGCTGGTCGCAAACGCGCCGACCCAGACGGACTTTTTCATGACGATGTCGGCCTCATTGACCTGAAGCCAGACCACGCCGTCGCTGGATTTATAGCTGACGAAATGATTGCCCCGACGGACGATCTTCACCCAGATGGGGGCAAGGCAATCGCCGCAGTTTTCCTGCCGCAGCACGTTGTCGGATTCCTCGCTGCGGGTGAAGCTTAGCACGCCGTGACCGCGGGTGCAGCCCACGGCAATAAATTTTGAGCCGCCGCCGAGCGATTCGCGCATCATGAGGCCTCCGGTCGCCCAGTCTTCCTTGCCCGGGCTGATTTTGGTCACATGAGCCATGATCTCGCAATCACCGCTCAGCTTGCCCGGACCTGTGGCGAACCCCATGTCATCATTTTGCCCGTCGAGCGGAGAGCCCAAGGCCGTGAGGGTGAAATCATTGGAGCTGTTGGTTTCAATGCCCGTCTGGCTGGTCGGGCCAATACTGCACGCCTGCCAGTCCCCAAGCAAGGACACGGTCAAACCCAGTACCAATGCACCGGCAAAAATATAGGGGGTTTTCATTTAGATAATCAGATCGGCCGTTCGTTATTAAAGTGTAATAAATAAACGATCTATCGTTGGGGTGATGCATAGCATCGTGGGTGCTCGACTTTTGTAAAGCCCGGATTGGCGGGAAATTCACAGCAATTTTGCAAACCGATAGCGAAAAAAAGCCGCCTTTTGTTTACAATAGGCCGCCTATACAAGGTGCTAAACCAAGTGGGGTGTCTCCCGTAAAAGCGTGCGCAGACAGCTGCCGTGACGGCCCCGTCGATTTCACGAAGTGATATTTCCCGGCCGAAAGTTTTGGGCGGCGCGGGCGCAACGACGGGGACGATGCCCGGTCCATGCCGGATGCACCGGCCGATTCGTTTTGCGCCAAACCGCCAGGCACTGCCACGGCGGCGAAAATTGGTGGACCCGATCAGGTTCGAACTGACGACCTCCTCAATGCCATTGAGGCGCTCTTCCAACTGAGCTACGAGCCCATTACAATTTGTGAAGGGTGAAAATCAAGGTCTCGCCCGGTTTAAGGCAAGGACTTTTTCAACCGCCGTTGTCATCATCGAGCATGCGGAAGGGGATCTTTTGCACCTCTCCGAGGCCATCAGGCCTCGCACCCAGCGGGGCAACCTTGGCCACCGCATCGAGCGCCGCGCGATCGAATTCGTCGCTGCCGGACGATTGAACGATGCGCGCACCGGTCAGGGTGCCGTCGGCCAGGATATGAAATTCAATGATCGCCACCAGCCGGTCGCTCAAGCCCGGCGGCTTGGCCTCCTCAAAGGCGGTGCGCAATTGCTGGCGCAGAAAGGCAATGTAGCCGTCGAGCAGGCTCTGCGCTTCGCGCGTGAGTGCCTTGCCGCCCGCCCCGCCGGTCTTGTTCGCGGTGGAGCCGCCGACCACGCCATTGGCGATGCCTTCGGCATCGACGTGCGGCGCATTGACGGTGCGAGCCGAGGCGGTTTTGGCCGCTGCTTGCTTATGCAGGCGGTCGAACTCCTCCTTGCTCAGGCGTTTGGCCTCGGCTTCCCGCTGGGCCTTGATCTGCGCTTCGGCCTTTTTGATTTTGCGATCCTCGATGCGCTTGATCGTTTTTGCAAAATTAGGCACCGGTACCGTTTTGGGCGGGACAGTATCGACCGGTATTGGCGCAGATTCAACTTTGGGCGTGGGCGCCGGCGGGGCGGGCGTAGGCACTGCCTTGGCCGCCGGGAATTTTACCTGGCTGTCCGATGAACCCAGGGCTGGTGCCTCGGTGGCGCCGTAATTGTTCCCCTCGCCTGCCACCAGCTCGAAGATCACCGGCGGCTTGTCTTCGTGCCGCTGCGAGAAAAACATCACCAGGAACACGATCGCCGCGGCGCTGGCGTGCAGCAACGCGGAATACGCGAAGGCGCTGGGCGAACGTGCGGTCATGGCGCGTCAATCGGCGGACTGGGTGTCGAACGTGATCCTGGTCAGGTTATGCCGTTTTAATTCCGCGACAAGCGTGATGACCTTTTGCCAGGCCAGCGCACCATCGGCGCGGATGCGGATGACCGGCTCCTTCGGCTTTGCGGCCAGCGCACCGAGCAGATTCTTGAGCTCGGCAAAACCCACCGGCCGGTCGGCATAGTAATAATTGCCGTTTTTGTCGATGGATACCGCCACGAATTCCGTGTCCGGCGGCGGTTTGGTCTGCGCGCTTTTTGCCTCCTTGGGTAGATTCAGCGCGATCGTCTGGTCCTGCTGGATGAGCGGGGTGGCGATCATGAAGATGATGAGCAGGGTGAACCCCAGGTCGATGAGGTTCGTCACATTGAGCTCGGCGATGGGGTTGGCCTGCTTCGGTCTGCGAAACGTGCGCGCCATGTCACTTCGCCTCCAGTTCGATGCGGTCGGCCAGTGAACTCGCAAAATTTTCCAGTTCCGTGACCAGCTGCTTGGTTTTTCCCAGCAGGAAATTGTAACCGAACATCGAGGGAATGGCCACGACGAGGCCGGCGATGGTCGTGAGCAGCGCGGCCGTGACGCCGGGCGCCAGGGACGAGATGCTCGCCGTCTGCTGCACCGAGACCGCACTGAAGGCCGTCATCACGCCCCACACCGTGCCGAGCAGGCCGAGAAACGGCGCGCCGGACACGAGGGTCGCGAGGAAAATCATGCTCGATTCATAGCGCAGCGCCTGCCTCGCCAGCGCGCGCTGGAGGGCATTCTCGGCGTGTTCGAGCCGCGCGCGCATGCTGTTCTCGCCCTTTTCCTTGCCGACTGCGGTGGCCCGCCAGTAGCTCTCGATGGCGTCGGCAAACAGGTCGGCATAGGGAATGATCCGCCGGTCGGGGAACGACTCCGGCTGGTCGAGCACCGCGCGCTGTTCGCGCAGCCGTGCCTCAAATGCGAGATTAAACGACCGCAGGCGCTTCAGCTCGAAGTGCTTTCCGATCATCACGGTCCAGGCCATCAGGCTGAAAATGGCGAGGCCGCAGACGATGACCTGGCCGACGGGATCGCAGCCGAGGAAGACTTGGACGATATTGACGACAGCAAGAACAGGGATCATCACGGAAAATTCTCGCGCGAGTGTTGGCGACTTTGCGCGATGCAATCAATGGAAAACCCTTCCTCGCCAACCGGAAATAATTCTCCCAGCCTTTTCCCATGCCTTTGAAACAAAAACCCGCTGGCAAACTCATCTCCTTCGAGGGTTCGGAGGGCAGTGGCAAGTCCACGCAGCTCGCCCGCCTCGCCGCGCACCTCCAGAAGCTGGGGCGCGAGGTCGTCACCGTGCGCGAGCCCGGCGGCACCGAGATCGGCGAACAGATCCGCAACATCATTGTCCATAACTCGCGCGGCGACGAGATGTGCGCCGAGACGGAGCTGCTGCTGTTCACGGCCGCCCGCGCCCAGCTGGTGCGCGAGATCATCGTCCCGGCGCTCGTCGCGGGCAAAATCGTCCTCAGCGACCGCTTCCTCGATTCATCCACGGTTTACCAGGGCATCGGCCGCAACCTCGCGCTTGACCCCGTGCACCAGATCAACCGTTTCGCCGTCGGCAACGTCATGCCGGACGTCACCATCGTCATCGACGTGCCCACCGAAGTCGGCCTGGCGCGCATCCGTCAGCGGGCCAGTGACCTGCCCGACCGCATGGAGCGCGAGAACCTGGATTTCTACAAAAAGGTGCGCAATGGCTACCTCGTCCTCGCCAAGGGCCTCCCCAAGCGGTTCATCGTCGTCGACGGCAAGCTCAAGGAGAACGCGCTGGAGAAAAAAATCTGGACGGCGGTCACCGACCGCGTGCCCGGCCTCAAGCGTACCGGCAAGCTTTGAGCGGCGAGCGCCAACGAAGCGATGACAACCCCGGTCGCCTGGCCCCCTGCCCTCGCCGGCACGCCCGCCATCACGGTCATCGAGCGCGCCCTTGAGCGCCAGCGTCTCGCGCACAGCCTGCTCCTGCACGGCGACGACCACGACACGCTCGTCGCCATTGCCCATGCCATCGCCGACCGCCTGCTGAATGCCAAGGACGCGGCCGCGAAGTTTCCGCCCGCCCAGCATCCGGACTGCTTCGAATTGCGCCCCGCCGGCAAGATGCGCCAGATTTCCGCCGAGGCCATGCGCGGTCTGATCACCAAGGTGCAGGTCTCGCCCGCCGTCGCACCGCGCAAGGTGGCCATTCTCCATGAGGCCGACCGCCTCAACCTCGCTGCCGCCAATATTTTTCTAAAAACCCTGGAGGAACCGCCCGGGCATACGATGCTGTTGCTACTGACCACGCGGCCCTATGCGCTGCTGCCCACGATCCGCAGCCGCATGCTGCACTTCCGCTTTCCGGCCGCCGCGACTCCGCTCACGGCCGAAGGCTGGAATGCCTGGATTGAAGACTACCGCGCCTGGCTGGGCCGCCTTTCTGAAGGCGTCACCGACAAGCGCGCCGCATCCGGCCACATCCTCACGCTTTACGGCCTGCTGGCCCGCTTCGGAAAAATCCTCGATGACGCCACGGCCGCGGCCCTGGCCGTGCAAAAGGAAAAACTTCCGCCCGATCTTGACGAGGACGAGCAGGTGGCCATCGAAACGGGCCTTGCCAACGGCCTGCGCGCCCGTCTTTTTGCCGAAATCGAATCGGCCACGCGCGTCTTTGCCCTGCCCGCATTGATGGCGGAAAACCCCGGGCCCGGCCGGCGGGCGCTCACCGCCGCGGTCGAAAATCTTGAGCATGCGGCCGGGCTGCTGCGTCTCAACCTCAATGAATCCGCCGCGCTGGAGGAGTTTTTTCTCGCGTCGCTGCGGCTCTGGACACGGAGATGACTAAAGTCTCGCTCCCCTTTTGGCCTTCGGTGCCGCTGCATTTTAAATAAAATTTGTCATGGCGTCTATTTCCGTATCATTTTTATCATAGAAGCATGCATGGTGACGACACGACCCCCGGCCGCTCCGTGCTGCCCCCGGATTTTGCGGGATTTATGAAAAACACGGCGGAGCATCTGGCCTTTTTCAGCGCTTTTCTCCGCGATCCACTCGGGGTCGGCGCCTTTGCTCCCAGCTCGGTTGCGCTGGGCCGGGCCATGCTGCAGGAATGCGATCTGCTGGAAGCGGAAACCGTGGTCGAACTGGGGCCGGGCACCGGGGTATTCACGCAGTTGATCCTCGATCGCATTGGCCACCGGACGACCTTTATCGCGCTTGAACGTGGCGAACAGCAGGTGCGCGGCTTGCGGCGGCGGTTTCCCAGCCTGGATGTTTATCACGATTCGGCGGAGGAAACCCCCCGCTATCTTGCGCTGCATGGACGCAAAAAAGCGGACTGCATTATCAGCGGACTGCCCTGGGGCAGCATGCCCGAGTCGTTGCGCCGCCGCATTCTTCGCTCGATCGTGAGCAGCCTGGCCCCGGGCGGCATGTTTGTGACTTTCAGTTATCTTCACGCCAAGTGTCTCCCGTCGTCGCGCAGCTTTCGCCGATCACTGTCGGAGAATTTTTCCGAGGTCAGCGCGAGCCGGGTTATCTGGCGCAACACCCTGCCGGCGTTTGTCTACCGGTGCCGCTTACCCAAGGCCTGAAGCAGGCCGGGGCGGAGGTTCCCCGCGGTGCGGGCCATCAGCTCGCATTTGCGACCAGCTGCGTGAAAGCCGTGCGTGCCTCCATGTGCGGATTGTGGCCGGACTGGGCGATGATTTCGATCCGGGCCGAGGCGAAATACCGGCGGATGACTTCATAGTCCCGGGCCTGAACGTAGCGCGACTTGCCGCCGGCCACAAAGAGCGCCGGGCCGTCGTAACGGTCGCTGGATTTGAGCGAATTTTTTTCCAGCGCCGGCAAGGCCTTCGTAAGCACGGGGAGATTGATCAGCCAGCGCCAGCGGCCGTCAGCGCCGGATTCCAGGTTGGTGGCCAGAAATTTGCGCATGGCCCAGTCGGATACGCGCGCTTCGAATTTCTGCTCGGCCCCGGCGCGGGAGCCGAGGCCGGCGAGATCGAGTTCGTTCATCGCGGCGAATTCCGCGTCATGAGCCGATGACGGGTAATTCTTCGGGGCGATGTCCACGACGATGAGCCGGGCCACACGCTCCGGATGGCGGCAGGCCAGCAGCATAGCCGTCTTTCCTCCCAGACTGTGGCCCATGAGCGTCACCCGCGGCAGCGCCTGGGCGTCGAGCCACGCCAGCACGTCGCCGGCCATCGCCTCGTAGGTCATTTCAGCTGCTTGCGGCGATCGTCCGTGGTTGCGCAGGTCCAGTGCGAAAACATGGAATTTTTGCGCGAGATCCGCGCCGGCGGTCTGCCAGTTGCGCGACGAGCCAAGCAGGCCGTGCAAGATGACGAGCGGCGGATGGCCCTCGCCGCCAAGGTCGCGATGGAAGAGAATCACCGGGCTGGTCTCGCGCCAACGAACGCGGGTGCCAAGCCAAACCCGCGGGTCAGGTTTGTTTTTTCTTTGCGCCCCGGCGTCTTTGCGTGAGTTTTTCATCCCAATGAGCACGGAAACCGCCCTCACCCCGATGATGCAGCAATACTTCGAGGTGAAACGCGGGCTGCCGCCCGACACGCTGCTGCTTTTCCGCCTCGGCGATTTCTTCGAGATGTTTTTCGACGATGCGATCGCCGCCTCGCGGCTGCTCGGCCTCACGTTGACGAAGCGGCAGGAGCACCCGATGGCCGGCCTGCCCGCCCATGCGCTCGACACCTATGTCGGCAAACTCCTTGCCGCGGGCAAAAAGGTCGCCATCTGCGACCAGCAGGAGCCGGCCCGGCCCGGCAAGCTCGTCAAGCGCCAGCTCACGCGCATCCTCACGCCCGGCACGACGCTCGCGGCCAACCAGCTCGACGCGCAGCGCAATCACTACCTGGCCGCGCTCGCGCTCGACAAACACGGCCTGTACGTTGCGTGGCTCGACCTCTCGACCGGGGAGTTCCGCGTCGCCACGGATGCGCACCTGGAAAATCTCCTGCCGGTGCTCACCGCGCTCAATCCCGCGGAACTGTTGCTGGCCGAGGGCGAACTCGCGCGCTGGCAGGCCGCACCGCACGAACAGACGGCCGTGCATGCGCTGCATCACTTCTGCACCGCCCGCCTTTGCACCGACCTGCCCGCCTACCAGTTCGAAACCGCGGCGGGCGCCCGCACGGTCATGGATGCGCTTGGCGTGCTCAACCTGCAGGGCTTCGGCCTCTCTGCCGACCACCCTGCCCTCGGCCCGGCGGGCGCGCTCGTTTATTACGCCACGGAAAATCTCCGGGCGAAGCCGGAAAATCTTCGTGGCCTGCAGGAATACCGCAGCGCCCGCACGCTGCTGCTTGATCCGGCCACGCTGCGCAATCTCGAGATCTTTCAGTCGGCCCGTGGCACGCGCGAAGGCGCGCTGCTCGGTGCCATCAACCGCACTGTCACCTCTGCGGGCGTGCGCCTGCTCGAGCGCTGGCTTGCCGCGCCCACGCTCGACCTCGCTGAAATCCAGCGCCGGCAGGCGCACGCGGGCGAACTTCTCGCCCAGCCGTCGCAGCTCGCCGCCCTGCGCGAGCTGCTGGCCAACGTCCGCGACATTCCGCGTATCCTCGGCCGCCTGCAAAACCGCCTGCGCAATCCCCGCGAACTCGGCGGCGTGCGCGACACGCTCGCGCAGCTGCCGGGCATCCGCAACGAGCTGGGCCGCTTCGGCGGACGTCTCGCGGAGGGCTATTTCGAAAAACTCGGCGATTTCGCCGCGTTGCGCGAGCTGCTCGGTCGCGCGCTGGCCGACGAGCTGCCGGCGGACTTGCAGGAGGGTAATTTCATCCGCGGCGGTCATGACGCCGAGCTCGACCGCATGCATACGCTCACCAGCGGAAACAAAACCTGGCTTTCCGACCTGGAGGCCGCCGAGCAGCAGCGCACGGGCGTCAAAAGCCTGAAGGTGCGCTTCAATTCCGTCTTTGGCTACTACATCGAGATCACCAAGGCCAATCTTCACCTCGTGCCGGCCGACTACGTGCGCAAGCAGACCACGGCCAACGGCGAACGCTTCATCACCGACGCGCTCAAGCAGAAGGAAAAGGAGATCTTCCACGCCGAGGAAAACGCCCTCGCCCGCGAGCTGGAATTATTCAGCGCCCTCGTCGCCGCCGTGCTGGCCGAGTCGGCCGCGCTGGCGCAGACGGCCGATGCGCTGGCCGAGCTCGACGTCCTCGCCGGCTGGGCCGTGCTTGCGCGCGAGTGGGACTACTGCCGGCCGGAACTCGACGGCGGTGATACGCTCGAAATCACCGAGGGCCGGCATCCGGTGGTAGAGCAGATGATGAAGCTCGACCGCAACGGCCTCGCCGGGACCCAGGCGTTCGTGCCCAACGACACCCTGCTGGCGTGTGAAGACGCGCAGATCCTGCTCCTCACCGGGCCCAACATGGCCGGCAAGTCGACCTACATCCGCCAGGTCGCATTGATCACACTCATGGCGCAGATCGGCTGCTGGGTGCCGGCCAAAAGCTGCCGTGTCGGGCTGGTCGACCGCATTTTTTCGCGCGTCGGCGCGAGCGACGACCTCGCGCGCGGCAACTCGACCTTCATGGTCGAAATGAACGAGACCGCCAACATCCTCAACAATACGACCGACCGGTCGCTCATCATCCTCGATGAAATCGGCCGCGGCACTTCGACCTACGACGGCCTGAGCATCGCCTGGGCTGTGATCGAGCATCTGCACCGTGGTGTCGAGCGCGGGCCGCGCACGCTGTTCGCCACGCACTACCAGGAGCTCACCCAGCTGGAAAAGCACCTGTCCCGGCTGCGCAACTTCTCCGTCGCGGTGAAGGAGTGGAACGACGACATCGTCTTTGTGCGCCGCGTCGTCCCCGGCGCGGCCGACCGCAGCTACGGGATCCAAGTGGCCCGCCTCGCGGGCCTGCCGGTCAGCGTCATCGACCGTGCCAAAACGATTCTGGCCCGGCTTGAGAGCGACGATGTCTCGGTCGAACTGCCCGCGCCGCAGGCCCGGCCGAAAAAGAAGATTTCGGTGAAGGCCGCGGACGACGCGCAGTTCAACCTGCTGTAAGCCGCTGCAACGGACGGCTCACTGCTGCGGATACACCAGCACGCGGTCGTGCACGAGCAGGATGAGATCGGCCTTGCCGTCACCGGTGACGTCGGAAATGACGGTTTCACGGGGCTCCTCGGGCGAGCCGCGCCGGCCCTGGTAGTGCGCGTCCTTTTCGAAGACCTTGAAATGCAGCCGGCTCTGCCAGACTCCGGCGGGATCACGGCTCAGCACTTCGATGAGATTTTTATCCGGATCGATGCAGGCCAGGTCAAGCCGGCCGTCATTGTTGAGGTCGCCCGCCACGACGTCGCTGTAGGAGATGTCGGGCAGGTCCGTCGTGTGGGTCGCGATGGTGCGCAGGGTGAAGTCGGGCTGGCCGATGGGCAACCACCAGAAGCGGTCCTTGCCGAGCATGAAGACGTCTGTGCGGCCGGATTTGCGATCGTGCCGGGTTTCGATGCCCACCAGGTCGATTTTTCCCACGGGCATGGCCTGGGCGAATTGATAGACGCCGTGGTCGTCGGGCCGGAGAAACTGCAGCGTCTGGCCCTGGCGGTCGTAAAGCACGACCGGGGATTTTTTGCCGGCCGCGGCGGGCGGCAGGGCGAAGGCGCCGCCGATGTCGGCCGACGGATCGCGGGCGTTGAACTGATCGAGCACCGCGAGTTCGCCACTTGGCTTGACGCAGAGTTCGCGCGCGAAACCCGAACCGCTCACCAGCATCTCGGATTTGCCGTCGCCATTGATGTCGGCCAGGGACAGGGCCGAGGCGTCGAGGCTGTCCACCAGCCCGGTGCGGAAGCCGGTGGCCGTAGTGGCCTCGGTGAACGAAAATTTTTCGCCCTGCAGGAAAAGCCGCATCGGCTCGAACGGCGTGAAAAGCGCAATATCCAGTTTGCCGTCCTGGTTCGCATCGAACAGGCGCACGGCCCGGGGATCACTTTTCTGATCGGGCAGATCCACGGTCTTGAGCAGCTGCGGCTTGCCTTCCGGCCCGCGCGCCCAGATTTCCAGCGCGTATTTGCCCTTGTCGCTGCGGGCGACGACGAGCTGCGCGCGGCCGGTTCCGGCGAGATCGCCGGCGGCAAGGGCAAACGGCTTGCCGGTCACCGGTAGCGGTTGCGGATACGTCAGGCGGCCCTCGGGCGTGAGCGCGGCGAGGCCGACCACCTGCTCCTTGGGACTGGCGACGAAAAGCGAGGCATGGCCGCTGCCATCCCAGTCGCCGGCGGCGAGGCTGCGGCCGTCGGACAACGAGGGGAATTTTTTCGCGACGGTAAAGCCGCCGTCGGCCTGGCGGAAATAAATGAAGATTTGTGCGCCCTCGGGATCGCTCACCGCGATGTCGTCGCGGCCATCGCCGTTGAAATCACCAAAGGCATAGCTTTCCGCGGTTTTGCTGGCGGCGCGCGGCGTGAAAACCCGCGGCCGCGGCACGGGGAAGGAGTCGGTGCCGGAATTGCCTTTGGGATCGAGCGCAAAAACCACGATCTGGCCGGTCTGATCCTGCGCATAGGCAAATTGCGCGGGCTGGCCCTTGCCGGTGGCCAGCACTTGCAGGGTGCTGCGCGGCGCCTTGATGGGATAGGATTGTTCGGGACCGAACTCGCCGCCGGCGGACTGGAGCCGGACGCGCAGCGGGTCGCGATTGGACGGGCTGAGGTAAACGAGGTCGGGCCGGCCGTCGCCGTTCACGTCGCAAATCTGCAGGCCATAGCAGCCCTCGTCGGAAAGCGGATAGCGCTCGGGCGCACCGAGCTCCCCCTTGGCGTCCTGATAAAAAACGGCCAGCTCCTTCTGCCCGATCATGACCAGATCAGCCCGGCCGTCGCCATTAAGATCCGCGATCTGGAGGCCGGACACGAGCTGGCTCGGGTCCGGCGCGTCGTCGATTTTTTTCTCGGTGAAGTCGCCGTTTTTCTGCTGGTAACGGATGGTCAGGCCCTGCGGGTCGCCGGTGTAGACCAGATCGGGCAGGCCGTCGCCGTTGAGATCTCCGACCGCGAGGTCGTACATCGTGATGCCGGTCGTCAGGCTTACCTTCTTGAAGCGGGCGTCGGCCACCACCGGCTCCCAGCGGTCGACGCTGACGGACGGCGGCAGGCGCGGCGGCGGCGTGCCGGGTTTCAACTGGTAAAGCAGGTCGATTTGCGCGCGGTCGTTGTTGAGCACGACTAGGTCGGTCAGGCCGTCGCCGTTCAAGTCGACGGGGGTGAGCGCGCGCGTGTTCCAGTCGAGCTTGGCAACCACGGGACCGCCGAGCACGACGGTTTCGACAAGCGGCTTGTCGGCCGCGGCAAGCGTGGTGAGGGTGGCCGCGAAGGCGGCCGCAAAGAATGAAAGCCTGGGTTTCACGGATTATTCGGATAGGCGATGCGTGACGTGCTGTAGAGGCCCCCCGCCTCCTGATGAATGTAGCTGCGGGAATAGCTCCAGTATTTGGCCAGGGTGGTCGCATCGGGCTTGGCGCTGGCGTCGACATAAGGCTTGTCCGCTTCGGCCGGCGGCTGGTCGCTTCCCCCGGGCGGCGCTTCTGCCGGGCTGGGCTTGCGCGCGGCAGCCGCTCTCCGGCTGCTTTCCATGCCTTGCACCACCAGATCGAGATAGACCGGGATGATCTTGCTGAGATCGACATAGCTGAACCCGCAGGCGTTGTCGGGCAAATCGGCGAGCACGTTGCGCTTCACTTCGGCCTTGTCCCAAAAGGAGGACTGTTTTCCGTCGAGGCCCTGCAAGGCGCTTTCAACCGATGCGGCGGAGCCAATGCCGAGAAAGAGCCAGTGGTCGGTCAGCGCGTAGGCGAATGCCGGCCGGGCCGCCCGCGGCGGCGCGCCCGCAGGACCGGGCGGCTGCGGTGGGGCAAAGGTATAGATGTCATGGCCGAGATAAGAGCGCTTTTCGAAAAACTTGTCCGCACTTTCACCAAAGAAGCCGCGCTTGATGGACTCGACGGTGGCGGTGAGCGTGGTGGCATCCTCGATCGAAAACGCGTAAAACTGGCTGAAGCGCTCATTGACGGGCGCGTCGTCCGGTGCCGCCTCGTTGAGCGTATTGGCCACGATCATCTGGTCGCCGAAGCTGCCGATGAAGTCGCGCTTGATGTCGATGCCCAGGCGCTGGTTGAAGTTTTTGACATAGCCTTGGAACATGCCGGAAAAAACCGGGCTGATGTTGCCGATTGTTTCCTCGAGAGTGGCGTAAAAGGCCTTAAGGCTGAAGCGCGCGGAGGACACGGCGAAGCACTTGGCCGGCACGAAGGGAGGCTGCGGCGGCGCGCCGTCGGTGTAAGAGATGAGCTTGGTCAGACCGCGGCGTTCGCTGTAAGTCAGCCCGAAATTGAGGTCGGTGGCGGTTTCTCCGACATTAGCGGAAATAAAAAGCTCGTTGATGGCATCAAGGCCGAGCGCGGGCAGAAGTGTGGTGGGGTCAAAAGCCATCGGATTGGTCGCACCCGGGGCCTGCTGCTGTCCCAGCAATTTTTGCGCGGCGGGGTACATGGCCTTGACGTTGGCGTAGAAAATGATCTGCGCATCGCCGGCGCGGTGGCGTGCTTCCATGAAGCCGTCCGATTTCCCGAGCGCATCGTCGCGTCCGCCCTTGCCCGCGGAGACCAGCGTCTGCTCGAGGAAGTCCTTGGACGGGCTCAGGTAGAGAATTCCCCCGGCGGTCGCCCAGATGGTGGGCGGCGGCGGCGCGGTTTCACTTTTCGCCGTGCTTTCCATCACGTGCAGGGTGATGCCGTTGAAGTCCTCGGTCGTGTCAGTGTATTTCCTATCCTTGTCCTTGGCCTCGGTGTCGGCGACCAGCTTCTCGATCTTGGCGGCGTTGTCGCCGACCTCGATGGCAACCAGCGCCGGTGGATCGGTCTTGTTTTTCGCCGCCTCAATGATCCCGCTGAGATCGGGCAGGACAATGACCGCCTCGCCCGTGGCAAAGCCGAGCAGTTCGGCCACCGTGCAGCCGGTTTCGGTTTTGCAATGCTCATCCCACTCGTCCATTTTCAGCTGGGCGCGCAGCGGGGCGAAATATTTCTGCACCTGGTCGTCATGCCACATTTTCATCCAGGGCGTGCCCGGCCAGTTTTTGACCAGCGCCGGCGCGTCGGTGATGTAAATCACCATGGAGGCGTTGTCGGCCACGAGGTTGGTCAACGGCACCGCCGCGGCGGTCGCGGGCCGGGCCGCGGACAACGCAATAAGCAGGGCCGCAAGGACGGCTTGGATTTTCTTCATGGAAGCTTGAGCGGCGCGGGCAGGGCTTTGACCGGCTGCGGCGGGTCAAGGTAACGGTAGCCCGCGTTCGGATTGCGCGGATCGAAGGCGAAGGCGTCGCGGTTCTGCAGGAAACTTTTCACCACCGCCGAGGGCACGGCGAAGTTGAGCCCCTCGACGCCGATCATCATCGCCTTCATATCGTTCACCCCGACGACTTCGCCGCGGAGGTTGAAGAGCGGGCCGCCGGAATTGCCGGGGTTCACCTGCGCCGTGGTCTGGATGTAGAGCTGGCCGTCCAGCGGGCGGTTTTTCTGGGCGATGATACCCTGCGAGACACTGCGATCGAGGCCGAGGGGGCTGCCGATGGCAAACACGGTCTGGCCCTCCGTCAGAGCGCTGGAGTCGCCGATCGGTACGGTGGGAAAGATGGTCGTGCCCGTGTCCTCGATTTTCAGCAAGGCAAGGTCGAGGCGCGAATCGAAGGCCACGATGCGGACATTGTTGAACTGCACGCGTTCGAGCTCGGTCGGGCCGCGCCGGAATTGCGTGATGGAAATCTTGTACTCGCCGGAAATGACATGCTCGTTGGTCAGAACGTAACCGGACGGATGGATGAAGAAGCCCGAGCCAAGGCCGATGGGCGTGCGCACCTCGACCACGGCGTCGCCGCAGCGGTCGACGTTTTCCTTCACGGTGAGGCTGGGCTGGGCGGAGCTGACGCGATAGAGGTCGGACGACTCCTCCCCGGCCGCGGAAGCCGGCGGCGCCTTTTCGGCGATGATGTGGTCGATCTCGTCGCGCGGCACGGTGACGACGGTAAAGCCGAGATCCATGACGATGTGGTCGGCTTTTTCGCTGAGGATATCGCCCTTGATCTCGGCGCCGCTTTTCAAGCGCACGGCGGTCATGGCGAAAAGGGATGGCATGGCCGCGGCCAGGCCGAAAAGAATCAGGATGCGGCGGAAACGGGTCATGGCAAATTCAAGAGACCCCGGCGTGATGCCGGAGTGCCCACACTTGTCGGGCCTGGGTGATGGTTTCGGCCAGCACGGCCGGCGTGAGGGCCTGCTTCGGATCGTCGCCGATGCCCTTCGCGGGCTCGACGTGGGCTTCTATGCAGAGTCCGTCGGCGCCGTAGGCCACGGCGGCGAGCGCGCAGGCGGGCACGTAGGCAGCCTTGCCGACCGAATGGGAGGGGTCGACCACGACGGGCGCCCAGGTCTTTTCCTTCAGCAATGGTGTGATGGATTCGTCGGGATGGTTGCGATAGCCATCGAGCGCGGGCGCAGTGCCGCGGGGGCAGAGGATGATGTTGGGATTGCCGAACGATGCGATGTATTCGGCGGCGGAAATGAATTCGCTCAGCGGTCCCATGTGCAGGCCGCGCTTGAGCAGTACGACGGTGTCGCGTTCAGCCACGGCGCGGCCGATGGCGCGAAGCAGCGAGTAGTTGAGGGCGTTGCGCGCGCCGATCTGGAGCATGTGCACGCCGGCGTCGAGCGCCAGGCCCAGGTGGTGTTCGTCCATCACCTCGGCATCGACAGGTAGGCCGGTGCGGCGGTGGGCCTCCATCAGGATGTCGAGTGACTTCGTGTCGCCCTGGAACGAATACGGATTCGTGCGCGGCTTCCACACGCCGCCGCGCAGCACGTGCGCGCCGGCTTCCTTCACGGCCTCGGCGGTCTCATGGAAAAAATTCGGGTTTTTGGGGTCGATCGTGCACTGGCCCGCGATGACGAGCAGCTCCTCGCCAAGCGTCACGCCGCCGAGCACAATGCGATGGCTCGCGAGATCCGAGCGCTTGTCCATGAGCTTGAACGGCGACTGCATGCGGTCGATGCGCTCGACATAGGGCAGGCCCTCGAGCCGGTTGATCATCAGCTCATCGCGTTCGTCGCCGACAATGGCATAAATCGTCCTGACCGCGCCGATGATCGGCTGGATCTTGCAGCCAAACTCCGTCACGACCCGCGTGACTTCCGCGAGCTGCTCGGGCGTGAGGCGGTTGGCTTTCGGCAAAATCATGGCATGAGCGGCGGCACAGACTCAGCACATTCCGCGCATTTTCAAGTGGCTGTCAAAGGAACTCCTCAAATTCCGGGGGCAACGGCGCCTGGGCGGAAAACGAAAACCGTTTCCCGCGCAGACGGTAGTCGAAGCTGCTTTCGAGCGAGTGCAGGAAGAGGCGTTTGCAGCCGGTGCGGCGCGCGAACTCGCGATTGCGTTTGAAATCGCCGTAACTCGCGTCGCCGACGATGGGCAGGCCGCGCTTGGTGCACTGCGCGCGCAGCTGGTGGCTGCGGCCGGTGTGCGGCTCGAGCTGGAGGAGCGACAGGCGCGGCGTGCGGCGGCCCGTGCGAATGACCTGCATCAGGCTCTCGGCGGGCAGGCCGCCGTCGGTGGTCGCGCGGATGTGCCCGCCCTGCCGGCGCACGAACAGCCGGTCGCGCCAGGACTGCTGGCGCTGGATCGGCGCGCCGAAGACGAGCGCGCGGTAGGTCTTGCGCACTTCCCGGCGTTCGAATTGCGTGCGGATTTCGCGCGCGAGTTCCTCGTTCGCCGCGGCGAGGATCACGCCTGAGGTATGTGAGTCTAGGCGGTTGAGCAGCCAGAGGCGCGGCGGCAGTTCGGTGCTTCCCTCGCCCGCCGCCTCGTCGTTCCAATAAAAAAATTCGCCGATCGCGTCATAGCGGGCGCTGAGCAGCGAGCGGGGTTCGTCGCCGCGCTTGTTGGGATGCGACAGCACGCCGGCCGGCTTGTCGAAGGCAGCGAGGCCGTTGGGATCGCGGGCCAGCAGCTGCACGCCGGGCCCGAGCGGCAGCGTTGACCAGAAGCTTTCCGGCAGCGCGCTCACTAGTAATAATAAAACGCGAACGTCAGGTCCTGCTGGTCGCCGAGGATGGCGACCATATCATCCGTCCACTTGCCATAGCCGGGCGCCGTGCCGGGAATCGTGATGGCGCTGGCGCAATAGGTCTCGCCCAGCTTGCCGGCGTCCCCATCGACCTTGAGGATTTCGGAAACCGTGCCATCCGACTTCAGGCGGAAAGTCACGACGACGTGGGTGCCCGAGGCCGGCAGGGATCCGGCGTTGGTCAACAGCTTGTCCCATTGGGCCTGTACCGTATCAATCAGCTGCTGCAGGTACTGGCCATAATTGCTCCACCGTGCATCCCATGAAGCGAGGCCGATATTGCTGGTGCCGGTGGGATTGTCCGCAAAAATGGCCGGCCGCACATTTTGCTGGCTGAGCGTCCGGCGCGGCATCGGGTGCTTGGGATCGATTTGCGGGGTGGTCGAATTGGCGCCCTCGATCAGCGGGGCCTCTTTCACGCCCTCGACCTTGTTAGGCACGTTCTGCACGTTTTCCGCGACCTGCCCAAGGTTGGTGCCAAAGGCGTTCTTGTCCTCGCCTTCGTCCTTCTCGTGGCCGGTCAGCGGGTTTTGTTCACGGATGGGCGCTGCCTTCGGCGTGGTGTTGGGCGGGGTTGCGGGCTCGGGCGGGGTCGGCACCGGTTGTTTGTCGGCCAGGTGGCCGTCGACGATTTGTGTGGAATCGATGTCCTTTTTACCGGTGGTCTCGGGATGGTCGTTGCCGGTTTTGGGCGAGGGCTTGGGCTGCGCGGCCTGCTGGTTGTGCGCGGCAAAGTTTTGCGTCTTGTCGGGAATGTGTTCCGGCGCGTCGGGGTTGGCCTCGACAAAGCGGTTGGGCGGAGGCGGCTTGGGCTGGCGAAGTTCCTGCGGCGCGAGCTCGATGTTGAACTGATTTGTACGCGGCGTAAGGGCGAGCTTGACGTTGGACGCGCCATGCAAATGCCCGATGGCCCAGCTGAAGGTCCAGATGAGCAGCGGCCAGAGAATGAGGGTGAGCAGGATGCCGACGACGGCCGACTGCGTGTCATCGTCGCGCAAAAAGCGCGGAATGCGCCCGCGTTTGGCCGGGGGCGTTTCTGGTTCGAGCAGCTGGTTCATCGGGCGGAAACTGGATGCAACTCAACTCTGAAGACCCGCGCGGGTCAAAATTTGTTTCGTTTCATCGACCGGCAGGCCCATGATATTGGTGAAAGACCCGTGCCAGCCGGCAATAATGAGCTCGCGGCCTTCCTGGATTCCATAGGCGCCGGCCTTGTCGAGTGGGTTCACGATGCGAAAGTAGGCGTCGATGGCCGCATCGTCGAAGTTTTTGAAAGTCACCTCGCTGGTCACGCCGTCGTCGAGGCGAAGATCGTCGCGGACGCGGCGCAGGGCGAGGCCGGTGAAGACCGTGTGCGTGCGGCCGGCGAGGCGCCGAAGCATGGCACGGGCTTCGGCCAGGTTGCCGGGCTTGTTGAGCACGGTGCCATCGATAAACACCGTCGTATCGGCGCCGAGCACGAGGGCGTCGGGATGGCGCGCGGCCACCCATTCGGCCTTGAGCGCGGCGTTGTGCGCGACCATCGCGCGCGGATCGGCGTCCGGCGCCTCGTGTTCGGTGACCTCGGCCGGCATGACGTCAAAGGCCAGCCCCATTTCCGCCAGGAGCTGCTGGCGGCGGGGCGAGGCGGAGGCCAGTATCAGTCGCGGCGCGCTCAAGGCGCCCTCTCCTGCAGGATATTCCGCACCTCGCCCTTGGCGCGGGCCAGCTCGACGCGGCTGAGATTGTAGAGATAGATGGCGTCGTTGAGGTTGTCCTCGGCGACGACCAGGCCGTTTTGCGCGTCGATGACTTCCTGGTTGTCGGCCACGCCCTGCTTGAAGCGCAGGCTGGCCAGCTGCAATTGCTGGTCGGCGAGCTGCCGGCTTTTTTCCGCCACGGCGATCTGCGCAAAGCGCGAATGCGCATCCTGGATTGCGAGGCGGACTTCCGAGGAGATCTGCGTTTCGAGATCGTGCAGACTGCGTTCCTGTGCGCGTAGGCGGGAAAGCGCCGTGTGCCGGTCGGAGCGGGCCCGGAGCCCATCGAAAATGGGCAGATTGAACTCCACTCCGGCGAGCCATTCCTCGTGATCGCCGCCATCGAAGGCGCGTTGATTGGCATAGCCGTAATCGCCAAAGAGGCTGAGCACGGGCAGGCTCTCGAATCTGGCCGCGAGCACGCTTTGCTGATTCTGCCTAACCTGGCTTTTGGCGCTCAGGTAGTCGGAGCGCAGCGCGAAGGCGCGATGTTCGGTGCCCGCATCGAGCGGTTCTGCATCCACGTGCTGCACGGGAAAATCATCGAGCTTGAGCGGCTTCGACAGGTCGAGGTCGAGCAGGCGCTGCAGCTGCAGTTCGCTTTGGTAAACCACGGTGTCCTGCTGCAGGCGCGCCTGTTCGTCGGTGGCGAGTTCGGCCTCGGCGCGGGTGACGTCGATCTGCGTGGCCACGCCGGCGTGCAGCTGCGTCTCGGCGAGATCGAGCAGCGATTTCGCACGGGCGATGTTGGAGTCGAGCACGTCGATCTGGTGCAGGTTGCGCAAATGGGTGAAATACGCCTGCGCCACCGTTGCGAACACCTGCTGCAGCGTGGCCTGGTAATCGAGCTGGGCGCCCTGGGCGCCCGTGTGCGCGGAGCGGTAGGTCTCGATTTGCGCGGCGTCGAGCAGGTCATAGCTGGCCGTGATCTGCCCGTCGAAACGGTTGTACGGGCCGGTTTGCGTCAGACCGCCGTTCTGGCTGCTGACGGTGAGCTCGCGCTGCTGCTGGGCGTCGAGCGCGATCTGCGGCAGGATGCCCGCGCGCTGCCGGTAGGCGGCCTCGGCGGCCTGGACGGCGGCTTCGCGACTGAGGAACACGTTCAGGTTGACGTGTTCAACTGACGCAAAGGCGTGTTCGAGCGTGAGCGGGGCCGGTTCGTCCGCGCGGACAATCGTTGCCGTCGCAACCGCCAATGGCAGCAGAAATAGAAGTAAACGCATTAGGTGCATGACGCAGGAAGCGGCAAAAAATCCCATTCCGCGTTGCGAAGTGCAAGTCTCAGAGTTGTCAGCGCGCCATTTCCTCCTCACGTTTGCCCTCTCTCCATGCGCCTCGGTCTCGCCCAACTCAATCCCATCGTCGGTGATTTCCCCGGCAACAGCCGCAAAATCATCGATGCCTACACCGCGCTGGTCGCGCAGGGCGCGGAACTCGTTGTCTTTCCCGAACTAGTCCTCTGCGGCTATCCGCCGCGCGATCTGCTGTTCAAGCGCCGCTTCGTCGAGGACGGAGAATCCACCCTCGCGGGAGTCGCCGCGGCCATCGGCGACGTGCCCGCGCTGGTGGGTTTTGTCGAAACCAACACTTCCGGCCAGGGCCGTCCGTTCTATAACGCCGCCGCCTTCTGCCACCGCGGCGAAGTCCTCCTGATCGCGCGCAAATGCCTGCTGCCGACCTACGACGTGTTTGACGAGGATCGCTATTTCGAGCCCGCCGCCGCGCCGCGCACCGTCGAATTCGCGGGCAAAAAAATCGGCATCACTATCTGCGAGGATGTCTGGACGCTGCCGATGATTCCCACCCGCCGGCTCTATCATGGGCTCGATCCGGTGAAGCTGCTCGCCGCGGAGGGCTGCGACCTCATGGTCAACCTGTCCGCGAGCCCATGGCACCACGGCAAGAGCCACCTGCGCCAGACGCTCGTGACCGAGGCCGCGCGCACGCTCGGCTGCCCGGTGACCTACGTCAACGCCGTGGGCGGCAATGACGAACTCATCTTCGACGGCCGCAGTCTCGCTGCCGACGCCCAGGGCCGCGTGATCGCCCAGCTTGCCGCTTTTTCCGAGGAGCTGCGTATTGTGGATACGAATACTCCCGCCCCGACTTTCAAACCGCAGCCCTCCACCGACGACACGCCGGCGGACATCTTTGCCGCGCTTGTGCTCGGCCTGCGCGACTATGCGCACAAAAGCGGCTTCACCCGTGCGCTGGTCGCCCTCAGCGGCGGCATCGACTCCGCGGTCGTCGCCGTGCTTGCCGCCGCCGCACTCGGGGCGGAAAACGTCACTGGCATCTCCCTGCCCTCGTCGATTTCATCGCAGCACTCGCGCGACGATGCCCGCGCGCTGGCGCAAAACCTCGGCCTGCGCTTCGAAACCATGGTCATCGCCGAGGCCGTGGCCGCGTGCGAAGCCGCGCTGGGGCCGCTTTTCACCGGCCGCGCACGCGATGTCGCCGAGGAAAACATCCAGGCCCGCATCCGCGGCGTCTTCATGATGGCGCTCTCCAACAAGTTCAATTCGCTGCTCCTCACCACCGGCAACAAGAGCGAGGTCGCGGTCGGTTATTGCACGCTCTACGGCGACATGGCCGGCGGTCTTGCCGTCATCAGCGACGTGTTCAAGACACAGGTTTACGCCCTCGCCCGCTGGATCAACGAAGACGCGCGACGCGTCGGACGCACCCCGCCCATCCCGCAATCGAGTATCGACAAACCGCCCAGTGCCGAACTGCGTCCCGACCAGCTCGATCAGGACAGCCTGCCGCCCTACGACATGCTCGACTCCATCCTGCGCGGCTATGTCGAGGAAGGCCTCTCCCGCCGCGACCTGCTCGCGCAGGGCTTCGCTGCGACCGTGGTCAACGACGTCGTGCGCAAGGTCGATTTGAACGAATACAAGCGCAAACAGGCCGCCCCCGGCCTGAAAATCACGCCCCTCGCCTTTGGCGTCGGCCGGCGCATTCCGATCGTGCAGAAATACGTGAGCTGAGCTTTTCAACCGCTCATAACAGACTCTTGGCCGCCATCGCTCAAATGAGTGATATCGACTCATAAAACTTGCCCGCGCGCTTCGATTGTTACGACGCTGGCGGCGCAGTTCTGGTCCAGGCTCGGCTCCTACCCTTTTGCCGGGCCAATTCCCGCCAGTCCTGGCCTTGGATAACCCTACCCCCGTCATGAAAAACATCCCCTATGTTAGAATTGCTTTGCTCTCCCTCTGCGTCGCCCTGACGGCGGCTGTTCACGCCGAAGACGGCCCGACCGCGGCCGGCACGATCGTCTTTTCGCAAGACTTTAGTTCCAATATGGACGGCTTTGAGCGTTCTCCGACCGACCTCCCGGTGGATCGCATCCAGCTTGCCCCCGACCCCATCGGACAGCGCGGCCAGGTGCTGCGGGTCATCTGGCTCGCGGGCGACAATTACCGGACTTCCTCCACTACCATGCCGCGCAGTTGGGCCTCGAGCGCTCCCGGCTACCAATATCCTCTCGGCACGACCGTCAATTATGCCTTCGGCTATATGACAACGAGCACGAACATCGATGCCAATTTTGCGCAGAACATCCGTCCTGGCGGGCCGCTCTGGGAAATGCAGGGCGATACGGCGGGCAACCTCTTCATCGTCGCCAACGGCCATACCTCATGGACGTCACTGGGCGTCAAGGTGGTCGCCAACCGCTGGTATGACATTCGCGTGGAAACCAAATATGTCACCGGCACGGGCGGCCATATCACCGTCTGGATCGACGGCGTGCAGTGCTTCTCAAAAACGGGCATCGGCTGGGACGACCCGGCCGGCACACTGGCGCGTTTTGACTGCGGCATCTACAATCGGGCCGGCCCAGTGCAGTCCGATCTCACCAAGTCCCGCACGGTTTACATCAGCAACCTGAGCGTCGGCACGCTGAATGGAGTCTCCGCCGCCTCCGCCCCGGTCTTCAGCCCCGGCGGTGGCACGTACACCAGTGCGCAAACGGTGACTATCACGTCGGCTACCAACGGCGCCTCGATCCGTTACACCACCGACGGCAGCACGCCTTCGGAAACTGCTGGCGTGCTCTATTCCGGCCCGGTGACCATCAGCAGCAGCGCGACCCTCAAGGCCATTGCGTACATGACTGGCTTTACCGACAGCGCGGTCACGAGCTCGGCCTATACGATCAACCTTCCGCCCCCACAGGTCGCGGCGCCCACCTTCAGTCCCGCTGGTGGCACTTACTCCATCGCGCAATCGGTGACGATCAGCACGGCGACAGCTGGCGCCTCGATCCGTTACACCACCGATGGCAGCACGCCTTCGGAAACCGCAGGGACGCTCTATTCCGGCCCGATAAACGTCGGCGCCTCGGAAAGCCTCAAGGCCATCGCTTACAAGAGCGGCTCAACCGATAGCACGGTCGCCAGCGCCGCCTACACCATCAGCGTCGGCGGCGTGATCACCCTGGAAGCCGAGAACCTGTCGCCGGTTGGCACCGGTGCGACGGTGAGCATCAGCAATGACGCCAATGCCAGCGGCGGGGTGGTCGAGTTCCTCAACTCCACCGCGGCCGGCCAGACCATCACCTTCACGACGCCAGCCATCACAGCCGGCACGTACCAGGTCCAG
>DATHNW010000018.1:0-81315 GCA_035485575.1 Opitutaceae bacterium | reverse complement strand
GTCCGTCGTGTAATAGACCGTGGTGGCGCCGGCGCTGGTAATGGAGACCGACTGGGTGCTGGAATAGGTGCCGGGGGCGGGGCTGAACACGGGCGCGGAGGGCACGGACCCGACGCTGATCGTATAGGTGGCGCTGGTGACATTGCTGTCGGCGAAGCCGCTGGCAAAGGCGATGGCTTTGAGGGTCGTCGTGCTGCTGACGTTGACCGGGCTGGAATAAATCGTGCCAGCGGTTTCGCTCGGCGTGCTGCCGTCCGTCGTGTAGCGGATCGAGGCACCGCTGGTGGTGGAAGCGATGGTCACGTTCTGCGTGCTGCTGTACGTGCCCGTGCCCGGGCTGAAGGTCGGGTCAGCCGCCGGATTGGTCGGGCCGTTCATATTGGTGGCTGAAACATTCGAATGCTGGATGTAATCGCTGGGGCTGAAGCCGGAAGTGGTCTCCTGTTTGCGGTAGAGGCCCCATTTCGGATAGTACATGGTCGACTGCGGACGGGAGACCTCGACTTTGGTCACGCCTTGAAATGCGTCGCCATTGAGGGAAACGACGATCTGGCCGGTTTTTTCTCCATCGGCGGTGGTCGTGACCTTGATTTGCTCGGCGAGCCAGGTGTTCGGATGCCACGTGACATTGCGGACCGGCTTGGGAGAGAATACGTCCGCGGGGGAGAAATTGGTGGAGCAGTATTGAACCACCGCGGAGCTGGTGCCGCTTCCGATCGAGGTCGTGATCATGGGAGCGCCCGATTCCATCTCGACGCCATCCACGGACTTGAGTTGCGTGATATGGCAGAAACGGCCGGAGCCCTTGAACGCGGAATTGGTGCGCCAAGTCGTGGTATAAAGGTAGGTCTCGTGGGTCTTCTGGTAGGGCCCGAGGGTCTGGACCTCGGCGCGGCCGCGATCGTTGTTCGTGGTGGTGCGGTCGCCGGTCCATTGGGACGTGCTCCAGTTGAGCAGCATCTGGAAGGTGCCAGGGGTGACTTCCGTGATGTTCTGAAAGCCGTTGTCGCTGGTGAAACTGCTGCTGGAGACATGCCAGATCACCTGGGGCTCTTCGACGACGCCGAAGTCCGTGAGATGCGTGGCAGTGGTGGCGTGCAGGGCCACAGGGGCGAGAAGAGCGCTCAAGAGCAGCGCTCCACGAGTGAGGAGGTTTTGTTTGGTTGAGTACATGTGGGCAGGGGAAAACAAGCAGGGGTAAAGGCCTGACGAGGGTTTTGTTCTTGGGTTGAAGGACAGCCTTTCCAAGCGAAGGAAGCTCGCGATGAACGCGCTTCCAGCCGGGGCAGACTGCAGGCAAAGGGGGAAAGCCGCGGCACGCTCAGGAAATCGCCAGGCGGTTGCAACCGTCGCTATAGTTACATTGTTAATTAAGCAGGCGTTCTCTTTCCCAGGGGCAGGGGGTATTTAAGATGATTTTGCGGTCTGAACGCGTAACCTCACTTTTGCCGGGCAAAATGCGTACGCCGCATCGGTTTGGTGCTTTGCATTGCTTGGATCGCGGCGAAGCTCGCTAAAATGGCCATCAGCCTTCACAGTAGCGATTTATATAAAATCACGCAGGGTGCCCCGGCAGGCAAAGCCAGCGATCGGTTTTTCATTTGTAATAATCCAGTGATAGGGTGTTCCCCTTATTTTAGGGGGTGTTCTCAAGGCAGAAATTTGCGTATGCTTGGTTTAATCCCCGACCGCGCAGCTGCAGGCGACTGCCCTGCGACTTCCCTTTGGTCGTGTGCTTTCCAGTTCCAAACGGACAGTCATTCCCCAAATTATATGAAAACGAGATTCTTCATTTCCGGCGCGCTGGCGGTTGGCGCCCTCCTTGCTTCCCCGGCCTTTGGCACCACGGCCAATACGCTCAGCGATTTTGGCGGGATCGAAGAGCCCGAGGTAGTTTACACGGTTGCTACCAATAGCTTCGCTTCCGATAGCTTCGTTAACATCACCGACGAGGGCGGCGGCGTATTCAAGATGTACCTTCGTTTTTCGCCCTCATCCTGGGATGGCGACCGCACTACCACCAGCACGGATCGCCAGCGCGCGGAAGTGAAGGTGCTGGGGCCCCGGCAGGCGCCGGGCGAAACCTATGAGTATGCCTCCACTTGGCGGACAGATCCCGCCATGACGGTGGGCGATCGTTTCTGCCACATTACCCAAGTCAAAGCCTACACCGGCAACGACACCAGTGATCCGCTGGTGGCGACCACGCTCTACCCCGCGGGAGTGGCGAAGGCGGAGAAGGACTCGCATGATGACACCGGCTTGATCGGGGTGCGTACCTTCAGCTGGACGCCGAACACGTGGACGAGGGTTGTCAACCGCCTCACTACGAGCTCCAGCGACGGCACCTCGGACGGCGCGCTGCTTACTTCCGTCAATGGCGATTCTTTCACCGGCGTCTCGAACATTCCAATGTACCGCGCCACTGCCACAGAGTATCAGCCCAAATGGGGCCTCTATCGCGGGGTCGATGTCAATCAGACCTTCGGCAATGATTACATGGAGCATTCCAATGTCTCGGCCAACAAAGTCTCCCCGGTTCCCGTCGCTGATCCCGCTTTCAGTCCGGCGGGCGGCACTTACACCAGTGTGCAAACCGTGGCGATCACCTCGGCCACCGGCGGCGCCTCCATTCGCTATACGACCGACGGCAGCGCGCCGAGCGAAACCAGCGGTACGCTCTATACCGGCCCGCTGAGCATCAGCAACACGACCACCCTGCAGGCCATCGCGTACGAAAGCGCCTTCCCTGACAGCAATGTCGTCAGCGCCACCTACACGATCAACCTGCCCAAAGCGGCAACCCCCGCCTTCAATCCCGTCGGTGGCACCTACAACAACAATCAAGCCGTGGCGATCTCCTCGGCCACCGGCGGTGTTTCCATCAACTATACGACCGACGGTAGCGCTCCGACCGAGACCCACGGCAGCCTCTATTCCACACCACTAACGATCAGCAACACCACCACCCTGCAAGCCATCGCTTATGAAAATGGTTTCATCGACAGCACGGTTGGGCTCGCTCCCTATACGCTGGTGGTGGCTCCCGTCACCTTCAGCCCGGCGGCCGGCACCTATGCCAGCATTCAAAGTGTGGCGCTCAGCACCATCACCACGGGAGCGACCATCCACTACACGACCGACGGCAGCACGCCTTCCGAGACCGCCGGCGCGATTTACTCTGGCGCGATCAGTGTGGGTGCGACTGCCACATTGAAGGCCATGGCTTTCAAATCAGGCTATGGGGAAAGCCCTATTGGTTCCGCGGCCTACACGATCAACCTGCCCCATGCTGCGGCGCCGGGTTTCAGCCCGGTCGGCGGCACTTACACTAACGCGCAAACGGTGACGATCACCTCGGCCACCAGCGGCGCCTCGATCCGCTACACGACGGACGGCAGCACACCCACTGAGACCGATGGCATCGTCTATTCCGGTCCGGTGAGCATCAGCAGCAATGCCACCGTGCAAGCCATCGCTTATGAAAGCGGCTTCATCGATAGCACGGTCAGCAGCGCAACCTATGTGATCACACCCCCGGCAGCCGCACCGGCCTTTAGTCCTGCTGGTGGCACTTACACTAACGCGCAAACGGTGACGATCACCTCGGCCACCAGTGGTGCCTCGATCCGCTACACGACCGACGGCAGCACACCGAGTGAGACCGCGGGAACCCTCGGCTCGTCGGTCACCCTCAGCAGCACGACCACCTTGAAGGCTATCGCCTACAAAAGCGGTTTCACCGATAGCGCGGTGAGCACCGCCACCTACACTATCAGCCTTCCCCCGGCGGCCGCGCCGGCCTTCAGTCCCGCTGGTGGCACTTATACGAGCACGCAAACGGTGACGATCACCTCCGCCACCAGCGGTGCCTCGATCCGCTACACGACCGATGGCAGCACGCCGAGCGAGACCGCGGGCACCGTCTACTCCAGCCCGGTGAGTGTGAGTAGCAGCAAAACACTCAAGGCCATCGCTTATAAAGGCGGCTCGACCGACAGCTCTGTCACCAGCGCGACCTACACGATCAATGCGCCTCCACCCACGCTCAACTTCGAGGCGGAAAGCCTCACCTACACGCCCAGCGGCGCGACGGCTTCGGTCCAGACCGACACCAACTCCAGCGGCGGCAAGTGGATCGAACTGGCCGGCAACAGCACCGGCGATTCCATCAGCTTCACCGTGCCCAGTGTTCCCGCCGGCACTTACCAGCTCAAGATGGAGTGGAAGGGCAATACCAGCCGCGGCATCCTCCAACTCTCGGTCGACGGCACCAACCTTGGCAGCAAGCTGGACCAGTATGCCTCGGGCCAGACTTATCCCACCACGACATTTGGCAATGTGACCTTCAGCTCGACTGGCACGCACACGATCAAGCTGACCGTCACGGGCAAGAATTCGTCCTCGAGCGCCTACCAGCTCTCGGCGGACAAGTTTACCCTTGTCGGCCAGTAACCTCTGACCAAGTGCGCGGGCGTGCCTTCAAAGCGCACCCGCGCTTCATGGTTTTCGGGATGGCGCAAAAGCGCGGGATCTCGGGGTCACGCATTACCGGGTGGCGGTTCGTTGTAAAGGACCCAGAAGGCGCCGATCTGTTTGACCGCATCGACGAAGGATTGAAATTCGACCGGCTTCACGACGTAGGCATTCACGCCAAGCTGGTAGCTGCGCTGAAGGTCGGGCTCCTCGCGCGAGGAGGTCAGCATAACCACGGGAATACTCTTGAGCTTCGCATCCTGCTTGATTTGGCGCAGGACTTCGAGCCCATCGACCTTGGGCATCTTGAGGTCGAGCAGGATTAACGCCGGGTTGCTGGTGGTGCGCTGCTTGAATTTGCCGCGGCAATAGAGATAATCCAAGGCTTCCGCGCCGTCATCCACGACTTCGATTTTGTTGGCAAGCTTGTGTTCGGCAAATGCGGCGAGAGTGAGCTCGACATCGCTGGAACTGTCTTCGGCCAGGAGGATGCTGTGGATTGGATTCATAAGGTGGTGGTGGTTCGGGTGGAAGAGGCAGCAGAGGGAAGGCTGAAATAAAACGAGGCTCCTTCATCGACCCGGCCCTCGGCCCAGGTGCGGCCGCCGTGGCGCTGCACGATGCGGCGTACGTTCGCGAGACCGATGCCGGTGCCTTCAAACTCCTTCGCGCTGTGCAGCCGTTGAAAGACCCCGAAGAGCTTGTCGGTATACTGCATGTCGAAACCGGCGCCGTTGTCGCGCACGTGGAAGACATTTCCGTCCGCCGCATCGTGACGGTGGGCGATCTCAATCCGGGCGCTGGTACGATGACGCGTGTATTTGACGGCGTTACCGAGCAGGTTGGCCCAGACCTGCCGCAGCATCACCGGGTCGGCCTGCACCGCGGGCAGTTCGCCGATCTGCCACTGAATCTGGCGGCCCTGGGTGTCGGGCTGCAGTTCGCGAATGATTTCATCGATCTGCGTCCGCATATCGACCCGGGCCTGGTTCAACGCGGACCGGCCCATCCGCGAGAAGAGCAGCAGTTCGTCAATCAGCCGCCCCAGGCGTTTGGCGGAATCGCTGATCGTCTTGATATAGTGCCGCCCCTTGTCATCCGTGACGGATTCCACCTGCTTGCGGAGCAGCTCGGAGAATCCATCGATGTGCCGCAAGGGGGCGCGCAAATCGTGGGACACGGAGTAGGTGAAGGCTTCAAGTTCCTGGTTGGCCGCCTCCAGCTGGGCGGTGCGCTGGATGACGCGTTGCTCGAGTTCCTGGTTCAGCAGGTGGATTTGCTCCTCGGCCCGCTTGCGTTCGGTGATATCGGCCCGGATGGCCACATACTCGTAAGGTTTGCCGTCGGGTTTGAGAAAAGGAACGATGGTTGTGTCCACCCAGTAATGGCTGCCGTCCTTGGCGCGATTGCAAATCTCCCCCTTCCACACGCGGCCTTGCGCGATGGTTGTCCAGAGGTCGCGGATGAATTCCTTGGAATGATGGCCTGAATTGATGAGGCGGTGGTCCTGGCCGATCAATTCTTCGCGCGAATATTTGGAAATAGCGCAGAACTTGTCGTTGACGTAGGTGATGCGGCCCCGGGGGTCGGTGATGGCAACGATCGCATGTTCGTCGAGGGCGGTTTTCTGCGCGTGAATCTGGGCGAGCAGCTGGTTGAAGGCGTCGGTGAGCAGCCCCAGTTCGTCATGGCCGAGTTTGGTGGCCCGGACGGAATAATCACGGCGCTCGGAAACGGCCCGGGCGGTTTCGGCGAGGGCCAGGATGGGCTGGGAAATCTGTTTTTGCAGCGTCCGGGAAAGCGCGTAAGCGATCAGGATGACGACGGCCATCGCCGCGATGGCGATTTCGATCGAGCCCCAGAGCCATTCGTGCAGGACCGAATTCGTATCAAACTGGAGATAGAGGGTGCCGAGACGCCGGCCCTTCTGCACCACTGGCTGGAAGCCGGCGAGATAGGCGCGCTCGAAACGGTAGCCGTCATTTTCCAGGGCGGCGGGAAAGGCGGCATCGGACAGGCCCGCGGGATATTTCGCGAACAGTTTCCCTTGCTGGTCATAAAGGCAGGCGACCATGATGTGGCGCTCGGCCCCGAGTGCAGCCAGGGTTTCCCTTGCGTCGTCCTGATTGTCGAAGGCCAGCGCGGCGGTGCTGTTGGCGGCGATGACTTCGCCGAGGGTCGAAAGCTGCCGGACCGTGGTCTTCCGAAAGGTCAGGAACTCATAGGTGAAAAACGCACCGCGCATCAGCATCATGACAACCACGCTGGTGAGCAAAATGATCACCATCAGCTTTCGCTGGATCGGGATGTTCCGAAAGGGCACGGCTAGTCCTTTCCGGTGGTGACGATTTTGGCCGGCCGGAGAAGCCTGGAGCTGATCGTTAGTTCGGCGGCCTTGGCGGCATCCATGTTGATCCTGAGCCGGATCTTGTTGTTTTCGGTGACGAACCTGATCATGCCGCCGCGCCGGGCGAAGTCCTCCGCGTCACCCACCGTCAGGATGTTCCGGTCCTTCAACCGGGCGAGGATCCGGTCCAATCGGCCGGACTCGGACTGGCTGATGAACAAAATATGACAGGCGCCAATTTCCTCCACCCGCCGGTAGCGTTGAACGATCAGGGGGTGGTCGTTCACTTTTTCATCGTGGATGGTCTCGTCCAGGAAACCGTCAAACGGATCGTCGCCGAGCACGCCAATGACCAAAGGCGCCTGCGCGCTGGAGAAGGTTCCGGACGGCCAGTCGACAAACTGGGCGAAGTTAAACAAAAACACGGCCTTGACCTGGTATTCGCGTGACACCACCGGCTGCGCCGCGGCCTCTTGTCCGGCCCAGAACAGTAAAACCAACGCGGCGGCGCCCAGGCTTTTCGCGCCGTGGTTCGTCCACGCGCGCGTGAATGCCTTTAATATCGCCATACGGCCTTTCCGTACACACTGCGCTGAATCTCCTCCTGGGTCGGACCGGGGAACCCATATTCCGGATGGTGATCATGCAAAAGATTCTGTCCGACAACGGAAAGCTCGAGTCGCTTGGTGACATTCCAGCCCAGGCGGACATCCAATTCAAAGTAGCTCGGCACGGTTCCGACGTTCGGCCCATTATTTATGTGCAGCACGTCGACCCAGCGCAGTCCGGCATCGAGCGACAGATTTTGCGGCAGATCCATGGAGGAGCGCACAGACCATTGCTGTTCAGGATCGGCCGTTTCATTGAGCGCATTGCTGAAATCCACCTGGCCTGGCTTTACGCTGAGGTGCTCCCGCAGCAGATCGTAACTGCCGCGCAGCCGCCACCAATCGAACAGCTGATAGCTGGCACTCACTTCGGCCCCGTAAGTTTTGCCTTCGAGGTTGTTTTGGAAGACGAGCGGAAAGCCGAGGGAGGGGAAGCCGGGTCGGCCGGGCGTCGTGCTCCGCACATGATCGTAGTCATTATAAAAAGTGGAAATGGAAGTGGTGGTCTTGGAGCCGAGCTGGGCGCGATAGCCCACTTCGTAGGCGATCACGGTTTCGGAGGCGAAGTTGGCCCCACCATTTAGCACGCTTTGCGGAAACGGAGGCGGCAGGCCGGTCGGCTCCCGCAAGTCCCGATCGATACGCGAGGGGGTGCGAACCGCCCGCGAGACGGCGGCCCAGAGCATTTGCCGGGGGGTCAGATTGAACCGCAACCGCGCATTGGGCTCCACTTCCCGTCCGGTGTAATCGTTATGCTCCACCTTTGAGCCAAAAGTGAAAAACAAATTATCCAGGAGCTTGATTTCGTCCTGCGCGAAGCCGCTGAACAAATCCTGGCCGAGCTTCGTCGGCACGAAGGTGACGCTCGGGGCGGGCCCGACCACGTCGTGGGTGAAGCGATAGCCAAAGCCCCAGACAATCCGGTTGCGCTCGTTCAGGCGGAAGCGGTGTTGAAAATTCAGGTCGTAGGTATCGAGGTCGTCCGTCAGGATTCCGGCCGGGACGAAGTTGCCCTTGGGCTTGGGGCTGGCCAGATGGGTCCGATCATAATACAATTGGAGGCTCGTGTCGGAATCATCCGAAAAGGTATGTGACCAGCGTCCCAGGATGTTGCCGCCGCCCACTTTTTCCCCGCCGCCCGTGGGGATGTCCTCGTTGCCGCTGTAAACGTCGCCCTGCAGGGTGAGATTATTTTGCGGGGAGGCCTCTGCATCGAGGCGAAACCCGCCCTGGGCCATGTTCCAGGAATCCTCCGCGTCGCTGCCATTGGCCAGGACGGCGCTGTCACGGTCGAAGTACTTGCCGTAAACCCGGAAATAAACATTGGGCGCGAGCGTGGCGCCGTAACGCACGCTGGCGAAATCTCGCAGTTCCGTTCCCCCGCCCGCCTCCGTGTAAAGCCCCTGGGTGTCCTTGGCGCTCTTGGTGGTGATATTGATCACGCCATTGACCGCATTGGCGCCCCAGAGCGTTCCGCCGGGGCCGCTGATGACCTCGATCCGGTCGATGTCTTCGAGCAAATAATCCTGCACGTCCCAAAAGACACCGGAAAAGAGCGGCGTATAAACACTCCGGCCATCGATCAAAACCAGGAGCTTGTTGGCCAGATCGGTGTTGAACCCGCGCGCCGTGATGCCCCAGTCGTGCGAACCTTTTTGCGCCACCTCCAAATTGTCCGCCAGTCGCAGTGCTTCCGGGATGCTGGAGGCGCCGGAACGGTGAATGTCATCCGAGGTGACGACCTGAATGGCGGAAGGTGCCTCCAAAAGTTTTTCCGGATAGAGCGAAACAGAGGTCACCTCGACATCCATGAGCTCTTCGACGCTCAGTTTTTTCAACACGCTCGGTGATGAAAGCGCCTCCTGGGTTTGCGCGAAAGCATGGCCGCCAAAAACAGCCAGCCCCAGGACCAGGGTGCTCCATCTGGCTGGAAAGGGAGGTAAAGCCGGGGCCTTCATGATTTGCCTCAAATGAAAGTCATCCTTTTCCCATCAGCATCGGCCTGCGTTTGCTAACGAAAGGAATTTCCCGGACATGCCCATGATCTTTTCAAATAAGCGGTAAAGGGGTGGCCAGAATCAGGTGAGCGCAGGGGTGCGGACTGGATTCATGGTGAAAGGCTCAAAACGTTCAGCCCGAATGGCAAAGAATTACATATGAGTAAAAACCCTTAGGCGAAAAGTCGCTGTCCGCCTCTTGCAATTCCTGAAAAAAACCGTGGCAGGCGCCAATCAAGGCGCCTGCCACGGTGATAAAATAAGAGTAGTACGAGGGCCTTATCTATTTTGCCATGCGTCCTGCTCGTGGTCTTTACTGACCGACGAAGGTGAATTTGTCGGCGGTGAGGTAGAACTGGGTCGCGGCGGAGTTCTTGCCCGTGACCGTCAGCGCGATGGAGTGCGTGCCGGCGGAGGCGAAGGTCACGTTGCCGAGGGTCAACGTCACGTAGGCCTTGGCCGAGGCGTACTGGTCGATCGTGGCACCGACCTGCGTGCCATCGACCTTCACTGTGTGCTGGCCGCGGGTGGTATTGGCCCAGTAGCGCAGCTGGAACTGATAGGTGCCGGCGGGAATGCTCGGCGTGGTGAAGGTCATGATCTGGCCGGCGGCGGTGGAGTTGAGGAACTCGACCACACCGCCGCTGGCGTTGGCGTCGCTGCTGGTGCTGACCGTCGCGCCGGTGCCAACGGGCGAGAGGCTCTCCGCTTCGAAGTTCAGCGTCGGCGGCGGAGTGGCGGTATAGGTGGCGCTGGTCACCGTGCTGTCGGTGAAGCCGGCTTCATAGGCGATGGCCTTGAGCGTGGTCGTGGCGCTGATGCTGACCGGACCGGAGTAGATCGTGCCGGCCGTTTCACTCGGCGTGCTGCCGTCCGTCGTGTAACGGATGGAAGCGCCGCTGGTGGCCGAGGTAATCGTCACCGACAGCGGGGGCGTGCCACTGGCGGGACTGAAGGTCGGCGCCGCGGCCTGGGACTGCACGCTCACCGGAGTGAAGGTGAACGAGTCCGCGGTGAGGTAGAACTGGGTCGCGGAGGCATTCTTGCCGGTGACCGTCATGACGATGGTGTGCGTGCCGCTGCCGATGGTCGCATTGCCGAGAGTGGCGGTGACATAGCTCTGGCTGGCCGCGTATTGGTCGATCGTGCCGCCGACCTGGACTCCGTCGACTTTCACGGTGTGCTGGCCACGCGTCTTGTTAGCCGAATAGCGCAGCTGAACCTGATAGGTGCCGGCCGCGATGCTGGGCGTGGTGAAGGTGATCGTCTGGCCGGCCGCGGTGGAGTTGAGGAACTCCACGATTCCGCCGCTGGCATTGGCATCGCTGCTGGTGCTGACGGTGGCGCCGGTGCCGACCGGCGAGAGGCTTTCGGCTTCCAGGGTGATCACGCCGCCGACGCTGATGGTGTAGGCTGCGCTGCTCACCGTGCTATCGGTGAAGCCGCTTTCATACGCGATGGCCTTGAGGGTCTCAGAGGCGCTGACGCTCACCGGGGTGTTGGAATAAATCGTACCGTTGGTTTCTGTCGGCGTGCTGCCGTCCGTCGTGTAACGGATGGAGGCGCCACTGGTGGCCGAAGAGATCGTCACGGACTGTCCGCTGGTGTAGGTGCCGGCGGCGGGACTGAAGGTCGGGGCTGCGGCCTGCGGAACAGTCACGTTGATGGTATAGGTTCCGCTGGTGACAGCGCTGTCGGTGAAGCCGGCTTCATAGGCGATGGCCTTGAGCGTGGCCGAGCTGCTGATGTTCACCGGGCCGGAGTAGAACGTGCCGGCGGTTTCCGAGGGCGTGCTGCCGTCCGTCGTATAGCGGATCGAAGCGCCGCTGGTCGTCGAGGTGATCGCGACATTCTGGGCGTTGGAGTAAGTGCCGGCAGCGGGGCTGAACACAGGAGCCGCGGCTTGGGCCGGACCGCTGTTGTTGATCAGATAAAAGGCGTACGAGACACGGCTGTCGACCTGGCCGCTCACATAGGCAATGGCCTGCAGCGTGGTGTCGGAGCTGATGATGATTGGGCTGCCAGTGTAGAGCGTGCCATGGGTCTCGGTGGGGATGCTCCCGTCCGTGGTGTAGCGGAAAGTGGCTCCGCTGGTGGCCGAGCTGAGCGTCACCGACTGGGGACCATTATAGATGCCGGTGAGGACGCTATGCACGGGATCGCCCACCTGGAAAGTGGTGCTCTGAATGCCGCCGTAAACACAGGAATTGACGCCGCTGGCGGTCATGCCGCTTTTATAGGCAATGGCTGTGATCGTCATTCCTTTGGTGACCGGAATCGGGGCGGTAAAAAGGGTGCCGCTGGTTGTCGTGGGCGTGCTGCCATCAGTCGTGTAACGGATGGAGGCGCCGGGGGTGGGGCTGAAGATCGTGACGAGTTGCGCGTTGGCGTAGGTGGCGTCGAGGGGGGTGAAGGAGGGCATCTGCACCAGCCCGGTCTGATCGTGGCACCAGAATTTGACGTTCTGAAAATGATCCTTCGAAACACTGGCGACGTGATAGGTGCCGTTCTTGAAATAGAAAATGGTGCCGGCAGGGCGCGTGCGGGTGGTGCTCTCGACCTGGGTTCCGTTAATCCATACGCGGGCGAGGCCAGTCGACGGATTGTAAGCACAGATGATGTTCATCCACTTTCCAATGATGTTACTCGCGATCGGCGAGGAACCATAACTGTCGTAGAGGTTCCCACCGTTGACCGTGAGATAGATCGCTTCGTTTCCGCCGTTGTTGCTCTTGACCTGCATGATCGCGGTCTGGTTGTCGGTGCCCGAGTCAACGAGCACGTCGGCCTGCCACATGCGTTCAGTGCCGTTCCAGTTTGTATTCCAGCGCATTTCGGTGCGCGGATTGGTGGTCGACGTGATGTAGAGCGCCTTGTCGCCGCTGTGGACCTGGCAATTATACTGCAGGACGCCGCCTACATCCGACGCGGTAAACCGGTCCGAAATATTGAGATCATAGGGCTTCTGCAGGGCGAAGGTATCGGTGTATTGCACCAAGCCGTCCGTGGGGGAAGCCGCTTGGGCCGTCCGGGCGAGCGCAAACAAAGCGCCGCAAATTGCATAAACGAGGAGTTTGTTTTTCATTTTCTTACAGCGGGTCTCTGGCGATTTTTATTTTGCGCCGCCGGAACACCGCTTTGGAGCCGACCCGGGACGGGCCGGCAAAAAAGGGTATTTCCTTGGCAACAAAAACAGGGGGTAAACAGTGGGCGGGGGAACCCTCAGCACACCGGATGGCGTGCGCTGGATTCAGGTGGAACGATCACTCTATCCCAATCGGCAGGAAGCGGCTATCCCCCAGTAATGGGGGTATGCCGGCTCCCGACCGCCACCCTCCCATCGGGGGCGTGGCGGCAGGATACTGTAAATGACCCTTGGCGCGGCCGGAGGGGGCTTTGCCTGGCGAAGCGACACCTGTCTGCGCAGCAACAGCTTGCCGCGCTTAAAAACGGTGGATTGGCCGGGACCGTCGCCGCTTACAGTTGCGAGTTGGTGGTGGCGTTGAACTTCATGCCGCCAACGGACTCAAGGCTTCCGAGGGCGCTGTCGATCACCGCATAAATTTTTGCCCGGTCGGCCGCTTTGCTGAAATCAAGCGTGGTGGTGCTCGAAACGCCCTGTTGCGCCAGCGCGGCATTGAAGGCGGTCTGGGCTTGGGCGGCGGTGAAGAACTGCGCAGCATTGGTTCCATTGGAATAAGCGAGCGTCTGGGACACGCTGGAGAATACACCGCCGAGCCGGCTGACGCTGAAGGCAATGTGGTTGGCCAGGGTGACAAACGTCGTCGCGCTCGTGGTCGGGATCGGGTTGTCGTACATCTGGTCGAGATAGTAGTGCACCTGGTAGGGGTACTGTGCATAGGTGTCCGTTTTGCCCCAAACCGAACTGTAGGTATTGACCGAAGTCACTGTCGCGGTGGTGGCCGTGGCGCCCAGCGTGCTGTAGCTTGCCACGAGGCCGCCGTAATAACCCTGATTATAGGCGACGTTCAGGATCACATCCAGGAAGCTGTTCGGCAAACTGACGAAATGGGTCAGCGCATTGTCGTATTCCGGCTCCCACGGTGTAACCCAGCCGCCGGTGCCTTTGCCGGTCACGCTCAGCGCCACCATGTCATTGTAATGGAAATACGCGCAGAGCATGGGCCCGTAGTATTTGTTGTTGAACGATGGCGGGGTGGCCTTCGCATACTGGGTGGGCGCCGTGGCCATGGTGTAGCCGATGTTTTTTTGCACCGCGATGTAGTTGATCAGCGAATGTCCGGCCGGCGTGTAGGTGCCGGCCACCATGTCGGCCGAGTAGTTGTTAATCTGATACGGCCCGCCCTGGCCGGCGCCCATCACGGCCTGCTGGTCGGGCGACGGGTCGATCAGGCTGCTGCTGGCAACATAATCCCCCGTCGCCAGGTTCTCCTGCAGCAACTGGCCCATGATCGAGCCGTACAGATAGTCCTTGTTGAACTGAATGCCGGGATAGCCTTCCCCGATCAGATGGCCATACATCACGCCGGCAATGGTGTTGGACATGATCAGATCGGTGTAATTGTCGCCGGTCAGCGTCAGGCTGTCCTGCGCCGTGCCGGCGCCCAGCAGCAAATGGAAGTTGATCGTGCCGATGGTGGTCACGGGCGGCGGCGTGGTGGCCGATTGGGTGGTGGCGCTGACAAGGGAGCTCCAGGCGCTGTTGCCCGCGCTGTTGTCGGCGCGCACGGCGTAAGTGTGGGCGGAACTGGCCGCCAGGCCCGAGTGAATGTAAGGACTGGAGACGCCCGTCTTCACCACGCCATCGACCTGCAGGTCGTAACTGGTCGCGCCGCTCGAGCTATTCCAAGAGACCTGAATGGTGGAGGAACTGGTCGCGAGCGCCGCAAGGCCGGAAGGTGTGGCTGGCGGAACGGTCACCGTGGCTGGCTGGGTGGTGGCGCTGACGAGAGAGCTCCAGGCGCTGTCGCCCGCGCTATTGTCGGCGCGGACGGCGTAAGTGTGGGCAGAACTGGCGGCGAGCCCCGAATGGATGTAGGGACTGGAGACGCCGGTCTTGACCACGCCGTCGACTTGCAGGTCGTAACTGGTCGCGCCCGACGAGGCGCTCCACGTCACCGTGATCTGCGAGCTGCTGTTCACCGCTGCGGCCAGTCCGGCTGGCGTTGCGGGCGGCGTGGGAGTCGTGCCGCCACCCTTGGTCACGGTATAACTCAGGGTGCTGCTGGCTGTGGTGCCAAAGCTGTTGGTCAGCTTGGCCGTGAATGAATAGGTTCCGAGCGCCAGGTTCGTGATCGCCGTCGAAGACGCCGTCTGCGCATTCGGCGAATTATCGGCCAGGTTCGCCGAGTAGACCTGCTTTCCGTTTTGAAAGAGCTGCCAGGAAGTGCCGTTGTTACCCCACCACATGTTCATGGTGATCGTGACGGAGCTCGCTCCATTGTAGTTATCGGGACTGAGATTGGGCGTGCCTGGAACTCCGGTGGCGGCGGCCAGAGCGGTGGCGCTTGTTGCGAGGACTTGGACCAGAATCGTACAGGCCATCGTGGCGCCGGTCAGCAGCCCGCGCAGGCGCCGGCCTTTCGCGAAAGCAGAACCGGGCAGGGCAGGTTGATCGGAAAAAGCAGAACGGGTGCGGGGCATTTCGGGGTAGGTTTTCATGGGAAAAAGACGCCGGGAGGAAAGAGCCTGACGCGGTAATGAAAATCAATTGCAACAGGTGGTTGCAGCTCAAAAACGATGACGTTTTTGATGTTTTATTTGTCCTTTATGAGGTGATTATCCCTTCACGACAAGTACAATGCTTGACAAATAACGCCTTGGAAATTTACGCGCATTAGTCTTTATCGGTAATATGTCCGACATATCAGCTGACGCAGTGCAGGCCGCCCGCACACTTGGAACCGCAAAAAACGCGGACGTATTTCTTTTCAGCCATTCGATTGATCGCGGCAACGCGAGCATGTTCACGGCCTGCGTCAATTCCATCCAACCTAAAAAAGAAAATGCGATTTTTATTATCGCCACCAATGGCGGCGATCCCGATGGCGCATATATTATGACGCGCTGTTTGCAGAGAAATTACAAGAAACTCACGATCTTGATTTTTGGCCGGTGCAAAAGCGCGGGAACATTGGTGGTCGTGGGCGCCAATGAAATCGTGATGTCAGATGGCGGCGAGCTTGGCCCGCTGGATATCCAGGTGACAAAGGATGATGAACTTTTCGTAAGAAGCTCCGGGTTGGACATAAATGAGGCCATTGTTTTTTTGAAAAATTTGGCTTCCGAGTTGTTCCTCAGGCAATTGCTCAATCTGAAAAGCGGTACATCAATAACCACCAGAACTGCCGCAGAAATCGCTCAAGGCTTAGCTATTGGCGTTATCAATCCAATTGCCAGCCAGATTGACCCGCTCAAGCTTGGCGAGATGCAGAGGGCCATGAGAATTGTCCGCGACTATGGCACTCGCCTTTCCCCAACAGGTTGCGATTTAGAGCGCCTTATCACGAAATTTCCATCGCATAGCTTTGTCATCGACAGAGAAGAAGCCGGATCAATTTTTAAAAATGTGAGAAAACCCGATGCAGACGAGCTTGCGCTTGCGCAATTGTTAGGGGATGTTGCCGTCATTCAGGACGATAAAATCGAGTTTTTAACCCCGCCTTTTCCGCCTGCGGCACCGGGGTCACCTTCGGCACAAAATCCATAATAATTGGTCTATTAATTATGCTGGCTACCCAAACAATTGCCGCGCGAGAAATCGCGCAGAATAAACCAGACTGCCCGTCTCGCCATTCCGCACGGAAACAACGCGAGGAAGAAGGTCTTTTGATTCAAGCATTCAGGGCTGCGGATGGCAATTGGGAGCAATCCAGCGATCAAAAAGAATATTTTGAGATTCTGAAAAAATCGGCACAAAAATAAATCAGCGCATTTTTGCGTTGATGCCTCGGTGATGATGAAACCAGCCGAACAGCACGAACCCGGAAAAGAAGAGTTTATGGCTCTCCTTAAGCGTGCTGCTCAGCCACTCGTCCAGACAGATCACAAAAAATCGGCCTCTCAGCTTTCCGCCGATTGTAGCGATAAACAAACTCGTTCACATAACGCTGCAAATGCCTCTTTGAAACGTGGTGGAAAGTCCCGTTGATCGAGCGTTTGAGCTGGCTCCAGAATCCTTCGATTGAGTTGGTGTGAACCTCGGCGCGGACGTATTCACCTTGGCCATGCGCTACCGTGGTATGGACGAAGCCAACGTGCGGCACAGCATTGTAGCCGCACCACTCATCAGTGCAAACTGTCGAGCCGGGGATGACGCTGGTGACCAGATGGGGAATAAGGGTTTCCGAGCGGACGTTATCTGAAACCGTGGCCTTCACGTTCCCACCGCGTTCCAATAGTCCGACGATGGCGGTCTTGTTGGTGCCGCCGGTTCCTGTGATTTTCTGCTTACGCTTCTTTGCTGGCATATTCTTGGATAGGCCGCCCACAAAGGTTTCGTCCGCTTCCACAATA
Source organism: Opitutaceae bacterium (assembly GCA_035485575.1). Taxonomy (GTDB): domain Bacteria; phylum Verrucomicrobiota; class Verrucomicrobiia; order Opitutales; family Opitutaceae; genus DASRHD01. The sequence goes on along the minus strand of DATHNW010000018.1, from coordinate 64,390 downwards.
CCGGAGAAAGGGCCGTTAGGGGCATCCATCAGCTTGCGAATCTGATGGGCCATGCGCCATGCCGTCTTGTAGGTCACGCCCAGCTGGCGCTCCAGTTCCTTGGCTGCCACACCGTTCTTGCCGGAAGACATCAGGAACATGGCGAAGAACCATGACTTGAGGGAGGTCTCGGACTTGTGGAAGATTGTTCCGGCGCAGGGGGAAATCTGGGCTCCGCAGTAAGAGCAGCTATACGAGCGCCGTCCGGTCACGGGATAGAAGCAATCAACCTTGCCGCAGGTGCATTTGCCGCCGTCTGGATAGCGTGTTTTAAAAATGAATTCCAGACAAGCAGTGTCATCGGGAAATTGGGTGTTGAATTCTTTGACCGTGAATCTTGCTGCTTTCATACCCTGAAGCATGGGCAATATTTACTTGATGTCAAGGGATAATCACCCTTTATGATACTCGGTTAGCGGCCAGAAAATTATGGAAAATGCATGGCAAGGTTTCCGTCGAGCGAGGCCTATCGGATGGGTCGTTGCCGGATCAGCCGGCTTAATCCATTTCCAAATTCTGCGGGTGTTTTTGTCATAACCAATGGCTCCGCAATGACATATTTATTGACCGGAAAGACGCGGATGGGTATTCGCCATTCAGTTTGTACGCATTCCAGCGGCGACCCATGAATAATCCATTTTGTCGGCGAAACCTGTTTGTTTCCGTACTGGTGCTGGCCGTGGCGATCGGCGGCGTGGCGCTCTTGATCCACCAGCATGTTGTTCCCGCCGCGGTGCCGTTCGCCAATCTCGACCTGCAGACCGCGCTTAATGTCCTGGGTGGCCTCTTTGTCGTGTCACTGATGACCGAGCGTGCGATTGAGGTGATCATTTCGATCCTGAGGGATGCAGACGCCCAGGAAATCGATGGCGCCATCAAGACCATCACGGCGAGTCTCGCGGACGCGAACGCGAAGATGCCCAAGGATCAGGCGGCCATCGACGCCATTACCCTCGATCTGGCGAACGCGCAAAAAAACCTCGATGCCTATCGCATTCAGACGAAGGAGATAACCTACTGCATCAGCTTCAGCCTTGGCGTGGCCATGGCCATGGTCGGTGTTCGCGGCTTGCACGGGCTTTTGCAGACCGGGCCCGCGAGTGGCTGGTTCTCGCTGGTCGACATCGTGGTGACTGGTGCGGTGATCGCGGGCGGAAGCGACGGCATTCACCAGATGATCAATGCGGTCCTGGATGTCTTCAGCATGGTTTCGAACCAAGCGGCCAAGAAGAGCGCCAGTTGACTCTTTTCAGACTGAACGGCCGCCAAGCCCGGGTGGGCAAGGCGGCCGTGAATCACAGCAGTGTAATTGGATGTCGCAGGACTTCAGGGTGACGCGGGCTGAGCTGGGGCCGGCGCTGGAGTTGATGCCGGGGCCGGCTGTTTCGTGAGGCGAAACTGATCGGCGGGCTCCGACGATGCCTGGCTGGAAATTTGATTGGGAACGGCGTAAGGGCTGCCCACCGCGAGCACGTGGCTCAGGGCGACCAGGCGGTTCGGCAGCTTCGGCGGCGGCGGCGTCTGGAAGGAATAAGACGTCGGATTGTGGCAGAGGAAGCAGTTCGTGACATTGGCAATCGGCGTGTTGGTCGCGGTCTGCACGAACGTCTCCGCGGTGGAGTTGGCCAGGTTCACCGAGCCGACAGCATCGGTCTGGTTGCTGTTCAGATTATAGGAGTTGGGCGCCATCCACACCGTGCCATCGAGATTGTAGGTGGCGAACGCCGACTGGCTGTTTTTGAGGCTGACGAGGAACCGCTGGGCGGCCGCGGTGACCGCGAGGACATTCTGCGGGCCGTTGGGTTGATTTTCGCCGCCGGTCCGGTTTTCCAGCACGACGTTGGTCACGGGGGTCAGTCGCTGCGTCTGGGCGTTCAACTTGAGTTGCGGCGGAATGATCGCCTGGTTCACCTGCGCGAAGGAAGTATTGGCCTTATAAAAGGTGAAGTTGTTGGGCGAGCTGCCGGACGTCGAGAAGGTGTTGTCCGGGGTCGCCGGGGAATTCTGCTTATGCTCGAACGTGCCCCAGAGGAACTCCGGATGATTGAGCGTGTAGCCGACGACATGGAGACCGACGAGCGCGACGGTCACTGTCGTGAATTTCCCGGGCACGGGAGCGATCGTAGTCGTGCCTTGGGAGGTTTGGGCCTGCAGCACGGGCACCTGGGCCTGGGTCGTGAAGGCACCGTTGGGCGCCGTCTGTCCTGTGGCCAGCCGCATCCAGGTCGCCTTGAACACGGCCGCGCCCGGGCTGAAGAACGCGGCGGCCGGCTGCTTGGTGTAGCCGCCATTGACGATCAGGTTCTGGCTCGCGGTGCCGAAATAGGAGAGGTTCATGTGCACGGAGGCATAGATCGGATAGCCGTTTTGTCCGACGAGCATGTTGCCGTCCGCCTCGACGATGGCGCCGGCTCCCTCAGTGAATCCGTTGGCGCCGGGGAGCACGAGCGAGCGAGCTGCAAGCTTGAGCGGCCGCAAGTGCAGCTGGCCGGCGTTCTCGCTCGTACTGAGCAGATCCTCCGGCGTCGGCAGCATCATGAACCGCGGCACGGTGGTGCCGGAAATCGGATCTTTCAGCAGGGCGGTGGCCCAGATGAAGGCTTCCCAAGACCATTCATGGAAGGCGCAATCCGGCGCATTCACACTGGCGGTGTCGTTGATCGGAAACGGCGCATTGGGCTTCAAATACTGCCCGAGGCCTTCTTCCCATCCGAACGGCGGACAGGGGGCTTGGGCGGCGGCGCGGGTCGGCAAGCAAACAGAACACAGGCTCAGGGAGAGCATGGCGATGAACATGCGAAGCAGGATGGTTTTCATAGGGTTAGAACAGCCAGCGGGTGCCGGCGGGGGCCCACCGAAATAGAGGTTCTCCCCAGCATGCAAATTTATTAGGCCGTATAAGATATTATCCGGCATGCATATGGGTATTTTTCCTTAGCCTGTCATTTGCTTGCTGAAAGGTGTCCGTGTGATCTGGCGCCTGCGATTCGGTGGCGATGCGAGGGGGCTCCAGCCTCTGGCAAGGCTCTCTCAGCGCGGCCTGCCGATGGAGGTGGGGCAACTCATGAAGCAAGGGATGAGGGCCCGCATTCCCCAGGTAGATGGCTAATGGTGCCAGCGGGTTGCGCCACGGCATTTACATGGATTCACGGACTGCTTTCCGTCCCGGCCAAGGCGTTACTGCGCGGCGCGCGCTGGCCATGACGATAGGCCAGGGGCGAGACACCGTACATGCCGTGAAAGGCGCGGCTGAAGCTGTAGATCGAAGTGAAGCCGCATTGTTCGGCGATTTCAGAAACGCGATTCGCGCTGAGCCGCAACAATCCGCACGCCCGCTCCAGGCGCACCCGCCGCAAATGCCGGCCGAGGCTGACGCCGCATGACTTTCGAAAACGCGCCCGCAAATGGCTGGAGCTGATGCCCAGGGCGCGGGCGATTTCCTTGATGCCCAGCGCCTCGTGGCTGTTGTGCATCAGCTGATTGACTTGCATCACCATCGGCGGCTCCGGTGCCTGCCCGAAGTTGCGATGCGGCGCCGGCTTCTGCCGGCGCAACCGCCCCAACAACAGCGCCAGCAGCAGGATGGGCATCTCGGCATCGCTCCGTTCCAGATAGGCCGACACCAGATCGGCGGCGAGCGTGCGCACGGACGGCGTCAGCAGGAAAGGCCGGAAATGCAGCGGCCGTAGTGACTCTATATCGACCAGCTCGAAGGTCACGAACAGCCAGTTCAGCTTCTCGCGCACCGGCTTGATATAGTGATGAAACTGGAAGGGAAACACCAGAATGCCTTCGCCGGCGTCCAGGCGGATCGTGCGGTCGTCGACACAAACGGTCACTGCGGTGCGCAATGCGAGGATCAGCACAAAGCGATGATGGAGGGCCCGCCCGCGCTGCGGACGATTCAGGTCCTGGGCCGCCGCCCGATGAAAGCAGATGATGTTGTCCGGCAGCGGCAGGGTCACGGCGCGCCTTCCAAGCAATGGCCGGCCGGGTGACGGCAGCCGCTCGACCAGCCGCTCAAGCACCGGTGCAGGCGGAGTTTTCATTTTTGTCACTTTCGTTAAAAATATCGGCAATTCTGCCATTTTAAGACGGGGGCGACAAGGTTTATCATGCGATCACTTCTTAAAAGACCGTGCCATTCATCCACCTGATCGCGTCTTCTCCGTGCCGCCCTTTCACGCGCAGCGAAGCATCCCCGGCATCCCGCGCATCCATCCTGCAACCACATCCAGTTGATTCAAGACAATGAGACCTAACACCATAAGCCGGTATTCATTCCTGTCTGTATTGATCCTGACGAGCCTCGCCCTGTGCCCCCTGGCGCACGCCCAGGCTCTTGCGTCTGAAAGCGCGGCACCGTCCGATACCCAGGCCGACACCAACGACAAAACCGTCAAACTGGAAACCTTCTCCGTCCATGGTTACCAGGAAAGCTTGAATGCGGCGCTGAATGTGAAGCGTGCCTCGGGAGACAACGTCGACGTCATCACGGCTGAGGATGTGGGCAAATTCCCGGATACGAACGTGGCCGAGTCACTTTCCCATCTCCCCGGCGTCACGATCGACCGGCTTTTTGGCGATGGTGAACGGGTCAGCATCCTCGGTACTGATCCGAACTTGAACCGCACGTTGCTCAACGGCGAGCCGGTCGCGACCGCCGACTGGTACATCCTCGATACGCCAAGCCGCCAGTTCAACTACGTCCTTCTTGCTCCGGAGGTCATCGGCCAGGCCGAGGTCTATCGCACCTGGGAGCCCCGTCTGCTGGAGGGCTCCATCGGCGGCACCATCATTGTCAACACGCTCGACCCGCTCAAGGGCAAGGAGCTTGCCGCCGCGGGCACTGCCACCGAAACTTACAACGGGCTGAGCAAGAAGTATGAACCGAGTTTCAGCGCCACCGTCAGCTGGCGCAACCCGGGCAAGACTTTCGGACTGCTGATCGGGGCCGAGGATCAAAAGGAATATATTCGCCGCGATGGCGTGGAAGCGCTCGGCATTCTGGGCAATTACACGAATGCGGCCGGCATCGTGGTTCAGAACACGTATGGCAATGGACTAGATGCGGGTGGAAATCCCAATGGTCAGGTCGACACAAAGCTGCCTCAAGCTGGAATCGCCACGCAGAAAGCCACCGGCCCGGGCAATTTCGTCACGGATGAAGTGGTCAATACGGCCCTCTTCGAGCAATTGCGTCACCGGCAGGGCGTGAATTCGGCCCTCGAGTTCAAACCATCCGAGCAGGTCGAGCTCAGCCTCACCGGTTTGTATGTGGATGAGAAGATGGATAATACCAACAGCTCCCTCTATCCCATGTACATGGCCGGGGGCGTCTTCACCAACACGACCATTTCCAACGGCATTTTGACCTCGGGCACATTGGCTAGCGGCAGCCCGATGGAATTCGACCTTTTTGCCAGAAAAGCGGAGATCAAGACCCAGGATTACGATATCAAGGCGGTCTATGATGACGACGGCTTCAAGTTGACGGGCAACCTCGGCTTCACCCGCGCCACGGGCGGCACCCAGATGCAGGCCTACCGGGGCGCGAACGAAGGCCAGAATGCCGGCTCCGGTCCGTACGATCCGTATTCAATTTCAGAGGGAGCCGGCTTTGCCTCCTACACGGTTACGCCGACGTCCCAGGCGACGTGGGCGAAGACCGGCGACGTCACGCTCGACGCAAGTGGCAACTCCGGCTGGGGCGGTCTCGTCGAGGAACCCGAGGTCGACCAGGAAAAATGGGCCCAGCTCGATTTTGAGCTGCCGCTGCAGAACAGTTTCCTGAAGAAGCTGATCGCGGGTTTCCGCACCAGCGTGCATGACACGTCGGAGTCCTCCTACCACCAGGTCGCCTTCAACGGACCCGGCGAACGCAACTACCTCGCCCTGTTTACCGCCGCGCCCTCCAATTATCTCTCCGGCCTTTCCGGCATCACCACCACGATGGCCACCCATCCGGTCGGGACGAATTTCAACGCGGTCTTCAATCAAACCGCCAATACGCCCGCCTCGGCCGCTGACGTGGCCACGGGATTCTGGCCCGGCCTGGTCGCCGGGGAAACCCTGGCCCAATACGCGGTGAACCACCGGACTGCGGCCATCAATGACTGGCTGGCGATCCCGACGGACTCCGCCACCGTCGGGCCGACCTTCCAGGCCGAGGAAGTCATCAACGCCGCGTATCTCGAGTCCGAGTTCGCGCAAGGTCCGTTCAGCGGCAACGTCGGTATCCGTTTTGTGGAGACAAAGACCACGGGGACGTCCACCAATGTCGCGGGTTTGAACGGCCTGCCCCTGACCGCCGCCTCGCTCGGCCAGTTTGGCGCCCCCGGCTACCAGCCCCTGTCGAACGCCGCCAGCTGGACGCCGGCCCAATATGCCGCCGAAGAGGTTCCGGTCATCGGCCGGGTTGACCACACTTACTATAATGCGCTCCCGGCCATGAACCTTGCCTATGATGTGGCCCATGACCAGGTCGCGCGTTTTGCCGCCGCCGAGGTTATCTCGCGCCCGAACCTGCTGCAGGAGTTTGGCTACACGACTTTGTATCCCATCAATACACCGGGCGATATCGGTGGCAATGGCGTGGGCGGCACGGCCGGCTTGAACCCCTACAAATCGGTGAATCTTGACGCTGATTACGAGTGGTACTTCGCGAAGAATTCATACGTGTCCGTCGACTTGTTCTACAAGGACATCGAGAACTACATTGTTAACGAGACCCGGCCCGAAATCCATGCCAACACCACGACGTGGGAAGACCAGTGGTTCTACGTCACCCGTCCTGAAAATGGCGGCAAGGCCAAGTCCAAGGGCGCGGCCTTCTCGTACCAGCAGGCCTTTGACTGCGGGTTTGGTCTTCAGGCCAACTACACCCGTCTGCGGGCGGACGGGGCGTCGGGCCCCCTGCCGTTCGCGTCCAAGAACCAGATCAACATCGGGCCCTATTTTGAAAACAGGTACGGTCTCGTCCGCCTGACTTATTCGTGGCGCGACGATTTTGCCACGGGCTCGTTCAACGGCTCCTCGACGGTTTACACCCGGCCGTATACCGATCTGGATTTCAACGCCCAGATCAACCTCACGAAGAACGTCTCGCTCCTTTTCGCGGTGCGCAATATCACCAACGAGACCTACGAGCAGTATTTCACCTTGCCCAATGGCGGCGGCAAGCTGTTCGCCGATGCGTACAAGGTGGGCACGTCGTATTCGGCCGGGGTTCACTGCTCGTTCTGATCCCCCGCCGGCGTGACACGCCTGAAGTAATCATAAACTCCCAGCCCGGATGCCCGCGCATCCGGGCTTTTTTTCGAGCGCTCGGAAGTTCCGTGCCCGGCGAGGGGCTCCGCTATCGCGCGCTGCTTTCTTTCAATTGCGCCAGGATTTTTCGTGCCGGTTCGAAATCGGGTCGAAGCCTTAAGGCCTGTTCGAACTGATCAATCGCCTCTTTCCTCCCGTTGCCGTTTCGGAGCAGGACGATGCCCAGGCAGAAATGGGCCTCGGCGAATTCGGGCTTGAGCCGGATGGCCGTTTGAAATTCGGCCATGGCATCTTCCCGCCGTCCCGGCAGGTCTGACAGGACGACGCCAAGATCGTTATGAGTTTCCGCATCGTCCGGATCGATCCGCAAGGCTGTCGCATACTCGGAAATCGCCTCCGGCGCGCGCGCCGGAATCCTGGCCAGCGCGTTGGCCAGATTGGCATGGATCCGCGCATTTTCGGGGGCGATGCGGAGGGCCGCCTCATATTCGGAAGCCGCGTCGGGAAGATGGCCGGGCAGGCGCGCCCAGGCTGCGCCGAGATTGCTGTGCGCTTCCATGGAATTTGGATTCAGGCGCAGCGCCGTCCGGTACTCGGTGATGGCGTCGGGCAGACGGCCGGGGACGGCCGCCAGCGCGTTGGCCAGGTTGTAATGATACTCCGGATTGTCGGGCGCGGTGCGAAGCGCGGCTGTAAATTCGACGATCGCTTCATTCAACGAATCGGGTCCGCGCATCAAAAGAACGCCGAGATTATTGTGGGCGTCGTCAAAATCGGGCCGGATCCGCAGCGCCGTTCGCAGATGGGAAATGGCCTCGGGTGCCCGGCCCGGAATCCGGCCCAAAATGACCCCGAGGTTATTGTGGGCCTCGGCCAGGCCCGGGTTGAGACGCAAGGCGGTTTGCCATTCGATGATCGCGGCGCCGGGTTCGCCCATTTTCAGCAGCGCGCCGGCGAGGTTGTTGTGCGCGGCCCAATGATCGGGCTTTAACTGCAAAGCGGCTTTGTATTCGGAAATGGCCTCTGGCAGGCGGCCGCGGCTTCCGAGGGACACCGCCAGATTGTAGTGAGCCAGCCAGGCGGCGGGATTTCGGGCCAGGGTTGCGCGGTTCAACGTATCGGCGTCGCGATAGATCCGGCATTGGCTCCAGGACAGCACGGCAAGCACCGCAGGCAGCGCGAGCAAAAGGCAGATCCGGCCTTGCCTCCCCAGCGGAATCCGCTCCGCGCTCCAAGCCAGTCCCCAGGCGGCCGGCACGATGAGGCCAAGGCAGGCCAGATATTGAAAGTGGTCCGCGACAAACGAAAAAAGAAACGGATAGACATTCACAAACCCCAGAACCGGAAAAAGCGTCCCTACAAAGAAAAGAAACCCGGCCAAAGGCCCGCGTTGTCTCCTCGCGCAGAGGAGCAAGCCGCCCAGCAGCCCAAGAACGCCGATGATATAGAGATATTGCCAGCCCTCATGGGGGCTCACCGACCAACGGGGATAGATAAAAATCAAATTGCCGGGCCAGATCAGCTTGCCCAAATAAAAAATAATCACGCGCCCGGCCAGCAGGAGGCGCTGCAATGCCGTGAAGGAAAAATCTGCGCCTTCCGCACCGATGAATTTTTGCTCGATCCATGCGGTGAACAGTCCGCTGGCGGTGCCGATCGCAAACCAGGGCAGCAATGGCCGCACATCACGTTTCCACTCGATCCGTCCCCGGCGCCACCAAAAGACCAGGAGCAGCGCAGCCGGCAGGGAAGCCGTCACGCTTTTCGTGAGCAGGGCCAGGACAAAGAGTCCAAACGCAAAAAAATACGGCCTGGCGCGCCGCGTCCGATCGAAATCCAGGTAGATGAGCGCAGCTCCGAGATAAAATACCGCCGATAGCGTGTTCTTTTGCTCGGCGATCCAGGCCACGGACTCCACGCAAACGGGATGCAGCGCGAAAAGCAGGCCGGCGAGCCAGGCCGCCGGAAAGGCCAGCCGACGGAGAATCAAAACCAACAGCCATGCCGCCGTCGCGTGAAGCAGAACATTGGCCAGGTGGTAGCCCAGGACGGAATCCCCCCAAAGCCGGTGCTCGATCCAAAATGCGCTGTGGAGGATGGGATAATATTGCTGGGTTGCGCCGAGCTCGAACCAGATCCGCGCCAGCCCATGGAGCGAACGCAGCGGGAGCTTGGTCACATGGGCGTCGTCATCCCACAGCAGGCCGCCCCGGAGGACGGGCAGGTAGACCAGCAGAGTGGCGGCCAAAAGCAGGCCGGCCGATCCCATGGCCTTGGGATTGGCCCAGGCGGGCCTCGTCGACCGGACTGCAGGAGAGGGCGTCACGGGGGCAATTCGGCATGGCGGCCGAAAAAGGGTCAAGTGCGGGTGCGGCTTCTGGGCGTTTTGCCCCATCCATTTATCATTTTTGTTAAAAACATCATCATTTCCGACATTTATTATCCGGGCGGGTAGGCTTATGCTATGGTCCTTCCCGCAACCGTATCCACGCTCATGGCTGTCACTTCCTCTCATCTTGCCCCTCCGGATTCCATCGCCCGGCGTACCGTGCCGCCGAGCCGGTTCGAGCATGCGCCGGTCGCGGTCTTCGCCAGCAGCGGCGAGGCCTCGCGCGCGGTGGCCCGCGAAATGGCGGGACTCATCCAATCACGCCAGCGCGAGGGACGCCCGGCGGTGCTCGGCCTGGCCACCGGATCGACGCCGCTGAGCCTGTACGCTGAACTGGTGCGCCTGCATCGGGAGGAAGGCCTCAGCTTTTCCGGGGTCGTCACTTTCAATCTCGACGAATATTATCCTTTGCCCCCCGAGCATCCCCAAAGTTACTATCGTTTCATGCGGATGCATCTGTTCGATCACATCGACATCCGTCCGGAAAACATCCACATCCCCAGCGGCGTCGTGCCGTCTTCCGGGGTCGACGCGCATGGCCGGGATTACGAGGAAAAGATCCGCATCGCCGGCGGCATCGACTTTCAGCTTCTGGGCATCGGCCGCACCGGCCACATTGGCTTCAATGAGCCGGGCAGCCTGCGGCGTTCCCGCACCCGGCTGGTCACTCTGGATCCGCTGACCCGTCGCGATGCCAGCGGTGATTTTGGCGGCGAGGAGCATACCCCCCGCCACGCTTTCAGCATGGGCGTGCGCACCGTGATGGAAGCGCGTCGCATCGTCCTGATGGCCTGGGGTCAGCACAAGGCCGGGATCGTGCGCGCGGCGATTGAAGGCGAGCCGACGCCACAGGTGCCGGCCTCGTTCCTCCAGGAACACGAGCACGCGCAATTCGTTCTCGATCAGGCCGCCGCCGGTGCGCTCACGCGCTATCGCACGCCCTGGTTGATTGGCCCGCTGGAGGATCAGGGCCTGGCTTGGGACGACCAGATGACGCGCCGGGCGATCTTGTGGCTCTCGCAACAACGTCGGAAAGCCATTCTCAAGCTGACCGACGATGATTACAACGAGTCCGGTCTGCAGGACCTGTTGCGGGTGCACGGCTCCGCCTACGAGGCCAATCTCGTGGGGTTTTACCAGATGCAGCACACGATCACGGGCTGGCCGGGCGGGCGCGATCCGCGTCGCATGCGGCCGGGTGATGCGCCGGCGCGCCCGCTGCGCGCATCATCGGCCGGCGTGTTTCCGAAACAGGTGCTCGTGCTTTCCCCGCATCCCGATGATGATGTGATTTCAATGGGTGGCACGCTCTGCCGGCTGGTCGAACACGGCCACGAAGTGCACATCGCCTACCAAGTCTCCGGTTCAAATGCCGTTTCGGACGAAGTCCTGTGGCGTGCGCTGCTCTTTGCCGCAGATACCGGCCTGGTCGAAGGTGCGGCCGCGGAAAAAATTCGGAAGCTCTGCGATGCTTTTGCGGCGACCGGCGCGCTGCCCCCTTCTCCGGAGCTGCTGCGCTGGAAGGGGCTGGTGCGACGGCACGAGGCGATCGCCGCCGCCCGGGTCTGCGGCGTGCCGGCCGGCCGCCTTCACTTTCTTGACCTGCCTTTTTACCAGACCGGTCCCACCCGACATGGCCGGCTCGGCCAGGCGGACGTGGAAATCATGCGCCGGCTGCTCGGCGAAGTGCGTCCGCATCTGGTTTTCGCGGCCGGCGATCTCGATGATCCGCACGGCACGCACCGGCTTTGCCTGCGCGCCCTGAGCGAGGCACTGGCTGGTGCCGCCGGCGAACCATGGCTGTCCGGAATGGAATTGTGGCTCTATCGCGGCGCTTGGGCCGAATGGCAAACGGACGAAATCGACATGGCTGTGCCGCTCAGCCCGCAGGAAGTGCTGCGCCGCCGCCGCGCCATTTTTCGCCACGAGACTCAAAAAGACCAGGCGTTGTTTTTGGGCGATGACCGCCGTGAATTCTGGCAGCGCACCGAGGATCGCAGCCAGCGTCTGGCTGAAGCCTACAATGCGCTCGGGCTGGCTGAATATGAGGCCATCGAAGCCTTCAAGCGCTACACCCCGGAAACATTTCTCCGCCATGTCCCGCTGTGAACGCCTGACCGCGGCCTGGTCCGCGGTGTTTCTCGCGCTGGCGGTTGCGATGCATTTGGCCGCGGCCGAAAGCGTCCCGGCTGACCTGATGCCGGTGCCCGCGGAAGTGCATTTTGCCGCAGGCCGGCTGCCGGTGACGGCGAAGTTCGCCTTTGCGATCACCGGCCATGACGACGCGCGACTGCGCGCCGCGCTGGCGCGTGCGCTTCAGCGATGGGAAGCACGCACCGGCCTGGTCCTGGCCCATGAGGCCGGTTCCGCGGCCGAGGCCACGCTAATCGTCGAATGCGGCGGCCCCGGCGGGGTGGTGCCATCGCTAGATGAAAACGAAGCTTACGCGCTCGAAATTGATTCAAATCGGGCGACGCTGCATGCGGCCACCGTGGTCGGTGCATTGCGCGGCCTGGAAACCCTGCTTCAGCTGCTCCAGGCCGATGCGGACGGTTATTTCCTGCCGGTCGTGAGCATTCGCGACCAGCCTAGGTTTCCCTGGCGCGGATTGCTGATCGACGTCAGCCGTCATTGGCAGCCGCTGGCCGTGATCAAGCGCAATCTCGATGGCATGGCCTTGGTGAAGCTCAACGTGCTGCATCTGCACCTCACCGACAACCAAGGCTTCAGAATCGAAAGCAAAACCCACCCGGAGCTGGTGGAGAAGGGCTCGGATGGAAATTATTTCACCCAGGACCAGATGCGCGGCCTCATCGCCTACGCGGCGGCGCGCGGCATCCGCGTGGTGCCGGAGTTCGACCTGCCCGGCCACACCACCAGCTGGGTCGTCTCTCATCCAGAACTGGCCAGCCAGCCCGGTCCCTATCAAATCGAGCGCCATTGGGGCGTCTTTGATCCGGTGCTGGATCCGACCAACGAAAAAACCTATGCCTTGCTCGACGATTTCCTGGGTGAGATGGCCGCGCTGTTCCCCGACGCCTACATCCATATCGGCGGTGATGAAAACGACGGCGTGCAGTGGAACGCCAACGCGCGCATCCAGGCCTTCATTCGTGAGCATCAGCTGCACGACAACGCGGGCCTGCAGACTTATTTCAACCAGCGGGTGTCCGCGATTCTTGCCCGGCATGGGAAGCGGATGATCGGATGGGACGAGATTTTCCAGCCGGGCCTGCCGGACGGCAGCGTCATCCAGTCCTGGCGCGGAATCGACTCGCTCGCCGCCGCCGCGCGGCAGGGCTACGGAGGGATTTTGTCGAACGGCTACTACATCGACCTGATGCATCCGGCGGCGGAGCATTACCTCAACGATCCGGTTCCGGCCGGCACCACGCTCACGCCCGCCGAACAGAAGCGCATCCTCGGCGGGGAAGCCACGATGTGGTCGGAATGGGTCACGCCGGAGACCATCGACTCGCGCATCTGGCCGCGGACTGCTGCCATCGCCGAGCGGCTGTGGTCGCCCCGCGCGATCAACGACGTGGCCGATATGTACCGGCGGCTGGCCGGCATTAGCGCGCGGCTCGACGAGGCCGGCCTGCTGCATGAGCGCAATCATCAGCCCATGCTCCGCCGGCTGGCTGGAGACAATGTCGACGAGGCCGGCCTGCTCGCATTGGAAACACTTACGGACTTGGTCGAGCCCGTGAAAAACTACGAGCGCGGCCAGCAGCAGCCCGACTCAACGCAATTTACTCCGCTCACCGGCTTGGTGGACTGCGCCCAGGCGGACAGCGCGGAGGCGCGCGCGTTTTCGTCCAAGGTGGACCGTCTGCTTTCCACACCTTCCCGAATCGAGCCGGGCCTGGCTGCCGCGCTTCAGCACAAACTCGAGGCTTGGGCCGCGGCTGGGCATCTGGTCGCCACTGTCCTGCCCGGGCGGGCACCGTGTCTGCGCGAAGCCGCGCCGCTCGGCCAGGCCTTGGAGGATTCGAGCCGGGCTGGTCTGGAGGCTTTGTCCGCGTTGCTTTCTGGACAGCCCCAAACCGGAGCCTGGCGCACAGCGCAACTTGCGGTTATCGCCCGCGCCGCCGCACCGCAGGCCGCGACTGAACTGGCCGTCCTTGCGCCAATTTCCCGTCTGGTCACCGCCGCTGCTGTTTCGACCCAACCCTGAGCCCGCCATCATGCCTCCGGCCCGAACCCACCGCTTAACCCAAGCCATATATGAATGATATAAGCAATCATGGCGGCGCGGCTTCCGGGACATCCCAGGCTGGCTATAACCGCTTGCTTCTTTTCGTCGCCGGGCTGGGCGGTCTGCTTTATGGCGTCGATGTCGGCATCATCTCCGGTGCGCTGCCGTACCTCGAGGCCACGTCGGGCTTCAACGCCGGCCAGCTTTCCTTCATCGTGGCGGCCGTCCTGCTGGGCAGCGTGATTTCCACTCTTTTTGCCGGCCTGCTGGCGGACTGGATGGGCCGCAAATGGCTGATGGCTTTGAGCGGCGTGATGTTTGTGATCAGCATTCCGATGATCGCCCTGTCGCACGCCTATGGCACATTGGTGTTCGGCCGCCTGCTGCAAGGCACCAGCGCCGGCTTGATTGGCGTGGTGGTCCCGCTGTACCTGGCGGAATGCCTGGGCGCATCGAACCGGGGCAAGGGCACGGGCATCTTTCAATGGCTGCTGACTTTCGGCTTCGTCGTGGCTGGCAGCATCACGATGTATTTCAGCTATCGCCTGGGCCTGATCACGACGTCCGGCGATGCTTTTGCGTTCAAGGATCACGCTTGGCGCAACACCTTCTGGGTTTCGCTGCCGCCGGGCGTCCTGTTTGTGATTGGCAGCTTCATGGTGGCGGAATCGCCGCGCTGGCTGTTCCGCCGCGGCCGGAAAGAGGAGGCTTATGCCGCATTGCGGCGCTCCCGCACGGAAGTTCAGGCCGCCGCTGAATTCAAGGAGATGGAAGACACCGTGGCCGCGGAAAAAACCGCGACTTCGACCGGCGCCAAGGTCCGGGAATCCCTCCTGCGCCGGAAATACGTGATCCCGTTCGTCCTGGCCTGCGTCATCCTCGCCTGCACCCAGCTCACGGGCGTCAACTCCATCATCAGTTACAACACCACCATCCTTTTGCAGGGCGGCCTTTCCGACGTCCAGGCCCACGTCGGGAGCCTCGTTTTCAGCGTGGTGAATTTTTTCATGACGATGGTCGCGGTCATGCTGGTGGACCGCAAGGGACGGAAATTCCTGCTCACCCTGGGCAGCGCCGGCATCATCTTGTCGCTCCTCTGCACCGGGACTCTCTTTCGCCGGACGGAGAAACTGCAGGTGGACGTGAGGAATGCGGTGCAGGCGATGGTGGCCGCCGACCAGACGCTGACGCTGCCTTTCGACCAGCACACCGCCGACACGTTGCTGGCCGGCAATGCGGTCAGCGGCCGGCCGGAATCGCTCGTGGTCATTTATTCGTACGGGGATTTTCGGTCCGCCACCCGGGTGGTGCGTTCCAGCGATGCCGGCGCCGCGCCGCTCCAGATCAGGCGCGATCTTCCCGGCAGCAGGGTGGAGGCGTTTTTCAAGGATCCTTCCGCCAATCTTGCCGAGGCCCGGACGGCTCCGCTCAAAATCGAAAACGCGCTGATCACGCCGGTGCCCAGCCAGGAAAATGGCTGGCTGGTGGCCGTCACCCTTTACCTCTTCATGGGCTTTTTCGCCGTCGGCCCGGGCGTGTGCGTGTGGCTGGCGCTCTCCGAGCTGATGCCCACCCGCATCCGCTCCAATGGCATGAGCATCGCCTTGCTGATCAACCAGGCCGTCTCGACGACAATCGCCGCCATTTTTCTGCCCACGGTTGGCAAGCACGGCTACGCCACGATGTTCTTTGCCTTCGCCGGCTGCACGGTGATTTATTTCATAACCGCCGCGTTTTTCCTGCCCGAAACCAAGGACAGGACGCTGGAGGAGATTGAGGAACATTTCGAAAAGGGCACGGTAAAGGCCGGCGTCAAAAGCTAGCACCCATGGCGAACGATATGATCACCAAAATCGGTTTCGTCCCGCGGGCCATGGGCATCGCTGGCGGAGCGATTTTGCCGCAAATTTACGTCCATCGCTCGCCTATCATATATCCGCAGACAGCGTTCTTTTGGAGCATGCTGCCTGGCGGCCTTTATATCTTGTATTACGCAACCAAGGGCTATCCGGTGGGGTGTTCATCTGCATGAATTACAAAATTGGCGTCGACGGCGGCGGGAGCAAAACGGAATGCATTCTCATCGATGATTCCGCGCAAATTGTCGCGCGGCATATCGCGGCGGGCTGCAATCCCAGCATCGTCGGCGCTGACCAGGCCCGGTTGATCGTCACGGACGCGCTCCACGCCCTTCGCACCCAGCTTTCGTCAAATGGGCGCCAATCCCCGCAAGTCACGCTGCTGTGCATGGCGGGCAGCCCGGGCTTCTGGCAGGAATATGCGGTGGGCCTGGCCGATTTCGGGCAGGTCACGGCTTTTGACGATTCGTTGCCTGTGCTTGAGCTGGCCACCGGCGGCGGCCCCGGTCTCGTGCTCCACGCCGGCACCGGTTCATTCGTGGCGGCGCGCGCTCCCGATGGCTCGATCCATTATGCGGGCGGCCTCGGGTGGCGGTTTGGCGATTCCGGCAGCGGCTACGACATTGGCCGCCGGGCCATTGCGCACACGCTGCTCGAGCAGCAGGGCTGGGCGCCCCCCAGCCGTCTGACCGCCGCCATGCACCAGCACATGGGCCTGGTCGACGGGGCGAACGCCATGCGCACCATTTATAGCGACGCTTCTCCCAATGTGAAGATCGCCGCGCTCGCGCCCATCGTGTTGAATCTCGCCGGCGAAGGCGATGCCGCCGCTGCTGAAGTCGTCCTCGCATCCGCTTCCGAACTGCTCGACCTTGCCCGGAACGTCGCGCTGAAACTTTTCCCGGGCGTTCCGTTGCCTACGGTCCGTGCCGGCCTGAGCGGTCCCATCCTGGCGCATCCTTTCCTCCGGTCCGCGCTTACGGCCCGCGCGCCCTTTCCACTTACTCCAGTCGAAGAATCTCCGGTGGAGGGCCTGCGCCGGATGCTGCAGCGGCTCGCCTGAGTGTTCGCGGCAGGCGGTTGAGTCCGGGCCGGGAAGCATGAACCGGTCAGGATGGCCTGGCACAGACCGTCGATCGGAAAATTTGCGGTGGCTTTTGCACGCAACGGACGATTGACGGATGGCAGATTGCAAATCTGGTAAGGTGATGCCCATCACCGCGCTCGACCCAAAAACCGCCCTCGTTGTTATCGATATCCAAAAGGGAATCGTCGCCTCCCCGATGGTCCATGCCACTTCCGCCGTGGTGGCCAACGTCGTTCGACTGGCCGATGCGTTTCGCGAACGAAAGCTGCCGGTGGTCCTGGTTCATGTCGGCTGGGCCGCGGACATGGCGGATGCGGTCAAAACCCGCGTCGAGGCAAAGCCGCCCTCCCGGTCTTTCGACTCCGGCTTTTTTGAATATATCGACGAGTTAAAGGCAAATCCCGCTACGGATATATTGATCCACAAACGGCAATGGGGTGCATTTTACGGCACGGACCTCGATCTCCAGCTTCGCCGGCGCGGGGTGACGAACATTGTCCTTTGCGGGATATCGACGAGCATCGGGGTGGAGTCGACCGCGCGTGCCGCCTGGGAGCGCTCCTACAACCTGGCCTTTGCGGTGGACGCCATGACCGACATGAATGCCGATGCGCATGATCGTGCGTTAAAAATCATTTTCCCGCGGATAGGGGAACTCGGCACGACGGGGGAAATTCTCGGGAAGCTAAGGGGTGAGTGACCCCTGACTTGCCGGCCCGATGGGCGTGATTATTGGCGCCCGCAACAAGTGACAGATAAATTGGCATGAAGATGGCCTTGGGCTATCAAAGATGGCGAGCCCCGCTGCCGGTCGTGGTGCTCTAAAACCAACAAACCCATCCCAGGTCGTTCCGCCCATGCTGCCGCCCGCGTCGTTTCCTTTCCGAGTGGATTTTCCTCCCGAGCTCCCGATCACCGTGTGGGCGGAGGAGATTACGACGGCGATCCAGGAAAACCCGGTGGTGATCCTCGCCGGCGAAACGGGATCCGGCAAATCCACGCAGATTCCCAAAATGTGCCTGGCCGCAGGCCGGGGAGTGGCCGGCCGGATCGCCTGCACCCAGCCACGGCGGGTGGCGGCGCTGTCGGTTTCACGTCGCGTGGCCGAGGAACTCAGGGTCCAATGGGGCCGGGAGGTCGGCTGCAAGGTGCGGTTTACCGATGAGACCACGGCGGCGACGCGCATCAAGTTCCTGACGGATGGCATGCTGTTGTCGGAGGCCCAGGGCGACCCGTTCCTGCGGGAGTACGACACCATCATCGTCGACGAAGCCCACGAGCGATCGCTCAATATTGAATTCCTGCTCGGCCACCTGCGCCAGCTGGGCAGCCGGCGGCCGGACCTGAAGGTCGTGATCACCTCGGCCACCATCGACACCGCGGCCTTCAGCGCCGCTTTTGGTAACGCCCCGGTCATCAAGGTGGAGGGGCGGACCTATCCCGTGGAGGTGATCTATGCGCCGCTGGATTCCTTTGGCTCGGATGCCGATCCTGCCTCCACCGATGCCGACGAAAAAGCGGAAGCGCTGCATTACATCGACGGAGCCGTGGAGGCGGTTGACCGAATTTTACGGGAGGACGGCTCCGGTGACATCCTGGTTTTCATGCCCAGCGAGCGCGACGTTCGCGACACATGCGATCTTTTGGACGGCCGCCGCGGCCGGAACAGCGAGCTGGTGCCGCTTTTTGGACGGCTCAGCAATTCCGAGCAACAGCGGGTGTTCGCACCGAGCCAGCGCCGGAAGATCGTGGTGGCGACCAACATTGCCGAGACCTCGCTCACGATTCCCGGCATTCGCTATGTGGTCGATACCGGGCTCGCCCGCGTCAGCCGTTATGTGCCGCAGGCGCGCACGCGGCGTCTGCCGATCGAGGCGATTTCGCAGTCGAGTGCCGATCAGCGCCGGGGCCGGTGCGGGCGCATGGCCAACGGCGTCTGCATCCGGCTGTTTTCCGAGGAAGATTATCTTGCGCGGCCCAAATTCACCCAGCCGGAGATTCAGCGCGCCAATCTGGCCGACGTCATCCTGCGGCTGAAGGCCTTCGCTTTCGGCGAGGTCGAGGACTTTCCTTTCCTGAGCCCGCCGCTGCCCAAAAGTGTTCGCGCCGGGTATGCGCTTTTGGAGGAACTCGGCGCGCTGAAGCCGGATGGCGCGTTGAGCGAGACCGGCCGTGAACTGGCGCGGCTGCCGGTCGATCCCACTGTGGGCCGGATGATCCTGCAGGCCCGCCATGAGAAAACTCTCCGGGAAGTCCTGATCATCGCCGCCGGCCTGAGCGTCCAGGATCCGCGGGAGCGGCCCTTGGAAAAACAGGCGCAGGCCGACGCCGCGCACCGGCGGTTCGCGCATCCCGAATCGGATTTCCTCGCCTTGCTCAACATTTGGGAGGCCTACCACGGCGAATTTGAGCAAATGACCCAGGCGAAGCTGCGGCGATTTTGCCGTGATCATTTTCTCAGTTACACGCGGATGCGCGAATGGCGTGACGTGCACACGCAATTGGAGGAGGTCCTCAGGGATCGACGGGATTTTCGGATGACGTCGGTCCATGACGGCCGGCGTGAGCGGGCGGCGGACCAGGAAAATGACAAGCTGCTCTTTGTCAGTCCCGGCTACCGCGCGATCCACCGCAGCATCCTCGCTGGGCTTTTGGGCAACCTCGCGACCTGGGATGAGGCCAATCCAGGCTATAAGGCCACGCATGATCGCCGCGTGGTGATCTTTCCGGGTTCGGTGCTTTTTCAGCGGACGGCCGCGGCCGGCAAAGGCGCCGGTGCCAAATCCCCGCCGACGGGCGACCGCAAAGGTCCCGTGCGCTGGCTGATGGCCGCCGAAATCATGGAGACCAGCCGCCTCTATGCGCGCACCTGTGCGCGGATCGATCCGGCGTGGGCGGCCGAATTGGCGGCGCATGTCGTCCGGATCACTCACAGCGAGCCGTTCTGGGACGAGAAGGCGGGCCGCGTGAAAGTGAAGCAGCGGACCCGGCTCTATGGACTGGAGATCGACAGCCGCGCGGTGAGCTATGGGAAAATCGATCCGGCCGGGGCCACGGAGATTTTTATCCGGGAGGGACTGGTCAACGACACCATCACCTGGCCCTTTGATTTTCTCCTGAAAAACCGGGCGCTGCGGGAACAAGTCACCGAACGGCTGACGCGCGCCCGGCATGGCGGCTATCTCAATCTCGACGAGATGCTGTACCGCTTTTATGCCAGACGGCTGTCCCTTGCGGAGATTGGGCCGGCCGGCGTTTCCTCGGTGGCCGAGCTGGTGGACATGGTGCGGGAGTGGCGCGCCGGGCAGCCGGATTTCCTCATCCTGGCGGAGACCGATCTCTTCGACCCAAATGAAGTGCAGGTGGACGAGGGATCTTTTCCTCCGAGCGTCCCGCTGCAGAATTCCGCGCTGCCCTTGCAGTATGCCTATCGGCCCGGCCGGGAAGACGACGGCGTTACGCTGGAGGTCAGTCTGGCGGAAGCGCAGAAACTGTCGGCCATCGCGCTCGATTGGGCGGTGCCGGGGCACCTGGCCGGCAAGGTGGAGCATTATCTGCGGGCACTGCCGAAGGAGTTACGGCGGACGTTTGTGCCGCTGACGGAAAACGCCGCCAGACTCGCAGAGGCGATCGCCTCCCGCCACCGGCTGACGGGCGGTCGGGAAACCGTCGCTGAGGCGCTCGCGGCGGAATTGCGCGAGAGGCATCGCTTGGGCGTGACCGTGACCATTTGGGCGGGCAAGCCTCCGCCCGATCATTTGCGGGTGCGTGTACGGGTGCGCAACGAAGCGGGCGTGGAAGTGATCGCCAGCCGCGAGTGGACCGAGATTGCCGCTGCTGTGGCGCCGGCTGCGGATCTCGATCAGGTCCGGGGTGGAGCTGCCAAACGGCAACAGGCGGCGCGCGGACTGGAAAACGAATTGCGCTACGAACTCGCCTGGCTCGAACGCGACTTGAAAAAGATCCGCGACCTCGGGCCGCTGATCGCCACGCTTGCGCCGGCGGAAGCGCTTCAGGCGGATGCGCTGGAGCTGCTCAAAAACTGGGCGGTCGATTCGAAGCGGGTCGCGGTGCCGGAGTCGGCGGCCACGTTGCAAGTGGCGGCGGAAACCGCCAAGGCCGACCTGCGAAAGGAAACGCCGCGTTTCCTGGCGGTGCTGCGGGAGGTGCTCGATTTGCGTTCCGAGTTGCTGGTGTTGAAGGATTGCTATCCCGGTCTGGAAAACGAGGTCGGCGCATTGATTGGTCCTGAATTTCTGCGGACCACGCCGCTGGAACGGTTCTGGCAATTGCCGCGTTATTTGCGGGCGAAAAAACTGCGGGCCGAACGATGGAAGAAAAATCCGCTGAAGGACGCCGAGCGGGCGGCCAAAGTGGCTCCGTATATGAAGGCACCGGCCGGTGTGCGCTGGCTGGTGGAGGAATACCGGGTGAGTGTGTTTGCCCAGGAACTCGGGACATCCGAGCCGGTGTCGGCCGTGAAGCTCGACCAGGCAATTGCCGCTTTGCGGGGCAAGGAGAAGGCCACCCCGGCTTTGAAGCCGCCGTCGGCGCCGCCGGCGGTGCCGCCGGCGGTGCTTCGGTTGGATACCCTGGACTCCAAGTCGAAGCCCTTGAAGAGCCTCACGGGATTGGATAAATTCTTTACGCGATGACGGACGAAATGGTCTAGCCGCCGCCGGTTAGCACAACACCCCATATTCACCCGGACGTTTTCCGGGCAGTCTCTTGGGCCGATGGAAAAATCACAACTCTTTCGCGACTTATCCCGGCGCCGCCCGTGCGCTCCCGCCGTGGCCTCACTCGCTTCCTTTTCCGGTATTCCGGGGGTTTCGCGCTCTGCGACCGATCCGGCTAGCCGGGTGGCCCTTTCAAAGCAGGAGGCCGTGCATGATGCCGAGCTGGTGCGCTGTTTCAATGCGGGGGATGAAAATGCATTTGACGAGATCGTCACACGCTATCGCGGAAAAATGTTCTCCGTCGCGTTTTCCCTCCTTCGGAACCATGCCGACGCGGAGGAAATTGCGCAGGACACCTTCATCCGCGCTCATCGCGGCCTGGCGCGTTTCCGCGGCGATTCGTCGCTCGCCACCTGGCTGCACTGCATCGCCACCAATCTCTCCCGCAACCGCTATTGGTATTTTTTCCGCCGCCAGCGTCATGCCACGCAGTCGCTCGACTGCGCCTTCGGCGAGGACAATCCCGCGACCATCTCCGACTTGATCGCAAGCGATGCTCCGAGTCCCGCCCGCGAGGCGGCGAACCGTGAATTTCTCGCGCAGGTCACGGTGTGCATGGGCCGGCTCAGCGACCATCAGCGGGAAATTCTCACCCTGCGCAATGGCTTGGACCAGTCCTATGAAAAAATTGCCGAAACGCTCGGCATCAGTCTGGGCACGGTGAAAAGCCGCATTGCCCGCGCCCGCGAAAATCTTCGCGGGCTGCTCGTACAGACGTATGCCGGGATCGAACCGGGCCCTTCGAGCTTTCTTGAGTGGTTTGAACCCAGCCGGCCCTCCAGCGCCTGCGGATGAGCACCGAATCGAGTTCGCTGTAACCCGTGTCGATGGAACGATCGGGTTGTCACATCTCGGAACGATGAGCTGGCTAAGATTATGGGCTTGCTGGGGGAAACAGCCGGCAGGGGCGCACGGTCCCCATGACGAGGGATTACAATGCCTGATATTGTTCGTCGCTCACTTTTTCCATCCAGTCCACCGGCTTCCCGTTGAGGTGTTCCTGGATGGCGATATGGGTCAGGGCCGTGGTGGGCGAGGCGCCGTGCCAGTGTTTCTCGCCCGGCGGAAACCAGACGACATCACCTGGACGAATTTCTTCGATCAGGCCTCCCCAGCGCTGGGCGCGTCCGCAGCCGGACGTGACGATCAGTGTCTGACCCAGCGGATGGGTATGCCAAGCGGTGCGGGCGCCGGGCTCGAACGTGACGCTGTTGCCTGCGGCGCGCGTCGGCTCGGTGGCTTGAAACAGCGGGTCGATGCGCACCGTACCGCTAAACCAGTCGGCGGGTCCTTTGATGGAGGGTTGAGAACCACTTCGTTTGATTTCCATGGAGGGAGTTCTTTCTGTTGATTGAAAACTTGAGGGATCCGTTCTCATTAGAACGAGCCGGCCATGGACTTTGAGAGCGTTTCGTGAGTGCGCGCCTCCCGCAGGCGTTCTTCGAGCACCGGCGTAATCACATCCAAGGCGTCCCCTCCGGCGATGAAGACTTTCGGGGGATTCTGCATCGCGGCGATTTTGACGAGCGCGTCGCCCAGCTTCGCTGGATCGCCGGGCTGCGTGCCGTCATAGGGCGACCACATATCCTTGGCCGTGCCCTCCGGCGTGTAGTCCTCGATGACCTTGCTGCCCCACCGGACGTTTTTTGCGTCGAGCAGGTCCGTCCGGAAGAAGCCGGGTTCGACCACGGTGACTTTGATGCCGAATTTCTCCACTTCGGTCGCGACCGACAGCGAAAGTCCTTCGACCGCAAATTTCGTTGCTGCATAGGCCGCACAATGCTTCAGCCCGACGACGCCCGCGACGGAACTGATATTGATGATGTGACCCGAACGCTGCCGTCTCATGACAGGCAACGCGGCCTGCATCACATGCACAACCCCATAAAAATTCGGGGCGAACTGCTGTTGGATCTCGGCGGTGGTCATCTGCTCGAAATTACCGAGCAGACTATAGCCCGCATTGTTGACCAGGACGTCGATGCGTCCGAAACGCTGGATCGCCTCCTCGACCGCCGCTTTGGCCTGGACCTCGTGAGCGACGTCCAATTGCACAAAGGCGATGCTCTCCGGCGCCACGCCGGGAAAGGCGCGGCGCACTTTCTCGAGATTCCTGCCAGTCGCGACGACGCGGTCGCCCGCGCGCAACGCGGCCTTGGCAATTCCTGTTCCGAGTCCGCTGCCGGCGCCTGTAATAAACCAGGCTTTGTTCATGGTATTTTTGGGCCTGTTAACCAGGCACGCTTGATAATTGTTTTGATCCGCCATTCAGCAACCGACTTTACCCATTCGTTCGCGGCGGTTTTTTATGGAGTTTATAACCGCCGCTCAGCGGCCGACCAGTTTTTGCAGGTGTTCCGGATAGCGCGCTCCTTGAAGCGTGATCTTGTCGGCAGCGGCGGTAATTTCATGGAGGTCGCTCGGTGTCAGTTCGACGGCTACGGCTCCGATGTTCTCGCTCAGGCGCGGTAGCTTCGTCGTCCCGGGAATTGGCACGATCCACGGTTTCTGCGCCAGCAGCCAGGCCAGTGCGACCTGGGCGGGCGTCGCCTTCATTCGCGCAGCAATTGAACTGAGCAGATCGACCACGGCCTGATTTGCCTTGCGGGCCTCGGGTGAAAAGCGGGGCACGATATTCCGGAAATCGGATGGGTCGAATTTCGTGTTTTCGTCGATCTTGCCCGTGAGGAAACCCTTGCCGAGCGGGCTGAAGGGCACGAAGCCGATCCCCAGCTCTTCGAGCGTCGGCATGATCTCTGCCTCTGGCTCCCTCCAAAACAGGGAGTATTCGCTTTGCAGGGCGGTGACGGGTTGGACGGCGTTGGCACGCCGGATGGTTTTCGCGCCGGCCTCGGAAAGGCCGAAGTGCTTCACCTTGCCGGCCAGAATCAGCTCTTTCACCGCCCCGGCGACGTCCTCGATCGGCACATCCGGATCGACGCGATGCTGATAGAATAGATCGATGACATCGACCTTGAGCCGCTTGAGCGAGGCCTCCGCGACCTCCTTGATGTGGGCGGGCCGGCTGTCCAGGCCGTCCAGGCGCTCCCCGTTCGGCCCGATCCTGAATCCGAACTTCGTTGCGATCACCACCCGCCCGCGGAAGGGAGCAAGGGCCTCGCCCACGAGCTCCTCGTTCGCGAACGGGCCGTAGATTTCCGCGGTGTCGAAGAACGTGACGCCGCGTTCGACGGCCGAGCGAATTACGGAGATCATCGCCTGCTTTTCGCCCGGCGGGCCGTAACCCGAGCTCATACCCATGCAGCCGAGCCCGAGGGCGGAAACCTCCAGTTTGCTTTTTCCGAGTCTGCGTTTGTTCATTTTAAGAATCCTGTCTTTGAATTTGGTTTGAGTGAAGGAGGTCTGATGCTTGCCAGTATCTACGGAAGCATAAGTTGGCCATTTTGGACAATGCCGGTGGAGGTTTTTGCGTTGAAGTGCTTCCACCGCTTGACGAGCTTTCCGCCGGTGACTCGCGCAATTCCAGTACCGCTGCCAGATTTGACCCGGGCACGGCTTCTCGACCGGGTGACGGAGGCGCTGCAGGTCGGTATCTCACCGGAGAGGGCGCATGATTTCCCACGGTGGACGCAGCGAGTGATGCGGATTCTGAAAGAGCAGTTTGTGCCACGGGAGTACGCCTCGATTCTATCGGCCGATAAGTCGATCCTCGTCGAGGGCATCATGGTGGCGTGGACCGCGAAGGCTCGAGATCTTGTGTCGGCGGCGTCGCACCCAAGCGGCGGAAAATTTGCCCGCGAGCTGGCCGGACGCCTCGACATGGATCCCAAGACAACGGAAGTCGCGATCCAGGTTGAATCCGGCATGCTTGTCAGGTCGGACGAATTCCAAAAACACGTCATGACGCGGCTGTTCACATCCGACTTCGCGGAACGGTGCGCTTTTATCGAGGGGCTCGCCATCGGCAATCGGTTGTCGGAGCTGCTCGACCGCCAGGCCAAGCGCAGCACCACCGATGCGACCGGCATCTATCTTCTGCTTTGGCTCTATTGGCCGGAGATTTCGAAGCTGAAAAGTGTGGGCGAAGTCGCCCGTGTGCTGGAGCCGTTCTTCACTGAAAACAAGAATTTGGCCGGCGCCCATTGGGACGAGCGAATCCGTAAGCTGGCCAATCGAATCGAGCTGAGCTTTCGCGTCAGGCAAAAGCGAATCCGCAAGCGCAAGAGCGCGTAAATTGCCCGCTTCGGCAGCGAGTGTTGACTACCCCGGACAGCGCTCCACCCCGCCTGTCCGGGGCACAAGGGTGTCCGTTATCAAGCGGGGAGAATTCTGCGAATGTGGTGTCATGATGAAAACCACTTCAATCCGGACTGTCCAATTGCGGCTTGTCACTCAGGATTATCTTCGCCGCCGTTCTCTCGTCTTGCGCGCCTTCAAGCGGCTCCCGTTAGACGGGAAGGTACGCAGCGCACAGTGCCCTTCGAAACGCAGATCATATCTTCAAGGCCAGGCATGAATCCCAAGAGCCGAGGTGCAGTTTATGCTACAACGATCGCCGCAATCACGGCCGCTATTTTCATTTTTTGGAGTCCACGGGACGCTCCAAGAAAGGTCCGGCTAAGCGGCATCACGACAACGACCGATGGCAAGGTGCAATTTATCACGGTGGAGCCGAATGTTGATCTGGAGGTGATTGATTTCGGTGGATCAGGCCGGGTGCTCATTCTGCTGGCAGGATATGGAGGCACGGCCCACTCATTTGCAGACTTTGCTTCCAGGCTGACCCCGGATTATCACGTTTACGCGATAACCCGGCGGGGCTTCGGCGAATCCAGCGTTCCCGTGTCGGGATATTCCGCCGACCGGCTCGGCGACGACGTCGTGGCGGTGTTGGATGCGCTTAAACTTTCCCGTCCAGTCCTGGTTGGCCACTCGATGGCCGGTGAGGAGTTGAGTGATGTGGCGACGCGCCATCCGGAGAAGATTGCCGGCCTCATCTACCTGGACGCCGGCTACGCGTATGCTCTCTACGACAAAGTTAACGGGAGTTTCCCCATGAATTTGTCCGCGGTGTTGAGGAGAGTGGAAGTGTTGGTGCCGGCTCGGTTTCTGAGCAAAAAACTGGCGATTTTCGCCGGGCAGCGAAAATTCACCGAACTTCACGTGCCGGTTTTAACCATTTTCGCCGACCCGCACGATCTTGGTGCGAGGTTCAAAAATGATCCCTCCGGCAGGGCAAAGGCGGAGGCGCTCGATATTGTGCGTACGGAACGCCAGGTAAAAGCCTTCGAACGCCAGGTTCCTTCGGCGAAAGTCGTCCGGCTGCCCCATGCCTCGCATGTGATTTTCAAGTCCAACCCAACAGAGGTATTGCGAGAGATGAATGCTTTTATTCGTACTTTGCCATAAGGCTGCGGCCAGCAAGTGACCACATGGGCTAGTAGCATATCCCAGCCAATTCATGCTTCCGAATCCAAATTTAAGCTGAGACTACGAGAAATTACTGAAACTGGGCGCAGGGCCTTCAACCAACTCAGTTAAAATAAATGCGCCGAATGTCCCATTTATGGGATGCTGAAGTTTCGTTTTCGAACATTTCGAAGAAGCGTCGAATCACCGAATGATTTTTAAGCCATTATCCATTAGCATAATATAATATACATAATTCGATGGCACGTCGCTTGCGAAGACTTGCGCACGATGATCCAACTGGCCGATGGGATGATGATCAAATGACCACACTGCGCATTTTCGCGGCATTCATCCTAGCGGCCGGCCTTTCGAGATCGCTTGCCGCCCAGCAGCCGGGCCAATTGCTCACGCTGGACGATGCGGTCCGTCTAGCCCTTGAAAAAAATCAAAATATCAAGGTCGAAGCCTATGCACCCAAGATTGCCCGGGCTAACTGGCTGACGGCCATCGGCCAGTTCGATCCTGCACTGACCTTTGGTCGCAATTATACCCGCAGTTATGACTATCCGAGTATTTCCAAGCCACTGCCCTCGGAATTGGTCGAGGCTGACCATTACAATCTCGCGCTGGCAGGCATCTTGCCCACAGGACTGAATTACAGCGTTGGCGGATCCGCGGAAAATGTACGCGGCCCGTTCAATAATTTCACCGATAATTATTCAACGTTCGGTGGCGTCACCATCACACAGCCGCTTCTCCGCGGCTTTGGCTTCGGCGCCAATCTGGCCAATGTGCGCATCGCGAAGGCCAATCGCTCCATTTCGGAATGGGATTATCGCCAGACCGTGATCAGCACGATTACGAACGTGGCCGTCACCTACAGCAATCTCGCGCTGGCGCACGACGAACTCCGCATTGCCCACAGTTCGCGCGATCTCGCCGCGACCCTGCTTACAGAGAATGAAAAACGGCTCAAGATCGGAAGCATGGCCCAAAGCGACGTCATCACGGCGCACACGCAGGTCGCGATGCGCGAAGAGGCGATTTTGGTGGCCGAACACCAGGTGCGCAGCACGGAAAACCAGTTGCGCGAGTTGATCGGTGAGGATTCGTTTCCCCCCGACCAGCCACTGCTCGTTATCGATCCGCCGGCCACACCCGATATGACGATCAAGCCGGCCGAAGACTTGCAGAAGGCACTCAAGTACCGGCCCGACTACCAGGCGGCGCGCCTTGGCCTCGTCATCGACCACGCCAATGATGCGTCGGCACGCAATGGACTGCTCCCGCAGGTGGATTTCGTCGGCAGCTATGGCTACAACGGGTTGGATCATAATTTTGCCGTCAGCCGCCATATGGTTTCCGACCACGAAAACAGCTCTTATTCCGCCGGTGTGGTCGTGACCATTCCGCTGACGTTCGCACAGGGTCGCGGCCGCGCCAGGGCCGCGCGCCTGCAAATGCAACAGGACGAAGCGGATCTCACAAGGTTCGAGGCGGACATCGCGGTGAACGTGGCCAACGCCGCCGACCAGATCGAAACCACGCGCCAGAGGGTGGTTGCCGATCGCACCGCCTATGCCCTCGCCAAACAGGCGCTCGATGATGAAGTGAAAAAATTGCGCGCAGGCACTAGCAGCACCCTTTCCGTGATCCAGGCGCAGCAAATTCTCATTAGTGTCGAAAACAGCATGGTGACCGCCTTAGCGGCGCAGTACCAAGCGGTGGCGAATTACGACCAGCAGCTCGGCACGACCATGCTCCGGCACAACATCACACTGGCTGATCAGTGACGGTGGGGTCTCTGTCCCGGTCAATTTTGACACTCGTCACCCTCCCGCCGCCACTTATCAGTTAACCCATGTCCGTCACGTCGCCTCATCGGATTCTCATCGCCGACGATCAGCCTGACATCATCGAGGCACTCCGTCTTTTGCTGAAAGGCGAAGGCTATCAGACAGAAGCCGTAAAATCGCCGGCTGCGGCGGCCAGGGCGATCGAGACGCATGACTACGCGCTCGTGTTGATGGACCTGAATTATGCGCGCGACACCACCAGTGGACAGGAGGGCCTCGATCTGCTCACGAAACTCCAATCCCTCGATGCAACCTTGCCCGTCGTAGTGATGACCGCCTGGGCCAGCGTCGATCTCGCGGTCGAGGCGATGCGCCGTGGCGCACGCGACTTTATCACCAAGCCTTGGGACAACCCCCGGCTGCTTGCTGTGGTACGCAACCAAATCGAACTCGGCAGCGCCGTGCGCGCTTATCGCCGCCTCGAGCAGGAAAACCAGCTTCTTCGCGGGAAGAGCGGCCCCCCGCTCATTGCGCAATCAGCTGCGATGCGCCCGGTGCTCGATATCATCGCACGCGTCGGTCCTTCAGATGCCAACGTGCTCATCACCGGCGAAAACGGCACCGGAAAGGGTCTGGTCGCCCAAGCGCTGCACGCGATGTCAGCGCGGGCCGGCCAGTCCTTCATTTCCGTCAATATTGGCGGCCTGCCCGAAGGCATTTTCGAAAGCGAACTTTTTGGCCACGTGCGCGGCGCGTTCACGGATGCGAAGAGCGATCGCGTGGGCCGCTTTGAACTCGCCGAGGGAGGCACGTTGTTCCTGGACGAAATCGGCAACATCCCGCTGCCCCAGCAGGCGAAGATCCTGCGCACCATCGAAACCGGTGAGTTCGAACGCGTCGGTTCCTCCCGCACCCATCGGGCGAATGTACGGTTGATTTCCGCCACTAATTCCGACCTGCCGGCCGAAGTGGCAGCGGGAAAATTCCGCCAGGATCTTCTTTTTCGCCTCAACACGATTCACCTGCATCTGCCGCCATTGCGCGAGCGCCGCGAGGACATCGAGCTGCTGGCGCAGCATTTTCTCAAACAGCATGCCAAGCGCTACCGCAAAGCGGTCACCGGCTTCGATGAAGCTGCGTTGCAGGCGATTCGTGCCCATGCTTGGCCCGGCAATGTCCGCGAACTCGATCATGCGATCGAGCGCAGCATGCTCATGGCCCAGGACAAGGTCATCCGCACCGCAGACCTTGGCCTCAACGCCGGCCAGGTGGCATTGCGCCTGGAGGACATGAACCTCGGGGAGGTCGAGGCGTTTCTCATCAGGAAAACCCTGGCCCGTTGCGACGGCAATGCCAGGCGCGCCGCCGAGGAACTCGGCCTAAGCCGCAGCGCATTTTACCGGCGGCTGGAGAAATATGGATTGTAGTTAACGGCCCAAAGCCTGCCAAAGATGGCGAAGCGCAAACGCCTCACTCACGATCAAGCGATTTTTGCCTGCGTCCTGCTCGCCGGTCTGCCGGGCGTGGTCATGGCGCTGTGGTTTCTCTGGACCGGCGATATCACGCTGCCTGTGCAATGCATGATCTCGCTGGTCGTGCTCGGCTGCTGGCTGGGCCTCGCCGCGGCTGCACGCGAACGCATCGTGCGGCCGCTACAAACCATGGCCAATCTGCTTATGGCCCTCCGCGAGGGGGACTATTCGTTCCGCGCGCGCGGCGCACGGCATGACAATCCCTTGGGCGACCTGCTGGCCGAAATCAACACCTTGGGTTCCCTGCTGCAAACCCAGCGGCGCGGAGCTGTCGAAGCCACTGCGCTCCTGCGCACGGTCATGGAAGAAATCGACATAGCGATCTTTGCTTTTGATCACAATCGCACGCTGCGACTCGTGAACCGGGCCGGTCAGAAACTACTGGCCCAACCGGCTGAGCGCATCCTCGGTTGCTCAGCCGGGGCCATCGGCCTCGCCGAATGTCTCGATGGTGACGCTGGGCGCGTGCTTGGCACCACGACTTTTCCCGGCGCGCAGGGACGCTGGGGCCTGCGGCGCAAACCGTTTCGTGAAAGTGGACTGCCCCATCAGCTCGTCGTCATCACCGACTTGAGCCAGCCTCTGCGCGAAGAAGAACTCAAAGCCTGGCAGCGTCTCGTGCGCGTGCTTGGCCACGAGCTCAACAATTCCCTCGCGCCCATCAAGTCGATTGCCGGCAGCCTTGGCGCCGGACTGCGGCGTGAACCGCGCCCCGCCGACTGGGAGGAAGACATGCGGGCCGGCCTCGACATCATTGCCGCGCGGTCCGAGAGCCTGGCGCGTTTTCTGGAGGCCTATGCGCGTCTCGCCCGCCTGCCACCGCCGATCTGGGCATCGTATGATTTGCACGCCCTCGCAAAACGGATTGCGGCGCTGGAAACGCGCCTGCCTGTGGTTCTGCTCGATGGACCGCCACTTCCCTTGCGCGGGGATCCTGCGCAAATTGAACAAGCGCTCATCAACCTGGTGAAAAATGCCGTGGAGGCCTCGCTGGAACAACGCGCAGCGGGTCGCAACGAAGCGGGTGTGCGCCTTTCCTGGCAGCAGGCCGGCGGCGCGGTCGAAATTCGGATCGAGGATGACGGCCCGGGTGTGGCCCAAACGGCCAATTTGTTTGTGCCATTTTTCACCACGAAACCCGAGGGCTCGGGCATTGGCCTCGTGCTGTGCCGCCAGATCGCGGAGAATCACGGCGGTTCGCTTGAATTGCACAATCGCACCAATGCGTCCGGTTGCATCGCCGTGTTGCGCCTCCCCTTGGCAGTCAATTTCAGCGCTTGAACTAGGCTTCCCGCTTTTGGGACGGCGGCGTCCCGCAATCGGCGTCATCTGGCCGAACACGCAAACCAGAAATAATTTTTAAACGATGCAATCAAGCATCTTACGGTACTTATGCGGCCATGGCACAAGCTGTGCAAAAGGGAGTGTACTTCATGGATATTGCGCGTCCTTCCCAAGCCCGGGCCAAGCTTAAAAAGCGTCTGCTCATTGGCGGCTCCGTTTGCGTGGTGCTCATCGGCATCACCCTTGGGCTCGCCCACCTCAAGCCCGCAGTGCCTGAAGTCGATCACAGCCTGGTCTGGATCGACACCGTAAAGCGCGGGCCGATGACCCGTGAAGTGCATGGACTCGGCACGCTGGTGCCCCAAAACATCAGCTGGATCCCGGCGCGCACCTCGGGACATGTGGATCGCATCGTCCTGAACCCAGGTGCCACCGTGGAGCCAGACAGCATTATTCTTGTGCTCAGCGACCCGAGCGTCGAACAAGCAGCCCTTGATGCAGACTCGCAGCTCGAGGCAGCCGAAGCCGATC
Organism: Opitutaceae bacterium; assembly: GCA_035485575.1. Lineage (GTDB taxonomy): Bacteria > Verrucomicrobiota > Verrucomicrobiia > Opitutales > Opitutaceae > DASRHD01. The sequence continues at coordinate 32,294 of DATHNW010000018.1, read as the reverse complement.
TCGCGAACACCAAAGTCCAGCTGGAGAGCAGCGTGCTCCAAGCCGAATCCGACGCGGCTAATGCCAAGGCCAGTTTCGAACAAGCCCGGCTCAAGGCCGCAGTCGAGGCCGATCTTTTCAAGGAGGGCCTGGACTCCGACCTGAATTTGCAGCTCTCCAAGGTCACCGCGGAACAGGACGAAACGCTCAACTCCATTCAGCAAAAGCGCTACGCCTTCGCCAAGGATTCCATCACCTTGCAAATCGCCGTGAAACAAGCCTCGGTCGATCAACTCCGCGCTCAGGCCAAGCTGCGCCACAGTGAGGCCGACGCGCTTAACGTCCGGGCCGGGATGCGGGGCGTCCTGCAGTTGGTCCAGGTCGATGTCGGAGCCCAGGTGCAGCCTGGCACCAATCTGGCCCGGGTCGCCGACCCAACCCTGCTCAAGGCGCAGGTGCAAATCGCTGAAACCCAGGCCAGGGACATGCTGATTGGCCAAACTGCGCAAATTGACACGCACAATGGCGTCGTCGAAGGCAAGGTTGCGCGCATCGATCCTTCCGTCACCAATGGAACCGTCACGGTCGACGTGACGTTCACCGACGCACTCCCAAAAGGCGCGCGCCCCGATCTTTCAGTCGATGGCACGATCGAGCTCGAGCATCTCGACGACGTCGTTTTCGTCGGCCGCCCCGCGTTCGGCCAGGAGAAGAGCACGGTAGGCATCTTCAAGCTTGAATCCGACGGTATTTACGCCACCCGCGCGCAAGTGCAGCTCGGCCGCAGTTCCGTCAACAACATCGAAATCATCAAGGGCCTCCAGCCCGGTGACCGGGTGATCCTTTCCGACATGTCCCAATGGGACTCCAACGACCGCATCAAACTCAATTAGGCCATGAACGAATCCCTCATCAAACTCGAAGGCATCACCAAGGTTTTCCTCACCGACGAAGTCGAGACGCACGCGCTCGCGGGCATCCATTTGGATATCAAGAAGGGGGAATATGTGTCCGTGGCCGGCCCGTCCGGCTGCGGCAAGTCGACCCTCCTTTCCATTCTTGGCCTGCTCGATACGCCCTCCGACGGCAGCTACCTGCTCAACGGCCATCTGGTGCAGGGCCTCTCGCTGTCCGAACGGGCGCGCATCCGCAATCAGGAGATCGGCTTCATTTTCCAATCGTTCAATTTGATCGGGGATCTCACGGTCTACGAAAACGTCGAGCTGCCGCTCACCTACCGCGGAATGGCCGCGAATGAGCGCAAGCACCGCGTCATCGAGTCCCTGGAAAAAGTCGGCATGGGCCATCGCGCGAAGCATCTGCCTTCACAGCTTTCCGGCGGACAACAGCAGCGTGTCGCCGTGGCCCGTGCGCTGGCCGGCCACCCGGCCGTGCTGCTAGCGGATGAGCCCACCGGCAACCTGGATTCCAAGAACGGCGACGCCGTGATGGAGCTATTGCACAGCCTGCATCAAAGCGGAGCGACGATTCTCATGGTCACGCATGACAGCCGTTTCGCACGCAACGCCGACCGCACCGTGCATCTCTTCGACGGCCGCATCGTCGACGAACAGGTGGCGAACAAGAGCTGACCGATTTCCGTGCTCTCGGATCTTAAATACGCCTTCCGCCAGCTCGCCAAAAGTCCCGGTGTGATGACCGTCATAGTCCTCACCCTCGCGCTTGGCATCGGCGCGAGTACCGCCGTCTATACGGTCGTCGATCAGACTTTGTATCATCCTTATACGACTGATCCGGGCGCTGACCGCCAAGTTTATCTCCGCGAGGTCCAGTTACCAAAAGTTCCGGATTCGCCGGTTTGTCTTGCCACCTATTTGGCTTGGGAAAAGGCAAAATCCTTCGAATATATCCGAGCGGGTTACGGCCTCGGCCTCACCCTTACAGGGCAAGGCGAGCCTCGAGAGCTGTATGCTTCAGCCATCTCGCTCCATTTTCTCGAGGTGCATGGTGAGCATGTGGCTTTGGGCCGAAGTTTTCTGCAGGAGGAAATGGTGCCGGGGAGAGACAATGTCATAATCATCAGTTACCAATTGTGGCAAACTGCGCTCGGGGGCGATCCTCACGTCCTCGGCCGCGTAATTCAGATCAACGACAATCCGTACACAATCGTCGGAGTGATGCCCAAGGATTTGATTCGGACATCCAACACAGACGCGAGTGTCCCGCTTGTTATTTCGGGCCAGACGGTCGAGCTTACAGGTCGGCAATCTCATGCGGATTTCGGCACGCGCTTCCTCGATGTCTGGGCGCGCCTCAAACCGGGCGTGACGCTGGACCAGGCTCGCGCCGAACTCGACGTTATTTCCGCCCAACTCGCCCAGCGTTACCCGGCCACGCATAAAGGCTGGAAAGCCTGGCTCCGCACCGGCGCCGAAATCCGCGCGCGCGGTGGGTTGCGCGAAGCGCTCTGGATACTGGTCGCGGCGGTGGCGTGCGTGCAGTTGATCGCCTGTGCCAACGTCGCGAACCTCTTGCTGGCGCGCGCAACCTCACGCCAGCGGGAAATCGCGATCCGCCGCGCGCTGGGTGCAGGTCGTGGCCGGATCATCCGCGAGCTGTTGGTTGAAAGCACGCTGCTTTCGTTCCTTGGCGGCGCGGGCGGCATCGTCCTGGCGCACTGGCTGCTCGACACAATTCATCACTATGGCGTGCCTGGAATGAAAGCTTTGGCTTACGCCGAAATCAATGGCGCCGCCCTCGGCTTTTCGGTTGGACTGAGCGTTTTGACCGGCATCCTTTTCGGGCTCGCGCCCGCATTTCTGTCGGCAAATTTCGATATCAACGAAGCGCTCAAACAAGGAGGCAAGGGTGCAACCGAATCAAAGGCGCGCGGACGATTGCGGAGATGCCTTGTGGTCATCGAAGTCGTCTGCGCCGTCGTGTTGCTCGGGACCGCCGGAACATTGATCCAACGTTTTGTCGAGCAAGCCCAGGCCCGTAAGTACCAACCGGACTCTGTGACCGTCATGGAGCTGCTCGGGTTGTCGCGACGAAAACCGGACCAGATCAATGCGTTCGTTGATTCGTTGCTTACTCGCTTTCAAGGCGTCCACGGCGTGCAATCGGCCGCAGTTGTCAGGCCGCTAGGAAATCACCCGTTCTCGGTCGAGGGAACATCGCCACGGCCCATGGCGGACATGCCACAGGCAGTCTCCTACCTAGCAACCCCAGACGGTTTTCAAACGCTCGGCGTGCGGTTGCTGTATGGGCGCCCATTTACCCATCGGGACAATATGTCTGCCGCGCCCGTCGTCATCATCAACGAAACGCTCGCGAAACGATATTTTCCAGGCGTGGATCCGATCGGACGCCGCATCAATGTTCCAAACAATACAGGTGACAGCTGGGCGGAAGTCATCGGCATCGTTCCTGAACTCAACCTCTTTGAAACCGATGCCGCCACCACCCTGCCGGAAATTTGGCTACCGTTCGCGCAGAGCCCTACACCTTATGTAATGATGATGATCCGCGCGGAGCCCAGCATTACCGTGCCGATGGCTGACTTGAAGGCGCAGGTTTATGCCATGGATAAGGACCAGCCCATTTACAACGTGGAGCCGCTAACGAGAATGCTGGATAGTTTGGTACTCGTGCAGCGCTTCGCGATGTATCTCTTGGGCCTATTCTCCCTTGTCGCATTATTGCTGGCGGCAGTCGGACTCTACGCGGTCCTCGCTTACTTTGTGAGCCAGCGGACGGTTGAAATCGGCATCCGGATGGCGCTGGGCGCGCAGACGAGCGACGTGTTAAGGCTAGTCTTGCTCTATGGCACTCGGCTGGTCGGCCTTGGGCTGCTGCTTGGAGTGGCGTTGTTGTTCGCGGTCAGGCGCATGATCGAGTCCATGCTATTTCAGGTCGATGCCGCCAATCCGCTTTTGCTCGGTTGCGTGGTTCTGGTGCTCGCGGCCGTAGGAGTCATCGCCTGTTTGTTGCCCGCGCGAAAAGCAACGAAGGTGGATCCGATCATTGCGCTGCGGGCGGAATAAATCCGCTGATTTCCATGCTCCCCGACCTCAAATACGCCTTCCGCCAATTGTACAAGTCCCCCGGCTTCGCTTTGATCGCGATCCTCACACTGGCGCTTGGAATGGGCGCTTCGACGGCCATTTTCTCGGTCGTAAATTCCGTGCTGCTCCGGCCTTTGCCCTATCCGGACTCCGAACACCTCGTGGCGCTGAACGAGTCGCAGCCGCCAAAAAGCGTCCGGCTTCCCGTCTCACCGGCAAACTTTCAAGACTGGAGCAATCAGTCAAAGGACGTTTTTGAAGATATCTATGCCGAGACCCGTACCGGCCTTAACCTGACCGACCAGGGGGATCCTGTGCGCATCCAGGCTGGGCTCGTCACTCACGAAATGTTCAACACCCTGCGGATCCAGCCCATGCTGGGGCGCGCATTTGGCGCTGAAGAAGAAACCGCGGGCAAAGGCAATGTGGTGGTGCTCCTCTACGGTTTCTGGCTGCGGCAGTTCGGCAGCCGGCCGGACGTGATTGGCAAGACGATCCGTCTCAGCGGACAGCCCTACACGATCATCGGTGTCATGCCGCTCAGTTTTAAGCAAGGTTCGCCGCAAGCGATCCTCATGCCCTTGGTTCTCACGGATCAGCAGCGAACCAGACGCGGCAACCATTTTCTGGACGTGTTTGGCCGCCTCAAGACGGGCGTGACGCTCGAACAGGCCCGCGCACGGATGAATGTGATCGCGGCGCAGCTTGCCCGGCAGTATCCGGACACCAACAAGGGTTTTGGGGTGACCGTGCTTTCATTGCTCGGCGCCCGGACACAAAACTCGCGACAAATGCTCTTAACGCTGCTCGGCGCGGTCACGGTCCTGCTGCTGATCGCCTGGACAAATGTCGCCAATCTCCTGCTGGCCCGCGCCACGACCCGCGAACGCGAAATCTGCATTCGCATGGCAATCGGCGCCAGCCGCTGGCGCATTGCCCGACAGCTTTTGATCGAATGCCTTGTCCTCGTTTGCGGAGGCGCATTCCTCGGTTTGCTGGTGGCAAAAGGAGGACTGGCCCTTCTGCTCGCCTATGCACCGGAGGCCCTGCCACGGCCGAATTTCGAGATCGTTGTCGATGGCCGGGCAGTGGCGGTTACCTTCGCTCTGGCGCTTCTGACGGGCCTCGGGTTCGGGCTGGTGTCGGCACTGCAAGGCTCCCGCGTCGATCTCAATGGCGTGCTCAAGACCGGCGGCCGCGGGGCCAGCGGCGGCCGCCATCTGGTTCGCTATGGACTTATCGTCGCGGAGATCGCGCTCGCTCTTATGCTCCTGACCGGCGCCGGCCTGCTCATCCGCAGTTTTGCCCGACTGGCCACTTTCAATCCCGGGTTCAATCCGCATGGCATCATTGTTGTCAGGGCCATGGTATCCGGCGAAAAATACAATACCCCCGAGAAGCAGTTTGCCTTCGTTGAGGCCGTGCTGAGTCGCTATCAGAAATTGTCCGGTGTCACCGACGCAGCGGCAGCGCAGGCTCTGCCGATTTTTGGCGGTTATAACATCCACCTAAAAATCGCGGGGCGGGAGATGCCGGCCAGCGATCTGCCGGTGATCGATTATTATTCCGTCTCACCGGATTATTTTCGGACATCGGAAATCCGCCTTTTCAGCGGCCGCGTCTTCACAAATGAGGATCGCGCCGGCGCCACACCGGTCGCGCTGATCAGCCAGGCTGCCGCCAAACAATTTTTTCCCGACACCGACCCGATCGGCAAACTCATTTCGCCCGTCAGCGACCCGAGCAGCGCTCCAAAGTGGCGGGAGATTGTCGGGGTTGTTGCCGATGTTGTTTCAGGAGTGAATCCCAATGATCTTCAATCTGACGCACCACCCCAAATCTATACTCCGTTCGCACAGACGCCGTATCCCGCGTTCGCCTTCATCGTCCGGGCGAACGGTGGTGCCGCCGCATTCGCGGGCATATTGCGCCACGCGATATACAATGTCGATCCGGAGCAACCGGTGGCGACCTTGGACACCTACGACAATTTGCTGATGGGGCAATTCTCCAGCCAGAAGTTTGCCATGTTTCTTTTTATCACGTTTTCCGTCATCGCCCTCATTCTCGCCGCCATCGGCATTTACGGGGTGGTCGCATTCTCCGTTTCCCAACGCACAAATGAATTTGGCGTCCGGATGGCATTGGGCGCACGTCCGGGCGACGTATTCCGACTCGTGATCAGCCAAGGCGGACGCATTGCGGGCTATGGCATTGCCTTTGGCGTGGTCGGCGCGCTGGCGGCGGAGCGCTTTATCAAGTCGATGCTCTTTCAGACGCCCGCCTATGACCCTCTGGTTTTTGGCGCGATCTCTCTTCTTCTGGTCGCGGTCGCGCTGGTCGCATGCCTGCTCCCCGCCCGCCGCGCCACCAAAGTCGATCCCATCGTTGCGCTGCGGGTGGAATGATCGCATGAACCGCAAACCATGAGAGCCATCCTGCGCTCCCTTCTCGCCAAGCCGTCCTACCTTTTTATGAGCGTGGTCGTGCTCGGCGTAAGCATAGCCGCGCAGATGGGCATCGTCGCCGTGGTCGACGCAACGCTGATTCGGCCGCCCTCGGGACGCCTGCCCAACGAATTGGTATTCGTGAGGAGCTCCTTGCCGCGGGGAATCGTGAGCTTCCCCGATTTTGTCGATATCCGGGAGAGAACCGCGCCATTTTTTGACGCGTTCGCCTATTTCAGCCGGTCGAACGTCGGAATCACGGTCGGCGATGATTCGATCCTGGCCACCTGCGGCGTGGTCAGCGGCGGGTTCTTTCCGACGCTCGGTGCGCAACCACTCCGCGGACGGCTGCTCGCGGAGCGCGACGACAGCCTCAGCGCCGATCCCGCCGCGGTGGTATCCGCCGGATTGGCCGAGAACTGGAAGCTCTCCGTTGGATCGATCATCAGGCTTAACACCGTGCCGTTCACCGTGATTGGAATCCTCCCCACCGGTTTCCGCGGTGTCGATCCCAGCGTCCGTCCGAGCATCTGGATTTCATGCTCCCAAATCGGAAGCGTGTCCTCAATGCAGGGCCAACGAATCCTCGCCAACCGTGACATACAATGGTTGCGCGTCGGCGGCCGCCTAAGACCGGGCGCCTCCTTTACCGACGCCAAGGCAGAGCTGACAGTAATCGCCCAGACTCTGCAAAAAGAACATCCGACAGAAAACCACGGAATGAACCTGGCCCTGGATTCATTTTCCAAGTTCCGATTCATTGAAGACGAGTCGGCCCGCACGATGCTTTTGATCTCCGGCATTATTTGGTTCCTTTTCGCGCTGGCTTTCGTCAATTTCTTCTCTCTCACCCTGCTGCGCATCTTCACCCGAAGGCGGGAGCTGGCGATCAAGCTCGCGATGGGCGCGCGCCGGGCCGACATCGGCCGATGGCTCGCGGGTGAATTCGTCTTGGTGCTAGCCCTGGCGCTTGTGTTCGGTCACGCCTTGGGCCAGGCCTTGCTTCACGCGCTGCGCCTCGATCCAAACATAGGCAGGCTGATTGACACATCTGGAGTGGAAATCGATTCCCGGACGGTCGCGGTGGTTGCGCTTGGGGCGTTCGGCGGGGCGACCGCCACCTGGTTCCTTGCCTTGCAACAGGCCTGTCGGGTGGATCTGGTTAGCGCAATCAAGGAGACCACCTCCGCGCCGCGCCGGCAGATCGTTGTCGGAATTTTGTACGCATTCCAGTTTGCGATCGCCATGTTTTTGCTCTGCGTGGCCGCTTCATTCATCGACTCGATGCGCACGGTCGCCGCCCGCAAGCTTCCCTTTCGCACCGAAAACCTTCTCTTGGCCGACGTCAATCTGCACGCCCTGGGCATCACCACCGATCGCGCGCCAGTGTTTGTCGACAAGCTGCTTGCCGCTATGCGTCAGACCCCAGGCGTCATTGCCGTCGGTGCGAGCAACCATCCCCTTATGACGGCCGGAGGATGGACCAACTTAATTGTGAACGAACGCGATCCAGCGCTGGAATCGGATAAATGTTTCTGCCGGCGCTCCGATGTCACCAGCGGCTTTTGGGATGCGGCCGGGATTCCATTGTTGCGCGGGCGGACATTTACTGACGCCGATATCGCAACAAAATCACCGGTCGCCGTGATCAACGCCGCTTTGGCCCGACGATTTTGGCCGGGCCAAAGCGCCCTGGGCAAAAGTTTCAAGGCCTGGCCTACCAGTCCGCTCTTTTCTGTGATCGGGGTGGTGGCAGACGTGCCTGAGTCGCGATCAGCCACAATCGATCCTTTGTTATACCTGCCGTCCGAGTCACGACCAGAAGACGCCATGACGCTGCATATCGCCGTCCAACGGGATTCGGCCGGCATGCGCCAGGAAATCAGCCGGCGCCTTCTGGCCGTATGGCCATATAAGAATCCACCCGCATTAAGGCCCATCCATGACCAGATTGTGCTCGCATCGGCGGATCTCGTCACCGCGGTGCGACTCGTGCTCTGGGTGGCGGGATTTGCGACCCTAGTGACCGGCTGCGGATTGTATTTCTTTTCGGCTTACACCGCATCGCAAAGCCTCAAGGAGGCCGCGATTCGCATGGCATTGGGGGCAAATCAGACGGACGTAATGTTGGCGCATCTGCGGAAATATCGACTTGCTGTGTTTTGCGGATTTGCACTTGGGACGCTGCTGCTCATAGGCGTGCGCCCCATTTTTGCACTCTTCGACATTTCCGTCACTTCGCCAAGGCTCGTCTATGTCCTGGCCGCGGCCGTTCCACTCATGGCGATCGCCATCATGGGACTATGCGTTCCCTTGTGGAGGATCAGCCGCTTGAACATCTGTCACGCGTTGAACTTTTCGGAATAACGCCCACTGCGGTCGCACTCACTTCCGGCCACTGTTTTCGGTTCACCACACGAAGATATTACCGTTCTGAGCAGCGTGAGTTTTCTCGCATGACATCGCCACCTTCTACGCACCGCGTAGATAATTTCCCCCGGGCTTCGATTTTCTAGGCTTAAAATTTGCTACCGGCTGCTAGTAAGCCACTAAGAAATGTGACGCATAAAATGGCCTACCGAAAGTGACGCATAAAGTGGCCCATGGGCCATTTTATGTGTCACGCACCACAGAAATTTAGTTCGGAATTAAATTGGTGGGCCCACAGGGACTCGAACCCTGAACCAAAGGATTATGAGTCCTCTGCTCTAACCATTGAGCTATAGGCCCAAAATTACAAACAGGTAAACTCACGTTGAAATGGCGCAAAACGACAACTCATAAACCATCTCCGTTTGCAGCGGCCACCATCAAACAGGCGTAGATGGTCACAGCTAATGACAATGCAAGGAAAGGAACTGCGGCCAGACACTTGATCCACCATGGCCAGCTTATGGTCCTGGATAAGAAGACGAATGCTCCAATCTGAGGAAAAGCATAAAATACGACAAACAGCCATCGTGGTTCGCTCCAATGGAAAACATAGGAAAGCTCGGCTGAAAGCATCCCAAGTATTGGTGGACCCACGATGGCTAGGGCTGTTGCAATCGCTTTCGAGCCTTTGTTCATTTTTTGCCGAACGTTAAAAAGGCAGATGTGATGCGCACTGGCTTCAAAGGCGTAGTTAATGCTGCCCTGTTTCATCTTTGGTTCCTGATCTGCACGCGATCTTGATGTGACCACTCGTTGTGGCCGCCTTCAATTAACACAAACTTCGATGAAGGAATGGCCGCGGCAAGAGCCTGCGCGTGCTCAACCGGAATGACGGTGTCGGCTTCAGCGCCGAAGATTTCCACCGGCCCTTTGTAATTTGAAAGCGCGTCCACGTTGTTCCAATTGTCCTTCAATAACAGGCCGACGAGAAAAGAGGGGAAATGATCTTTGGCTACGAGCGAGAGTTTATCAAAGGGGACGATAAGCACCAACTTGTCTGGCGGGGGGTTAAGGCTTGTGAGTGACGAGGCTGGGCCGCTTCCGATCGATTCTCCCACTACGCAAACTGGAATTCCCGGATAGGTATCCCTCAGAAAAAGGTAGGCCTCTTTGGCTGCTTGGTTGAAGGCTTCTTTGGATGGAATGCCCTCCCGGGCTCCATATCCCGGATACTCGAGGATGAAGACCGAGTCATCAGGTGAAAAACATGGGATTGCGTACGTACGGTCAGACGCCTGGCCGCCATTTCCGTGAAGCATCAGCCACACGGTCCTAGGCGATTCGACCATTCGTGAGTAACCGATGAGTTCTCCGTTCTTCATCCATGGCGTGAGACCGTTATCCGTGGGCCAATGGGTGGGAAAGAAGAGCAACTTCCTTTCGATCGATGAACAACCCACCGTCAGGAAGAGGATGGCGACTGCGGAAAAGATCGAGATCACTATTAGTTTTCGAATCATACGGAGAGTGCCGGCTTCACGATGTAACGCGGGTGAACGCGAAAGCTAATCGAGTAATGCGCGCGCAGGGATGAGGCCTTTTATGTGCGGCAAAATCGCCGCTCGAAGGCATTTTTCGATTCGATCCCGCCGCCGTTGATATTGAAGGCCCAGATAGATGATCAAAATCCCGATCAAACTGAGGGCAAAGGGGAAGAGGATGGAATTCTCGAAGACACGGTAGGCCAGATGCCCGAGGTAACCGAAGAATCCCAGCGAACCGAAAATCATGAACGCTCGGCGTCGAAGAATGAGCGAACAGAAGATGAGCCCGATGTTGATCAGGCAATAGACGAATTTGCCCAGCTCACTATGGCTGTCCATGGATGAGAGGCCGCCCCAAAATGCCATTAAGCCGAAGAGATAGCCCCAGAAAGTAAAGTCGTCGGACTTCCCGCGAAGATCCACGAGGTAGGAGGCCAGCAGCATGACGGCGCCGAAGATCATCGAAATTTGCTGCTTATCCTCCCAGTTGAGAAGGTGATGGCCGCCGAGCAGCGCTGGCAAATCCATCGACATGTACCATAACGAATAGGCGATGGGTGCGGTGAGAAACGGGAAGCGCCAGAACCGCAGGGCGATCGCTCCGGCCGCGATGGTCGCCACTTCCATTATAATCCAGCTTCCATTGATGTAGGGATGGAATTTGGTGTAGGAGCCCGGATCATCCGCCGGCCAAAGGCCGGTCCATCGTTCGATTCCGAACGTTGCCAGGGGCACCATGCAGACGGCGATGGTGAAGAGAAGTCCACCAGGGATTCTCAAGGACTGAGCCCACAGGGTTCGCCCGCCCAGGACGAAGCAAACCGCATAGCAACTTGCGACAGCGAAGAGACCGGGTCCTCCAAGGCCATCCCAAGCCTTGGTCATGAACCAGCCCATGGCCCCGATCACGAGCAGAGCCCCAAAATAATAGGCCACATTGGCCACATCAAATTTTGGTTTCCCTGATTGCGAGGGCTGGGCGTTCAATGTGCGCCAGAGCAGGTCCACCTGCTGGTTCGTCAGCCCTGTGGTTGTCGCTGCATCGCGCAGCTCCTTTTGTGAGATGTTCATAATGGGTTCTTTCCTTCGACGAGCTCTGGCAGGCGGTCCTGGATTGTTTTCAAGGCGGATTTGGCGTTTGCGATCAGGCCCGGCTCGATGCGAATCTGATCCATGATCTGGTTCATTCGCTGCTCTGCCCGCCGCCGCGTTTCTGCGCCGCGTGGCGTGAGGAAGACCCGCCAGGTCCGGGCGTCGGAGCGCCTGCGCTGGATAAGGCCCTTCTTCTGCAGCTGTTTGACCTGAAAAGTTATGCTCGAAGCAGCAACGATGACCTGGTCGCTAATTTCCCGCTGAGAGAGAGGCCCGTCGCTCAGGACGTTGAGAATGTTGAAAGTCATCGGGGTGAGACCGAGTGGCCTGAGGATTCTGACGCCAGCGGCGTCAATCGTTCCTGCGACGGCAATGATTTCGTAGATAAGAGCCTTCATACATTATGCTGGATTACGATCCGGAGGAGCGGGCTGTCGATCTCGCTGGCGGGTGTGATGGTCATCCTCTGCCAGGGAATGAAGCCAAGGAACCAGGCGCGCCAGAACCACAATGGCGCATCGGGATTGCGGTGGAGCAAATGGTCGAAAGTTTCGACCTCTCCGATCGATTGATGGGTGCTAACTGCCACGACATCGTGGACGAATTTGGAGCAGAAGGTCTTTTGCGATCCAAGATCGAAGCCCAGCGAATAGAGCTTGCCCATCTGCGAATCTGCAAATTTCAGCATTGCACGCTTTTCTTCCTCGGTGGGATCTGTCCTCAAGCGCCGGATCGAGAATTCTTGATTTTCTGAATGGCCGAGAAATTTCCGGAGCGGGGTTTTGCGAACGAATGGAACGCCGCTTTCCGCAACGATCCAATCGCCGTTCTGATAGTCGACAATGATTCCGACGTGGGAGGTCCAGCTCAGGGTTGTATCCGCCACCCGGCTAAAGATCGGACCTCCAATTCGAGTGAAAACAATGTCGCCGATGGCAGGCTTGCTGGCAACGACAGCGTTGAAGGTCTGTTCGTCAAGATGAGCGCAGGCAGTCAGGGCGAGGGCGGCGAAAATCACCCCGCCGGTGAGAAGAGAACGATTTCTGGGCTGCATGGCGACAGTTGCGGACAAAATAGTTTCAATTGCAATCATTAGTTATATAATCATATATTATGATATAATAATTAATGGCTTATGAAATTTATTTGTCTGCTGAAGAATAACGATATTATGAATCATTCCTTCTTGTTACGCTCACATTGGATAAGGCGCCGGCGCAATTTTTGGCCGATAACCGGCTGAAATTTGACGCCGCCTGCAGCTGCCTCAATTTATAGTCCATGCCCCAGCTCCTTCGCGCGCATGACAACCGCAACCTGCCGCTCGTCGAACCGGGCCGCAGCGCGATGGCATTGTGTTATTTCAACCTGCTGCGGCTGCGCGCGGGTGAATCGCAGACGATCGAGGCGCACGGTTGCGAAACGGTGTGCGTGGTTCTCGCGGGACGGGCGGACATCGCGGCGGGCGCACAGACGTTTCGGAACATCGGCCAGCGGGCCGACCTCTGGAGCGGCCCGGCGGATTCCGTTTATTGCGGCACGGGGGCGCGGGTGACGGTGCGCGCCTTGCTCGATGGCACGGAGATCGCGATCGCGGGCGGCCTGTGCGCCCAGCCGTTCGCGCCCTTTCACGTGCCGCCGAAGGAGGTCGAAATGGTGGAGGTCGGCTCGGCGGACACGCATTCGCGACGCCGGATTTTTCACATTCTCGGCCAGAACGCCACGGGTCGGGCGGGCAACCTGCTGGTGAGCGAGCTCTACGCCGACAACGGCTGCTGGTCGGGCTACCCGCCGCACAAGCACGATACCGAGCGTCCGCCGGAAGAGACGGATTTCGAGGAAATCTATCATTACCGCTTCCGGCCCGAGACCGGCTTTGGGGCGCAGTTTTGCTACGAACCGGACGTCAGCGAACCGATGGTGGTAATGACGAGGCATGGCGACACATTTTTAGTCGACCGCGGCTATCATCCGACGGTCGCATCGCCGGGCCACGAGGGTTACATTTTCACGATCCTTGTCGGGCAGCATCAGCGCTCGCTCGTGCAATCGTTCGAGCCGCAGCACCGGCATCTCATGGCGAAAATCCCCGGCCTGCAGGCGATGCGCGACAAATTCAAATGAGTTTTCCGCCGGCCACCCCGAGTGCCTCCGCGGAAGACGCGCGCCCCTGGCGCTGGGTGATCATCGCGCTCCTGTTTCTCGGCACCGTGATGAACTATCTCGACCGGCTCGCGATCCCGGTGCTCTCGCCGGTGCTGCAGGCGGAATTCAAGCTGACCAATGTGCAGTATGCGACGATCAGCTCGTGGTTCCTGATCGTCTATGCGCTCTCGATGTTTGCCTGGGGCGCGGCATTTGACCGGCTGGGCAACCGCACGGGTTTTTCGCTCGCAGTCGTCATCTGGTCGCTGGCGGAGATGGGGCACGCGCTGGCCCGCGGCTTCGGCAGCCTGTGCGGGATGCGTGCGCTGCTCGGGTTGAGCGAATCGGGCAACTGGCCCGGCGCCACGCGCACCATCGCCGCGTGGTTTCCGGCGCGGCAACGTGCTTTGGCCATGGGCATTGCGAACACCGGCGCGTCGCTCGGGCCGGCACTCGCGCCGCCGCTGATCATCTGGCTCCAGTTTAGCTATGGCTGGAGGACGGTGTTTCTCGTCACGGGGTTGTTGGGTTTTGTGTGGCTGGCCTTGTGGCTCGCGCTTTATCCGCGGACACTGTCGTCCGCGCCTAGGGTCGCCGCCGCGGCCCCGGCGCGCCATCCGCCGGTGCCATGGAGGGTCCTGCTGCGCCGGCGCGAGGTCTGGGGTATCGTGCTCGCGCGGTTTTTTGGTGATCCGATCTGGTGGCTGTTTCTCAACTGGCTGCCGCTCTACCTTTATCATGCTCGTGGCTTCAGCCTGAAGGAAATCGCCGCATTTGCGTGGGCGCCCTTTGTCGCCGCGGCCTTGGGTGCACTGTCCGGCGGCTGGTTCTCGGGCTTTTTGCTGCGCCGTGGCTGGGGCGTGAACCGCGCGCGCAAGACCGCCATTTTTCTCGGTACGGTCTGCCTGACGGCGGGCATTCTCGCCGCCTACGCGACCTCCGCTTCCGCCGCGCTCGCGTGGCTGGGGGTGACGATGTTCGGGTTTCAATTCTGGGTGAGCAACGTGCAGACACTGCCGAGCGATTTTTTTCCGGTGGGCGCGGTGGGCTCGATCGCGGGTTTTGCCGGCACGGCGGCCGGGCTGGGCGCGGTGATCTTCACCATGTCAACCGGCTGGGTCGTGGATCATTTCTCCTACACGCCCATCCTGATCGCCGCCGGACTGCTCGGGCCCCTGGCCACGGCGGTGTTGTTTATTCTCGTCGGCAAAGTGCGTTCGCTCAATGTTGAGTAATCAGCCATGGCTGAAAAGAATCCACTTTTCGATCTCACCGGACGCACTGCGCTTATCACTGGTTCCAGCCAGGGCCTTGGCCTCGCGCTCGCACGCGGGCTTGGCCAGGCAGGCGCGGCGCTCGTGCTCAACGGCCGCAATAAAGAAAAGCTTGCCGCGACCGCCGCGCAGCTGCGCGGCGAAGGTCTGCGTGTGATGACGGCGGTCTTCGACGTGACAGACGACCCGGCGGTGGAGCGCGAAGTGGCCCGTATCGAGGCCGAGGTCGCGCCGATCGACATCCTGGTGAACAATGCCGGCATCCAGCGCCGTGCGCCGCTGGAACAGGTGGAAGTGGCGGTGTGGCGCGAGGTGCTCGACACCAATCTCACCAGCGCCTTCCTCGTGGCCCGGCAGGTGGCCCGGCGGATGATCCCGCGCCGCGCAGGCAAGATCATCAACATTTGCTCGCTGATGAGCGAACTGGGGCGTGCGACGACGGGTCCCTACACCGCGGCCAAGGGCGGCCTGAAAATGCTCACGCGCGCGATGGCGGTCGAGTGGGCGAAGCACAATCTCCAGGTCAACGGCATCGGCCCGGGCTACTTCATGACCGAGCTGACCAAGCCGCTGGTGGAAAATCCCGAATTTAATCAATGGGTCTGCCAGCGCACGCCCGCGGCCCGGTGGGGCCAGCCGCACGAACTGGTCGGCGCCGCGGTGTTTCTCGCGTCGCCGGCGGCAGATTTCGTCAATGGCCAGATCATCTACGTGGACGGCGGCCTGCTCGCGGCGATCTAAAGAAAGGCCATGGCCTCTGGAGGTGACCGGGAAATGCCCCCTAAGCGGATGGCTGCCGGCGTGCCCGGGTTGCGAAAATGGCCTGTGCATTGATGGCAAACCCGATGACGGCGAGCATGAGCGCCGGCTTAGCCTGAAGCGTCACGGCGTAGGTCAGCTCAGCCAGGCCGTAGGTCCAGATGAAGAGTTCGCTCACGAAAGCCTGGGCCCAGCGCGGCCTGGCCCCTCCTGCGGGGATGCGGGGAAGCAGCGACGGAAGGAATAAAGGCACGGCCCGAACATACGCGGCATATGATGCACCCTGTGTTTGCCGTAGCTCGGCTTCTTCACGCCGGATTAGGCGGAACAAATATAAATAGATGCTGGCGGCAAGAAAGACCCAGCCGGCGCGGCTGGCCATCAGGCCAAGTCCCAAGGCCATCAGCATGACGCCGAGGTAAAGGGGATTGCGCGTATGGCGGTAAGGCCCGTCGGCCACCAATGTTTGGGCCTGCAATTTGAGGCCGTGCACGACATCCGCCCGCATATAAGCGGTGGCCCAGGTGCGAAGCAGGGCGCCGGCGAAGACCAGGGTCGCGCCGAAGCCATAAATCAGCTGCAGGGAATGACGGCCGGATAGTGTCGACGGACTAGCGGACGGCGCCAGCAGCCGGAGCAGGGCGACGCCGCAGCTTACCTGATCGAAATAATAAAGGCCGAAGGCCGCGCCATGCAGGAGCACGATCAACCAGAAGCGGTAGCGGAATTCGAAGGTGGTCGCACGCAACGGAGCTTTGTTCCGGCCAAGGAATATCCGCGAAAGTTTTCCGCGGCAAGGGAAGTTTGGCCATTCCAAAGGCCGGCTCTACGGTTGATGTGGCTTGCGGAAGGCCATGGCTGCGGCCTTAGATTTGCCCGCATGTCGATGTCGCTTCTGGTCCTCGCCGCCGGGATGGGCTCGCGCTACGGCGGGCTCAAGCAGCTCGACCCGGTCGGGCCGGCGGGCGAACTGCTGCTCGATTACGCGGTGTTCGATGCCGCGCGCGCGGGTTTCGGGCGCGTTGTCTTTGTCATCCGCCGCGATTTCGAAGCGGAGTTTCGGGAAAAAATCGGCGTGCGCTACGCCGGCCATGTGGCGGTCGATTATGCTTTTCAATCGGTGGACGCGTTGCCGTCGGGCTTTGCGCCGCCGGCCGGTCGCGAGAAACCCTGGGGCACGGGCCATGCTGTGTGGTGCGCGCGGGAAGCGGTGCGGGAAAATTTCGCGGTCATCAACGCCGACGATTTCTACGGGGCGGAGGCGCTGCAAAAACTCGGGGAATTTCTGCGGAAGCCGCCGGCTTCAGCCACGCTGGCCCAAAAATCAGCGATGGAGTTTGCCCTCGTCGGCTATCGCCTGGCCGCCACGCTCTCGGAGCACGGCGCGGTCTCGCGTGGGGTGTGCGCGGTCGGGCCGGATGAACGACTGAAAAGCATCACCGAACAAACCGGCATCGCTTCGGCCGACGTCGGCCCGGGCCGGAAATATTCCGGCAATGAAACGGTCTCGATGAACTGCTGGGGCTTCACCCCGGCGGTTTTCCCCCTGCTGGACGCGCAGATGGCGGAATTTTTCCGCCAGCATGGCGGCGAGGCGAAAGCAGAATTTTATCTGCCTGCCGCGGTATCGGCGATGCTCGGCCAGGCCGGCGCGGCGGTGCGCGTGCTGTCGACAAAATCGACCTGGTTTGGCGTGACCTATCGCGAGGACAGGCCGCGTGTGCAGAGCGCGCTCGCTGAACTCGTCCGCAGCGGCGAGTATCCGGAAAGGTTGTTTTGAACGCATGAACTTCTCCCGTCCCGACGCCGACCTCTTCACGTCCGGTGGCTCCGCTCCGGCTGCGGCGCTCGCGCGCATGACGCATCTCTGCGTGGCCGCGCACCAGGATGACATCGAGATCATGGCCCACGCCGGCATCGCCGAATGCCTCGGCCGTGCAGACCGGGCCTTCGGCGGCGTGGTTGTGACCGATGGCGCCGGCAGCCCCCGGGTGGGCGCCTATGAAAAATTTTCCGATGAGCAGATGCGCGCGGAGCGTCGTGAAGAACAGCGCCGGGCGGCCGCGCTCGGGCGCTACGCGATCCAGGTGCAGCTTTCGCACCCGAGCGCAGCGGTGAAGGCCGCCGCGTCGGCGACGGACGTGCGGGCGGATCTGGAAAAGATTTTTTCCGGCTGCACGCCGCAGGTGGTCTATCTGCACAACCCGGCCGACAAGCACGACACGCACGTGGCGGTGTTACTGCGCTGCCTTGAGGCGCTGCGTGCACTGCCGCGCGAGCGGCGTCCGCTTCGCGTGCTCGGCTGCGAAGTCTGGCGTGATCTCGACTGGCTGGTTGATGCCGACAAGGTTGCGCTCGATGCCGGCCGCGAGCCCGGGCTTGCCGCGGAGCTGCTCGAGACATTCGCCAGCCAGATCGCGGGGGGCAAGCGCTACGACCTGGCCACGCTCGGCCGGCGCGCGGCGAACGCCACCTTCCATACCTCGCATGCGGCGGACAAGCTCACCGCCATCACCTGGGCGATGGACCTGACGCCGCTCGTGCGGGACGAGACGCTCGATATCGCTGCATTCACGCTGGCGTACATCGAGCGTTTGCGGGCCGACGTGGCGGCACGGCTGGCGCGCTTTGCCTGACCGCCATCAGGGCGGATTGCTTTTCTAAACGCGCGGCAGGGGCCGGAGCGTGCTGCCGGGATTCCATGCACCCTCGACCATGCTGGTCACGGCCTGGGGCGGCAGGCCTTTCTTGTGCTGTTCGACCATGCCGACCAGCACATCGACCGCGGTCGTGCCGAGCAGCCGGCCGTTTTGATAAATCCCGCTGAAGCGGTTGCCGCGTTCGGGACAGGCGAGATGGGCGAGCCCGATATCCTCCGGCACACGCAGGCCGAGCGTGCGCAGGTGCGGGAGCAACTCGTCGGGTGCGGGCGTGATGATCACGTCGGGCTTTTCCGTTTTGAGCCACTGGCGAAGAACGTCCAGTGTCGGCCACTCGTCGAGCAGCAGCGGATTGATCTGGACGAAATCGGGGAAATTCAGCCGGCCGGTGTAGAAGCCGCCCTCCCAGCGGCGTTGCAGGCGGAGATTCTGTGCATGCTGCAGGACCAGCCCCGGCCGGCGGTAACCGCGGCGATGGCACTCCTCAATCAGCGTCACGCTGGCCAGGAAATTATCGTTGCAGATGGTCGGGATGGCGGGCGCGGACGACGGCATGCCGATGCGCACGGCGGAAAAAAAAGTCCATTCCAGGGCCGGCAGCGGGGTGCCGTCCAGATTTGGCCCGAGCAGGATGCCCTGGATGCCGCGGGTGTGCAGCATGCGGCTGAAACGATCGGCCGACATGTTGTCCTGATAGAGCCAGAACTCCTGGCATTGATAGCCATGCTGGGCGGTGCGTTCGCGCGCGCTGTCACGCGCTAGACGGAACGTGGCGAGGGGTGAATTGCGCCAGCCGTCGGCCCGGTTGGAGGTGCACACGAAGGCAAGCACGGGCCGGCTGGACGGGGGCTGGCTCCGCCGCCGGCTGCGCATGAGTGCGGAAACGAAGGGATTCGGCTGGTAACCCATCCGGCGGGCGAGGGCGGTGATGCGCTCGCGTGTCACCGGGGGAATGTTGGGCTTGTTGCGCAAGCTCATCGACACGGTGGCGACGCTGACGCTGGCACGACGGGCAATATCCGCCATGGTCACATGAGTAGGCATACGGGGGAGGGGAACTTAACGATTTAACAACAACCCGCACCCCCGGTTTGGCAATTGAAAACCGCCCCAGATCGGGTCAGTTTGACCCGGTCGGCCATGGGCAACGGGATTGCTTCCCGGGTCAGACCATGTAGGATAGCCGGCTTTTTCCATGAATTCGGTAGGTACAGAGCTGCTGGTCATCGGCCTTTTGCTATTAGCGAACGGTTTGTTCGCCATGGCGGAAATTGCCGTGATCTCCTCGCGCAAGGCACGGCTTAAAAAGCTGGCCGACGACGGCCATGCCCGCGCCCGTGCCGCGCTGGCCCTGGCAGAATCTCCCACGCGCTTTCTTTCGGTTGTCCAGGTGGGCATGACCTTGTGCAGCATTGTTGCCGGTGCGGTGGGCGGGGCGACGCTTTCGGACCGGTTTGCCGCCCGGCTTGAGCTGGTGCCGGCGCTCGGGCCCTACAGCCATCTCGTGGCCTTTGTGCTGGTGGCGGGTAGCATCACGTTTGTCACGCTGCTGGCGGGCGAGCTTGTGCCCAAGCGTATCGCGCTGAGCAGCCCGGAACGCATTGCGATGCTGATGGCCGGTCCGATGCAGACGCTCGCCTGGATGGCGCGTCCGGCGGTGTGGCTGCTGACCGCGCTGACCGACGCCATATTGAAATTCCTGGGCGTCGGCCAGCGCAAGGAGTCGCCCATCACTGACGAGGAGCTGAGCATCCTCATCGAGCAGGGCCTGCTGGCGGGCACCTTCAACAAGGCCGAGCAGCAGATGGTCGAAGGCGTGCTCGGGCTCGACCAGCTGCCGGTGACCGCGCTGATGACGCCGCGGCCCAAGATCGTCTTTCTCAACCTCGACGACCCCGAGGAGACCAACTGGCGCAAGATCGTGGCCAGCGGCCACTCTTATTTTCCCGTCTACCAGGGCAACCGCGACCAGGTCGTGGGCATGGCGGCGGTGAAGGCGCTCTGGGCGCACTCGGCCATCGGCGTGCCGACCAACCTCAAGAACCTGCTGGTGCCGCCGCTGGTCGTGCCCGAGACGATGTACGCGATGCAGCTGCTCGAGCAGTTCAAGAAGACCGGCCGGCACGTCGCGCTCGTGGCCGACGAGTTCGGCAGTATCCAGGGTTTGGTGACATTGATCGATGTGCTCGAGGCCATCGTCGGGGACATGCCTGCGCAGGGCCGGCGGAACCAGCCCGAGGTGCGGCAGCGCGAGGACGGCTCGTGGCTGCTTGACGCCACGCTCGCGACCGGCGAGCTCAAGGCGCTGCTTTCGCTCGAAACGCTCCCCGGCGAGGACGAGGCGGACTTCCAGACATTGGCCGGCTTTGTCGTCACGCAATTCGGACGCATCCCGATGGCGGGCGATCGCTTTGATGTGGCCGGCTGGCGCTTCGAGGTGGTGGACATGGACCGTCACCGGGTGGACAAGATGCTGGTCGGCCGCGTGCCGCCGCCCGCGGTCGTGCAACAGGCGGCGGGCTGACCGCGGGCTGTGAACAAGCCGTGAGCCGTTTGCGCGCAAAAAACTTTTGCGTCGCGCCTGATGCTGGCGGACATTGTCTCATGGCCAAGCCATGCAAGACCGCTTCACCGGCCAGCCCACCCTCATCCAAGGCCGGCGCCTCCTCGAAGCCGAAGCCCACGCCGCACTTTGCGACGATCACGGGCGACGACTGGCGGCGCTCGATCGCCTCCGCGCGGCGGCGGCCGAATGCGGCCTTGGAACAGATCCGGACCGCGATCTCGTCCTCCTCCCGGAAGACGCCGTAAGCCTGCTCGAGGGCTCAGGCGCGCCATGGAGCACGCTGGGCGCGGCCATCCGCGACTTCCGTGCTCTGTTGCCGTTGCTGCCGCTGGAAACCTTCGGATTTCCGGCCGGGGTCGAGGAACCGCTGGTGGAAGGCAGTCTGCAGCTCCGCCACATCGGCAGTGGGGTGGAGGCATGGGCCTTCGCCGCGGACGACGGCTCCGTGTACAAATTTTTCCTGCCACGCAACGACCTGTGGATCGGCGCTACCTTCAGTTTCCGTCCCGCCGAGGAATCCGCGCTGCAGGCTGAGGCGTGTCTTGGCAGCTATCGCGACCTGCTGGAAAAGCTCGACGTGATCAACGCCATCGGCGGCATGCCGACCGAGGCGGCGGGGGTGACACCTGAAGGCATCATCGTGGCCAAGCAAACGCTTGGCGAACGCCTGCCGGAGCGCACCGATACCAGCGTGCTGCTGCCGCCGTCGCTGATTCCGTGGCCGTCGCGCTTTCTGCGCACCGACCGCGACCATCCGCGACTGGCCTTTGTCCGCGGCCAGCCGTGGCTGGTGGCCGACCCGCATGACCGCAACGTCGTCCGGGACACGAACGGTGGCGCGCGCATCATTGATCTCGTGGCTGCGCCGCTGTCGCCGGCTTTGCTGCAGGGCTTTCCGCAGCTGGGCGAATGGATTGAGCGGGTGCGCCACGACCCCGCGGCGCCCATGCTCGCACCGGCGCGGGACGAAGAATTGTGAGGCGCAGCGGCCTCAGCCGCCGAGCGAGTCGAGCACTTTCAGTACATCTTCCGCCTGTTTGCTCGTCGAGGCGTGCAGATCCCGCCACACGAGCTTTCCGTCCTTGAAGAGAAAGGTCTGGCGGCTGGCGATCTCGCCGACGGTCAGCACACTGCGGGTCGGAACACCGAAGGCCCCAATGACTTTTTTATCCGGGTCGGCGAGGAGCGTGAATTGGAAGTGCTCCTTGTCCTTGAAGTCCTTTTGCTTGTCGATGGTGTCGGTACTCACGCCGATGATCGTGACGCCGCGCTTTTTCAGCACATCGTAGGCGTCGCGCAGCGAGCAGCCCTGCGAGGTGCAGCCCGAGGTGAAGGCGCGCGGATAAAAGTACACCAGGGTGTAGCCTTTGTTGAGCGTGGAGAGGTCGAGCGGCGTGCCGGTCTCGGTAAGGCCGGTGACGGCGGGCAGGCTTTCGCCGATGTTGATCGGATCGGCCTTGGCCGGTGGGTTGAAGAGTGACATGACGAGAAAAACGCTGGCGAGGTAATGAAGCTTCATGACGCCGTATCAGTAGCGCGTCGCAAGCATTTGGCAAGTGGCCGGCGATTTTTGTCTGCCTGCCTCAATCAAGGCCGGATACGGGAACATTGGCCGGGTAATCGACGCTGAACTTGAGCGGCAGTTCGCGTTTTTCGCCGGGCTTGAGGTCGAGCCGCCAGACCAGCTTGCCGTCTGCTTCGCGCGTGATCTCCTTCGGCTTGTCGGGTGTGCCGAGGTCGTCCTCGCCGGGCGTGAGGAGCTTCACGACAATCTTCTCGTTGCGCGAGACGGGGACGACGTCCTTGAAGGCCAGGTGTTCGGCCGTCTTCTTGTGGTTGGTGATCGTGACAAGAAATTCGTAGGTCACGCGTTTGCCCTTCGTGACAAAGCCGGTGTCCTCGGTGAAGCGGTTCACGACCTTGCGCTTGATGGCGATGCCCTCGTCGGCCCCGAGCGCGAGTTCGAACCTCTCGCCGGGCATGACGGTCTTGAGGGAGCTGGTGGCGACGAACGCGTCGTCGAGAAATGCGTTCATGCTGCCGGCGAGCAGCGGAAATTCGGTGGTATTGTTCGCATAGGCGCTGAGGAACGCCGCCTCGAGCGCGCGGGGCGTGGCCTGGTATTGGAGATTGGCGGTGAGGCTGGCCGTGGTGATGCCGACCTTCTGCGGGGCGTTGTCGCTGAGGATCGTGGCGGCGACGGGGATCTTGAACGATGCGCTGGTGACGGCGTTGCCGACCGTGGCCGTGGCGAGGTCGGCGGATTTGTCTTCCGGGGCGCCGCCCAGGGAGCCAACTGCAGGCAACGGTGCGGCTTGATTGAAGGCCTGGGCGCGGGCCTCCTGTTTTCGTGCGCTCATCAATTCATCTTTTGCCGCCTCGGCTTCGAAAATCCGCGGCTGGAACACATCCACGATCCACGGCGACAGCTCCGGGGCTCCGCCGCCAAGGCTGGGCCGGGCGGTCGAGAGGGTGAGTGCGACGGATTTCCAGTCTTCGCCGGTATTCTGCCGTACGAGGCCGAAATAGGTCAGCGCAATGGCGCGTTCATCGCTGTGCAGGCGGGCGTCATAGGCGGGTATCCATGAGGCGCCGGGCACGGCATAGGCGAGGGTGAGGTCGAGCGAACCGGCGGCGGCCGCGGCCACGCGCACCGTGACGGTTTTATAACTGCGGCCGCCGCCGGTCTGCCCGCGAAGGTCGTTGAGCTGGGCGGTGAGGGCGGCCACCTGCGCATCGATGTCTTCGCGCTGGGTGTCGAGCGACTGCTGTTCGGTGGCGAATTTATTGCGGTTGTCGTCGGTGAAGGTGAGGAGCTTCTGCCAGTCGTCGAAGCTTGGGCGTGGCGCGGTCGCGTCCTTGGCTGGCGGCGTGGCGACGGCGTTCTCGATCTTGTCGAGCAGGGCGCGCTGCTGCTTGAGGGCGATGGCCCGGTCGTTGAGTGCGCGGATTTTTTTCTGTTCGCCCGCGAGCTCGTCCTCGAGCGACTTGATCCGCGGATCGGAGGCAACGGCGGCAAAAGTGGTGCGGGCGTTGACGTCGAGGATCGTCACGCCGGCCGTGCCGTGGCCGGAAACCTGCAGCGACTGGTCGACCAGTGCGTCGGGCAGTTTTTCCAGGATGAGCTCGGTCTGGCCGGCGGGCAGGTCGAGGTGGGCGGTGCGGGTGACAATCGCACCGTCGGCGTAAACCGTGGCGGCGGTGATCTGCGAGGACACGGGCATGGGCTCGGCCCGGAGGGCAGAGCCCGCCGCGAGAAGAAGCGCGGCGAAGAGGCGGGTTTTCATGATGGAAAGAAGGACTGGTGAGAAGACAGACGAACCAACGCCGAAAAACTTAGGGCCGGCTTGAATTATATGGCAGACCCGCTCGACGATCCGCTGGCAAGGGCCGGTGTTTGAAAAACCTACCAGTCGTTTGAGCGGAAAGGTGCGGCGGGCAGGCCGGCGCCGTTGAAGAGATTGGCCTCCGGGTCGTTGGACCAGGCGTAGCGGACGGCGACGGGAGCCTTCACGTCGGGCGAGCTGACGAGCAGCGTGTCGCCCTCGATGCGGCCCTGGGCGGGATGGAAGACCTTGTCGGCGCCGGCGATTTCGAGCGACTGGACGGGTTTGTCGTGCGCGATGAGGGCGTTGTCGGCGTGCGTGAAGTGCACGCGCAGGGCGTTGCCCTCGGGCGTGGCGCTGGCGAACAGCGGACCGGAATCATCGCAGGGGATGCCGTAGAGGCGGTTCTCCGCGATGAGCGCGAGGCGTCGGCCGACCTCCTGTTTGTTGCGCGGATGGATGTTGTCGGGGTCGCCGATGTCGATCGTCACTACCATCGCCGTCTGCGGCAGTGAAAGGGTCTGGGTCTGGCCTTCGCGGAGGAGGGGCCAGTCGGTGCCGGCGGCGTCATGGTTGTATTTGTAGTTGGGCAGCTGCACGAAATAAAACGGCAGGTCGCCCTGGCCGAAATGCGCGCGCCACGCGGTGATCAGGGCGGCCAGGCGCGAGTGATATTCGGTCGGATACGGTGCGTTGTTCTCGCCCTGATACCAGAGGATGCCGCGCACAGCGAAGGGAAGGAGCGGGTTGATCATGCCGTTGAACAGGCCGCTGGGCGTCCATTGGTGGCCGGGACCGGGCGGCGGGCGCGGCGCCCGGTCGGTGAATTCCTTGCCGGCGGCCTTGGCCGCATCGCGGGCTTTTTCCCATTCGGCGTGCGCAGTATCGTAGGCCGGTTTTTTCTGCGGATATTCGGCCAGCATCTGCTGCCAGCGTTGGTGCACGACGGCGAAGGCCGGATCGCTGTTGAGCGCAAAGGGGCTCATCCATGACTCGATCGGCGTGCCGCCCCACGTGCTGTTGATGAGGCCGACGGGCACATGCAATTTTTGGAAAATATCGCGGGCGAAAAAATAGCCCGCGGCGGTGAACTGGCTGACGGTCTCCGGCGAGCACACGGTCCACGACCCGCCCACGGCGTCGGCCGGTGTGTCGGATTCGGTGGGCTTGACCTTGAAATGGCGGATAAGCGGAAAGTTGGCGGAGGCGATCTCGGCGTCGGCGTTGAGCACGCGAAAAGTGGCGTTGGCGGTATTGTAGACGATGAACTCCATGTTCGACTGGCCGGAGCAGAGCCAGACCTCACCGACGAGCATGTCGTGCAAGGTGAGGGTGTTCTTGCCCGTGACGACGAGATCGGAGGATTCGGTGGAAGCATCCAGCGCGCTGAGATAGGCGATCCAGCGGCCATCGTCGCCGGCGGTCGTGCCGGCGGTCTGTCCGTGAAAGGTCACGGTGATATGCTCGCCGGCGTCGGCGCGGCCCCAGACCGGGACGAGCTTGCCGCGCTGGAGCACAGCATGGTCCTGAAACAGCGGCGCGAGCACGACGTCGGCCCGGCTTTCGACGGCATTCAAGCGGAATAGCGCCGCGGCAAAAACCAGCAAAAGGACAAACCGGGGGGTAACCTTTTTCATCGCAGTTCTCTTTTAAGGCGGTGGCGATTTTTTCCCATCGAGAAATGCGCGCAATTCCGCGGCGAGCTTGGGGCCGAAGCCTTTAACCTGCCGGATTTCCGCGACATCCGCGGCCTGCAGCCGGCCGAGGCCGCCGAAGTGCGCGAGCAGCGCGGCGCGGCGCACCGCGCCCAGGCCGGGCAGGTCGTCGAGGATGCTCTCGCGGATTTTTTTCGAGCGCAGGTCGGCGTTGTAGGTATTGGCAAAGCGGTGGGCCTCGTCACGCAGGCGCTGGAGCAGTTTCAGGCCGGGATGATTGAGCGGCAGATTGAGCGGTGGACGCTCATCGGGGAAAATGACGGTCTCGCGTTTTTTCGCGAGGCCGATGAGTGGCGGTGGCATGCAGTCGAGGCCGATAAATGCCTTCAGCGCGGCGCCGATCTGGCCGCGCCCGCCGTCAATCACGACCAGGTCGGGAAACACCTTGTGCTCCGCCGCGAGCCGGCGGTACCGGCGGCTGACGACTTCCTCCATCGCGCGGAAATCATCGTTTCCGACGAAACTTTTGATCTGGAAGCGGCGATAGTGGTCCTTGTCCGGCCGGCCGCCGGAGAAACGCACCATCGACGCGACGACGAAGGTGCCCGAGATGTGCGAGATGTCGAAACACTCCATCGTCTGCGGCGGTCCATCGAGCCCGAGCGCCTCGCCCAGCGCAGCCATCGCCTCCTCGTCGGCGGAGGCTGGCGCGGAGGTTCGCTCGAACTTGCGCGTTTTTCTCAGCGTCTGCTCCAGCGCGAAGACGACGTCGCGCAGTTCGGCGGCCTTTTCGAATTCCTGCTTCTCCGCGGCGGCGAGCATCTCGGCGCGCAGCGTCCCAAGCCATTCGCGCGACTTGCCCTCGAGGAAATTGCACGCCTCGTCCACGCGGCGGCGGTAGTCTTCGGCGGTGACGGTGTTGTGAAAACCGTAAAGTTCCCGCCGCACGTCGTCATAAAGCTGCCAGGTGCCATCGGCGAGCCGCTGCGGCTGCGCGTCGCCGAGAAGGATGCCGAACTGGCGCCGCATCTGGGCCAGTGTCTTGCGCAGGAGGCCGCTGTGCGCGAAGGGCCCGAAGTAGCGCGAAAGGTCGTCCTTTTTCAGCCGGGTGAGCCGGAAGCGCGGGAGCTCCTCGGCCGGTTCCACCCGCACGAGCAGGAAGCGTTTGTCGTCGGTGAAGTCGGTGTTGTACTTGGGCCGCCACTGCTTGATCAGGCGGCCTTCGAGCAGCAGCGCCTCGGGCTCGGATTTCACCTCCATGATGTCGAAATCCGTGATCATCCGGATCAGGGCGCGGATTTTGGGATGCAGCGTCCGGCTGCGCGCCCGCTGAAAATAGGACGAGACGCGTTTTTTCAAACTCTTTGCCTTGCCGACATAAATGATGCGTCCGAGCCGGTCTTTCATCAGGTAGACGCCGGGGCGGTCGGGCAGGTGGCGCACCTTTTCCTTGAGGTCAATTGGCTCTGCGGCTGGCATTTTTATGAGATTAGCCTATTTTCGTGGCTCGCAAGCATGGTCTCATCCTCCACCGTTTCAACCCGCGTCATCGCCAAACGTTACGAGCTGCTCACGCTCGGCGATGAACTGCTGCTGGGCCTCACGGCCAACAGTCACCTAGCGTTCATCGGCGCGCAGCTCGGCCGCCGCGGCATGACGTTGCAGCGCAACGTGACCGTCACGGACGAGGCCGAGGCCATTGCCGCGCAATTTGCCGAAAGCTGGGCGCGCAGCGACGTCGTCATCACCACGGGCGGGCTCGGCCCGACCTGCGACGACCGCACGCGCGAAGCCATCGCCGGGGTGCTCGGACAAAAATTGGTCTTTGATCCCGTGCTTGAAAAGGCCGTCGTGGAACGTTTCGCCCGGCTCGGCCGCAAGATGACGCCAAACAATTTGAAACAGGCCCACCGCCCCGAGCGCGCCGAGCCGCTGCCCAACGCCAACGGCACCGCGCCCGGCCTTTGGATCGAACAGGACGGCAAGGTTCTCTGCATGCTGCCCGGCCCGCCGAATGAATTGCAGCCGATGTTCACCGAGCAGGTGCTGCCGCGCCTCGCCCGGCTCGGCCTTCTGCTCGAATCCGAGGCCTATGTGCAGATCCGCACCGCGGGCATTGGCGAAAGCGCGCTCGAGACGAAGCTCCAGCCCGTCTTCGACCGGCACGGCGGCGCGCTCAGCGTGGCTTTCTGTGCGCACACGGGGCATGTCGATTGCCGGCTGAGTTCGCCCGGGGAAAAACTTTCGCCGGCGGAACTCCAAGCCACCGCCGACCAGTGTGCGCGGCTGTTGCAGGACGATTTTGTGTGCTTCGGCCACGATTCACTGGCCGAAGTCTGCGCCGACCTTCTGCGCGCGCAGGAGAAAACCCTTGCCGTGGCCGAGGCTGCGACCGGCGGTCTGCTCGCGAGCGCGTTCACTGACATTTGCGGAGCCTCGAAGTTTTTCACCGGCGGCTGCGTGTGCTGCTCGAACGATTCGAAGATGCAGTTTCTCGATGTGCCTGAATGCCTGCTTCTCCAGCACGGCGCGGTCAGCGCCGAGGGTGCCGTGGCCATGGCGACCGGCGCAGCGGAAAAACTCGGCGCAGATTACGCGCTGGCCATCACCGGCTTTGCCGGCCCCTGCGGCGGCACGAAGGAGAATCCCGTTGGCACGATTTACCTGTCATTGCATGCCCCGCACGGCGTGTGGTCGAAACGGCTCAGCTATCCCGGGCCGCGGCCGACAGTGAAACAGCGCGCGGTCAACGCCGCGCTCGACTGGCTGCGCCGCGAACTCGTGCATGCGCAGGCGGGCCACTCTGTGGCGGCGCGCGTTCCGGGCGTGCCGCAGTGATTTTCACGTCATCAAGCCCCGCAGCGCGGCGAGATACTTGTCCTGCGTGCGCGCGATGATGTCGGCGGGCAGACGGGGCGCCGGTGGCTTCTGGTCCCATTTGATGGCGAGGAGATGGTCGCGCACAAACTGCTTGTCGAAGCTCGGCGGCGACTGGCCGGGCGCGTAACTTTCGGCGGGCCAGTAGCGCGAAGAGTCGGGCGTGAGGACTTCGTCGATCAGGACCAGGTTGCCGGCGGCGTCGGTGCCGAATTCGAACTTGGTGTCGGCGAGAATCATGCCGGCGTGCGCGGCGCGGTCGCGGCCGAACGTGTAGAGCGCGAGGCTGGCCGCCTTCACTTTTTCGTAGAGCGCGGCGCCCGTCAGCGCGGCCCCCTGCGCATCGTTGATCGGTTCGTCGTGCTGGCCCTTGGGCGCCTTGGTCGTGGGCGTGAAAAGTGGCGCTGGCAGGCGGTCGGCCTGGCGCAGGCCGGGCCGCAGGTGGTGGCCGCAGACCTCCCCGGTTTTTTGGTACGAACTCCAGCCGCTGCCGACCAGGTAACCCCGCACCACGCACTCGATGGGCAGGGGCTTGAGCTTTTTCACGATCATGCTGCGGAGCTGCAGGTCGCGGTCGCGCAGGCCGCGGCGGGCAAATTCACCGGCCTGGTCGGGCAGGAGATGGTTGGGCATCAGGCCGGTGGTTTGCGCGAACCACCACAGGCTGATTTGCGTGAGCACGATGCCCTTGCCGGGAATGCCATCGGGCAGGATGACGTCGAAGGCCGACAGGCGGTCGGTGGCGGTGAGCAGCAGGGCATCGCCGAGGTCGAAAAGCTCGCGGACTTTGCCCGAGCCGATCTTCGGGAAAGGCAGGCCGTCGATGCTGTTGACGGCGGCGGGCGGCAGGGCGGCGGCGATTTCGGAAAAAGTCATGCGGGAGGAATTGAGAACGTGGCAACCGGGCGCCGGAAGAAAAAAACGCGGGCTGGGAGGCCAAAATTAATCCTTGCACGGGTGGTGGGGCGCCGTAGTTTGCCCGGCTCCGTGCTTGTCCCCATCGTCTAGCCCGGTTAGGACACCACCCTTTCACGGTGAGAACCGGGGTTCGAATCCCCGTGGGGACGCCAATTTTTTAAGCCCTGTAGCTCTCTCTGGCAGTTACGGGGTTTTGTGTTTTTGGTTCAGCCCTAAGTGACAATAAGTTCAAGGAAATCCGGCAACGTTTGCAGATGACGCAGAGTATTCTGAGTCACCTGTAAAGGTCGGCTTAGAGCATGCCGGCCTCGCGAAACGAGTAGTGACCGATTCCCAACGGATCAGCACACGCGACTGTACAGAGGAGAGGCATGTAAACAGCTTGCCTATGTTCACGAAATTTATACCGTTCATGTTTACGTGAACAACGTCGTTCCAGTGAACATCGACCGTCTCACCTCTCTTGAGGTGGAGCGGTTATGTGCTGAAAAGCTCCGAGCGCTTCTTTCTGAAGTGTTTATGGATTCCAAAGTTGATGTGTCCGACTCATCTGCACGCGAGCAAGGGATCGATTTCATTGCCAAGTTGAAGGTGCCGAACGGACCAAAGCTGGAGTTCTTGGTAGAATGCAAGGCGCAGCCTCGGCCATCTTTGATTCCAGAAGTGCCAGGCGGCATACGGGCCGCGAACGTGCCTGCGGTCTCTATCGATCGAAGGTTCAACCCCGATCGCTCACTTCAGAGTGTTCGCTCTTGGGTATACGCGGCTCCGTTTGTTTCACCTCGATTGGCGGAAGTATGCTGGGAGCGCGGTTGGGGGTGGTTCGACTTGGCCGGAAACTGCCGCATCGCGGTCCCCGGATTGTTTTACATGGATCGAAAAGGAAACCAGCCGGTGCATCAGACGTCGCGGGCGGAAGGAAATTTGGGCTCTCCCGAAGCTGCGCAAGTCGTGCGAGCACTCCTAAAAACCGAGCATTCCGGCGTGCGCTGGAGTGGCCCCACCAGTCAACGCGCGTTGAAGGATCTGACCGAACCCGGCGTCAGTTTGGGATTGGTGAATAAGATTGTGGCGCACTTGCGGAACGAGGGTCATTTGGCGGAACAAGCAGATGGGAGCCTGCGGGTCACCGATCCTGAAAAACTATTGCTGGCCTGGCGTAATGCCTACCGCTTTGACCGGATCCCACAAAAGGAGTGGTTCACGCTGCTCAAAAACGCAGACATCGAAAAAGCGATGCGTGAAATCAACGCCGGCAACGAAACGCGTGTCGCGTGGGCGGCATTCTCCGCTGCTGAACGACAAGCGCCGATGGTGCGGCAACCCAAATTCTGGTTAATGGCGATGGAGGACCATGTGGACTGGATTCGCGAGATGCTGAAGGCGTCCGCCGTCGATTCCGGTGCCAATCTAACGCTGCTAATTCCTCCCGACCGCGGTTACCTCGCCGGCGCGAAGGAGGAAGATCATGCGGGCGTCTGCACTCATCCGCTTCAAACGTATGTAGATACTTGGCATGCCGGCGGACGCGGCCAAGAAGCGGCGGATGCCGTGCTCGACCGCAGGCTGCGCCCGGCGTGGTCAAGAATCACCGCGCTATGAATTCCGAACCTCGCTTCAAGGGTGATTATTCTGAGCGTCAAACGACGGCTGCCCATCGTGTGCTGGTCGATCTTGGCCAAGTTCTCGCTTCCTTTCGGGAATGCGTGGTGCTGGTCGGTGGCTGGGTGCCGGACTTGCTGCTGACCGAAAGCACAGAACCGCATGTGATGAGCATCGATGTCGATCTGGCCCTCGATGCGGGCAAACTGAGCGACGGACGTTACGCGGAATTGCTGAAGCTGCTCATCGATACGCGGCGATATCAGCTCAGCGAAAAACACTTTCAACTTTTCACCGTGGTGGATTTGGAAGATGGGCAAAATGCCGTGCGCGTAGACGTGGATTTTCTCGCGCCGAAGGAATTCAAGCTTCGCTCAACGCGGGAGAAAAAAATCCAAGGATTTCGCGTGCTCCAGACGGAAGGTTGCGGGGTCGCCTTTCGGGACCCGGAGCCGATTGTTGTCAAAGGTCACATGGTGGACGGGGCGGTCAACTCCGTCGAAATCCGGGTCGCGGCCCTGCCGGATTTTCTCGTGATGAAGTGCTACGCGCTTCACGGCCGGGACAAACCAAAAGATGCTTACGATATTTGCTTCTGCCTGGATCAGGTTTCGGACGGGGGCTTGGAGATTGCGGAGGACTGGAAGACGCGGGCACGAGACAAGAACGTAATCCGCGCAATTGAAATTCTACGAGCGAAGTTTAACAGCCCGGATGATTACGGCCCCCGCCAGGTAGCGGCGTTCAACCAAACCGTCAGGGCCGACGATCGCGCGAGACAAACGCGACGCGCTTTCGAACTCGTGCAGCGGTTCCTGGGTTTCGTTTCGGGATAGCGCCGCCGACCGCATTCGCAAACTCGGTAGAGACGGGCAAAGCCCGCAAGCAAGCTGGTCTCCGAGACCGGGGTTCGAATCCCCGTGGGGACGCCAACTAAGTAATTGCCCATACTAGCGTTATCCAGAACGAAGAAGATTTCAGGCCCCTAAGTTTAAACCCTGAGCGAGCCACGGAACGCTCTGCCGCTGTAGTAAGACTGCGCACCGTTG
>DATHNW010000017.1:0-204634 GCA_035485575.1 Opitutaceae bacterium | reverse complement strand
TGAATATCGCCAGTACGACCACGCTCCAAGCCATCGCCTATGCCAACGGCATGACTGACAGCCCGGTGGCCATCGCCACCTATACGATTAACCCCGGCAGCCTTCCGATCGTGCTGGAAGCCGAAAGCATCGCGTTCTCGGGTAGCGGGCCCATCGGCATTATCAACGATCCCAATGCCAGCGGCGGAGCCTACGTGCTCGCTGAAACCACGGCGGCCGGCCAGGCTTTAACCTGGACCACGCCGAACATTTCCGCCGGCACCTACCAGTTCCAGTTCCGTTACAAGACCGGCCCCGACCGCGGCATCGTTGCCGTGACGATCGACGGCGCCAATCTCGGCCCCACTATCGACCAATATTCCACGACCCCCGCTTTCCTGACGGCGAACACCGGCACCCTGACTTTCGCCACGAATGGCACCCATACCATCACCCTGACGGTCGCGGGCAAAAATTCCGCCTCGACCCAGTTCTTCATCACCGCGGACTGCTTCATTCTGACTCCCGGGCCAGTCCAGGTGGCGGCACCCGTCTTCAGTCCGCCGGGCGGCACCTATGCGAGCACGCAATCGGTAACGATCACCTCAAGTACTCCTGGCGCCGTGATCCGCTACACGACGGATGGCAGCACG
The DNA here is from genome assembly GCA_035485575.1 of Opitutaceae bacterium. GTDB lineage: Bacteria > Verrucomicrobiota > Verrucomicrobiia > Opitutales > Opitutaceae > DASRHD01. The sequence goes on along the minus strand of DATHNW010000017.1, from coordinate 204,002 downwards.
CCCACCATAACGACTGGCACGATCTATCCCCCTGCAGTGATCATAAGCAGCAACACCACCCTCAAGGCGATCGCCTATCTGCCCGGCACCGGTGCATTCAGCCCGATCAGCAGCACCACCTACATCATCGGCGAACCGCCAATCAGCTTCGAGGCGGAAAGCCTGTCGCCCGTCGGCACCGGCGCCACGGTCAGCACCAGCAACGATGCCAACGCCAGCGGCGGAGTCGTGGAATTCCTCAACTCCACCGCCGCGGGCCAGAAAATCACCTTCACGACCACGAACCCGAACATGCCAGCGGGTACGTTCCAGGTGCAGTTTCGCTACAAGACCAATACGTCGCGCGGCCAGCATACCGTGACGATCGACGGCATTCCGGTCGGCGGCACGATCGACCAGTACGCCACGACGCAGGCCTACCTGACTGCAAACTTGGGCTCAGTCACGCTCGCCGCCGGCCAGCACACGATTGTCCTGACGGTCACGGGCAAAAACTCGGCTGCCACCCAGTTCTATCTCACGGCCGACAAGTTCACCTTCACCCCGCAGTAGCCTTGGTCAGGAATTTAACGCCAGGGCGCCAAGCCACGAAGAACCGAGCTTATTCCAAAGCCGGGAAGCCAGAAAAAATCATGGCTTCCTGGCTTCTGAATTCAAAGCCCGCCTGCTTTGCGTCGGTCGCGCTTGGCGTCTTTGCGTTAAAAAATCACGCACTCGCGGCGACCGGCGTTCCGATCGAATGGAACGTCGCATCGGCCGGCACCACCGTGCGCATGCAGAAATCGCCGAAGCGCTCGCCGTCGTTCCGCTCGGTCGCATAGCGCTTGATGATCGGCGTGAGCTGCGCGACCGCGTCGTCCAGCGTGATGCTCTGGGCAAAAAGTTTGTTCAAGCGGCGGCCGTTGTAGTCCGCACCGAGGTACAGCGCGTATTTGTTGGGCGCCTTGCCCACGAGGCCGATCTCGGCGATGTAGGGCCGCGCGCAGCCGTTGGGGCAGCCGGTCATGCGGATGCTGATCGCGTCGTCGCGCAGGCCGGTCTGGTCGAGGACCGTCTCGAGCTTGTCCAGGAAGCCGGGCAGCGCGCGTTCGCTCTCGGCCAGCGCGAGTCCGCAGGTCGGCAGCGCCACGCACGAAAGCGCGTTGAGCCGCAGCGCCGACTGGCGGTTCTGCTTGTCGAGGCCGTGGCGGGCGAGGATCTGCTCGATCTCGGCTTTCTTCGCGTCGCTCACGCCGCTGATGGAAAGGTTCTGGCTCGGCGTCAGGCGGAAATCGCCTTCATGAATCTGCGCGATTTCGCGCAGCGCCGTTTTCATCGGCCAGCCGGGCGTGTCCTTGATCCGACCACTGAGCACGAAAAGCATGAAGAACCACGAGCCGTCGGCCGTGCGGTGCCAGCCGTACTCGTCGGCGATGGTGGTGAATTCGTACGGGCGCGCGGGCGCGAAGCCCCAGCCGAGGCGGCGCTCGACCTCCGCCTTGAACCAGGCGATGCCGCGGTCCTCGATGGTGTACTTGAGGCGCGCGTGCTTGCGGTTGGTGCGGTCGCCGTAATCGCGCTGCGCGGTGATGACCGCGAAGCCCACGTCGTTGATTTTGTCGGGCGTGATGAAACCGATGACGTCGGCCAGGCGCGGAAACGTCTCGGCGTTGCCGTGGCTCATGCCCAGGCCGCCACCGACGCAGACGTTGAAGCCCGCGAGCTTGCCGTTCTCGACGATGGCGATGAAGCCGAGATCCTGGGAAAATACGTCAACGTCGTTCGACGGCGGAACGGCGAAGCCGACCTTGAATTTGCGCGGCAGGTAGGTCTTGCCGTACATCGGCTCGTTGTCCTCCACCTTCGCCTCGCCGCCGGCGACGAGTTCGTCCTCGAGCCAGATTTCGTGGTAGGCGCGCGTTTTCGGGAGCGCGAATTCGCTGAAGCCGCGGGCGAGCTCGTAAACCTGCTGGTGCACGGGCGAGCGCTCGGGATTGGGCGCGGCCATGACATTGCGGTTCACATCGCCACAGGCCGCGATGCTGTCGACCAGCTCCTTGTGCATGCCCTGGATGAGCGGACGCAGGTTGCCCTTGAGGATGCCGTGAAACTGGAAGGTCTGCCGCGTGGTCAGGCGCAGCGAACCGTTGGCGCGCTCATCGGCGAGTCGGTCGAGCGTGAGCCATTGCTTCGAGGTGCACCGCCCGCCGGGCAGGCGCACGCGCAACATGAACGAAAACGCCTTTTCCTTGCCGGCCTTCTTCAGCGCCAGGCGCTGGTCGCGGTCGTCCTGCAGATAAAGGCCGTGAAATTTGGTGAGCTGCGAATTCTCTTCGCTGATGGCGCCCGTGGAGGTGTCCGCCAGGTCGTGCGCGATCGTGCCGCGGAGGTAATTCGACGCGGCTTTGAGCGGTTCGTTGGGATTGGGGGGCTTGGGCGCGACGGGCTCTGAGCTCATGGTTAACCTAACAAAGGACACTAACTTGGTTAGAATTGCCAGAAAAAGAAGGACGATATCATTAAAATACTATCATTAAATTAGTTAAGACAAGGCTAGCAAACCGAAAAGTGGCCCGATGTTACTTCACAGCCGAAGCTCCAATGCTGGCCACCGGCTCTGGCGGGCGAGGTGCCTTTTTTAAGCTTATCACATCATCCTTCAGGCCCTGCATTTCAGAGACGAGTACGTTCGATAATACCAGCACCGTCCTTTTGGCATCAGGCTCAGAAATGAGCCCACCAGCAGGCCCATAAAGGCCAATCATTGCATCTCGATCAATGTGTGGGACAAGCCACACCCGCCAACGCACTTTTCCATCAAAGGGAATATAAAATCCTCCCTTTTCCGCTATACCCGCATTTCCACTTCGAATTACTCCCTGATTTTTATGCCGATAGTAAACGCCCTCTGCATCTTCCCCGTGCTCTTCATACTCACCTTTTAACAATGTGAGCTTCGAATCACCAAGAATTCCACTGCCACCTATCACAGTAACAGTATAATCGTTTTTTAATGAAATATTTTCCCTGGGATTAGACGCTATCCAAAATGGCTTAAAACCTGTACCGATTCGCTCCTCTTCAGGAATCGAAGCACAGCCAGCAAAAGTTAGAACAACAAATAAACTAAGGGCGTACACTGCTTTCATTTTCTTTGCTGATAGTATTATAAACCTCAATTGAGTTGATTTCAGCCGAAATTAGCTCCCACGCCAAAAGCGGCAATCTTCGACTTTGCCCAATTAAAAAGCGCGCCCGACTCGGGCGCGCTTTGGTTTAATGGGTTTCGCTTAATTTCGCCTTCGCTCAGTAGCGATAATGCTCGGGCTTGTACGGGCCGTCGGCAGAGATGCCGAGGTACTTGGCCTGTTTTTCGGAAAGCTTGGTCAGCTTGACGCCGATTTTCTCGAGGTGCAGGCGCGCGACTTCCTCGTCGAGGTGCTTGGGCAGGCGGTAGACGCCGATCTTGTAGGTGTCCTTGTTCTTCCAGAGGTCGAGCTGCGCGAGCGTTTGGTTGGTAAAGCTGTTGGACATGACGAACGACGGGTGGCCGGTGGCGCAGCCGAGGTTTACGAGGCGGCCCTCGGCGAGCAGGTAGAGGCTGCGGCCGTCGGGGAAGACAAACTGGTCGTACTGCGGCTTGATCGTGATGCGCTTCACGCCGGGGGCCTTGTACAGGCGGTCGACCTGGATCTCGTTGTCGAAATGGCCGATGTTGCAGACGATGGCCTGGTCCTTCATCTGCTGCAGGTGCTCGAGGGTGAGAACGTCGCAGTTGCCGGTCGTGGTGACGTAGATGTCGGCGATGCCGAGCGTGCTCTCGACGGTGTTGACCTCGAAGCCTTCCATCGCGGCCTGGAGGGCGTTGATGGGATCGATTTCGGTGACGATGACGCGTGCGCCGAAGCCCTTGAGCGAATGCGCGGAGCCCTTGCCGACGTCGCCGTAACCGCAGACGCACGCGACCTTGCCGGCGATCATGACGTCGGTGGCGCGCTTGAGGCCGTCGGCGAGCGATTCGCGGCAGCCGTAGAGATTGTCGAATTTCGACTTGGTGACCGAGTCGTTGACGTTGATCGAGGGCACGAGGAGCTTGCCCTGCTCGTGCAGCTGGTAGAGGCGGTGCACGCCGGTGGTCGTTTCCTCGGAGACGCCGCGCCAGTCCTTCACCATCTCGTGAAACACGAAGGGGTTCGCGGCATGGATCCGCTTGAGGAGGTTCTTGATGACCTGCTCCTCGTGCGAGGACGAAGGCGCGTCGACCCACTTGTCGCCTTCCTCGAGCTGATAGCCCTTGTGCAGGAGGAGGGTGACGTCGCCGCCGTCGTCGACGACGAGCTGCGGGCCCTTGCCGTCCGGGTGGCTGAGCGCGCGCCAGGTGAGGTCCCAGTATTCCTCGAGCGTCTCGCCCTTCCAGGCGAAGACGGGCACGCCGGTCTTGGCGATGGCCGCGGCGGCGTGATCCTGCGTGGAAAAAATGTTGCAGCTCGCCCAGCGCACCGACGCGCCGAGCTCGGTCAGCGTCTCGATCAGCACCGCCGTCTGGATCGTCATGTGCAGCGAGCCGGTGATGCGCACGCCCTTGAGCGGCTTGGCCGGGCCGAATTTTTTGCGGACGGACATCAGGCCGGGCATCTCATGCTCGGCGACGGAGATTTCCTTGCGTCCCCACTCCGCCAGCGAGAGGTCGCGAACGTGAAAATCCTGGGCGGGAGAGGAAGTTTGGGCGGCGGTGGGCATGATGAAGGTCTTTAGTTATAAGATGAGGATTGAAAGTGAGGGCGCCGGCGGGCGTTCACTTCACGGCGGCGAGGAGTTCCTTCGCCTTGTTGGTCCGTTCCCACGGCAGGCCGTCCTTGCCGAAGTGGCCGTAATTGGTGGTGGCGCGATAAATCGGCCGGAGCAGGTTGAGCTGCGTGATGATGTCGGCGGGCTTGAAGCTGAAGACGCTTTTCACGGCGCGAACGATCCGCTGGTCGGAAATGACGCCCGTGCCCTGGGTATCGACATAGACGCTGACCGGCTCGGGATGGCCGATGGCGTAGGCGACCTGGAGCTCGACGCAGCTGGCGAGGCCGGCCGCGACGATGTTCTTGGCCACCCAGCGGCACATGTAGGCCGCGGAACGATCGACCTTCGACGGATCCTTGCCGGAGAACGCGCCGCCGCCGTGCCGGCCCCAGCCACCGTAGCTGTCGACGATGATCTTGCGGCCGGTGAGGCCGGAGTCGCCCTGCGGGCCGCCGACGACAAAGCGGCCGGTGGGATTGATGAGAAACTCGGTTTTGTTTTTCAGCAGCCGCTTCGGGATGACCTTCTTGATCACGTTCTCGATGAGGTAATCCTCGATCTCGCCGTGCGAGACGTCGGCGGTGTGCTGCGTGGAGATGACGACGTTCTCGACCGAGACCGGCTTGCCGTCCTCGTAGCGGATCGAGACCTGGGATTTCGCATCGGGGCGGAGCCAGTGGACCTTGCCGGCCTTGCGCAGCTTGGTGAGCTGGCGGCCGAGCCGGTGGGCGAAGATGATCGGCGTGGGCATGAGCTCGGGTGTCTCCTTGCAGGCGTAGCCGAACATCAGGCCTTGGTCGCCGGCGCCCTGCTCGGCGGTTTTCTTACCCTTGGCCTTTTTGGCGTCGACGCCCTGCGAGATGTCGGGCGACTGCCGTGTAAGGTAGTTGTTGATGAAAACCGTGTCGGCGTGGAACACATCGTCGCTGTTGACATAGCCGATGTCGCGGATGGCCGCGCGGACGATCGCCTCGTAATTGAGCTTCGCGCTGGTCGTGATCTCGCCGGCGATGACGACCATATTGGACTTCACGAGCGTCTCGCACGCCACACGGCTGCGCGGGTCCTGCGCGAGGCAGGCGTCCAGCACGCTGTCGGAAATGAGGTCGGCAACCTTGTCAGGATGCCCCTCGCCCACGGACTCGGAGGAAAAAACGAAGGATTTGGCCATAAATTTTTGGAAAACAAAGCATCACCCGCCGCGGCGCGCAAGTTTTAATATCAACATATACGTATCACTTGATATGAACCAAGGGCTTAATTTTCAGGGAAATGAGCCGAACGTATTCCAGTTGAAATCCATGCTCTTATCGCAAGACTTTCGCACGATGCCGAACCCCGAGCCGACCGCGCCCGACCTTCACGGCCGCAAGATTCTTCTCGTGGATGACGACCGTCTCAACCTGCGCATCCTCAGCGGCATCCTCCGTCCCGACGGTTACGCGCTGGCCGAGGCCAGCTCCGGCGAACAGGCGCTGGAGGTTTACGAGCACTTCCGCCCCCACCTCGTGCTGCTGGATGTCGTGATGCCCGGCCTCGACGGCTTCGCGACCTGCCGCAAGCTGCGCGCGACCTATGGCGTCGACACCGCGCCCGTGATTTTCATCACCGCGAAAAACGAGTCAGACGACGTCGTCGAGGGCCTCGCCGCGGGCGGAGTCGACTACCTGCCCAAGCCCTTCCGCCCGAAGGAAGCCGTGGCGCGGATCCGCACGCACATGCACAACCGCCTGCTCGTCGAGCAGCAGCGCCTGCTCGTCGACCAGCTCAGCAAGGCCGACGCGGCCAAAAACCGGTTTCTCGGCATGGCGGCGCACGATCTGCGCAATCCCCTCGCCTCCATCCGCGCCCTGGCGGAGTTCTTGAGCGAAGGCACCGTCGGCCCGCTCAGCGCCGACCAGCTCGACCTCATCAAGACCATCCACACCGCGAGCCAGCAGATGCTCGACCTCGTGAACGAGCTCCTCGATGTGGCCACGATCGAGTCCGGCGAACTGAAAATCGTGATGGCGCAGCACAACCTCACCGATCTCATCGAAAAATGCGTCTTTCTGGCCAACATTGAAGCCGCCAAAAAAGACACAAAGATCACTTTTGACACCCGCGGCCTCGCACTTCTGGTCAATATCGACGCCGACAAGATGAAGCAGGTGATCGACAACCTGCTGAGCAACGCGGTGAAATACTCCCCGCCGGGTTCCCAGATCAAGATCGAATCCACGGCCAACGACAGCGGCTGCAGCTTTGCCGTGCACGACCAGGGGCCCGGCATTCCCGAAAACGAGCGCGACAAGCTTTTCAAGGACTTCGGCCGGCTCTCCGCCAAGCCCACCGCCGGGGAGAAAAGCGTGGGGCTCGGGCTCGCCATCTGCCGCAAAATCGTCGAGGCTCACCGTGGCACGATCACGGCCGAAAATCTTCCGGCACCCGCACGCGGCTGCGAGTTCCGGGTCACCCTGCCCGCCACCTAAGCCAGCCCTTTTCACCATGTCTTTTGACGGAAAAATCCTCCTCGCCGATGACGAGGCCCACATTCGCAAGTTCATCGGCCTCCTCCTCCGCCAGCTCGGTTCGCCCACCATCATCGAGGCGAGCAACGGCGTGCAGGCCCTCGCCCTTTTTGAGAGCGAGCGGCCCGATCTCGTGCTCCTCGACGTCAACATGCCCGAGCTCGACGGCCTGCAGGCCCTGGCCGGGCTGCGCATGCTCGACCCGGACTGCGCCGTCATCATGCTCACCTCCCTGACCACCCGCCAGACGGTGGAACAGGCGGCCGAACTCGGCGCCGTGTATTACATCCGCAAGGACACGCCCAAGGATGAAATTCTGAAAACCCTGCGCGAGGTCATCGCCTCCCTCTTTGGCCCCGACGAAGAAACTCCCAGCGCCTGACATCATGCCTGCTGAAAATTCCAGCCCTCCTCCGCCCGCCGCCACCGTCCGCTATTCGCTCCCCGCCTTGCTCGCCGAGCTGAAGCTCGAGCGCACCACGGGCAGCTTCGCCCAGGAAAAAATCGACCAGGTCGAAATCACCAAGCTCTTCACCACCGCCACCCGCCGCCGTGCCAAACCCAAAAAATAACCGTTTCGCCGAGTTCGTCAGCAAGCTCCCGCATTTCGATTACGTGCAGGAGCTCGATGCATTGGTCCAGCGCCATGGCGCCACCCTCGAATTGCTGCATGGCGTCATCGACCAGAAACTCCTGCCCAAGGACGACGCCTGCCGCTACTGGGCCGACAGCCTCGGCGTCGCCTACGTCGATCCCTTCGCCTCCGTCGTCACCGACGAGGCCCTTTCCAAGCTGCCCGAGGAGATCGCCAAGAAAACCCATGCCCTGCCGCTTTATGTCCTCGGCGAAGGCCTGACCGTCGCGATCGCCACCCCGGCCGATGCCGACCTCATCAAGCGCCTCAGCCTGATCGCGCAGGTGACCGTCAGCCCGGTTTTCGCCCTGCCGCGCGAAATCGACGATGCCCTCGCCGTTTATTACGCCACGGAAAAAAACCTCGAGCAAAGCCTCGGCGAACTCGAGCGCTCCACCGCTTTCGACGCCTCCGATCTCACCAGCGAGAAACTCGCCCAGCTCGCCGATTCCGAGTCCATCACCAAGCTCCTCGATGAAATCATTTATTTCGCCCTGCGCGAACGCGCGACCGACATCCATCTCGAGGCGCAGGAGACGATGTCGCGCATCCGCTTCCGCGTGGACGGCACGCTCCGCGAGATGATCACCTGCTCGCGCAAGCTTCACCGCCCCATCATCAGCCGCCTGAAAATCCTCTCCGGCCTCAACATCGCCGAGGCGCGCTTCCCTCAGGACGGCCGCTTCTCCCTCGCCATCGGCAGCAATGGCGCGAACTTCCGCCTTTCCACGATCCCCTCGCAATACGGCGAAAAGGCCGTCGTGCGCGTCCTCGCCTCCACCGGCAAGAAGAGCATGCTCACCCTCGAGCGGATGATGCTCTCGCAGACCATCCTGCAGCCTTTCAAGCGCCTCATCCAGAACCCCAACGGCATCATCTTCGTCACCGGCCCGACCGGCTCGGGCAAGACCACGACCCTTTACGCCGCGCTGCATGAAATCAACACGCCCGGCGTCAACATCAGCACGATCGAGGATCCCATCGAAATTCAGCTGTCAGGCGTCACCCAGAGCCAGGTCAACACCCACATCGACCTGAATTTCCCGACACTGCTCCGTTCGCTCCTGCGCCAGGATCCCGACGTCATCCTCGTCGGCGAAATCCGCGACCTCGACACCGCCAAGATCGCGACCGAGGCCGCGCTGACCGGCCATATCGTCTTTGCCACGCTGCACACGAACACCGCACCGCAGGCCATCATCCGCCTTCAGGAAATCGGCGTCGAACCCTACATGGTCGCCCCCTCCATCATCGGCGTCCTCGCGCAGCGCCTGGCCGCCCGCATCTGTGAAAACTGCAAGGAGGCCTACTACCCCTCGCGGGAAACACTCCTGAAATATTTCGAGGAGGAAGGCCTTGAGGAGGTGCCCTTTTACCGCGGCCATGGCTGCACCCGCTGCCGGGGGACGGGCTATCACGGCCGCGTCGCCTTCCACGAACTTGTCATCATCACCGAGGAAATCCGCACGCTCATCAGCGAAAGCCGCAGTGCGCAGGAAATCACGCGGGCCGCGGCCAAGGTCGGCTACAAGCCGCTCCGTCACGACGGACTGAAGAAAGTCCTCCTCGGCCTCACCACCATCGAGGAAATCGAACAGAATACCACCGTGGAATGGGCCACCTGATCCGGGAAGATGCGTGTGTGCTTGCAGAATTTGAAACCGCCGCCTTCTTAACCCCCGCCTCATCATCCAAATCATTCCATGCCTGCGCCCATTCTTGACCCCGAGGCACTCGAAAACCTCCGCGCCCTCGACCCCGACGGCGGCGATGTCTTCCTCCGTGAGGTCGCCGGTATTTTTCTCGAGGATACGCCCAAGCGCCTCGCCGAGCTTGAACAAAGCCTGGCGGCGGCCGACGCCGCCACCTTCATCCGCGCCGCGCACAGCATCAAGGGCTCCTCGGCCAATCTCGGTGCAATGGCCCTCCGCGCCGTGGCCGAACAGATCGAGCATAACGCCAAGAAAGAGGGCCTCGCCGGCGCCGGCGCCCTCATCGGCGAATTGAAAACCGAGTTTGATCGCGCCCGCACCGCGCTCAACGAACTGCTCCCGCCCGCCTAGCCGGCCCGGGACGCTGACACCATGGCTGCCTTCCAGCCACCCGGCGACTGTCCGGCTTGCGGCGAATTCGTCCCCGCCGGTCGCAAATCCTGCCCGCACTGCGGCTCCGACGCCCGCAGCGGCTGGAGCGATGAAGCGGAATACGACGGCCTCGATCTGCCCGGCGAAGCCTTCAATTACCGCGACTTTGTGCAGGAGGAATTCGGTCAGGGCGGGCGGCGCACCCGGCCGACGCTTTTCTGGTGGATCATCGGGCTCGGCCTGCTCGCCGCCCTCATCTGGACTTTCGCCGTCGTTTGGCACTGAAAGGCCGCACGCCGGTAACTTTTGCGCCTGCTCCGCCGTCATCCTGCCGATGTTGCGTCTCATCCTCCTTTTGGTTCTCACCGCCTTTTCCGCGCGCGCCTCGGAACAACTCACCCTTACCGTCAACGGCCTCCGGCGCACCTGCGTGCTGCATCTGCCCGCCGGACTCGACCCGCAAGCGCCCGCCCCGCTCGTCCTCGTGCTCCACGGTGGCGGCGGTCACGGCGCACAGATGGAGAACTTCACCCATTTCAGCGCACTCGCCGATCGCGAACATTTCATCGCCGCCTACCCTGATGGCATCGACCACAGCTGGAACGACGGCCGCGACAATCCCCACGCCGCCGCCTCGCGCGACCACGTCGACGACCTGGCGTTTTTCGACGCCCTCCTCGCCGAAATCGGCCGGCGTCATCCGCTCGACCCCAGGCGCATCTACGCCACCGGCATCTCCAACGGCGGCTTCATGAGCTTCACCCTTGCCGCCCGCCGCGCCGGAATTTTCGCCGCCGTCGCCCCCGTCTGCGGCGGCATGGGCGACGCCGTCGCAGCCGATTTTTCCCCGGCCGAACCCGTTTCGCTGCTTATTCTCCAAGGCACCGCCGACCCACTGGTGCCCTATGCCGGCGGCGAAGTGATGCGCGACCGCGGACACTTCATCCCCACCGACGAGGCGATCAAACTCTGGCTGAAGGCCGATGCTTGCGCGCCCGATCCCGTTCGCGCCGAATTGCCCGATCGCGACCCCGCCGACGGCTGCCGCGTGGCCACCTTCACCTGGGCCAATCCGAAAACCAACCTCATGCTCTGTCTCTACCGCATCGAAGGCGGCGGCCACACCTGGCCCGGCGGCATGCAATACCTGCCGCGTCTCGTGATCGGCCGCGTCTGCCGCGATTTCGACGCCACAGAAATCATCTGGGCTTTTTTCAAGGCGCATCCGAAGCCGTGATGACTCCTTCAACCTTTTTGGCCGCGGCCCGGGTCAGCGCTTAGTTGACGCACAGCCGCAGCGTGCATCCCATCCGCGGCGCGGGAAAATTTGCCCAACCCAGCGAGAAAGTTTGCCCACTCCGGCAGCGCCGGCAAAAAATGAGCCGCCCATGAGCAAACCCGCGCCCTATCCGGAAAATCGCCTGAAAACTCTCGCGGCCGGCGAGCGCCCGCAGGAACGGCTCGAAAAGCTCGGCCCGGGCGCACTCAGCGACACCGAGCTGCTCGCCATGCTTCTGCGCAGCGGCACGCGCGGACACGACGTGCTCACGCTCGCCACGCGCCTCATTGCCGAGGCCGGCTCGCTCGCCGGCCTCATCGCCTGGCCCGAGGCCGATTTCCGGAAACTCAAGGGCATCGGCCGCGTGAAGGCCCTGCAGCTCGTGACCGTGATGGAAGTGGCGCGGCGCGTCCTCGGCCAGCAGGCGGGGGAGGCCCCGATGCTCAGCCGCGCCGACCTCGTCGCCGCCTATCTCGCGCCGGTCGCCGCCGGCCTCAGTGTCGAAAAATTCTGGGTGCTCTGCCTCAATCGAAAGAACCGCCTGCTCAAGCGCATCGAAGTCACCTCCGGCACCGCCGCCAGCACGCTCGTCCACCCGCGCGAGGTTTTCCGCGCCGCCATCCGTGAAGGTGCCGTTGCGGTTGTCTGCGTGCACAACCATCCCAGCGGGGACCCCACGCCCAGCGCCGCGGACGCACAGGTCACCCGCCAGCTCCGCGAAGCCGCCAAGATTGTCGACATTGATTTGCTTGACCACGTCATCATCGGCCGGGCTACCGCCGACCCCGCCGGCGCCGGTTATTACAGCTTCCGCGTCGCCGGCCTGCTTTGACCGCCGGACGCCCCGGCAAAAAATTTCTTGAACTCCGGGCGCCGACTCGCGACGTTTCCCGTTTCGCGCTCGGTGGGATACTCAAGTGGCCAACGAGGGCAGACTGTAAATCTGCTGGCTAACGCCTTCGATGGTTCGAATCCATCTCCCACCACCATTTCAAGCGCGCGATAATGACCCCTCCAGCCCATCGGGGCCAAAGGCCTTTCATCATAGCTTGATGTCGGCCGAACCGTATGACAGGTATTATCGCTTCTAGTGATACAACCCTACGAATTTGATTTGGTTATAGTCGGTGGCGGCCCGGGCGGCAGCACCGCGGCCGCGTTCGCACGTCAGCACGGCCTGAAGGTCCTGCTGGTCGAAAAGGAGGAATTTCCGCGCTTTCACATCGGCGAATCGCTCCTCCCCATGGGCAACGCCGTCATGCGCGAAACCGGGGTGTGGCCGAAGCTAGCTGCGGCCGGCTTCATTCAAAAATTCGGCGCGGCCTTCTTCACCTCCAATGGCCGCGCGATGACGGAAATCCAATTCAGCGAAGGCCTGGTGCCCGGCCTCGATTACACCTTTCAAGTCGAACGGGCCAAATTCGACGCCCTGCTGCTGGATCACGCCCGCGAACTCGGGACAGAGGTCCGCATCCGGACGCTGGCCCGCAGTGTCGAGACCAAGGACGGTATCCACCATGTGCGGCTCGAAACCGGGCCGGCCGTGCAAACCGTGACCGCACGCTGGGTGCTCGATGCCAGCGGGCGCGACAACCTTTTCAGCACCGGCCGGAAGCGCTCGAACGATCCGTCGCCCTTCCCCAAACGGATCGCCATCTATAACCATTTTATCGGAGTGTCGCGGGCTTCCGGCCCCGCGGGCGGCCATACCGTCGCCGTCCGGTTGGAAAACGGCTGGTTCTGGCTCATCCCCATCGATGCCGAGCGCACTTCCGTCGGGCTGGTGACGACCGTCGAGGCCATGCGCGGCGCCGGCTTGCGGCCCGAGGATTTGTTTGCCCGGGCGGTGGCCGGCTCGGCCAAGCTGCGCGAACTCTTCGCCCAGGCCACGCCCACGATGCCGTTTCACGTCACCAGCGACTACAGCTATTTCCGGCAGGAACTGGCCGATGAACGCCTCCTGCTCGTGGGCGACGCCGCGGGATTTTTCGACCCCATCTTCTCCACCGGGGTCTACATGTCGATGTGGTCGGCGAAAATGGCCGTCGGGCTTATCATCCGCGCGGACGCCGCCAAACGCGGGCTCACCCTGGCCGAGCGCCGGCGTTATACCAAGGCGGTCAAACGCCATGCCGGCGTTTTCCAGCGGCTCATCGCCATGTTCTACGACAATGAGACCTTTGCCGTCTTCATGAGCCAGCAGGTACCATGGAAAATCCGGCTGGCCATCTGTTCCATCGTGGCCGGCCATGCCGACATGAAATGGTCGCTGTGGTGGCGGTGGCGGACCTTCCTGCTGGTGTGCTGGCTGCAGCGGCACGGATTCAAAATGTGCCTGAAGCTGGATTATGCCGAGCCCGTGATGGAACCTCTTTCCTCCCCGGCGAACTCTTAGCCTTCCCTCCTCCATTTACTCTGAACCATGTCGGATCCGCTTCTTTCCCGGCTAAAGCAACTCATCGTCGACACGCTCAAGCTCGACGACATCAAGGCAGCCGATATTCCCGACGGAGAGCCGTTGATCGGCGCCGGGCTGAGTCTTGATTCCATCGATGCGCTCGAGCTGGTCGTGCGCCTGGAAAAGGAATTCGGGATAAAAATCACCAATAGCGAAGAAGCGCGGGCCGCCCTGCTCAACGTGGCCCAGCTGGCGGCCTACATCCGCGCCCACGCCTCCAAGGACAAACTGCCAGCCTGACCGGGCGCCTTGTCCGCCCGACAAACCATGAGCGTGTCTCCCGACAAACCGGTGCGTCTGGAAGCCATCGGTTGCCGGACGGCCCTGGGTGATGCCGAAACCACCTGCACGGCGCTTCTGGCCGGAGACCGTGCGCTGCAATTTCTTCCCGTGCTCGGTCCCGAGGGCGGCGATCGCGTGCCGCTGGCGCCCCTCCCCGGCCGCAGTATGGCGGAGACTGCGCCGCCCAACTGGCTGGCCTGCACCGATGCGCTCGCGGCGGGAATCCCCGCCGGCCCATGGGGCACGGCGCGTCATCCCGTCTTTGTCACCAGCAGCAACTTTGGCGTCGGCAGCCTTTATGCCTTTCAGCGCACGCACGATCCGGAACACCTGCCCTATACCACCCCGTTTTCCACGGTGGAAGTTTTGCGCCGGCGTCTGGGCTGGGGCGCCAACATCAGCGTGCTTTCGCATGCCTGCATCTCGGCCCACATCGGACTGCTCCTCGCCAGCCACGTCCTGCATGCAGGGCTGGCGGACCGGGCGCTGGTGTTCAGCTTCGATTTCATCAGCCCGTTTGTCACCGGCGGCTTTCACGCCCTGAAAATCCTCAACCCCGAAATGCCCGCGCCCTATTCGGCCCGCGCCACCGGCTCCATCGGCCTCGGCGATGGCGCGGCGTTCGCCGTGCTCGGCCGCGGGCCGGGCGGTTTCCGGCTCTCCGACCAGAATATTTATAATGAGATGCACCACTTCACCGCCAATCGCGCGGACGGCGCCGGCTTCACCGCCTGCCTTGCCCCGCTGGCTGCATCAGCTGCGGGCCGGCGGCTCTGGATCAAGGGCCACGGTACCGGCACGCTGGAAGCCGGCCGCCTGGAAGCCGAAACCTTGGCGCGGTTTTTTCCCGGCGCACCGCTCGTTTCCTGGAAGGGCAGCCTCGGCCACACGCTTGGCAGCTGCGGCTTGATCGAGCTCGCCGTCGCCCTGGCCGCCATAAAATCCGGCCGCACACCCGGCAGCGTCGGCAGCATCGCACCGTGTTTCACCGACAACGTGGCGACTGAACCGTTCGCCAATGCCGGCTTCGACGGCGTGCTCCTCACCAGCAATGCCTTTGGCGGCGCGCATGCCGCTTTTCTCCTCAGCCATGATTGAACGCCATCTGCATGCCGTCCGGATCGAGAATCCCGGGCTCGAGGAGCCGGCCGCGACGCGTGAACGCCTCCGCGAACTTTTTCCGCGCGGCGCCACGCGGCGCATGACCCAGCTCGGCCTGCTCCTCGGCAGCGTGCTGGATGGAATCAAGCTGTCCGCGGATGACACCGTGGTTTACGCCTCCGCCTACGCCGAAAGCCAGGCGCTCGAAGATTACCTGGTCAGTTTTCCATCGGCGAGTCCGACGCTGTTTCAAACGTCGATCCATCCCAGCGCCGTGCAACAGGTGCTCATCGCCCGGCAGCAACCCCTGCCGCAGTTTTTTCCGCTCACCGGCCACCGGCAGCTCGCGGCGAGCGCGATCCAGGCCGCGCTCCTGGCCGCCACCCCGCGTGTCATCCTCTGCGGCGGAGAAGAGCGCGGCACGTGGCTGGTCGACTGCGGCGTCGCGAGTCAGGAATCCTTCGCCTTTGCCGTTGTGCTCTCCACCGACCCGTCCGGCGCGCTCGGCACGCTCCGCCTCACCGCCAACGATGACCCGGACGGTGCGCTCACCCTGCCCGAATTCTTCACCCTTTTGCGAGAACGCCGCCCGCTAGGCCAAACCGCCGCCCCCGGCCTGACCCTTACCCTCGCATGGCATTGAGCAAAGCCAGCCACGCCGGCGCTCCGCGCAATCCCGGGCCAAGCTGGGGCTATCTTTTCCTGTACCGGGCCGGTACCGCCCTGCCCGCCCCGGTGTTTAGTTTCCTCCTCGGGCTCGGCAGCTGGGTGGCAGTCGCCTGCATGCCGAAGCAGCGCCGCCACTCGCGCGATTATCTGACGGCCATCCTGCAACGGCCGGCGAGACTGACTGAAATCTGGCGGCATTTCTTCGCCTTCGCGCGGGCGCTCATGTTGAAATTGCGGGTCGCTGAAGGCCAGGCCCACCGTTGGGTCGACGGGCCGGGGTGCATCCCCTTCGCGACCCTGATGGAACACGGTGGCTCCACGCTCCTCGGCACCTTTCATCTCGGCGATTCGGATCTGCTCGGATTCATGGTCGGCCAGCTCGACCTGCGAATTTACATGATCCGCCTGCGGGTGGAAAACTCCCGGGACACCCAGCGGCTCGCCCTGCGCTTCGGGAAATCGGTCACCTACCTTTGGGTCAACGAACCGGAAAATCTCCTCTTTTCCCTGAAGGACGCGGTCCAGTCCGGCGTCTCCGTCGCGATGCAATGCGACCGGCCGGAGTACAGCGCGAAGCTCGAGCCGTTCGAATTTCTGGGCCAACGCCGCCTGTTTCCCTTCACCATCTATCATCTGGCGCTGATTTTCGACCGGCCGGTCGTGTTTTGCGTCAGCGTTCCCCACGGTGGGAATGAGTCATTGATTTACAGCTCGACGATTTTCGCGCCCAATGGGAGTTCGAAGGGCGAAAACCTTGCCCGCGCCCGCGTGCATTTCCAGGATTTCCTTGCCCGCGTGGAATCATTGCTGCGCCAGAATCCATTCCTGTGGTTCAACTTCACTCCGCTCAATCCTCCCGCTTCGCCGGACCGGTAAACCCCGCCATCCGGTACGAGCGTTCCCATGCTTAAACGATCTTATTTCATCTTCGTTTATCTTTTTTCGTGGCTCGTTTTCGGAGCGGTCGGCCTTGCCCTCAATTTTTTTTGCGCCCTGCTCATGCTTCTGCCCAACCGGGAGCGCCACGGGCCGGCCGTCCGGGAAATCATTCGCCGGCTGTTCGCCAGCTGGAGCGCCTGGCTCAATGCCACGCGGGTCGTCCAGGTCACCTGGCAGGGCCCCGGCCCCGCCGGGCTCGTACGACCGGCCGTCTACGTCGCCAATCACCCCACCCTGATCGACGCGACCGTCCTGCTCGCCCGGCTGCCTGACGCCATGTGCATCTTCAAGCCGGCCCTCTTGCGCAACCCGTTCCTCGCGCCCGCCGCCATCATGGGCGGTTACGCTTCCGGCGACACCGGTATCGACCTCATCCACACCGTAGCCGAAAAAGTCGCCGGCGGCCGGACCCTCCTCATTTTTCCCGAGGGCACTCGCACCGACACCGGCCGCCCGTTCAATCCGCTCAAGCCCGGCTTCGCCTTGATCGCGCGGCGCGCGGGCGTGCCCGTGCAGGTGCTCATCATCCGGGCCAGTCGCGACCTGCTGCCGCGCGGCCGCCCGTTGTGGCGGATCGCAGCACTGCCCGCCCGGGTGGAAGTCCTGGTCGACCAGACGGTGGACACCGGGCCGGATCGCACCACGAATGAAATCGTGGCGGATGTGCAGCGCCGGTTCGCCGCCCAGCTCGGCTCCACCCCATGACGCCCTCCACCACCCACCTCGTGCTCATTCCGTCCTTCAACACCGGGCCGATCCTTGTGGCCACGGTGACGGAGGCATTGCGCCATTGGAGTCCCGTCTGGGTGGTCATCGATGGCAGCACGGATGGCAGCGCCGGACCGGTCCAGGCCCTCGCCGCCGGCGATCCGCGGGTGCGGGTGATCCTATGCCCGCAGAACGGCGGCAAAGGCGCAGCCATCGAGATCGGCACTGCGGCCGCCCTGGCCGCAGGCTTCACCCATGTGCTGACGATGGACGCCGACGGCCAGCATCCCGCCGGCCATATTTCCGAATTCATGCAGGCGTCAATGGCGCAACCTGCTGCGCTCGTGCTCGGCCGGCCGGTCTTCGGCCCGGAAGCGCCGGCGGTGCGACTGTACGGCCGCAAGCTCAGCGTGCTCCTCGCCCGGATCGAAGTTCTCGGCGCGGGCATCGACGACCCCCTTTTCGGATTTCGGGTTTATCCTGCCGCCGCCCTCCAGCGCGCTTTCAATTCAACTCACAGTGCCCGCCGTTTCGATTTCGACCACGAAATCGCCGTGCGGATGTTCTGGGCGGGAACACCCACCGTGAACCTGCCTGCACCCTGCCGCTATCTGGCCAAAGGCGAAGGTGGCGTCTCGCATTTTCACTACGGGCGCGACAATCTCCTCCTGATCTGGCTGCATGCGCGCCTGGTCGCCCAGCTCGCCTTGTGGCGCTGGTGGCCGGTCCACCGCCTGCGCCGGGCCGGCATTCGCACCTCCGGCAAACCAATCCGGCAATCATCATGAAACGTCGCCTCGCCGCCCTCGCCCTCTGCCTTGCCGGCGTCCTGACCAGTCCGGCGGAAACGCCGTTGCTCGATTCCAGCACGCTCATCGCCGATGCTGCACACGACCCGGCCTGGAAGGACCTGTTTGTGCGCCTGGCTCCCGACAAGAGCCGCGTGTCTTTTTTTCAGGAGCTGCGTTATTTTCCGTTTCGCAAGACACCCGTCGTGCTGACCGGAGAAATTCGCATCGTCGCCAGCCGCGGCCTCAGCCTGCACTACCTCACCCCCGAGTCCCGCATCCTCATCATCGATGATCGCGGCCTGCTGATGCGCGATGACCAGGGCCATGAGCGGGCCGCGCCGGCCGACAGCCGGGCCCAGGCGGCGACTTCCGCCCTGGTTGACGTCCTTCATTTCGACCTGCCGCAGCTTGAAAAAAAATTCGAACTCCATGGGCAGCGTGAGGCCGAGGCCTGGACGCTCGCCCTTGTGCCGCGCGACCCGGCGCTCGTCGGGAACCTGTCTTCCCTCGTTATCTCCGGTGAAAAGGCCCGGCTGCGCAAAATCGAGCTGATCGTGTCCGCCTCACAACACATCGAAATCCTCATCGGCGAAACGCACGAGAATGTGGTCTTTTCCGCGGACGAGCTGGCCCGTTATTTTCGCTGACCGCCGTGGAACCGGCCCGCCAGAAACTTTTCGCCCGTTGCGCACTCGCCGCCTTCGTCGTCCTGTGCGCAGGCTGGCTGGCCCGGCTGGACTACACCCGGAAAATTTCGACCAATGTCCTCGACCTCATCCCGCCGGATGAACAGTCGCCCGAGGTCGCCGTGGCCCGGAGCCTCGCCGGCGACCTGCAGGTCCGGGTGATGCTGTTCGCACTGCACGATCCAGCCGCGCCCACGGTTTCGCCTGAGCCCGCCGCCCGGCTGTTCGCCGATGAGCTCGCCCGATCGCCCGCCCTGGCCGAGGTTGTGACCCTGGGCGACACCACGGCTCAAACCGAAATGGGACGGCATATCTTTGAGCGGCGTTTTGCATTGCTGCTGCCGGCCTGGCTGGGCGAACGGCAGCGTGAATTCGCGCAAACCGGCCAGCCCGCGCAGAAATTTTCCTCCTGGCTGGCCGAGCGCGCCGCGGCCGACCTTGAGTCTTTCCTCAGCAAACCCGAAGCCGTGCCCATGCAGGATTTGGTACTGAAGGATCCCCTCCTGCTGACGCCACACCTGATTGAACGCGCCGGCTCGCTCGGCCTGCCCGGGGCCCACGCCGATGGCCACGCCCTCATCTGGGCGCGAATCAAGGCTTCGCCGCTCACTGAGGAAGGCCAGCAGCCCGTCTTTGCGGCTGTCGAACAGGCGCTGGCCAAAACCCGCGCACACTATCCGTCCGTCGAAGTTCAGTGGTCCGGCATAAATCGCTTCGCCGCGGCCAGCCGCGCAAGGATCGAATGGGAAATCAAAATCCTAAACACCGCTTCCATCCTCGCCGTGCTCGCGGTCGGCTGTGTTTTTGTCCGCCGCATCTGGAAAATGCTGCACCTGCTGCCGGTGATTGTCTGTTCCCTCCTCGGCGCCTGGACGGCCTCTACGCTGCTCTTTCCTCGCCTCCATGTCCTTGTTTTCGTGATCGGCTCCCTGCTTAGCGGCGTCGCGATCGATTACGGGTTTTATATTTACATGCAGCCTTCGCGGCGGCCCGGCGAACCTTACGCCGACAAGCTGGGCCGCCTGCTCAAGCCGCTGCTGGCGAGCTGCCTCACCACGGTGATCGGTTTCTCGCTGCTGCTTTTCTCCAACCTTCCGTTCATCCGGCAGGTCGGTCTTTTTGTCAGCGCCGGTTTGTTGTGTGCGCTCGCAGGGGCGATGCTGTACTTCGCGCAGCTGGAACAGCCCTTTCTCGAAGGCCGTCAATTCGGCCGGCTCTCCGCCAGCAAAAGCCCATGGCAACGGCTGCTTCCGCGCCTGATGTTTATCACCGCAATTGCGATCGCCCTCGCCGGACCGTGGCGGCTGCACTGGCAGGACGACATCCGGGAACTCGACATTCCGGCGCCCCAATTGATCGCCAACGAGCAAGCGCTGCGAACGCTGTTCGGCGACACTTCGGATAATTCCGTCTATCTCACCTATGGAAACTCGGTGGCGGAGGCCCGCCGGCACCTGGAAAATTTCCTGGCTTACGAGTCAAAAACCGCGCCCGGCGTTGCGCCCGCCAGTTTCGGCCTCGTGTTTCCTACCGAGGAGGACTGGCAGGCGCTGCCGGCACGATTGAACAATCTCGATGGATTTGCCGACGATTTTCGCGCGGCTCTGGACCGCCATGGCTTCGTGCCCGCGTCCTTTGATTCGTTTTTCGACGATTGGGCCAACCTGCGGAAAAATCCGCCGGCGGGCGCTTATGCCGACCTCTACGCGGACATCGGGCGGATCATCACCGGGCCGCTCGCGCAGCTCTACAATTCGCATGGCCCCTTGTATTGGTTTCTCACCATCATCAAGCAACCGGACGCACCACTGCCGCCCGCCGGTCTTTTCACCGTTAGCGCAGACCAGCTCCAGTCGCTGAACCATCTATTTACGCGCTACCGTTGGTCCGCCCTGCGGTTGAGCCTCGTGGGACTCGCCCTCGTGATCATCAGCGTCTTTGTGATCTACCCCTTCCGCGCCGGACTGCGCATCGCCTTGATCCCCGCCGGCTCGTGTTTTTTCATCTTCGGCGTGTTTGGGTTCCTCGGCCAGACGTTGAATCTTTTCCATCTGCTGGGCGCGTTCCTCGGCCTCTGTCTCGCGCACAATTACGCCATCTTTTCCTCCGAAAGTGCCCATGGCGGCACGCCTCCGCCCGTGGCCATCCGGCTTTCGGCCTTGAGCGCCGCCTCTTCCTTCGGCGTGCTGAGTTTCAGCCGGATCCCCGTCGTCCACAGCCTCGGCCTGACTGTCGCGCTGATCGTACTCACCGCCCTCACCGCCGTCGAACTTGAACCGCTGGCCCGCGGCGATTCCAACTCTCCTGAATCATGCCGGCCACGCTGAGCAAAGTCTGGGATCGCATCGTGCGCGCCAAGCCTGGCGCCCCGGCGTTGATCGATGCGGCCACCGGCCAAACCTGGAGCCGAAGGCAAATCGATGCGCTGGCCGCCGAATGGGCATCCCACCATGCCGCGCCGATCGCCGGCCAGACCGTCGTTTTCGCCGAGCCCAACGGCATCACCTGGCTGCAGCTTTTTCTCGGATTGCTCAAATCCAGGGCCATGGCCGTTCCGCTCGACCCAGCCGAGCCGACCGCCGTGCGCCACGCTCTGGCCGGGAAAATCGGTGCCGATTTTATTTGGAATGCCGGACGGCTTGAAGCGACCGGCCTGAAACGCCGGCACCATCGCGATGGCCGTTGCCTGATAAAACTCACCTCCGGTTCCACCGGCACGCCACGCGCGCTCGCCTTCACCGACGCCCAGATGCTGGCCGACGGGCGGCAAATCTGCGCAACGATGGGCATCCAGCCCGGCGATGTGAATCTGGCGCTCATTCCTTTCGGGCATTCCTACGGCTTGGGCAATCTCGTGATTCCACTGCTGGCCCAGGGCACGACCGTGATCTGCGGCGTGTCGGCGTTGCCGCAGGCGGTGGCCGCAGCCATCGAACGCTGGCGGCCGACGTTGTTTCCCGCCGTGCCCACGCTTCTTCGCGCCATGGCCGAAACGGACATCTCTCCCGTGCAACTGCGAAGCCTGCGCACCGTCATCTCCGCCGGCGCTCTCTTGGAGCCGGAAACCGCCCGCGCCTTTCACGACCGCTTTCGCCTCAAGATTCACAGTTTCTACGGCTCCAGCGAAACCGGCGGCATCAGCTATGACCGCTCGGGCGAAGCCACGCTGGCCGGCCGCAGCGTCGGCGCTCCGCTTAAAGGGGTGCGGTTAACCTTCGGTCGGGGCCGCCGCTTCCTGGTGAAAAGCGCCGCTGTTTATACGATCGGCAACCGGCGCGCCGGGAAAAAATCGGACCAACATTCTCCGGCCGACTTCGCGAAGCTCAACGAACATGGCGAAGTCGTGCTGCTCGGTCGCAGCGGCCGCTTCGTCAAGATCGGCGGACGCCGGCTCAACCCCGCCGAGGTCGAGCAAACCCTGCGCCAGCTGCCGGAAGTGCGCGACGCTTTCGTCGCGTTGCATCCCGGCCGGGCCGATGTCCTGGCCGCCGTTGTGTCCGGAAATATTTCGGCCGAGTCCATTCGCACAACGCTCCGCGACCAGCTGGCCGCCTGGAAAATCCCGCGCAAGGTGGTCGTACTCGCAGAGTTTCCCCTCACGGCACGAGGCAAGCCGGACATGCGCGAGCTGCGCGCCGTTCTCAGCCGCTGAACCCCTATTTTCCCACCAGCGTAGCTTCGATTTCCACGTCAAGCTCGGCCCGGCAAAGGTCGGCCTGCAGCCACACGACCTGATCATCCGGCCGCAGCAACGATCTTTTCAGCCGCACCATGGCGGCCGGAAGATCCCCGGCCCGGCGAAGATAAATTTTGAAATGGCGCACGAACTCACCGCTGGCACCGAAGTTTTCGCCAATACCCGCCGCGCGGGACATCAGCCGCAGATTGTCGAGTGTGCATTCGAGCTGCGCCTCAAGCGCACCGGGCGCGACCGTCTCATGGCCCTTGATGGCGGCCGTGCCTGAAATGAAGATGAGCTTTCCGCCCCCGTGTGCGACGATCGTGGAGCGGGAAAAGCTCGGCGGAGACGGTCCGTGCTTGGGTGGATAATGGTAGGCGGAAATTTGCTCGGGATTTTCGACATGGCGCGGAGCCTGGCTGCCGGCCACAAAGATTGCCGCCATCGTTCCGCCCAAGCAGCCCACGGCGGAGGCCGCCGGGAGCTTCCGGCGGTAGTCGGCGCCGAACGCCTCCTCAAATGCCTGCGCGCGGCCAGCGCTGAAGGCACGGTAATTTTCAAATCCATCCCTCAGCCCGTTGATGTCCGGGACATAATTCCAGACCCGGTAGAGCCATCGCCCGTCCGTCGCCCGCAGCAGGCGGCGATAAAGTTCCAGCGCTGCCGCCTCGGGCGCCTCCGTCGCCGGCTGAAGGCCGCAGCCCAGCAACCATCCGTCCGCAGAAAAGAGCTGAAATCCCGCCGCCTCACCCGCGGGGCGCAACGAGGAAAAAATGCGCTCCGTGGTTTCGCCACCCAATCGAGGCAGCGGCAACCGCAGACCGGCCCGGGAATCTTCCAAGTAAGCGGCCGCAGCGCTTCCGAATTCGATCTCCAGCGACAGCGCCCCCCTCCCGGCCTTTTCAACAACGGTCATGCGCGGAATCCGTTCGTTGGCCGGCCGGCAAACATCGCGAAAGCCGCCAACAGACAAAGCATGAAACATTTCATCGGCATGGCCAAGGCGGGATGACCAAACACCCGGCGCAAAAGCGCATCAAGCCATTTTGCGGCCGCAGCCATTCAACGCCACTGCCCGGCGTCAGGCACGATACAGCTGAAACCTTGTGCCTCCAATGCCTTGAGCAAACGCGCGATGGCTTCGACCCTGACCTGAACCGGCACATCCGGCCCTTCGTGCGTGAGGATGATGGCCCCCGGTTCAACCTGTTTCATCACCCGAGCCACAATTCGATCCGGATCCTTGAGCCGGCTGTCGCCGCTGCGCACGCTCCAGGCAATGCAGGTGAGGCCGCGCCGGGCCAGCGCACGATGCAGGAAGGCGTTCTTGATACCCACCGGCGAACGGAAGCACCGCGGCTCGGCGCCTCCTTTCCGTAACGAGGCCAGGCCGTCATCCAATTCCCGGCGGACCCGCGAGGGACCCGCATACCAGAAGGTGTAAAGCGGATGCGTCTGGGTGTGGTGCGCCACCTCGTGACCCCGCCGGAGAATTTCCGCCACGAGCTCCGGATGTCGGACCGCCCGGCAGCCGATGAGAAAAAACGTGGCGCGCGCGCGATGCTGGTCCAGCAAGTCGAGGATGCGCGGCGTATCCGCCGCATCGGGCCCGTCGTCGACCGTCAGCCAGACCTCCCGCTGTTCGCTGGAAAAATGCGTGATCACCCGGCCCAGTGCCTGCCCTGATGGCGCCAGCAGATGATAGAGCAGATAAAAGTCGGGTCCGAAGAAAAATGCCGCAGCCAGCCACGGAGCATGAGTCCACGCCGCCACCGCGATGACTTTGCCGATAAGATTGGCGGCGAAGATGGGGCGCATCGCTCAAACCTTGGCCAAAGCCCACCCACCCGCAAACCATTGCAGGGCATCACCCCGCCCAACCTCTGCGCATTGGGCACAGCGCGGGAAACCAGCGCAAAGATCGGCGCCGAAGGACGCCGGAAACAGGAAAATGGACGATGACATTTAATCTTCTTTAATTATTACAGATAAGCACTTTATGTGATTTTATATTTTACGCTTTTGGGCGTTGACAAGCAGGATTTCCCCTGGCCACTCTTGCAATGTTTTGTCAGCTAAAGTTAACCCTTAACTACCTTGTTGAATATGGACATCAAATGGATCACCCCCGATTTTGAGCAAATCCCCGTGAGCATGGAGTGCACCGCTTATTCCGGCGACGTCGATCAGTTCGAAGCCTGAGCCGCAGTAATCTCAAGCATCCTTTTAAAAGGCCGCAGATTTCTGCGGTCTTTTTTTGTATCCAAAACGGCAGGTCACTGCGGATTTTCGCGGTAAACAATCTGGCCGGCCCCTGCGGCAAAAGGAACGCTGATGGCGGGATCCTGAATGGAGTCGACCAGCGTTGTGAGCCGTTCACGGAATGGCGAAAGCGAACAGGCCGGATCGGTGTTCGCCGCGTCCTCGGTCAATAGCGCCGCCTGGCAGCGGCAGCCACCGAAATCGATCTCGCGGAATTCGCAGCTCTGGCAGGGCTGCGGCATCCATTCGGTCCCGCGAAAGCGGTTGAAGGATTCCGATTCCTCCCAGATCCAGCGCAGCGTCTTTTGCCGGACATTTTCAAAGCGCAGTGATTTTATCTCCCCGGCCGTCGGACACGGCAGCACATCGCCGCGCGGATTCACCGTCAGGTGGCGGCTGCCCCAGCCATGCATGCAGGGCTTGGGCCGGTCGGAATAATAATCCGGCGCCACAAAGATGACTTCCATTTTCCCCATGAGCCGCTTTTTCGCCGCAAACGAAATTTCGGCCGCTTCCCGCACCTGCATCCGTGTCGGGAGCAGGGCCGCACGGTTTTGAAAGGCCCAGCCGTAGAATTGGGTGTTGGCGAGTTCGAGCCGCTCTGCGCCCAGACTCTCGGCCAGCGCAATGATCGCGCCCAGCCGGCCGATGTTGCCCCGGTGCAGCACGACATTGATGGTCAGCGGAAAGCCCAGTTCGCGCACGAGCGCCGCCGCCTCCAGCTTTTTGACGTGCGCCTTCGTCCCTGCGATCAGGTTGGCCAGCGGCTCCTCGTCCGATTGAAAGCTGATTTGCACGCTGTCCAATCCCGCGGCCTTCAACTCCTCGGCCCGTCCGCGACTCAACCCGAGCGAGCTCGTGATCAGGTTTGAATAAAGGCCGGCGGCATGCGCGGACGCCACCAGTTCGGCCAGATCGGGGCGCTGGAGCGGCTCGCCGCCGGAAAAACCGACGTGCAGTGCGCCGATCTCCGATGCCTCGTTGAGGACGCGCCGCCATTCATCGGTCGCCAGCTCATCGCCCACCGGCGGCAACTTCGTCGGATTCGAACAATACGGACAATGCAGCGGACACCGGTGGGTCACTTCTGCCAGCAGACTGAAAGGCCGTGGGATCGATCGAACCATGGTGCTTCAATTCCCTTGGTTTGCGATTTCCAGCAGGTTGAGCGAACGCAGGCGGTCCAGGTAATTGATCACATCGCCGGAAACATTTTCCGGGGGCGTGCGATATTCGGCCGCCAGTTTTTCAATGATTTCCTGCAGGGTCGCCTCCCCGTTGCAGAGGCCCACGATCGCGCGGCCGGTGGGATTCAAGACCAGCACGCCTTCCGGATAAAGCAGGATGGGATGGCCGGTCACCTTGTCGGTCTGAAGCCGGGCCCGGGGGGATAACTTGGGACGCTCTGCAGGGGAAATGGGCAGCATGGTAAAACCGCGGGGGTTAACTTTCGTAGGCGGTCTCGATGGCGTCGAGCATCGTCCAGAGCACGTCACATTTAAAGGACAAAGCCCGCACGGCCGCCGCCTGCAGGGCGGGCGTGTCGCAGTATTTCATCGTCAGTCGCAGGCCTTCATTGGAATCCAGCCGCGCCTGCACCACCCGGCTGCGGAAATAATCAAAACCCCATGATTTGACCCAGGGATAGTATTTCGGGAAGGCCACCAGTCGCTGGGCCATGATGTCGGGCGCGAACAATTCCGTGAGCGACGACGAAATCGCTACCGGCCAGGGTTTGGTGCGGGCAAAAGTCACATAGGCATCCACCGCAAAGCGCACGCCGGGCAAAACATGGCGTTCATCCCAGATCTCTTCTTCCTTCAGGCCGCAGGCCTTGGCCAGCCGCACCCACGCCTCGATGCCGCCGGAGCCCGGCTTCAATCCGTCGTGGTCGCTGACGCGATGCAGCCAGAGCCGGCGCACTTCGCGAATCGGGCAGTTGGAAATGATCGCGGCGTCCTTCACCGGGATGTTGCGCTGGTAATAAAACCGGTTGGCCACCCATCCGCGAATGGCCTCACGGTCCAGCTCGCCGGCATTCATCCGCAGGTGAAATGGATGCTTATGGTGGTAGCTCTTGCTGCCGACGGCCCGCAATTTGGCCATGAAGGTTTGTTGGCTCCAGAGTCTCGTGGTCATGTTCAAATCGTTATTTCCATGCCATCGCTGCCCACTTTCAGGCCCGCAGCGCGGACGGCGGCATGTTCAGGAGAGTTTTTGCGCAAGATGGGATTGGTGTTGTTGAGGTGAACGTAGATCTTATGGCGGACGGACGTCAGCGCGGCCAGCCGTTTCAGGCTGCCAGTCCGCCCTGCAATGGGCATGTGCCCCATTTTTTTCGCCGGGGTGTGCCCCACTCCCGCCTGCTGCATTTCATCCTCCGACCAGAACGTTCCGTCGAACAAAAGCGCGTCACATGCGCCCAAAAGACTCGCGGTGCGGTCATCGATGGCCGCCACGTCCGGAAAAAACATCAGGCATCCGCCGGTTTTTTCGTCGAGAATCCGGTAGCCGATACAATGGCCCGATTGGACCCCACGTCCGCCGCGGGCAAAACGCGGCGGCTTTCCCGGCAACTCAACCGCTTCGTAAAGCAATCCGCTCTTTTTCCCGGCGCGGTCCAGCAGCGGTGCAAGCCGGCGCGGCGGCGCGATCCACCGGACGCCGCAAAATGCCTTTAACACAGGGTCGATGGAAATATCCCTGGTCAGCGTGCGCCGGACGCGCGGCGTGGCGTGGACGGGCAGCGGCCCTCCCTCCCGCAGCAACAACAGACCAAGCGTGTGGTCCAGGTCGGCATTCGTCAAAAGGACGGCCTCGACCGGGGTCGAGCGCCGCGTCTTCGGGCGGGGATGCAACGGAGCGAAGTTTTCCATCTGGCCGCGCAGATCCGGCGAGGCATTGAGCAGAAACCAGCGGACGCCATCTGCGCTGATCGCCACCGACGACTGCGTCCGCGCTGTGATGTGGGCGGAGCCTGTCCGCACTTCCCGGCAATTGGCGCAATTGCAGTTCCACTGGGGGAGCCCGCCGCCCGCCGCCGTGCCCAATAAAATGATTCTCATGGCTGTGAACCAAAGGTGGAGGGAAAACGGGGCATGGGGCTTGGAATCCGGCGGGGCGGCCGTTCCAAAAGGGTAACAAGCGTCCTCAACGCCTCTCGCCTGAGTCAAGGTATTTTGCCGCTTTCGATTGCCGAAGCCGGCCGGAAGGGGTCACGATGGCCCCATGCGCGAGCTAATGAACCATCCTTTCGTCAATGGTGTGCTGCCTCACCTGCTGACGGTCGGCGGCTTCCTGCTCGCGCTCTTCCTCATCGCGCGCCTGATGAGCGAGAAGCGCCAGCCAGGCAATACCGTCGCCTGGCTGCTCGTCATCATCCTCATTCCCTATGTCGGCGTGCCGCTCTACCTCTTCCTGGGCGGCCGCAAGCTCAAGCGCCTCATCGCGCGCAAACTCCCGCTCTGCCCGGTGCTGCCCGGTGGCGGAAAACATGTTTACGCCGACACCTCCTCGGCCACGGCGCAAACCGCCATCGCCTCCGGCGCCTGCCCGCCCGTCAATGGCAATGCCGTCCGCCTGCTCACGACCGGCGAAGACGCCTACGCCGCGCTGGAGGAAAACATCCGCGCCGCCCGCCACACCATCCACATCACCACGTTCATCCTCGGGCGCGACGACGTCGGCCGGCGCCTCGTGCGGCTGCTCGCCCAGCGCGCACGCGAAGGTGTGAAGGTGCGCCTGCTGCTCGACGCGGTGGGCTGCTTTTTTTCCAGCCGCGGGTTCGTGGATCCATTGCGCGCGGCGGGCGGCGAGGTCGTGCGCTTCCTTCCCGTCGTGCCATTGCAGTCGCGCGGTACGACCAACCTGCGCAATCACCGCAAGATCGCCATCTTCGACTACCAGACCGCCATCATCGGTGGCCACAACCTCGCCCGCGAATACATGGGGCCGACGCCGTTGAAAAAGCGCTGGCACGACTTTGGCGTCGTCATCGAGGGCCCCGGGGCCGCGCTGCTCAACGAGGTGTTCCTGGCCGACTGGAGCTTTGCCGGCAAAAAGGACCTCGCGGCACTGCATGCGGAAATTCAGGGCGACCTCGGCACGCCGCGCGGCTCGAGCGAACTGCAGGTCGTCGCCAGCGGGCCGGACGTCGAGGGCGACCCGCTTTACGAATCGTTGGTCTCGATGATCCAGGAGGCCAAGCACAGCATCTGGATCATCACGCCGTATTTCATCCCGGACGAGGTCCTGTTCCGTTCGCTCCTCGTCAAGGCCCGCGCCGGGCGCGAGGTCACGCTTATCGTGCCCGCCCGCTCGAACCACCGGGTGGCGGATTACGCCCGCCGTTACTACACGCGCGAACTGGCCAAGGCCGGCGTACACGTGCGCCTTTTCCACCACGGCATGATGCACAGCAAGGGCGTCATCGTGGACGACCGCATCGCGCTCATGGGTTCGGCCAATTTCGACCTGCGCAGCCTGTTCGTGAATTTTGAAATCGGCGTGTTCCTCTACTCCGAGCCCGAGGTGCTCGCCATGAAGGCCTGGGCCACCGACCTCTTCAACCAGAGCCACGCGTTCAAGCCCGAGCGGGCGAAAAAACCCCGCCTGCCAAGCCGCCTCGCCGAGGAGCTCAGCCGCCTGCTGGCGCCGCTGCTGTAGGGCAGAGATAGAGATCAGATGGCAGAAATCAGAGGGCGGAAGCCCGAGCCTCGAGTTGAGAGCTGGGCAGAAGTCAGAAAATGGAAATCAAAACCAGGAAGGCGGAGGCTGGCTTTCACTGCACTCTGACTTCTGTCCTCTGGCATCTGACTCTCAACTCCGAACTCTCAGCTCTCAACTTTTTCCCCTCTCCGCATCCTGCATAAGCTTGTAGTCGACCGCATCGCGCAGGGCTTCCCAGCTGGCGTCGACGATGTTGTCGCTCACGCCGACCGTGCCCCAGATGCCGTGGGCGTCGCCGCTCTCGATCAGCACGCGCGTGCGCGAACCGGCGCCGTCCCGGCTGTCGAGGATGCGCACCTTGTAGTCACGCAGCTCCATTTCCTTGAGCTGCGGGTAAACCTGCTCCAGCGCACGTCGCAGCGCACGGTCGAGCGCGCCGATGGGCCCGGCCTCCTCGGCCACGGTGTGGAAACTTTTCCCGTCGATTTTCAATTTCACGGTCGCCTCGGCGGTAAGCTCGCCCAAGTGGCGCTCGATAATGACGCGATAACCCTCGATCTCGAAGAACGATGGCCGTTTTCCAAGATGTTTCGCCACGAGCAGCTTCAGCGAGGCGTCCGCCGCCTCGAACTCGTACCCGCGGAACTCGAGGTCCTTGAGCTCCTCGATCAGCGTCTTGAGCGCGGGTGATTTTTCATCGAGCTCGAAGCCCAGCTCGCGCGCCTTCATCACGAGGCTGCTGCGGCCGGCCATGTCGGAGACGAGCACGCGCGTGCGGTTGCCCACCAGCGCCGGCTCGATGTGCTCGTAGCTGCGCGCGACCTTCGACGCGGCGTTGGCGTGCAGGCCGCCCTTGTGCGCAAAGGCCGAGGCGCCGACGTAGGGCGCCTTCGGGTCGGGCCGCAGGTTGGCCAGCTCGTCGAAAAACAGCGACAGCTCGCGCAGCTCGGCGAGCTGCGGCGCGCAATGCGCGGTGCGGCCCATTTTCAGGAGAAGATTGGGCAGGACCGTGGTTAGGTTGGCATTGCCCACGCGTTCGCCGTAGCCGTTGGCCGTGCCCTGCACGAGTGTCGCGCCCGCGGCGACGCCGGCCAGCGTGAGCGCCACGCCCAGGCCGCTGTCGTTGTGGCAGTGCACGCCCACCTTGTCGCCGCCGAACTCGGCCACGACCCGGCCGACCGTGGCCTTGAAATCGTCGACCAGCATGCCGCCGTTGGTGTCGCAGAGCGAGAGGTTGCTGGCGCCGCCCCGCAGTGCCGCGGCCAGCGTTTTCAGCGCGTAGTCGGGATTGTCGCGAAAGCCGTCGAAGAAATGCTCGGCGTCATAAACCACCTCGCGCCCCTGCGCCGTGAGGTAGCGGATGCTGTCCTCGATCATCGCCAGGTTTTCCTCCGGCGTGGTGCGGAGGATTTCCGTCACGTGCAGCAGCCACGTCTTGCCCACGAGCGTGAGCACGGGCATGCCGCTGTCGAGCAGCGTGCGGAGCTGCGGATCCTCGTCCGCCTTCGCGCCGGCGCGACGGGTGGAGCCGAACGCGGCCAGGCGCGCATGCTTGAGCCGCAGGTTCTTCGCCTCGGCAAAAAACGCGATGTCGCGCGGATTCGAGCCGGGAAAGCCGCCCTCGATGTAGTCCATGCCGAACTGGTCGAGCTTTTCCGCAATGCGCAGCTTGTCGGCGACGGAAAAGCTGATGCCCTCGCCCTGCGTTCCGTCGCGGAGCGTGGTGTCATAGATTTTGATCGTGGAGGTGGCTTGATTTTTCATGGCTGGAAAAAACGAAACCCCGGGGGTTGGCCCGGGGTCTTCAGCGGTTGGCGGCGTGCGTGGTGCGCTTACGCCGAGTCTCCGCGCCCGGGCCGGGGCGTGCTGATAATCGCGATAATAATGGCCGAAAACGGAGACATGCTGGGGCCTAAATGAACCCACCCCGGGCGGCTTGTCGATAATTTTTTGCCATCAGGGACTACAGGTTGCCCCGATCCCATGCTCGGGCAAACCATGCCAGGTTCCGGAATTTTGCCACAGAAGGCGCAGAAGCAAACTTGCGAACACTACATGCTGGCCCGATCCTTCTCCGACATAGCTTGGATGAGTCGCGCGGCTGATCCGCTTTGAGATGAACTTTGCTGCCTTGACTGCGTGCGAAGGAACTCTGGTTGGCGCGAAACAGCACTTGCAGGGGCGGGAGTTTGTGTTGCCGCGTTTCAGATGGTAAGAAATATGCCAGACTGCGGCCTCTGTTTCGAGAAGCTCAGCCAAGTGCGATTTTCAGTGATATTGGCACAGGGCACGCCCATTGCTATTGGTTGCCGCTATCTTGACCGCGCTTAATTTTGCGCGCGCCGTTGAACAGTCGGAATGCTGCAAACAAAGCAAAAATGACGGCAACGGATAACTTCAGTGTTGGCCATAGCTCTCCGTCGCTCGCGCACATATAGATTGACCAAAGTAATGGAAATGTGCCAAGGACCAAAACGAATGCTAGGAGCCTCCAATAAATAATTTTATCTTTGTTATTCATATCAGTGACAACCACCAGCCGCTAACTCACTATTCAATTTTGAGATCGTTGCTTTTGCAATAGATATAGTTTTTTGAGACATAGCAGCGCTTTGCCTGGTGTTGGCGCGATCTATTGCATTTTCATATACACTGTACCCAGTGATCGCCGCATTTGCCAAAAACTGTCCAGCTGTGATGCCAACCCCTAATGCTGGAATGAAAGAAAGGCCATCCAATGTTACGGCAGCAATGCCGGAAATTTCGCCACCTGTATCGTTACTATTAATCGCGTTCCTTAGATTGTTTGCATCAATAGCTGTACCTAAAATTCCGAGGCCAAGGCCCACTTTATTTGCGATATACGGGGTGGAGCGTATCGTTGTTCCGTAACGCCCGGCTGTTTCTTTAATGCCATAGGTGGCTGACCTAATCGCAGCAATAGTTCCGGTATCGGTTGCGGTGTTAGAAACCGTGTCAGCGCCAGAAATAAACCCTGGGAGCCCGGCATATTGGCCACCCTCAGCGAAGTAACCCTGATTTTGAGCCAAAACAGATTCCGCATAAGCCAACTGCTGCTGGAGAGCGGCACAGCCGCATAGCCCGAGCGGATCGACGGCGTTGATCGGATCGTTGCCGACAAAATCGTAAAGGTTGATGCCGCCGTTTTCGCCAGCAGGGTCGCGAGTGGTCCACCTGCCGAGGCTAGGATCGTAAGCGCGGTCAAGCGTGAAAAAGAGCCCGCTGGCTTGATGATAATACATCCCATCAAATCCGAAGTCGGCCAAGTCGGTGCCGCTGACCAGCGTGCGCCGACCGTACGGATCATAATCATACCGTGCCCGGATCGCGCCGGTGCTGTCGGTCATCTCTCTGACAGAACCCAAGTGATCACGGGTGAAGTAGTAGTTCGTGCCGCCGATCTGCTCACCCTGCGCGTAGAACCTTTTCGTGACGTTGTTGCTGGCGTCGCGTTCTTCGCACGGCTGCGCGCCGCCGCACCAGACAAAGCGCTTGTCGCTGGTGGTTGTGCCGGAGCTGTTCTTCTCGACGATCTTCACCCGCTGGCCCACGCCATCGTAGGTAAACTCGGTGGTTGAATTGTCGGCATAGGTGATCTTGGTCAGACGATTCGCGGCGTCATAAGTATAAGTCTGCCCTGAGCCGTTGTCGGTCAGGTTGCCATCGAAATCGTAGGTCAGTGTGCGGGTGGCGCCGCTGTCGGCCACGGTCACGCTGTAATGCTTGGTCCGCGCATTGGCGCTGCCGTCGGTCGCAACCACGGCCACGGTGTGCGTGCCAGGCGCGAGAGGCACATCGGCGCTGAAATGATTGCCGGAATCGACTGCGGCCGACTGGCCGTTGACAGTGACAATGGCCGGCTCGCTGAGCGTGCCGGTGAAATGAACGGGGCCGGTGGAGCTGAAGCCGGTGGCCTGGTTGAGATTATTGACCGTGGCGGCGGCGACGGCGCTGTCGATCTGCTCGCTTGTCCGATTGCCACCCTTGTCGTAGAGATAACGGTAGGCGGTGGAGACCGAGGAGGACGACGGCACCACGGCCGTCTTCAACTGGTCGGCGGCATCGTAAGTAAACGTCGAAGTGAGCGCCAAAGCCGTGTCGATCTGCTTGCTCCAGGTCTGGATGATGCCGTTCGCATCGTAAGTGTAGCCGAAGGTGGAGATATTCGCCCCGCCGGCGGCGACAAGGTTCTGGATCTGAGAGAGGCGCTGGTCATCGTTGCCCGGCGTGGTGGCAGAATTAGGATAATAGCTGTAATTCGTGCGCTGGCTGTTGGGATAAATGATGTGGTCGAGCCGGCCGGTGGTATCGACGTAACCATAAGTGAACTGCCCCAGGGGATTGGTCGCACTCGTCACGCGGCCCAACGCATCATAAATGACACTGGAGGCATTGGCGGAGCCGTTGATCGAGGTGCTCAACGTACGGCCAAGCTCGTCGTAGGTGTAGGTGATGGTATCGTTCGCCAGCGGCCCGTCGATGCTCTCGAGCTGGTTGGCGCCGGTCGTGGTGCCGCTGGACGGCACCGGATAATACGCGTAGTACGTCGTATCGGTACTGCCATCGAGCCTCGTGGTCACGCGCGGATAGACCGGATCGTAGCTGTAAGTGACGCTGGGCGTGGCCGGATTGAGCGCTGCCCCACTGGTGTCGGTGTAGCTGACCTGGTGGAGAGTGTCGTCGTCATTGTACGCGTAATGGGTCACCTGTCCCAGGGCATCTGTCACGGACTTGAGCCTGCTGCTGTCGGTTTCGTAAGCGTAGGTGTAACCATGACCGTCGGCGTACTGCTTGCCCGTCATCCGGCCCTGGAGGTCGTAGGCAAAGCTGGTGAGATTGCCCGCAGGGTCGGTCAACGAAGACAGCGCACCGCAGCCGCACCAGTCATATTGCGTGATCCGGCCAAGCGGATCGATTACCTCGGCGAGCTGGCGCAGGGCGTTGTAATGATACTGGGTCGAGTGGCCGAGGCGGTCGATTTGCGCAGCCAAATCGAGCCGGTCATAGACATTCTGAACTGTCGTCTGGTCGGGATAGGTAATGGTCGTGGGCCGGTTGAAGGCATCGTAAAGGGTGGTGACGGCGTAGCCTTCGGAATCGGTGATGATCTTCACCCGGCCATGATCGTCGTAGGAAAAGGTGGTCTTGGCGCCGGTCACCGGGCCATCGATTTCCACGAGATAGCCGGTGGCGGCCGGATCGGGAGTAGAGCCAAGAGCCGAGCCATCGGCGGTGTACCAGAAAGTGGTGGTTTCACTCTTGGCGTTGGTAACGGTGTGGATCTGTCCCGCAGAGTTGTAGCGGTATTGCGTCACCTGGCCGGAAGCATCGGTGGTGGCCGTCGGCAAGTGCGGAGGAGGAGTCGGAACCAGGGTCGTGTCGTAGGTATATTTCGCCAGGACGTCATGCTGCCCGCCAGTGCCGGTGACCTGATCCACCTCGGTCAGGTCGATGCCATTCGTGGCGTAAACGTAATCGGTTTCGCGGCTCAACACGGTCGTATTGCTGGAAGTGATGCCTTTGGTCGTGGCCTTGGTGACCTTGCCGAAAGAATTATAGGTGTACTGGTAAAGCTGGCTGTCGCCGTTATCGAGCGCCCGGCCGATCGCGGTGACATTGCCGGACGTGCCTTCGAAATCCGGGTCGCCCTGGCCTTCGTAATTGTACCAGACGCGGTTTGCCTCCAAGGCGGACTTCTCATTCCCAAGGGTGCCGGAACATTGGAGGAGATTATTGTGCAGCCAGTGATAGGCACGCGCGGCGGTGACATCCCCCGGATGATCACGATAGGCGCGCTTGTCCCAGTAAAACGTATTGCGAAAATTGGCGGACCCGCCGGTGGTGCTCATGCCCGTGGGCCGTGTTCCCACGTCGGGATTCGGGGAGACATTGTCATCATACTCCACGCGCTCGGTATTGCCGTCGGGATCGGTCAGGGTGAGCCAGCGGATCTGGCCGTTCTCGCCATAAGCATAGAGACTTTTGCCGTAAGGTGTGATCAGCGAAGAGATAAAATCGCTGCCGTTTTGATAGGTAAGCTGCGAGACAAGGCCAAAAACATCCGTGATCTGGCTGAGCTGACCAGCGGCGTTGTAAGCCAGCTGCGTGCTGCGGTTGAATGGATCGGTGACCAAGGTGAGTTTGAGCGGATCCGAGGCCCAAGTGTAGGCAAGCGAGGTCACCTGCCCGAGGGCATCGGTGATGGACACAAGACGCGGCTGGCTATTGTAGCTGTCGTAGCCGAGCACAAGCGCATTGCCGAAAGGATCAATGATCTTGGTCAGAAAATACTGGCGCTGGCCCACACCACCCACTCGAAAGCCATAAACATAGCTGGAGCCGTCGGGATTGGTCTGGG
Source organism: Opitutaceae bacterium (assembly GCA_035485575.1). Taxonomy (GTDB): domain Bacteria; phylum Verrucomicrobiota; class Verrucomicrobiia; order Opitutales; family Opitutaceae; genus DASRHD01. The sequence continues at coordinate 168,103 of DATHNW010000017.1, read as the reverse complement.
TGTAGGTGTTGACGTCGGTTTTGACCAGGTGGACGCGGCTGTCCGTTTGATAGGAGAAGTCATAGCTGGTGAGGTCCGTCGCCGTGGTGCTGGTGGACGTAGGATAAGGCTCAATGCCCCCGCCAATGAGATGGACCGTGGGCATGTAGGTATAAGGCGAGGAAGTGCTGCGCGCTTCATCGATATAGGAGAGCCAGTTGTGGGTCCATTTGTTGCCGACATTGCCATAGGTGAATGTCGTCGGCTGGTAGGCTTCACGTTGGTTATAAGTCAGGGTGAAAGTGACTGCCGGGCCCTTGGGCGGAGTATAGAAAAGCGGCGTGTCCATTAAGTTGAGGCTGCAGATCATGAGCGTCGCGCTGGCCACCGGCATGCCCGTGCTAGCTGCCGGCACACCCGTATCACCGGGGCAGGTTCTCTTGTCGTAAGGCCGGTCGCGCGAGGAATCGCTCCCGCTGGGAGCTCCCTTGCCCCAAACCGTATCACCTTCGGCTTCGCCCACCGGTTGCCAGCCGGCTGGCAGCGGCCCGGACGGAACGAGAAAGTAACCACTGGCCTCGGCATCGAGCGCCGCCCGTGTTGCCGAATAGGGCGAAGAATTGGGCGCACCGAAAGTGGGATCTTCCAACCGGCAGGCCCCGTTTTCTTCGGAGAGAAGCGCGGAATAATGCCCTACTTTCCAATTAATCACAGCGGGCGCGAGGATGGCAGCGCCGGGCGCACGTTTGGCCATCTGATAATCGAGGCCGACCTCGTGCGCGAGTTTCCAGACCTGGGTCAAGGACAGGCCTCGCGAGGTGGAGCGGCTGCCCGTGAGCTTCGGATTGAAGCCGACGTCCTTGTTTTGATGGGCGAGGATACGATCCAGCGCACCTGGGCCGCAACGAAAGGCATCCTCAGGCCGGTGCTGCATAAGCCACAGACCCTGGCGCGCCCCAGCCACAAGCTCAGAGGCCCGACCGGTGACCGGCCGCACGTCGATTTCCTTCAACAATTTTTCCAGTACATCATAGCGACCAAAGCGGGCATTCAGCTCGAGCAATTCGCCGATCGAACGATCCCCGATGGCATGGCCGCGAACATCCGTGGCATCCTTGGAGAGCGTCCAGGCGGCAGCATATTCCGACAGCGCCTTGGAAAAGTACGCCGACGCGAAATAGCGCAAACCAAGATCAAGGTGCAGGCTGGCGGCCCAAGGGGATTTGGGATGTTTGGCCAGAAAATCACCAAACATGTCCAAGTCATCGCCGGCCCCGGCATTTTCATAGCGGGTGATGGCCCGGGCCAGCGCGGTGTTTTCTTCCGGGGTGGTCGGTTGGCCCAAGGGAACAAGAGCCTCGGGAAAAATTCTCGCGGACGAAATCTGCGCATCCGTCGGCGGGGAAGAAAATTCAACGGCCGGCAGGCTCGACACCACGCCCGGCGGCAGAGTGCGGTTGGCCTTGATGTGTTCGGTCGCGGATGCACCCGCAGCCTTCAAGGGCATCACTGGACCAATCAGATTGAGGCCGCCGGCCAGCAGAACCGCGGAGGTAAGATGAAAGGAAAGACGCATGGCAAAAAAATCAGTCAAGTGGCACGGCACCAGCAGGGTCAGTCAGCGTGATGGCTGGAGCCGTGTGATCGTCTGGGTCAGAGGTGAGCAGCTGCCAGCGATTCGGATCGAGCGGATAGGCATCCTGCCCGTCGGGCACGCCATCACCGTCGGTATCCTCATTGAGCGGGTCGGTGCCATTCCTCAGTTCGATCAGATTTGAAATCCCGTCGCCGTCCACATCCATGGAGCTGGGATCAAAATCCAATGCACGATCCACTGCATCCGGCAGGCCGTCGTAATTGCCATCGCGATAACTGTCGAAAGCGGTCGTATCGGCCGTAAATGCATATTTGCTGTTCAAATAAAAATTCACGGTTTCGCGCTCCTGGGGACTCAGGACGCGATTATAAATGATGATTTCGGCGATATCGCCGGCAAAGTACGCTTGCACGTTGCCATATCCGTCCGCACCCAGGATCGCATCGTTTCGGAACCCGCTGGACGGAGTATTGCTGGTCGTCACAGAATAAAGGATTCCGTTGAGCCGCGCCTCCCAGTCGTTCGACTGCGAGCTGACATCGAGCAAGTGGAAGCTGGTGAGCGCCACCGGATGGCCAACGACCATGGCGCCATTATTCGAGAAAAAGTCATCCTTGATATTGCCGTCCGTATCCGGATAGGCAGTCGCGTCGGCTCCCATGTACCAGAGTGCGCGGCGGACGGACGGACTGGCCGAGGCGGCCCGCAACACCACGAACGCTTCCGCCCCAGACACGCCGCTCAGCACCGCCAGCGGTACATGCAAATACTGGCTGGTCCCGTTGAAGTGCACCATCGGATGGCCGTTCAACACGGTTGAATCAGTCACCATTGTCGGCTGGCTGGAATTGGTGCTTTGTGTGAGATTGTTACCGCCGTTATTGCTGCCGCTTTGGTCCTCCCAAACCGTCATGGACGAGCCGTTGGTCGTATCGGCATCGGCACGCACCCACAGCACCATATTGGTCAGTGGCATATCCGTTCCGCCTCCAGTCAACAGCGTGGTGACTGATACAGGAAGACTGGGACTGGACGTGCCCGTATAACCCTGCGCCTGCACCTGATACCAATAGGTCGTGCCCGGATTCAACGGATTTTGCGTGGACCCTGCGTCGATGTAGCTCAAGGCGTCCGCCACGCTGGCCACTTGATTGAAGGTCACTCCGTCGGTTGAGCGCTCAATGAGGTAATTGACATGGTCGCTGCGCAACGGCGCCTGCCATTGCAGGCTGATTTGGCCGGGCGACAGTGGGGTCGCGGCCAGATTGGCCGGAATCGGTGGCAGACTGAAAAGCGCATATTTGCTGGCCAGGTAGGTACTGACCGCCTGACGCTCCGCAGCGCTGAGCACCCGATTGTAGATGATGATTTCGGCGACGTCGCCGGCAAAGTACGACCCCACGCCGCCATACCCGTCCGCACCCAGGATCGCATCGTTCCGGAACCCGCTGGTCGGGGTGTTGCTGTTGGTCACATAGGAAAGGATTCCGTTGAGCCGCGCCTCCCAGTCGTTCGACTGCGAGCTGACATCGAGCAAGTGGAAGCTGGTGAGCGCCACCGGATGGCCGACGACCATGACGCCATTATTTGAGAAAAAGTCCTCCTTGATATTACCGTCCGTATCCGGATACGCGCTGCCGTTGGCCCCCATGTACCAGAGTGCGCGGGGGCTGGACGGACTGGCCGAGGCGGCCCGCAACACCACGAACGCTTCCGCCCCAGACACGCCGCTCAGCACCGCCAGCGGCACATGCAGATACTGGCTGGTCCCGTTGAAGTGCACCATCGGATGGCCGTTCAACACGGTTGAATCAGTCACCATTGTCGGCTGGCTGGAATTGGTGCTTTGTGTGAGATTGTTACCGCCAGCACTATCGGGCCAGCTGCTGATGGGACTACTTGTTATTCTGGGATCATCCGCTTTAACCCAGAGGCGCAGGTTGGAGACCGCCGGCGGATTGATGGTAATGGAAATAGTTGCAGTCAGTGTACTGCCGTTTGGGGCGACGGCGTGGGCGGTGGCCGTAAGCGTATCGGAGGCAAGTGTAATAAAGCTGACATAGGCACTCGCCACACCATTGGAATCCGTTTTAACAGTCGCGGAGGCCGAGGGTGTGCCGCCGAGCGTCGCAGCGATCTGCGTGGCGCCACTGGTGACAGTCAGGGTGACGGGCGCATTGGGCAGCGGCGCGCCGTCGGAAGCGCGGGTGACCTTCACTGAAACAAGGCCCGACGCACCGGGCACGCCGCTGGAGTCCACCTGCGAGGTGATCACGGGCAGTACGCCGTTGTAGTAATCATTAGGATTAGTGCCGGCGATGTATTCCTCCAAGTTCGTCTGGCCGTCGCCATCGGGATCGAGATTGCGCTGGTCGATTGAGGTGCTCAGCCCATAGGTGGTTTCCCAGTCGTCCGGAATGCCATCATTGTTGGCATCAGTGAAAAGCAGATTGGTGGAACCAGCGTAGAGAAGATTCAAGTAGCTTGGCGCCGTGGGATCGCCCTGATACATGAAAAAGGGCAGATAAGTAATGGTGTCATCCAGAAAGGCCACGTCATGGGCGACAAAAATTCCATCGTAGTAGAGATCCCATGTCTTGGCCGTGAAATCCAAGCGGAAAGTCAGGCGCATCCAATCAGTCGCCGTGTTGTTACTGTTGTTGATGGCAAAAACAGCCGGGGTCGGGATCCAGTCGGCGCCATCGAAAGCAAAAATCTGGCCGCCGCCGGCGCCATCATTGCGGACGAGCACAGCCAGCGAAGTATCGAGATAAATGTAGGAAGAAATGGCACTACTGGCCACCGGCTTAAGAATGCAATCGACATAGACGATCGGCTGGGAAGGCGATGGCGCCGCAAAAGGCAGACCGATCTCGGGAGTGGACGTGCCGGATTCCAGCACGACAGACTGATTGCCCATAAAAGAAACCGTACTGGTGACGTCGGCCGAGCCGCTGAGCACAAGCCAGTTTTGCTGGCCATTCAGCGACCCGGTCGTGAATCCCAGCGAGGAATCAAAATCGGTGATATACGGCAGCGTCGCCTGTCCGGCTGCGGCAAGAGCCAAACCAACAGCAAACCCCAAGAGACAGATCCGGCGGAAAAGAGAAAAGCACATGGAACTTGGAATGAGCGCGAAAGTGATTTTTCAGATGTAGCGATGAGCAAAAGCAGTGAACGCATAACGCAAACGGCTTGCAGAAATGGCGCCGTATCGTCCCATGGCAATAAAATTACGGCTGCGGAATATCCCTAGAAAATTCTCATGCCAGCTTCTTGATCAGTAACAGCATCTCATAAGCCAACAATCCATCTATCTCCGCAATTTTCCTCAACGTCACACGGCGTGCGACTCGATGAAGGCTTTGATCACTTGGGCGTCGGCGCGCAGCGGATATTTCACGATCGGCCGGGACTTCAACGCCTCGAGGCTCGGGTGCACGGGCTCAGAGCCGATGGCGCGGCGGATGGTGTCGGGGAATTTCGCCGGGCTGGCCGTCGCAAGGACGACGCTCACGCGGTCGGGATTGAGTTCCTTGAAGCCGCAGGCGGTATGCGGGTCGGCCACGTAGCCGTAACTGCGGTACACGCGGCTGATGATTGCGGGGATCTCCGCATCGGAGCAGCGCGAGGCGGTGAAACTGTCGCGGTCGAAGTTCTCGAAGCGGTAGGCGCCGGTGGCCTTGAATGTTTGCAGGACCTCGCGCACGCGCGCGGGATCACGGCCCAGGCTGTAATAAAGGAACCGCTCGAAGTTCGACGCGACCTGGATGTCCATCGACGGCGCGAGACTCGGATGCACGTCGCCGAGGCGGTAATCGCCGGTCGTGAAGAGGCGGTAGAGAATGTCGTTCTGGTTGGTCGCGACCTTGAAGCCGCGGATGGGCACGCCCATTTTCCGGAGCATCCAGCCGGCTAGCACATTGCCGAAATTGCCCGTGGGGACGACGAACTCGGCATTGTCACGCGCGGCCGCCGGCAGCCGCAGCCAAGCGTACAGATAATAAACACATTGCGCGAGCACGCGCGCGAGGTTGATGGAGTTGACAGCGGAGAGCCGGTGCTGCGCGCGGAATTTCTGGTCGGCAAAGACCTCCTTCAGCGCGGCCTGCGCGTCGTCGAACGTGCCGTCGAGCGCGAGCGCGAAGACGTTGTTCGCGCCGGTGCAGGTCATCTGGCGCTCCTGCAACGGCGAGACGCGGCCGTCGGGATATAAAATGAAAATGGCGGTGCGCGGCTTGCCCAGCAGACCGTAGATGGCGGCCGCACCGGTGTCGCCCGAGGTCGCGCCGAGGACGTTGATCGATTCGCCACGCAGGGCGCATTGGTGCTCGTAGAGATTGCCGAGGAGCTGAAGCGCGAAGTCCTTGAATGCGAGAGTCGGCCCGTGGAAAAGCTCGAGCACATAGGTGCGCTCATCGAGTTTCACGAGCGGCGCAATGTCGGGATGATCGAAGCGCGTGTAGGAGCGGGTGATGATTTCGCGCAGGGTGCCGGCAGGGATGTCCGTCGCGAAAACCTTGAGAAACTCAAAGCACAATTCCGGATAGCCGAATCTGGCAAATTCGGCCAGCCGGCCGGAAAAATCCGGCAGCGTTTCCGGGAGGAACAATCCGCCGTCCGGCGCCAAGCCGGTGGCGACGGCGTCCGAAAAGCCGAGCGCCGGAGTCTGGCCTCTGGTGGAGAGAAAATTCATAGAAGTCAGAAGCTAGAGGTCAGAAGACAGAAATCAGAGAGCAGATGGCTGAGATTGAAGGACAAAAAAGCAGCAGTCAGAGAGTGGAAGCCGACTGAGGGCGGCGCGGCCTGAGCAAGAAGGAATCAGGTTTGTACATCATGCTGCCCAGCATCTTGCCGACTTCGGTAAGTTCAACCGAAAGCAAATCAAAATCACCACGGACAAGATAACCATGCTTTAGCGCGCACCTCAGCCAATGTTCGGTTTCATGAAGCTCCGCGTCCGAATCAGAAAGTTTGCTGACAAAATGGGCCGCATAACGCCGCTTGGCCCAGGCTTCAGCGATGTTCGCGCCAACGGAGCGCGACGAACGCCGAATTTGATCGATCAACGCATATCGCTCTTCGACCGGCCAGCTTCGAGAGAGCTCAAAAATGCGCAGGCCCAACGCGAAAGCTTTCCGATAAACGATAAGATCGGAAAAATGGTTTATTGGTTCACCCATCTGTCCTTTGATTTCTTGGCATTAGCTTCCCGCCTCTGACTTCTGGTATCTGATGTTTGGCCTCTGGCTTCCGGGTTTTGGCATCCGTTTTCTGGCCCCCGACTTCTGATATCTGATTTCTGGTTAGATCTTCTCCAGACCAAACGCCGTGTGCGCGACGCGCGCGGCCTCGTCGGCGCGATCCTGGTCGATGATGACGGAGATCTTGATCTCGGACGTGCTGATGAGCTCGATATTGACGCCCGCGTCGGCCAGCGCCTGGAAGAGCATGGCGGCGACGCCGCTGTGCGTCTTCATGCCCACGCCGACGACGGAGAGCTTGGCGATGTGCTCGTGCACGGCGACCTGGCCGCCGCCGATGGCATCGAGCACGGGCTCGAGCGCCTTGACGGCCTTGCCGGTGTCGCCCTGCGGCACGGTGAAGGTGAGGTTGGCGATGCCGTGCCGGCCGACGTTCTGCACGATCATGTCGACGATGATATTGGCATCCGCGAGCGCGCGAAAGACCTTCGCCGCCGAGCCAGGTTTGTCGAGGATGTTGCTGACGATGATCTTGGCCTGGTCCTTGTCCACGGCTACGCCGCGCACGACGACTTGTTCCATGTAGGCGACTTCTTCTTTCACGATGGTTCCTGGGTTGTGGTTGAACGATGAGCGGACTTCGAAAATGACGCTGTACTTCTTGGCGAACTCGACCGAGCGCGACTGCATGACCTTGCTGCCGGAGGAGGCGAGCTCGAGCATTTCGTCGTAGGAAATCTCGGGCAGTTTGCGCGCATTTTTCACGACGCGCGGGTCCGCGGTATAAACGCCGTCGACGTCGGTGTAGATTTCGCACTTGTCGGCCTTGAGCGCAGCGGCGAGCGCGATGGCGGTGAGGTCGGAGCCGCCGCGGCCAAGCGTGGTGATCTGGCCCTCCTCGTTGATGCCCTGGAAGCCGGCGACGATGACGACGCGGCCGGCCTTGAGGTCCTTCTCGATGGGCTTGGCATTGATCGTCTTGATCTTGGCCTTCGTGTGCACCTTGTCGGTGAAAATGCCGGCCTGCGCGCCGGTGTAGCTGATGGCGTCCACCCCCACCCCGTGCAGTGCCATGGCAGTGAGGGCGATGGTCTCCTGTTCGCCGACGGCGAGGAGCTGGTCGAGCTCGCGTTCGCTCGGGTTCGGGCTCAGGGCCTTCGCCCGGGCGATGAGCTCGTTGGTCACGCCGGCGCGGGCGGACACAACGATGACAAGCTCGTTGCCTTCGTCGCGGAAGGCCTTGATGCGCTCGGCGACTTTCTTGATGCGTTCGACGTCACCCACGGAGGTGCCGCCATATTTCTGGACGATGCGGGCCATCAGAATAGTTGAGGGTTGGGGGTTGAAAGTTGAAAGCCGGCTACTCCGAGAAATCCCCGATGCGGAGCAGCAGCGGTTTTTCCAGCACGTTTTTCAGCTGCGCGAGGTGTCCGAGGGTGGCACGAATGGCGCGCTCGTCGCTTTCGTGTGTGGTCAGGATGAGCGAGGCGGAGCGGGGCCGCTCCGCGGCAGTCTGGATGACGCTCGCAATGCTCACGCCGTGTCTGGCCGTGACAGTGGCGACCTGCGCGAGGACGCCGGGCTGGTCGCGGACCGTGAGGCGCAAATAATAACGGCCGCGCACGCGCTGGAGCGGCGCAAGGCGCACGCCATGGCCTCCACGGGCGTGCAGGTCGGCGGCTTCCTCCGGCAGCACGACGGCCTTGCCGGCCGTGAGCAGCGTGACGGCGTCGGCGATGTCGCTGATGACGGCACTCGCGGTCGCGTCCTGGCCGGCGCCGCGGCCGATGTAGGTGGTCGTGCCGACGACGTCGCCGGTCACGGAGATGCCGTTGAACACGCCATGGACGTTCGCGAGCACACGGTCGCGCGGCAGCAGGGTCGGATACACCCGGACGAAAAGTTCGTTCTGCTCGAAATCGCGCGTGATGACGGCGAGCAGCTTGATGCCATAGCCGAGCTGCGCGGCGGTGCGCAAGTCAGCCTGCGTGATGCGTTCGATGCCCTCGACGATCATCTGCGAGGGGCGCACCCAGACGCCATGCGCAAGGTAGGCGAGAATGGAGGCCTTGTGCGCGGCGTCCCAGCCCTGGACATCAAGCGACTCGTCGGCCTCGGCATAACCGAGGCGCTTGGCATCCGCGAGGATGTCGGCGTAGCTCGCACCCTCCTGCGTCATGCGGGTGAGGATGTAATTGCACGTGCCGTTGAGGATGCCGTAAATCAGCCGGAAGCGGTTGGCGACAAGCCCCTCGCGCAGCGCCTTGATGATCGGAATGCCGCCGGCGACCGACGCTTCAAAGAAAAAGTGCCCGCCGTGCCGGCGCGCCGTGGCGAAAATCTCCGCGCCGTGCCCGCAGAGCAGCGCCTTGTTGGCAGAGACGACGACCTTCCCGCAGCGCAACGCCGCAAGCGTGACCTCGCGCGCGAGACCGGTGCCACCGATCAGTTCGCACACGATGTGCACCTCGGGATCGGTGGCGACGGCGAGGGCGTCGGTGGTGAGCCGGGCCGCGGGGATCTTGACCGCGCGGGCCTTTTTCAGGCTGCGCACGGCCGCGCGGTGCAGCACGAGCCGCACGCCGAGGCGCGACTCAAGCGCGGCGCGCGAGCGGCTGAGATGCTTCCACACACCCTGCCCCACCGTGCCGAGACCGCACAGGCCGATGTTGATGACGGGTGGCGTGCTCATGACGCGGACCCCGCATTTCTCACAAACTTGTTTTCCGTGCCGTTGAGCAGGCGGACGATGTTGGCGCGGTGGCGGATGATGACAAATGCGGCAATGAGCGCCGACAGGCCGAGCAGCAGGGATGATTGATTCAGAAAAAAGGTGGCGACCGGCAGGGCCACGGCCGCGAGGATCGAGGCCAGCGAGACGTAACGCGAAGCATAAAAGGCCAGAATCCAGACCGCCCCGGCAATCAGCGTCTCAAAAGGCAGCAAAACAAGAAATCCGCCCGCCGCGGTAGCCACGCCCTTTCCTCCCCTGAACTTGGTGAAGCAGGAAAAACTATGGCCGAACAACGCGCCAATGAGGCCGGCGACCGCCGCGAGAAGCGAGATATCGCGATCGGCAAAAATGTTCGTGGCCGAAGACATGCGTATCGCCAGCAGCGGCCAGCCCGCCGTCGCCACGCCTTTCAACGCATCGAGAAAAAACACCAGATTGCCCGGCCCGGCCCCGAGCACGCGTCTCACGTTGGTCGCGCCGGGGCTTTTGCTGCCGACCTCGAAGATGTTCACGCCCTTGGCGCGCGCGACGAGGTAGCCGAAGGGCAGCGAGCCCAGCAGATAACCAACGACGGCAGCGATGACGAGCGGGGTAAGCACGGTCGGGTTTACAACTGGACGAACTTCGCCAGCTTGATGGCCGGGTGATTCTTGATTTCCTGGCGGGCGGTTTCGCTTGGTTCGGTGTCCACGCGCACAACCATGTAGGCGGTGCCGCCCGGCGTGAGGCGGCTGAGCGACATGTCGGCGATGTTGACCTTGTCCTTGCCGAGAATGGTGCCGACGGTGCCGACCATGCCGGGCTGGTCCACGTTTTCGAGGACGAGCAGCTTGCCCTCGGCGGCGACCTCGACCTCGCGGCCGTTGATGCCGACGATGCGCGGCTGGCTGGTTTTGACCGTGAGCGTGCCCTGCGCGGAAAATGTCTTGCCGTCGGGCGCAACCGCCTCGACCGCAATAAGCTCGGTGTAGTCGCTGTCGGCGGCCGACTTCACGACCTCGACGTGGACGCCGAGGCGCTGGAGCAGCACGGGGGCATTGACGTAGTTGACCTCCTCGCCGCTGATGCGGCGCAGAAACCCGCGCTGGATGGAACGCGTGACCGAGTTGGCGTCGAGATCGACGATCTTGCCCCAATAAGTGATGCGCAGCGTGGCGATCTGCTGGGGAGCGATCTGCTGGACAAGCGCGCCGAGCTTGGCGCCGAGGTCGAGATAGGGCCCGAGGAGCTTGAGCGCGGCGGCGTCGATCGAAGGCATGTTGACGGCGTTGCGGATGATGCCGCCGGCGAGCACGTCGGCGATCTGCTCGGCGATCTCCACGCCGACGGCATCCTGCGCCTCGGCGGTGGAGGCGCCAAGGTGCGGCGTGAGCACGACATTGGGCAGCTTCCGCAGCTCGTGGTCGGCAGCGAGCGGCTCGTCCTCGTACACGTCGAGTCCGGCAGCGGCGACCTTACCCGATTTGAGCGCGGCAACGAGCGCAGTTTCCTTGATGATGCCGCCGCGAGCGCAGTTGAAGATGCGGAGGCCCTTTTTGCATTTTTCAAATGCCTTCTCGTCAATCATGTAGTGCGTGTCGTCGGTGAGCGGCATGTGGACCGTGATGTAGTCCGACTGGGCGAGCAGCTCGTCGAGGGTGGCGGCCTCGACCTGCATGGCCTTGGCACGGCTGGGCGCGAGATAGGGATCGAAGGCGAGCACACGCATGCCGAAGGCCTGGGCACGCTTGGCGACTTCGCCGCCGATGCGGCCGAGGCCGACAATGCCGAGGGTTTTCTTGAAAAGTTCGACGCCGCTGAACGTCTTGCGGTCCCACTGGCCGGCCTTCATCGAACCGGCGGCCTGGGGCACGGGACGGGCGCCGCAGAGGATGTGCGTAAAAGTGAGCTCGGCCGTGGCAATCGTGTTGCCCGAAGGCGTGTTCATCACGACGACGCCGCGCTCGGTGGCAGCCTCGACATCGACGTTATCCACGCCGACACCGGCACGGCCGACAACCTTGAGGAGCGGCGCGGCGGCGAACACCTCGCTGGTGATTTTCGTCTCCGAGCGCACGGCAATGGCGTGCACGTCCTTGACGAGTTCAAGAATCTTCGCCGGGGAGGAGCCATAGGCCTCGACCACGTCAAAGCCCGGCTGCTGGCGCAGATAGGCAACTCCCTTGGGTGAGATCTTGTCGGCAACGAGGATTTTCATGGAGAAAAGCGCCCAAGCGAAGAGACTCCCCCCCGGGGCGGCAAGGAAAAGGTGACAGGCAGGCTTCCCCGGCCGGGGAAGAGCGCGGGAACACTTCGATCCTGTTTTGCACGAATCCTGCTGCTCTGTGCAAAATTTCCCCCGTTTGGGAGAAACTTCTTCCGGCCGATACCGTCTAATCAAAAACATGCAAACCGTTGCACGCCCCTTGGTGGCGCCCGCACGCGATATCCGTTTCGATGCGCTGCGCGGTCTCATGCTTGTGTCCATGGCGGTCAACCACCTGCCGAGCGACCTGCGGGCGGTCACGGACGAGGGCGTGGGCATAGTTTCCTCGGCGGAGGGCTTTGTGTTTTTATCCGGCCTGCTGGCCGGCTTCGTTTACACGCGACGACTATGGCGCGACGGCGCGAAAAAGCTGCGCACGACGGTATGGCAGCGCGCCCGCACGATTTACGGCTGGCATCTGCTGGCCTACTTCGGCGGATTTGCACTCCTGGCGCTCGACGCCTGGATCACCGGCACGCATTCCATCACTTCACCGCCATTGTTTGCGGCCCATCCCCTGCTCTCCGCGCTGTTCGGCCCGCTGCTCCTCTACCAACCCGGGCTGCTCGACATCCTGCCGATGTACTGCGTGTTCGTGTTGCTGCTGCCGTTCGTGCTGGGCCTGCTCGAAAAAGGCCGGCAGTGGCCCTTGCTCGCCGGCAGCTTCGCCCTCTGGGCCGTCGTGCAATTCCTGCCGAACTATGACGGCGCGACCATCGCGCCGCCGCTCAATTTCGGATTTTTCAACGTGCTCGCCTGGCAGTTTCTTTTCATCAGCGGCATCGTCCTCGGCCATATAAAGACCAAGGGTGCGACCCCGCTCGCACCGGTGCGGCCGGCCCTGCTGGCAGCGGCAATCGGCGGCGCGGTATTTTTCTTCTGCCTGCAGCACCGCCTCATCCCGTCGTTGTGGTCGGACAGGGACTTCGGCATCATGCTCAACAAGCCCTCGCTGGGCGCACTGCGGCTGATGAGCTTTGCCCTCGTCGCCTATCTGGTCGCCGTCGCCAGCACGCGCTTTCCACGCCTCTTCGCCTGGCGCCCGCTGGCGTTGCTCGGGCGGCATTCCCTGCTGGTCGTCGCGGCGCAAAGCATGTTAGTGCTCGTCCTGCTCGCCCATGACAGCCTTTTCGCCACGGCTGCGCGCAGCTGGACCGTCACCGGGGTAACGATTGCCGCCCTGTTTGTCGTGGCCGGCGTGGGCGAAAAGCTGCGAAACATGAAGGCGGCTTCCGTCCAGCCCTTCCGCACCCGCCCGACGCCGGCCTTTGCCGCCGCCGAAGCGCACGAGCAGGCCCGCGCGGCTTGATCGGCAGATTCTTTTTTTCAGTGCGATCAACCGGCTGAAGGAAATTTCCAGCCGATCCTCGCGTCCGAAGCGAGCACCGCATCCATACCTCAGGACACCGGGGAGCCAAAAGAAGTCTCCGACGGTTCGTTGCAGCTTGACCGCGGCACCCCCGGAAAACTTTCTTTTCAACAGCTCAAGCAAATCACTGCCTGCCATGCATCTGTCCGCCCACGCTGCCAAAAACGAATCGTCGCTCACCATTGAGGAGTTGATGGAGCCAGCGCTGGCGGTTTTCCGGCCGGAGACGACCGCGGGCGAAGCCACCGAGGTCGTGCGCGGTCTGGCCGCGAAACATTTTTTCACCTATGCTTACGTCGCCGATACCGCAGGCCGGCTCGTTGGTGTCGTCACGATGCGCGACCTGCTGCTCGCGGGCCCCGCCTCCAGGCTCGGCGATTTCATGCTGCGCGATCCGTTTTCTTTCAAGCCGCAGACGCCGCTGATGGAGGCCATGCGTCTCACGTTGAACCGGCACTTTCCCTACTATCCTGTCTGCGACGAAAGCGGCGTGCTCGTGGGCATGGTGCGGGGCGCGACGCTCTTCGAAAAAGAGGCCATAGAGATCAGTGCGCAAGCCGGCGAAATGGTCGGCGTCGGCCGGGAGGAACGCACGGCCAGCAGCTGGTGGCTGAGCCTGCGATTCCGCCATCCTTGGCTGCAGATCAACCTGCTCACAACGTTCCTCGCCGCCGGCGTGGTCGGAGCCTTCGAGCACACCATCAACAAAGTCGTCGTGCTGGCGGTTTTCCTGCCCGTGATGATGGGCCAGGCGGCGAACACCGGCTGCCAGTCCCTCGCCGTGGCGCTGCGCGGCATCACGCTCGGCGAACTCAAACCGGGCCGGGAAAAAGCACTCGTGCTCAAGGAGTCGCTGGTCGGCCTCTGTAACGGTGCGCTCACCGGCCTCACCGCAGGCGCAGGCATGTTCGTCTATGCCCGCTGGAAGCACACGCCTGAATCGCCGCTGGGGCTCGGCGCGGTCGTCTTTTTCGCCATGATCGGCGCGTGCGTCATCAGCGGCATCACCGGCGTGCTCACGCCGCTCATGCTGAAAAAATTCGGCGCCGACCCGGCCAGCGCCTCGAGCATTTTGCTCACAACCATCACCGACGTCGTCAGCATGGGCCTGTTCCTCTGCCTCGCCGCCTGGTGGCTGGTGTAGCGCCGGGAGACGGTCGGCAATGCGCTCGTCGGCCGCTTGTTTTCCCGGGATTTTGCTAGGGCGCCATCTTTGCCGCCCGCAATTGCTCCAGGTTGTCGCGCGCGCGGGTCAGGCTGGGATCCAGCTTCAACGCCTGTTCACAGGCGGCGATGGCCTCCGGCAGACGTCCGGCCTCACCCAAGGCAGCGCCCAGATTGGCATAAGCCTCGGCAAAATCGGGCTGCAGCCTGATCGTCTGTTCATACTGGCCGATGGCCTCCGGCAGCCGGCCCACCTCGCGCAACACATTGCCCAGACTGTAATGGGCCTCCCCCGAATCGGGCTTGAGCCGCACGGCCTCGGCAAATTGCGCGACGGCTTCCGGCCACCGGTTGGCTGAAGCCAAGGCCACACCCAGATTGAAACGGGCCTGGAGATAATCCGGCCTGAGCCGCAGCGCTTCCTCATACTGGGCGATGCCTTCGGTCATTTTACCTGCGTCACATAACATGTCGCCCAGATTGGTGCGGGCCTCGGGATAATCGGGTTTCAGCCGAATCGCTTCCTCATACTGAACCATGGCCTCCGGCTGCCGGCCGGCAGAAGCCAAAGCATTGCCCAGACCGAAACGGGCCTCCGCGTAATCGGGCTGAAGGCGCAGTGATTCTTGAAAGTGCTCAATCGCCTCCGCTGTCCGTCCGGTATTAAACAAGGCAAAGCCAAGCCCGTAGTGCACCATGGCCAGGGAATACCATGAATCATCCGCGTTGAGCCGCAGCCCGTTCTCATATTCGACAACCGCTTCCGGCAGCCGGCCGGTGCCAGCCAGAAACGTGCCCATATTAAAATGGGCCTCGGGGTCATCGGGTTGAAGGCGCAGGGCCTCCTGTCCGTGGGCCATCGCCTCCGCCGTTCGACCGGCCTGAAACAGGGCAACCGCAAGGCTGTTCTGGGCCCGTTCGCTGCCCGGGCGCTTGGCCACCGCATCACTCCAGATGCTCACTTCGCTGCGGTAATCCTCGTTGCGGCGCGAAGTCGCCCATCCCAATCCGGCAGCCAAGGCCAGAAACACCGCCAAGCTGCGCCGGCCCGCCAGAGAAAAGATTCCCAGCACCACGAGCACGACCACCGCCGCGAGCGAAAGGTACATGCGGTGCTCCACGATCATCTGCGTGGTTCCCGGCACCAGCGAAGTCGGCGCGAGCATCACGAAAAACCATGCGCCCAGGAAGCCGAGACCGGGCTTCCGCCACAGTGCGACCACCGTCCCGGCAATCAGCAAAATAACGATGATCGCCGATGGGATCACCTCCCCCGCCTGCTTCACCCAGAAAGTCCCATATTCAAAAATCAACGGATGCGGCCAGAGCGACAGCTGCAGGTAGCGCACGACGGCTTCAAACTGCGTCAACCCATAGGCCCACCAGGCGACACCGACGTTGAAACCGATGGTTCCGTTACGATTGCCGCCGGTGCTGAAAAGGAGATAACCGAGCAGCAGCCACGTGCCCGCCAGTCCGAGATAAAATCGCCAGCGCTGCCTGCACGCCTCCCGAAAGGACCCGGCGACAAAGGTGCGGTCATAAAGCAGCACCATCAGCGGTGCCGAGACCATCACCTCCTTCGTCGCCATGCCCAAAAGGCAGGCCAGGATCGACCCGGCGTACCAGCCCAGCGGCTTGGGTGATTCCGCCCCGCGGATGAAAGCGTAAATCGTCAGCAGATAAAACAGCCCCATCAGCGACTCGGCTCGCTGGATGACATAAGTCACCGCCTCGGTCTGCAGCGGATGCAACGTCCAGAGTGCAGTGACCGCCAGAGCCAGCGGCAGCGCGGCGGCGCCAAATCGTTCGCGCAGGACCGGCCGCAGCAACGTCCGCCGCACAATCCCAAACAGCGCCAGCCCCGCCAGGATATGAATCGCCAGGTTCAGCCCATGATAGCCCCCCACCTGCGTTCCACCGAAGGCATAATTGACGGCCAGCGAAAGATTGAGCACCGGCCGGCCGCTAACCGTCAGGCCGCCCGGTGGCGACAGCACCGGCCAGACCGGCCAGAGATGCCGGATCGTCGCATTTTTTTGCACGATCGCCGACATGTCATCCAACAGGAACGGCCCGGAAAAACTGTTGGAGTAGGCTGCGATCCCGGCGAGCGCGAGAAACCCTCCCGCCAGGACAATGATCCAGCGGGAACCGGCCCGGCCGGCCGGTTCAGCCGGCTCGTTTGATGAACAGGACTCAGCCATGGGGAGAATCAGATAAATCCGGATTCAAAGCAGCCACCGGACCCGGACGCGAAATCCAAAGTCAGGTGAAAAACTCGCGCACAGCCGCAAAGACCTGCGCCGGTGGCACCTCGCGTTCGCTGCGTTCGGTGAGGTCGCGGATCTTCACGACGCCTTTGGCCAGCTCGTCCCCTCCATAAATGAGCGCCAGCTTCGCACCCGAGTCGGCGGCGGCTTTGAATTGCTTGCCAAAGGCGACGTCCTTGAACGGGTACTCGACGCACAGGCCGGTCGCGCGCAGTTCATTGATGCAGGAAAACGCCGCGAAGCGTCCTTTCTCCCCGTCGACGACCGCATAAACGTCCGGGGCATTGATATAGGTCGGCATCTTGCCGCGTTCCTCGAGCAAAATGCCGGTGGTCACGTCGCCGATGGCGAAACCCACGGCGGGCAGATCGGGCCCGCCGAGCTTCTTCACGAGATCATCGTAGCGTCCACCGCCCGCGAGCGCGCGCAGGTCACCCTTGCGATCGAACGCCTCGAACACAAAACCCGTGTAGTAGGCCAGACCGCGGACTACCCCCAGATCCACCTCGACAAAGCGCGCCAGATCCATGGCTTCAAGTCCGCCGAGCAGTTTGCGCCAGTCAGCCAGGCGCGCGGCCAATTTGTCGCCGCCATGTGCGGCCAGAGTTTGCTCCAACGCGGCGAGAGTTTTGATCTGCAGGAAAGCCAGCACCTTCTCTTTGAGTTGCGGATCGAGCGGTCCGAATTTTTCCGCGTAATCCCTGAACGCCGCTTCACCGAGCTTTTCGTATTTGTCGACTGCGCCGAGCATCGCGCGCACGCGAGGCTCATCAAGGCCCAGCGCCTCGAGGTAGAAAAACCACAGGTTGCGGTCGCTCAGACGCACATAAAAATCCTCTTCCGTCAGTCCGAAGGCCCGGAAGCTCTGGATGAGCAGCGCGATGAGCTCGATCTCCGCCTCGGGTCCCGGTTCGCCAAAGATGTCGGCATTGAACTGGAAGAAGGCGCGCTGCCGGCCTTTCTGCGCGCGCTCGTAGCGGTAAAATTCCGCGATGCTGAACCACTTGATCGGCCGCTTGAGCGTGGCCGCCTTCTCGCCGACGAGCCGGCAGACGGTCGGAGTCATTTCGGGCCGCAGCGCGACCTCGCGGCCGCCCTTGTCGGTGAAGCTGAAAAGCTGCGCCTCGATCTCATCGCCGGACTTGGCCTTGTAGAGTTCGAGCGGCTCGAGCACGGGAGCATCGTATTCCGCGAAGCCGAAGGCGCGCGCATTCTGGCGCCAGAGGCGGAAGATATGGTTCCGGCGCGCCAGTACATCGGGATAAAACTCGCGAAAACCGGGCAGGGTTTGAAACGTGGGCATGCGAGCCGCAAGGATTGCGGCCTGCGCGCGCCGGGCGCGAACCAAAAGTTGAGCCCGCAAAAAAGCCGGGCGGCTGAGCCCGGCCCCGTCCTCTGCCGATGCGAAACCTTTTCGCGCTCAGGCCTGCAGCTTCACCAAGTCGAGCTTCTTGAGCTGCTGCTTGAGAATCTTGCCGGACTTGAACTTCACCACCGCGCGCTGCGGGATGATGACTTCGGCCTCGGGTTTGTTGGGGTTGCGGCCGATGCGCTGCTTGCGCACCTGGACCTCGAGCACGCCGAAGTTGCGCAACTCGACGTTGCGGCCTTCCGCCAGTGCCTTCTGGATGATGTCGAGTGTCATCTGCACCGTGGCCTGGACTTCCTTTTGCGGAAAGCCCGTTTTCTCATAAATCGTCAGCACAATCTCGCGTTTGGTCAGGTTATTGGACATGGTGAAATCCTCTTTTATTAAGGTAGTTTTATGCTCGCCTAAGTTATTTTCATCCAAAGGTTACGTCAACCAGCCCTGATGCATTTTTGATCAAAAATGAGTGAAAAAGCTGCACAAGACCCGATAGGGCAACTGTTTTACAGATTCAGGAGTTGTTAAAATGTTCCCGGTTTTGTTTTTTGAGTTTCAATGTCTCTGACAGAGCTCATTCCAGCGCATTTAGTTGCAAAGCAGCCATTGACTGGCCTGCCGCCGCCTGAGAGCGGTGCTCCTCGTCCGCGCCTCCACGCTGCCCATGCCTGATCCCGCCGCTGTTAATACCATGTTTGCGCGTATTGCGCGGCGTTACGACCTGGCCAACCGGCTGCTCAGCGGCGGCCTTGACGTGTGGTGGCGCCGCTGCTTGGTCGCGGCCGTGCGTCGCGCGCGGCCGTGTGACATCCTCGACCTGGCCACCGGCAGCGGCGACGTGGCCTTCGCGCTCGCCCGCGCACTGCCGGCCGGCACGCACATCACGGGCATGGACTTCTGCCAGCCGATGCTGGACGAGGCGGAACGAAAAAAAGCGCCCCGTTACGCCGGCATCGTTTTCCGGCAAGGCGACGGCCTCGCGCTGCCGCTGGCCGATGCATCATTCGATGCCGTGACGATTTCCTTCGGCTTGCGCAACATGGCCGACCGCAACCGTGCCTTGCGCGAGATGCGCCGCGTGCTGCGGCCGGGCGGCCGGCTTTTCGTGCTCGAGTTCTCGCAGCCCGCCCCGTGGTTCCGACCGCTTTATTTCTTCTACATGCGGCGGTTCGCACCGGCGCTGGCCGGCTGGCTGTCCGGCGACCGCGCGGCCTACGAATACCTCTGCACTTCCATCGAACAATTTCCCGCGCGCGATGCGCTCGCAGAGGAAATCCGCTCGACCGGCTTTGCCCGCGTCGCCGCCCGCAGCTTCACGTTTGGCGTCGTGGCGCTACATGAAGCCGCCACGGACTGAAGCCCCGCTCAATTGAACGACTTGCCGCAGCCGCAGGTGCTCTGCGCATTCGGGTTCTTGATTTCAAAACCCTTGCCGTGGAGGCCATCGTCAAAATCGATGAGCGAACCATCAAGATAGGCCAAGCTCGCTGGATCGACGAGCAGGACGGTGCCCTCGCTTTCGAAAACGGCGTCATCGGTCTTCGGTTCGTCGAACGACATGCCATACTCCAAACCCGAACAACCGCCGGTCTCGACAAAGACGCGCAGCCGTTTGGCGGGCGCATTGAGGTCGCGGGACAGCGCGCCGACCTGGGCCGCCGCACGGGGTGAAAGCGTGATCATGCAAAAAATTTACTCCGCCCTTCCGTCCTGTCAATTGGATCGCCCGCACACGCCTCACCCAGCGGCATTGTCAAGCATATGCAGCAATTCCCATGCTAGACATGATTTCCCCGCTTGCCAGCGGCCGGACTGCCGGCATTTTCCAGAGTGTGCCGGCCATAAAAAATATTTTTTCCGAGCTGCATTACGAAATCATGCAGAAGATCGCGGATGGCGGCATGGGCATCGTCTATGAAGCGGTACAGCACGGCGCGGGCCATTTCCGCAAGGTCGTCGCCCTGAAGCTCATTCGCGAGGAGTATTCGGCCATTCCGGAATTCCAGAAAAACTTCATTGGCGAGGCCCGCCTTGTCGCCGACCTCATCCATACCAACATCGTCCAGACCTACCACCTCGGCCAGGTGGGCGGCCAGTATTTCATGGTGATGGAGCTGGTGCGCGGCGTGAACCTGGACCAGTTCATCGATCTCCATCGCGCGCTCGACCGTCCGGTCCCGGTTGATCTCGCCGCCTTCATCATCTCACGCATCGCCCGCGGCCTCACCTACGCCCACCAAAAACGCGACCGGGAGGGCCGGCTGGTCGGCATCGTCCACCGCGACATCGGCCCGAAAAACGTGCTCGTGGGCCACGAAGGCGACGTGAAGCTCACCGACTTCGGCATCGCGAAGGCCCTCGATCTCATGTACAACGAGGAAGGCAAGGTCATCGCAGGCAAGGACGACTATCTCTCGCCCGAACAGGCCAGCTACGCCATCACCGATGCCCGCGCCGACCTTTTTCCGCTCGGCATCGTGCTCACCGAGTTGCTCCTCGGGAAAAACGTCTTCCATTCGCCGGACCACCTGCAAACGCGCCGCAACATCCTCACGATGCCCATCCCGCAGTTCGGCCAGCTCCGCCGCGACATTGACGCGCGGCTCGAAGCCATCATCCAGCGGGCCCTCATGCGCGACCGCGACAAACGCTACCAGACCGCCTATGAAATGCTCACCGACCTCGAGCTCTACCTTTACAGCGACCGCTACGGCCCGACCAATGAAAAGCTCGGCGTCTACCTGAGGGAGCTCATGAGCCATCCCACGCCGGTCGCAACCACCATGCTTTCCCGGTCCCCCGCCCGAATCCACTGACATGCCCCACGTCAGTTTAATCCACGCAGCACATGAGCGGGCCCGGAATTAGCCAAGACCTACGCCAGCGACAATCGCAGCAACTCATCCTCGCGCCGCAACTGCGGCAGTCGCTGAAAATCCTGCAAGTCGCCGCGCTCGACCTGCGTTCCGTCATCCAGGAGGAGCTGCAAAGCAATCCGGCTCTGGAAGAGCTGCCCATGGACGGCACCAGCCTCGACAAGGAAACCACTGACTCCAAGGACGGCACCGCCTCCGCCGAGGATGCCGGCGACGCGCGCGAGGAGATGGATTTTTCCAAGGAATTCGAAATCCTGACCAAGATCGACGACGACTGGCGCGACTACATGGCCAATGCCGGCGGCGCACAGCCCTACACCAGCGAGGACGCCGAGAAGCGCCAGCATTTCTTCGATTCCCTCGTCAGCGAGACCTCCCTCCAGGAACACCTAATGCGCCAGGCCGAGCTGGTCGACATCGAGCCGCCCGTGCTCGAGGCCATGCGCTACCTCGTCGGCAGCCTCGATGACCGCGGCTTCCTCACGCAGACCCCCGCCGACATCGCACTGCAGACCCGCCTCCCGCTCGACGCCGTGCAGTCCGCGGTGAAACATCTCAAGACCTTCGACCCTCCGGGCATCGGCAGCCTGAGCCTGCAGGAATGCCTGCTCGCGCAGCTCGCCGGCAAGGGCCGCGGCGAATCGCTGGCCGCGCGCATCGTCCGCGACCATTTCGCCCTCCTCACCCGCCGCCGCATTCCCGAAATCGCCCACAAACTCGGCGCGCACATGGACGACGTGCAGGCCGCCATCGAGGACATCGGCACGCTCGATCCCGCGCCCGGCCGCCGCTTTGCCGACGACAACAACCGCGTCGTGATCCCCGACGTCATCGTCGAAAAGGACGGCGGCGAGTGGAAGATCATCCTCAATAACGATTACATCCCCCGCCTGCGCATCTCGAGCACCTACAAGGATCTCATCGCCAAGGGCACCCTTTCAAAGGACGAACGCGACTACCTGCGCGAACGCATGCGCTCCGGCCGGTTCCTTATCAATTCCATCGAGCAGCGCCAGCAGACAATCGAGCGCATCACGCGCGAAATCCTCAAGGTGCAGGGCGAATTCTTCGAGCATGGTGTGTCGAAGCTGAAGCCGCTCACCATGACCCAGATCGCCGAGGTCGTCGGCGTGCACGAAACCACCGTCAGCCGCGCCATCGCCAACAAGTACATCAAGACCCCTCACGGCGTCTTCGACTTCAAGTATTTCTTCACCCCCGGCTACGAGGCCGACAGCGGCGCCTCCGTGTCGAACACCAGCGTGAAGGAAATGATCAACGAACTCATCTCGCTTGAGGACAAGTCCCAGCCGCTCAGCGACCAGGAAATCGTGGTCAAGCTGCAGCAAAAGGGCATCAACATCGCCCGCCGCACCGTCGCCAAGTACCGCGAAGAACTCGGCCTGCTGCCCAGCAACCTGCGCCGCGAATACGCGTAAACTGCGCCGCGGATGCCACCAGCCGCCCGGTGGATTCAGGCCAAAGCGAGGCTGGGCTCGATCCGCAGTTCCAGTCCGCGCGTATCCGTACCCTTGGCGTCCACCCATGCCGCAAAAGCAATCATGCCGGCATTGTCGCCTGCGTGCTGCGGCAGGGCCATCAGCAGCGGCCGGCGGGACTCGCGCGCCAGCCCGTCCAGCGCCTGGCGCAGCCGGCCGTTGCGAGCCACGCCACCTGACAGGCCGAGGCTGCGATATTCGCCGCGCTCCAGCGCCACGGCGGTCTTGCGCACCAGCGAGTCGATGACCGCCTGCTGATAGCTCGCACACAAATCCGCCATCCGCGAGGTCACGTCGGCGGCCGGCATTTTCTCGAGCAGGTAGCGCAGGCTCGTCTTCAGCCCGGAAAAACTGAAATCCAGCTCGTCGCGACGCACGATGCCGCGCGGAAAATCAAAGGCGTCCGCGCGCCCGCCGGCGGCGAGTTTCTCGACCAGCGGCCCGCCCGGGTAGCCGAGGCCGAGCAGTTTCGCGCCCTTGTCCAGCGCCTCGCCGGCCGCATCGTCGCGCGTCGAGGCCAGCGTCGTGATGCACCGGTCCGCCCCGATGGAAAAAAGCAGGGTATGGCCGCCCGACACGATGAGCCCGAGATGGGGCAGCAGCTCGGCCAGCTGGGCATCGAATTCCGCCGGCGCCTTCGCGTGCAAGGCGACGAACGGCGACCACGCGTGCGCGCGCAGGTGGCTCACGCCGGCGAGCGGCACGCGCAGGGCCAGCGCGAGCGCCTTGGCCGCGGCCACCCCGATGGCCAGGCAGCCCGCCAGGCCCGGACCGTGCGTCACGGCGATTTTTTCCACGCGGGAGAATTCCGCCGTGGCCCGCGCGCCCGCCAGCAGCGGTGCAAACGTCTGCAGGTGCTCGCGCGTGGCGAGATCGGGCACCACGCCGCCATGGCGCTCGTGCAGCGCGATCTGGCTGTGCACCCATTCGCCGACGAGACCGCGCGCCGGATCGAAGAGCGCAACCGCCGTCTCGTCGCACGAGCTTTCGAGCGAAAAAATCATTTCGCGACGGCCGGCGGATTATGCGCGTCGAACGCCTGCACGCCGCGCAACACGTCGATCGCAGCCTGCAACTGCCGGTCCTCGATGGGCGCAAAGCCGAAGCGCTCCTCAAATGTTTTCGCATCCGTGATGTCATCGCGGTCGGACTGCAGCCGGATCTTTTCATCGTCGTCCGGCGAAAGCACGACCTCCACCTGCGGATCGATGCCATGTTCGTGGATGGTCACGCCGCTCGGCGTGTAGTAGCGCGCCGTGGTCAGACGCAGCCCCTCGCCGTTGTGGAGCGGGAAAATCGACTGCACCGAGCCTTTGCCGAACGACCGTTCGCCCACGATGATCGCGCGGCCGGTGTCGCGGAGCGCGCCCGCCACGATTTCCGCAGCGCTCGCGCTGCCCGAGTTGATCAACACGGCGATGGGCAGCGTGAGTGGCTGGCCGTCGCCCTCGGCACGGTACTCGTCGCGGCTCTCGGGCGTGCGGCCCTGGGTGTAAACGATGAGTTCGTCCTTCTTGAAAAAGGGATTGGCTACGGCGACGGCGGCGTCGAGCAAGCCGCCGGGATTGTCCCGCAGGTCGATGATGAGGCTGGTCGCCCCGTCGTGCAGCAATTTGTCGAGGGCCTTGTCGAATTCATCCGCGGTGTTGTCGGAAAATTCCGTCAACTGCAGGTAGCCGATGCCGTCGGGCAGCAGGCGGGCGCCGCGCACACTGTCCACCTTGATGATCTCGCGCGTGAGCGTGACGTCGAAATTCTTCCGCGTGCCGGGGCGGTACAGGCTCATCACCACTTTCGTCTTCGGCTTGCCGCGCAAAAGCCCGATGACGCCGTCCATGTCCAGGCCGTCGATGGACTGGCCTTCCACCCGCAAGATCTGGTCGCCATGCAGGATCCCCGCCCGGGCACCCGGCGTGCCGGCGATCGGCGCGACGACCACGACCTTGCCCTTGATGACGTCGATTAGCACGCCGATGCCGCCAAAGCCGCCGTTCATCTCGTCTTGGAGTTCATCAAAGTCCTTCGCAGTAAGAAACTCCGAATGCGGATCCAGCGACGCCGTCATGCCCTTCAGCGCCGCATGCGTCAGTTGGTCGGGATCCGCCGCCTTCGCTTCAACGTAGTTTTCATTCACCAGCTTGAGCACGTCGTGAAAATAACTGGCCGAGCGCTCCACCCCACGATTGGGAAACAGGCTCCACGCCAGGGCCAGCCGCCCGGCCAGCAGCGTGAGGGCCACGCCCAGCACAATGCCCGTGGCGATGGTGAGAATGCGTTTGAGCATGCCGGCCACTGTGTGCATCTGCTTCATTTTGTAAATGGGTTCGTCATTTCAGTTCCTTGACCTCTTCCGCGCCCAGGCCGGCGCGGACGGCACCCTGCCGTTCGCGTGTTTCATGCAGCTGGCGCTCTATGATCCGCAGCTCGGCTACTACCGCCAGCCGCGCCGTCGCGTGGGCCGCGCCTCGGGCACGGATTTTTTTACCGCGAGCAACTCGCCGCTGTTTGGCGAACTCATCGCCGCCGCCTGCGTCTCATTGCTGGCCAAGCATCAGGCCCAACCCCGTGATTTCACTTTCGTCGAAATCGGCGCCGAGCCCGGCGGCGGGGTGCTCGCCAACGCGGCGCATCCTTTCGGCGCGGTTAAAGTCCTCCGGGTCGGCGAGCCCATCGTGGTGGACGGACCCTGCGTGGTGTTTTCCAACGAGCTCTTCGACGCCCAGCCGTTTTACCGCTTTGTTTTCCGCGCCGGCGCCTGGCGCGAACTCGGTGTCGCGCTGCGCGAAGAGGCCCTCGTCGAAGTCGAACTGTCCACCCCGAATCCGCTGGCCCTGAGCAGCGTCGAAGGCCCTGCCCAGCTTCCGGCCACCGCGCCCGAAGGCTATCACCTCGATGTGCCGCTCCCGGCGGCCGCGCTGGCCGGCGAGATCGCCGCGCAGCCGTGGAACGGGCTTTTTCTCGCCTGCGACTACGGCAAGTCCTGGCGCGAACTCACGGAGGACACGCCTGCCGGCACCGCCCGCGCCTACGTGCAGCACATGCAATCGTCCGACCTGCTTGCCCGGCCCGGCGAGCAGGACCTCACCTGCCATGTCTGCTGGGACTGGCTGGCCGATGCACTCGCCCGCTACGGCTTTATTCCGTCACCCATCGAATCACAGGAGGCCTTTTTCGTACGCCATGCGGCCGATTTTCTCGCCGCGACCATGACCGCCGAGGCCGCCCGTTTCAGCGAAAAAAAGCTCAGCCTGCTGCAGCTGCTCCATCCCGCGCACCTCGGACAGAAGTTCCAGGCCTTGCATGCATGGCGGAAGTGAAAACCCGCCCACATTTCCTCTTGCCAGCCGGAATGGCGGTCTCTACTTCTGACCATTCAATCCGACAAAACCTATGGCCAGAATTTGTGCAATCACCGGCAGGCGCCCCGTCAAGGGCAACATCATCAACCGCAAGGGTCAGAGCAAAAAGAGCGGCGGCATCGGCACGCACGTGACGAGCATCACGCCGCGCAAGTTCCGCCCCAACCTGCAGCGCATCCGCGTCCGCCTCGCCAATGGCAGCACCAAGCGCATGCTCGTCTCGGTCAAGGCCATCAAGGCCGGTTTGATCGAAAAAGCCTGATCGACAGCGGCTTAGCCAGAATCACTTTACCAAAACCCGCGGCGAGGCTGCGGGTTTTTTGTTTTTCAATGGGGCGGAGCGACGGGCGTCAGCCGGCCCTGCCAGAGTTCGCGGTAAATGGCGTTGTCCGGGCATTCCAGCCGGCCGACGTCGAACCGGCGCTCCCTCACATAATCGAGCCCGTAGTGAAACGCCGCGAGCAGCAGCGGGTAGGAAAATTCCACGCCCGGCTGCCGGTGCAGGTAGCTGCGGCAGAAGGCGACATAGTCGATGCCCGCCGCGAGGTTGGCCCGCCAGTCCCACACGGCCGGTTCGTATGGCTCACGGGAGACGGCGGCCCAGGCACGGGGTTTGAGCTGCAGCAGGCCGCGAGCGTCGCCATTGCGGGCGCCCGGGGCGAAATTCGATTCGGCGGCGACCAGCGCATAAATGAACGCAGGATCGAGGCGATAACGGGCCGCCGGCGGCTGGATCGCCGCCCAGATTTCGGCCCGGGTCGGCGGAGAGGAAGGCGCGGCTTCACGCCGGACACAAGCAGCGAGGAGAAGGACGATCAACGCACCGCAGATCGCCTTCATGGAGATTTGCGCTACAACGCGCGGAAAATCGCGGCGGCGTTCTGGCCGCCAAAGCCGAGGTTGTTGCTCAGCACGGTGCGCACCCGGGCGACGCGTTTGACGTTGGGCACGTAGTCGAGATCGCAGTCGGGATCGGGCTGCTCGAGATTGATGGTGGGCGCGATCTCGCCGGTCTGGATCGTTTTCGCGCAAATGACCGACTCGATGCCGCCGGCCGCGCCGAGCAGATGGCCGGTCATCGATTTGGTGGAGCTGATGGCGACCTTGCGCGCGTGGTCGCCGAAGACCTTCTTGATCGCGAGCGTTTCGAATTTGTCGTTGTAGGGCGTGCTCGTGCCGTGGGCGTTGATGTAGTCGATGTCCTGCGGCTGCAGGCCGGCCGAGGCAAGCGCGCGGGTCATCGCGAGCGAGAGGCCCTTGCCGTCGGGATCGGGCTGCGTGATGTGAAAGGCATCGCACGTGGCCGCATAGCCGGCGAGTTCGCAATAAATGCGCGCCCCACGGGCCTGGGCATGCGCGAGCGACTCGAGCACGAGGACGCCGGCGCCCTCCCCCATCACAAAGCCGTCGCGGCCGAGGTCGAAGGGCCGGCTGGCCTTGGACGGCTCGTCGTTGCGCGTGCTCATGGCCTTCATCGAGCAGAAGCTCGCGTAGGCAAAGGGGGTGATCGCCGCCTCGGCGCCGCCCGCGATCATGATCTCGGCATCGCCGCGGCGGATCATGTGCATGGCTTCGCCAATGGCATGCGTGCCCGTGGCGCAGGCGGAAACAATGCCGAAATTCGGCCCGCGGGCGCCGAGCTCGATGGCCACGAGGCCGGAGCACATGTTGCCGATCAGCGAAGGAATCGTAAAGGGGGAGACCTTGCGCGGCCCGCGCTCGAAAAGATTTTTCAGCTGGGTCTCAAAGGTGAACATGCCACCGATGCCCGAGCCGATGAGGACGCCGACGCCGTCGCCGTTCTCCTTCGTCAGGTCGAGAGCGGAGTCGCGCACAGCCTGCATCGCGGCGACAAAACCGAAATGCGTGTAGCGGTCGTTGCGGCGCACTTCCTTGGGATCCATGTGCTGCGCGGGATCCCAGTCGCGCACTTCGGCGCCGATCTGGGAGGCGAAATCAGCCGGGTCGAACTGCGAGACGCGGGTGATGCCCGATTTCCCGGCGAGCAGCGAATTCCAGAAGGAGCCGACGTCGTGGCCGAGACCGTGGACGGCGCCGAGACCGGTGACGACAACACGCGAACAGGCGGACGAGGTTTCCATGGCGAAAAACAAAAACGGCGTCCTACCGATTTATCCCAGTGGGCATCACGGTAAAACGCCGGAAAAGTGGCACAACTTACTTCGCGCCGGCCTTGGCTTTGATATAATCGGTGACCTGGCCGACGGTCTGCAGTTTCTCGGCGTCAGATTCGGGGATCTCTCCCTTGATCTCGTCCTTGAATTCCTCCTCGAAGGCCATGATGAGTTCGACGGTGTCGAGCGAATCGGCTCCAAGATCATCGATGAAGGAAGCCTGGGGTGTAATCTGCTCCTCGTTCACGTTGAGCTGATTGACGATGATCTCCTTGACGCGCTGTTCGATGGTTTTGGTTTCAGCCATGATGGGTTTTGATATTGATTTTTAAAGGTTCACATCGTCATGCCGCCGTCAACGGTAAAAACTTGACCGGTGATGTAGTTGGCCTCCTCCGAACAGAGAAAGGCGGTCATGTTTGCGATGTCGGCGGCTTCGCCAAAGCGCTGCAGGGGAATGACCCCCATCGCCGCCTTCTGCACCTCTTCGGACAGCACGGAGGTCATGTCGGTCTTGATGAAGCCGGGGGCGACGACGTTAGCCGTGACGCTGCGCTTGGCAAATTCCTTGGCCACGGACTTGGTCAGGCCGATCAGCCCGGCCTTGGCCGCGGCATAGTTGGCCTGGCCGGCATTGCCCACGAGGCCGACGACAGAGGCGATGTTGACGATCCGGCCCCAGCGGGCGCGGCACATGGGCCAGCCGATGTGCTTCGTCCAGTGGAACGCGCTGGTGAGATTGGTCTGCACCACGGCGTTCCAATCGTCGTCGCTCATGCGTGCGAGCAATCCGTCGCGCGTGATGCCGGCATTGTTGACCAGAATGTCGATTTTGCCGAATTCCTTGAGCAGGGCCTCGCTCGCCTGCGCCACGGCCGCGCCGTCGGCGACATCCACGGCTTGAGCCTTCGCCTTGCCGCCCGCGGCCACGATCGCAGCCGCGGCCGCGCCGCAGGAATCGGCGGACTTGGAAACGCAGATGACCGTGACACCCTGCCGGGCCAGCGTTTCGGCGATGCTGCGACCGATGCCACGGCCGGCGCCTGTCACGAGAGCGGTGCGATTGGTGAAAGTGAGGCTCATGGGATAAGGTTAGGAACGAAAAGAATTCAGCAGCCGGAAGACGGGCAAAGCAAACCCCATTCTGGATTCCGGCGGCGGGAGACAGCGCTATTCAATAGACGTCGCGCTGGTAGCGCTTGTCCTTTTTCATCTGCTTCACGTAGTCGGCCGCAGCGGCGACCTCCATCCGGCCCTGCTCGGCAATGATGTCATGCAACGCCTGGTCGACGTCCTTGGCCATGCGCTTGGCATCACCGCAGACATAGAAACCGGCGCCGCCCTGGATCCAGCTCCACAGTTCGGCGGCGTTTTCGCGCATGCGGTCCTGCACATAGACCTTGAGGATCTGGTCGCGCGAGAAAGCCGTGTCGATGCGGGTGAGCTGGCCCTTCGC
Source organism: Opitutaceae bacterium (assembly GCA_035485575.1). Classification (GTDB taxonomy): domain Bacteria; phylum Verrucomicrobiota; class Verrucomicrobiia; order Opitutales; family Opitutaceae; genus DASRHD01. The sequence continues at coordinate 138,847 of DATHNW010000017.1, read as the reverse complement.
GAGGTAATCCGTCCAATCCTCCTCGTAAAGGTAATCGGTCGCATGGTGCTGGTCGCCGAAGAAAACCCAGTTGCGACCCTTCGCGCCGGTCGCCACGCGCTCCTGCAGAAATGCGCGAAACGGCGCAATGCCCGTGCCCGGGCCGACCATGATGATGTCGCGCGCGCCATCCTCAGGCACGCCGAAATGCGAGTTGGAAACGAACACCGGGACGGGCGTCGTGCCGGCGTGCACGCGATCGGCCAGAAACGTCGAACACACGCCCACGCGTTCGCGGTGGTTCGTCGTGTAGCGCACGGTCGCCACGGTCAGGTGGATTTCGTGCGGGAAGATTTTCGGCGACGAGGCGATGGAATAAAGCCGTGGCATCAGCCGACGCATGTGGTCGACCAGTTCCTGCGGCGTCAGCTTCGCACTGGGAAATTCCGCCAGCAAATCGGTGTATTCGCGCTCGTCTAGGAACGTCGTGCAAACTTCCTTCGCCTCGGGGGTGAGCAGGCCGGCGAGCTTCGTCTTCTCGGCCGCATCGGTGGCCTTGGCGGCGAGCGTTTCCAAGATCTTCCGCGTCGGCCCGGAGAGCGCGAGCCTCGCCGCCAGCGCCTCGCGCAGCGAAACCGGCGCGGGCAGCTTGAGCATCACAGGCGAGACCGGCTCGTCGCCGCTCGCGCCGAGGCGCTCGATGATCTCCGCCACCTCCGTCGGGCGGTTGGTCGGGAAAACGCCCAGGGAATCGCCGACCTTGTAGGCCAACCCGCTGCCGGAAATATCCACGACATAATGCCGCGTTTCCTTGCTGGCACCGGGTTTGTTGAGCAGGCGGTTTTCCTTCAACCGGGCTGGAAACGGATTGTCTTTGCTGTAAGCGGAAGCGGTGGCGGGTGCGGACATAAAACAAATGATTTGAGCGCGACGACGTCCATGCGCGCAAGCCTTTGTTTGCGGCGGGGCGCGCGGGGCTTGCTACCCCAGCCGCTTTCACGCCAACCTGACCGGATGCGTGAAGCCGGGCCCATCCGTTTGCAAAAATTCCTCGCCGATGCCGGCGTGTGCTCCCGCCGTGCGGCCGAGGCGCTGATCGTCGAGGGCGAGGTCTGGGTCAACGGCCGGCGTGCCGAGCTGGGCCAGCGCGTCGAGCCCGGCACCGACAAGGTCACGGTCGGCGGCAAGTCCGTGCGGAGCGCACCGCAGCCGCGCCTTACCCTCGCCGTGCACAAGCCCCGCGGCCTCGTCTGCTCCAACGACGACCCGCATAACGCCGACACCATCTTCGACCTGCTGCCGCGCGAGCTGGCGAAACTCCGTTTTTTTTGTGCCGGCCGGCTCGACAAGGACAGCGAGGGTCTCGTCATCCTCACGACCGATGGCGATCTCGCCAACCGCCTTATGCACCCGTCTGGCGTCGTCGTGAAACGCTATTACGTGCGCCTCGAGACGCCGTTTCCCGCCGCCCGCACCCGCCAGCTCCTCCGCGGCCTCGTGCTTGAGGGCGAACGCCTGCAGGTTGAGCGCGCCGCCCTCGTCAATCCCCGCCCCGACCACACCTCGACCGACCTCGACGTCTGGATGCACCATGGAAAAAAGCGCGAGATCCGCCAGCTCTTCCTCGCCCTCGGCTACAGCGTGAAACGCCTCCGCCGCTACCAGATCGGCGGCCTGCCCCTGCGCGGAATCCCGTTGCGCGGCGTGAAACAACTTTCTACCAAAGGAATCGAACAACTTTTCGCCGCGCCCAGCCTCCGCCGCGATTCGCACGAACCCAAAGCACTCACCGCCGATGAAAGTTAAACCACTGCTTCTTGCCGCCGCGTTCGCCGCCGCCAGCCTGCGCGCCGCGCCGCTCACCGAAACCACCGCCGTGCAGGCGCGTCCCGAGGCCAGCGCATACACCATTGGCGTCCTCAAGGCCGGCACCGAGCCCCCCGTCGCCGGCGGCGTCAACGCCCCGGCCGGCTGGCTCGCCGTCGAAATGCCCGGCACCGAGGAAGCCTACGTGCCCAACAAGGACTTTCTCAAAAGCCTCGATGTGCGCCCCGGCGCGAAGATTTACACCGCGCCCAAGCTCGACGCCCCCGTCCTGACCACCGCCGAAAAGGGCGACGAGGTCGAAATCACCGGCCTGCTCGGCAAATGGACGCAGATCAAGCTCACGAAGAAAATCATCGGGTACATCCAGCTCGCCAGCGACGCGCCGCCTCCTCCCCCGCCCGTGGCCCCGGCCGCGCCCGCTCCCGCGCCCGTCGTGATCGACAATACCGCCCCCGGCCATGCCGTGAACTCCGGCAACAACGCGCTCCCGCGCCTTTTGGAAGGCAAAGTCGTCTCCACCCGCCGTCCCTTTGCGCCGCGCCGGCCCTACGATTACCAGCTTAATGATGCGTCCAATTCCCGCCTGGCCTATCTCGACGTCAGCCACCTGATGATCACCTCGCACATGGACAATTACATCGACCACGACGTCATCGTCTATGGCACCGTCAAATCGACGGACGACGGCAGCAACCTCGTCATCGCGGTCGAAAGCCTACAGTTGAAGTGAGCTTTTTTATTTTTCCCGCCGATTGCGCGGACCGGCTCGCGGATAATCCCTTCATTCATTCGCACTGTTCCGCCTGATCCGGGAGCGCCCTGGGCATGGAACTCATCGACGGAAACAAAATTGCGGAAGCCATCATCGCGGAGGTGAAGGCCGAGGTCTCGGCCATTCAGGGCCGGAAACCCTGCCTCGCGCTCGTGCGCGTCGGCGAAGATCCGGCCTCCGTCTCCTACGTGCGGAAAAAGGAAAAGACCGCCGCCGAAATCGGCCTCGACAGCCGCGTCATCCTGCCGCCCGTCTCCATCACGCAGGCCGAGCTCGAAAAACTCATCGATCAGCTCAACGCCGATCCGGCTGTGGATGGCATCCTGGTGCAGTCGCCGATGCCGAAACAGCTCGACGAGCTGAAAATCTTCCGCCGCCTTTCGCCCGCCAAGGATGTCGACGGCCTGGGCACCATCAATCTCGGCAAAGTCGCCCAGGACGACGATACCGGCTTCGTCCCCTGCACGCCCGGCGGCATAATGGAGCTCCTCGCGCGCAGCCAGGTCGACCTGAAGGGCAAACATGTGGTCGTGCTCGGCCGCAGTCTGCTCGTCGGCAAGCCCTTCGCCCTGCTCGCCCTCCAGAAAAAAGCCAGCGCCACCGTCACCATCTGCCATTCGGCCACGCGCGACCTGCCGGCCATCACCCGGACCGCCGATGTGCTCGTCGCCGCCATCGGCCGGCCGGAATTTGTCACGGCCGACATGGTCAGGCCCGGCACCGTGGTCATCGACGTCGGCATCAACCGCATCCCCGACTCCACAAAAAAGACCGGCTACCGGCTGACCGGCGACGTGCATTTTGCAAGTGTTGCACCTTTGGCGGCCAAAATCACACCGGTACCCGGCGGCGTCGGCCCCATGACCGTGGCCATGTTGATGAGAAATACGGTGAAAGCCCACCGGCAGCGATCGCAAATCGTTTGACAATCGCAGAGTTGCCACGCTGCCGCGCGTGCTCTTTTCTTTGAAAGATGCCAGCGCCCAAGATCTTGGTCGTAGATGACCAGCCCATCAATGTCCAGTTGCTCAAACGTAAACTGGAACGCGAAAGCATCCAGGTCGCGACGGCTTACACCGGGCAGGAGGCGCTCGATATCGTCAAAAACGAGAAGCCCGACCTGATCCTGCTCGACGTCATGATGCCCGATATGGACGGCATCGAAGTCTGCCAGCGCCTGCAGGAAAACGACGACACCCGCTCGATTCCTGTTATCTTCATCACCGCGCGCAGTTCGAAGGAGGGCAAACTCGAGGGCCTCGGCGTCGGCGCCGTCGACTACATCACCAAGCCCATCGACCTCGATGAGACCCTCGCGCGCGTGCAGACGCAGCTCCGTTTCGTCGCCGTCAACCGCGAGATGCTCGACCTGCAGCGCCGCCTCGTCGAGGCCCGCCGCACCGCCACCATCGGCGCCGTCACCCAGGGCATCGCACACAATCTCAACAACCTGCTCGGCGTCGTCATGGGCTATCTCGATCTCATCAAGACCCATCACGCGAAGGCGGACCAGGTGAAGGACAACGCCCGGCACGCCGAAGCCGCCGTCCAGCGCATCATCACCATCATCAAGCAGCTCAGCTCCGTCGCGGGGAAAGGCCCGGTCTCGTCGATCAAAAGCAATCTCCAGCAGCTGCTCGAAGGCAGCGTGCTCCGTTACCAAGCCGACAACGAGATCACCGATCCCGTCAAGATCGACAACCCGCTGGGCGAACTGCTCATCGAAACCCACGTCGAGGCCTTCGAGGATGCCGTGGCCAAGATCCTCATCAACGCCTGGGAAAGCTACGACCACCAGAAAAGCGGCGCGCGCCCCATTTCCATCCACACCGAGCTCGTGGAAAAGCCCAAGGAAGGGAAATTCGTGCAGATTCGCATCGATGACCGGGGTGCCGGCATCAATCCCCGCGTGCGCGACAGCATGTTCGAGCCTTTCGTCAGCACGAAGCGCACCGTCGGCGTCGGCATGGGCCTCACCATTGTGCGCCATGTCCTCCAAAGCATGGGCGGCGACATCCTGCTGGTCGACCGTGACGGCGGCGGCACCAGCGCCTTCCTGTTGCATCCGGTGGAAAATCCCGACAAGCCTTTGGCTTGATGACAAAATTCGCGTTCCTCGGTGCCGGTCGCATGGCTTCCGCCATGGTCGAAGGCCTCCTTAATAAAGGTACCGCGCACGCCGCCGACCTCGCCTGCTCCGGCGGCGACGACGATACTGCCAAAAACCTTTCCCTCCGCACCGGCATCGCCTCGCACACCGATCCGGCCGCGCTGCTGAAGGACGCCGATACCGTCGTGCTCGCCTGCAAACCCCAGCAGCTGGCCAGCCTCGACGCCCGCCTGGCCACGCTCACCGCCGGCAAGCTCGTCCTCTCCATCCTCGCCGGCAAGCGCCTCCCCCGCCTCGCGCAGACTTTTCCACAGGCCCGCAATATCGTCCGCGCCATGCCCAACACCCCCGGCCAGATCGGCGCCGGCATCACCGGCTGGTGCGCGCTCAAGCCGCTGAGTGACACCGACCGCAGCCTCGTCCACACTGTCCTCGGTGCCCTCGGCAAGATGGTCGAGGTCGAGGAAGCCCAGCTCGACGCCGTCACCGCCCTCAGCGGCAGCGGGCCGGCCTACGTTTTTGAATTTGCCGCCGCCCTGCGCGACGCCGGCGAAGCCGCGGGACTTTCCCGCGCCGCCTCCTATCAGCTCACGGTCGAGACCATCCTCGGCTCCGCCAAGCTCATGGCCCAAAGCAAGGCCGACGCGGAGGAACTCCGCAACCAGGTCACCTCGCCCAATGGCACCACCTTCGCCGGACTGAAGCGCATGGAAGCCCGTGACTTCCGCGCCCTCATCAAGGACACCGTCCTCGCCGCCAAGGTGCGGTCGGAGGAATTGTCGAGGGAGTAAGCAGTGATGGCAAAATATGAAAATAAATTTTTTCGCACTCTCTTTAGCTCTTTGCGTGGGCCTTGAAGCTCGCGAAATTATTCCAGGCATCGTTAGCTTCGAAGAACCTGTGAATTTCCACGGATTTGGTCCTGGATCTGATCCAGGTGATAACCCCTTTGAGCTTTCTCGGGTAGCAATTGTATATCGGCCGACAGATAATTCCCCTACGTCGTTTCAGCAATTCGATATCGGCATCGGAGTTGTTGGCTACGAAATCGGCAATGGTAAGCGAATTATTTTCAAAAAGCTGAGCATAGAAGAGCTAAAGAAGGAGCTTATGAGTCGGCCTGAGTTTCGCCAAGCTATCAATTCACCTCTTATCCACGAAGGTTTCGTTAACGGCAAAAAGGCATATTTTTTCACCTCATGCATTCCAGCACCTGGTTACGGGAAGGATGCTGTTTTTTGGCACGAGATCTATTACATTCCTTTCGAACAAAACCGAGGCATTACCTTACAATTGGTGGCAAATTCAGAAGAGAAGCTAACTGGGCTGCGAGAATTGATAAGTCGGATTAAAATCCCCGAGAATCCACATATAATCATTCCGCCCCCACCTCCGCCGCCTACTCTTGAAGAAAGAAATCGTCAGCAGATATCGGATAACTTACGAGAAATTACAGGTGCGGCAGAACAATATGTTCTACGACACAGAATGTATGGTGCGCAAAAAATTACCTTCAAGGAAATGCTGAAGGATTTTCCTGAACTGACTAAGTTGACCTCTATTGACGGAGAAAATTACGAGACTCTTGTCTTCGACACAAACAAACCTCTCTCGGTTAACACAAGGTCGTTGGGAGAAATTCAATTTCCTCCTAAAAGATGAAGTCCGATCAGCCGCTGAGCGCAGCGAAGAACGACAGGGCAGCAAACCCTCGCGTGCGAATCTGCGTAATCCGGGGTGAAAAATTCTTCGTGTCCTCCATGAACTTCGTGGTTCAAATAAGTTCATGAGCAATCTCAAAGGCCGCATCGTTGTCACTGGCGGCGCGGGCTTCATCGGCAGCGCGCTGGTCTGGGCGCTTAATCGGCGCGGCATCACGGACATTGTTGTCACCGATTTTCTCGAGCCAGCCAAAAAGCGGACCAGCACCGAGGCCGATTTTGCGGAAAAGCGCCGAAACCTGAAGGCCCTGAAATACGCAGATTATATCGAGGCCGATGCCTTCCGCCGGCAGATCACCGAGAAACCGGACTCTTTCGGCCGCTTCTCGGCTGTTTTTCACCTCGGCGCGTGCTCGTCGACCACCGAGGGCGACAAATCCTATCTCGACGACAACAACCTCGCCTACACGAGGGAAATGGCCGAATGGTCCCTCCAACAGGACGCACGCTTTATCTACGCCTCGTCAGCCGCGACCTATGGCGACGGCTCTGCCGGCATGGACGACAAGGATCAAAACCTGGGCCGCCTGCATCCGCTCAACCTGTACGGTCAGTCCAAGCACGATTTCGACCTTTACGCGCAAAAGCAGGGCTGGCTCGGCCGCATTGTGGGCGTGAAATACTTCAACGTCTTCGGCCCCGACGAGGATCATAAGGGCGACATGCGCTCGCTCGTGCACAAGGCCTACCAGCAGATCCTCGCCACCGGGCGCGTGCAGCTCTTCAAGAGTCACCGGCCCGATTACAAGGACGGCGAGCAGAAGCGCGACTTCCTTTACGTGAAGGACGCCGTTGAGATGACGCTTTTCTTCGCGGAAAAGGGCGCCGCCGCGGGCGGTCTCTACAACCTTGGCTCCGGCCATGCCAGCACGTGGGTCGAGCTGGCCACGGCGATTTTTACTGCGCTCGGACGCGAACCGCGCATCGAGTTCATTCCCATGCCGGAAATCCTGCGCGACAAATACCAGTACTTCACCCAGGCCGACATTTCCAAGCTGCGCGACGCCGGCTACGACCGCCCGGTCACGCCGCTGGCCGAAGCCGTGCGCGACTACGTCCAAAACTACCTCATGCCCGGAAAAAAACTCGGCGAGTAACCAATTCTCGCTGCACTTGCGACCTGCATGTCTTTCGTGATCGACTGGACTCTTCAACCGTGCCGTTGGCGTGATCGTCAAATACTGAAAATCTCATCGTGGCGAGTGAGCCATGGCGTTTTGACCCGTGAGATGCTCCGCTTCTTTGATGAGCGAATTTGTGCGTGCATCTTCGGGCATCTTTTGCTGCGCCTGCCTCAGTTCAAAGAGTGCCTCCGGATAATGAGAAATCTGGATCAACCATGCCCCTTTCTCCCGGCGCATGATCGGGCTGAGCGGAAAATAGTGCTCGAAGTGCGTCAAAAGCGATAACGCCTCTGAGTAATCCTGGCGGCTCACGGCGGCAGCCATGGCCGAAATGTAAACTCGCTGAGCCTTGTTAAGCAGAATCGCAGCCCTGGCAGGTCGTGCCGCAGTGACTTCATAATAACCCCACATGACATAGATATGTCCCTCCTGCCGTGGATTGTCGGCAAAGTGCGGGCTTTCCTCCATATGCGTAAAAAACGTCGTGCTGTCCCGCCAAGTCATTGCCTGCCGGCGTGCAGCTATTGCGCAAGCCAGCAAGACCACGCTAACAGCGGTGCCAATCAGCAGAATCAACCTGCGGCTATGGCCAGCCTTACTCATCAGCCAGCCCGTTCCGCCGCCAATGAGAACCAAATGAAGAAGATAACTGTATCGATCCGCCGGCCATGAGGGTCTTTCTGTCCAGCCCAGACAGGGCAGAGCCAGCGCAGCGAAGCCGAGGCAGACAAGCGCCAACAGCGGTTGTCTCTGTCGCATGCGCCATGCGCAAACCAGAATGAGCGCAGCAAACAGAGCGTCAGCGCCCACAAGGAGAAACACACCGCTGTCGGCACTGAGCGGCGGATTGTTGGTCGTTAAGTCAACCGGCCAGAACAGACGCCAAGCAATATGAGTCAGTATGGCCAGCGCCATCGTGCACCGGCTTATTACACCGACTGAATTGATGGGGGGCGCCCCGGTGAATATGCCCGGTGTCGTAAAACGGCTCCAAAGCGTCAGGCCGATCGCAAAAAATGCTGGCACGAGAAAGCAAGCTTGCTTGATGCACCACGCCCAATTCATCCCGGGTTTCCACAGCCCTTTTTTCTCCAATTGGGAGGGCAACAGCCATCGATCGACCGCCATCAGCCACAGCCCGTAAGTCACGCTCACAGGATAAGTCGCATAGCCCGCCACCGCGAAAACCCAGGCGAATGCGAGCCATCGGTGCGTCCCAGCCGGGCTGGAGTGGGCTTCCAGATAGCAGACGAATGAAGTGAGCAGGCATACAGCCATCAATGGGTAGGTAGACGCCGTCGCCCAAGCCACCGCTTCGGCCCTCAGTGGATGCAGCGCCCACACTGCAGCTCCCAGCAACGCACCCCATTCTGCGTACAATTTTCCTTCCCCAGTGGCGAGCAAGCCGTACACCCGGCGCAGGACTACATAAAACAGTACCGCAGCCGCTATATGCAGCAATAAATTGAATGCGTGCCAGGCGACGGGATCGAAGCCGAATGCTTCGTACAGCAGACGACATAAAAAACAGTGTAATGGCTTGAACCGCAGGGCTTCATCAGCAGTGAAGACCTTTCCGACGAGCGCCCAGGACCATGGCGCCGTCAACAGTGGATTTTGCGTGATGCTGATGTCATCGTCCCAACGGACAAAGTCGAAGGTCAGCACGGGCCAGAAGACCGCCATTGTTGCTACCACGAGCGCCCATAAACTCAGCCAATAACGCTTCTCTGGCGTGGAAATGATTGCGGCTCTACCCACTGGGAAAGGCATGGGGAACGACCAAATGCTTTACAACGAAGTTTTCGCTGCACTGCCAGCCCTTTGACAAAAAGATAATCAGTCCATTAGCACTTAATTTTTGGCATTAATACAGGGAAACAAAATCTGCCTGGCGCAGAGACATCGAGTCGCAGAAATAAGAAAAAATAAAATCCCTCCGAGCCTCTGCCTATCTGCGCTAAAAAACAAACACTTACTTGATCTGCAGCAGTTCGTCCTGCGTCCAGGCCTTCGAACGGCTGGCCTCGGCAGTGCGGATGGCGGCCACCTGGTCAGTCGTGATCGGAGCGGCCTTGTTGCCCCATTCCTGGCGCACATAGGTAAGCACATCGGCGATCTTCTCGTCGCTCCAGCCGAACGTGCCGGTGGAGCCAAAGGCGGGCATGACGGCGGCGTTGAAATCATTGCCGCGCACCTTCACCGAGCCTTGCAGGCCGAATAGCACGATGCGGATCACACGGTCGGGACTGCCCTGGACCCATTCAGAGCCGGCGAGCGGCGGATAAGTGCCGGGGACGCCCTGGCCGGTCGGCTGGTGGCAGGTCACGCAGGCGCCGCCGGAATTAAACAATCTCTTGCCCATCGCGACAGGGTCGACTTTCACCGGCGCCGCCCCGCCCTTCACCGGCTTCAGGTTTTCGTTATAAACCAGTGCGTCGAAACCACCCGAAAAACGGTTGAGATAAGTGCCGGCAAAAAAGATGAGTCCGCTGAAAAAGAAGAGCAGCCCCAGCGGCAGCAGCGAGTAGCCGCCCTGCATGTCGGGCTTTTCGTGGAGGATTTTCTCGTGCGCAGACAGCAGGCTCTCGTCGGACACGGCGGCCTGTTCAAGACGTGGATCGATGGGCGACGTGCTCATTTTTTCTCATCCTCCTTGGCAGCGGGCGCAGCAGCAGCCGGCGGCTTCGCCGGTGCCTCAGGTGGCTTCGCGGCCGGTGCCGGCGGCTTGGCCTCGGGATAATCGTAGTCGGTCTTCAAGCTGAGCAGGTAGGCGGCGAGCGCCTCGGCGCGGGGCGTGGGCATGAGCTCGTAGTCGGACTGGCCGGAAAGCGTGAGCGCTTTGGGCGAACGCTGGCCGACCACGCGCCGTACCTCGAAGAGAAACGGGTAGGGAGGCATTTCGCCCTGTCCGTTGTGCAGGAAGGCGAGGATCCGACTGGCATCCAAACCCGCGTTCGCAGCCCGGCCACCGAAGTTGGTGAGATCGGGGCCAATGCGCGCATCGCCCAAGAGCACACGATCCTGAAACACATAATCGCGCGCGACGCTCTGGCGCTCGCCCCAACCACGGGCGTGGTCGCTGCCAAAATCGGCCCGGCGCACCTGCTGCGTATGGCAGGCCGCACAGCCGAGATCCTGATAAACCAGATGCCCGCGGGCGGCGAGGCCGGGCGATTGCTGCGGGAAAGCCGCGCCCTGGGTTTCGTCAACATAAGGCGCAAGCCGTCCGTACTGCGCATTCGTACCGAGCACGAGCGCAGTCAGGGAAAATGCCAGCGCGGCAAAAAGGCCGAGAAAAAAGAGCGGTGAACTTTTCATGACACAGTCGCCTCCAGCGTGGCGGGCGGACTTAAGAGTTCTGCCGCCCGCTGTTTGGCGCAGACGCACAGGAGCCGGGCGAAATTGGCCGCCAGCGCGAGGCTGCCCAACAGGAAAAGCGCCTGGCCGGCCGTGGCCGCCAGCAACCACGGCCGCGTATGCGCAGCAATGGCCGCAAAACCGACGCCGGCTTGATTCAGGTCATGACCCTGCACCCACCCGGCGACGAACAGCCCGCCGACGTTGAGCACCAGGCCAAGCAGGGCCGCACCAAAGTTGGCGCAGATGAGGCCGGCCGACGGCCAGGGCTTTCCCGCCAGCCGCGGTATGAAGTAGTAGAGCGCGCCGAAAAACATGAACGTGACGGCGCCCTGGAGCAGCAGCTGCGTCTGTGCCGCCGAGAAAAACGTAAATTGCGTGACTTCCGCCACGTCGCGACTGGAGGTCACCGCGTCAAGCACGCCGCCCAGCAGGTAGGCCAGCAGGCCAACCGCAACGAAACGCAGCGCCGTTCTCCTCCGCCCGGCGAACACGCCGGCGAGGTTGACCGCCACGACCACGTAATGGAAAAGCAGCAGCACGCTCGTGACAATGCCCGTGGTCACGACCCAGGCGGGCACCGGACCGCCGATGAGATGGCGTCCGCCCGCCCAGCCGCCGATGAACAGCAGCACCCAGAAAGCGTGCGACGTGTAGTCGTAATGATGGACCGGCTGACCGGAAATTTTCGGCAGCAAGTAATAAGCCGCCGCAAGCGCGAACGGCACGAGCACGAGGGCGCCGAGATTCTGACCGAACCAACCGGCAACGACGGCCTGCAATGTGCCGTGCACCGGGGCGAACAACAGCAGCACCTGCGCAACCGAGAACACCCACGGGAAAATAAAGAGCGGGGCCACGGCATACCATTGCGTAGCGAAGGTAAACGCCGTGCGGCGGCCGGTCCACGCGAGCACGCCCGCGACGGCAATGGCGGCGTAGGCAGCCAGCATGATGGGTTGGACATAGGCGGGCAGCTGCAGGAAGGCGAAGCCGGTCATGTCACCCGCGAAAATTCCGACGAGGCCGACACTCAGCGCGAGATTCCAGAAACCCGCGCCAATCGTGGCGAGGCCGGCCGCGCGCAAAGGCGCTCCACCAAGCCGCGCGAGCAGCCAGAGCGAGAGGGCGAGCCCCGCGTTGATGCCCCAGCCGTAGACGAGGGCCGTTTCCTGCGCGGCCTGCACGTGGCCGTAGGTGCAAAAGGGACAGCGGGAAAGAAACTGCGGCGCATGCAGCTGGATGGAGGCAATGAGCGCCAAGACGCCCCCGGCAACGAGCCAGAGAATGGCCGAGCCAAGCAACAGCAGCAGCGGAACACGCGTGGAAGCGTCGATGCCGCTGGCTTCAGGCTCGATGGCGGTGGACGAGGTGGTGGTCATCTCGGAAAGCGGTACGGATTATTTTTTGGCCTGAAGGTCCTGCAGGGTGAGTTGCATCGCGCGGTCGATGGGCAAACGGACGACGCCGGCCTTCTGGTCAACCCAGCCGTAGGTGGTCTGCTCGGTTTGCTCACGGGCGCGCAGGTCGGCAAGATGGCTGGCGCGGCCCTCGGCCGAGTACTGCCAGCGTTCATCGGCGGAAACCTGCGAGAGGTCGGCCTCGGCGGTTTTTTCGCGCTGCGGCAGGTAGGCGAGATAGATGATGAACAGGAAAAGCGCGAAGCAGCCGAAAACGGCGGCCACGGAAACCCACGAGACGGATTTGGATTGGGCGTCAGGCGGAAGGCTCATGGTAAGTGAGGGATTCGACGATGCGCGGATCGCGGATCGGAATGAGTTTCGTCGTCGGGAAGCTTTTCAGGTAGGCCCAGACGCAGACGCCGCCGATGCCAAGGATCGAGGTGAGCGACCAGAGCAGCGCGGACTGCAAGAAGGGCCGCGGCTCGCCGCTGGCGTCCTTGAACGCAGGCAGGACATTAAAGCAAAGATCCAGGAAAAGGAATGCGAGGTTCCACCGGGCAATGAACTTGATGCGCTCGTGGACAATCTTGTTGCGATAGGAAAGCAGGTAGCAGAACGAGAACAAAAAATAGCAGAACAGCAGGGCCATGCCGACATACCACCACTGGCCGGACTCGCGTTCGTTGAACCAGAAGGTCTCCTCGGGGACGTTGGCATTCCAGATGAGGAAATACTGCGAGAAATTCACATAGGCCCAGAAGACGGTGAAGGCCAGCATCAGCTGCCCGATGGAGTGCAGGTGATTGTTGTTGAGGATGCCCTTGTAGTCGCCGCGCCGGTAAAGCCAGAGCATGATGAGGACGCCACAGGAAAGCGCGCCGCGCATGCAGTCGGCGAAATAGCAAACGCCGTACATGGTGGAGAACCAGTGATACTCCAGGCTCTTCATCCAGAAGATGGCAGCAAACGTGAGCGAAATGGCGGCAAGCGGGATGCCAAAGGCCGAAGTGACCCGGTTCATGTGCGTCCACTGCGGATCGCCGTCGGCATCCTGCGCGAAGGACGCGCGGCGCAGGCGCGCAGCCAGCCAGATCCAGATGGCAAAGAAAAGCACCGAGCAGCCGGTGAACATCCTCAGGTTCAAAAAAGCCTCTTTCTTGTGATAAACGACATCATGCGCAACGGCGTGCCCCTCGACGACGCGGGTGCCGTCCACCCATGGCCAGGGTGCGAGCTTGGGACAGGCCAGCGCAAGCACCAGCAGCGGCAGAAAAAGCACCGCGAGCCATTTGAAGGCGGCGATGCCATGCTCATACTGGCGGCGGATGACCGCGCCCCAGCCGGCGTCAAACACGTGCTGGATCATGATGAACAGCAGCATGCCGATCGCAATGGCGGTCCAGAACATGATGCCGACCAGCCAGGAAAAAGCGACGGTGGTAATACCGGAGAGGACCACGCCGATAATGGTGAGGCCGATGCCGGCAAAGCCGGCGAGAAGGGCGCGGCTGGCGTTGGACGCGGACGCGTCAACGGGAAGACCGGCGGGGATGGGTGTGGCTTGCGTGCTCATTTGAGGCCAAGCTCCTGATGGTGCTCGGGCGGAACGTCGGCCGCCGTGCCGGCGCGGGCGCGCTCGAGCGCACGCACGTAGGCGATGACGGCCCAACGGTCCTCCGGGGCGAGTTTGTCGGCGTAAGGCATCATGTTGCCCTTGCCATGGGTGATGGTGTTGAAAATTTCCCCCTCGGCCATCTGGCGGATGCGATCGTCGTGAAAATTCGCCGGGCCCATGCCGTATTGCGAAACGATACCCTTGCCGTCGCCGACCGCGCTGTGGCAGGGCGAACAGTAGATCAGGTAGCGCTGGCGGCCGCGCTCCATGAATTTTTCGTCGATGACGAGCTGTGACGGAAAGCCGCGCACAAACGTGCCGTCGGGATTCTTGCCGTCGTAGAGGTGCGAATCATCGTGCAACGGCTGGGCAAGCGGCCCGTAGCCGGAGGGCACGACCCCGACCGGCAGCGGACGGTCGGCACGGCCGTCAGCGAAGAACGGGCTGGCGGCCTGCGCCTTGTATTTCGACTGGCGCTTCATGCCGGGAAACATCCATTCGGGGAAAACGTCGATCGGCGGCTTCGTGAACGTCGTGCCGCGAAAGCCGTAGCCTGCGACGAGCAGCACCACGAGGAAGAAGGTGACAAGGTAAACCGTGCGCATGGAGGTCAGTCTTCGAGTTCGGTGATGGCCTGGCCGCCGATGTCGGCAAGGAGCGCGCGGGTGGCCTGCGGATTGAACTTCGGATCGCGCGACTCAATGACGATATAAAAAAGGTCGTTCGTGGCGCGGTCGACGTTCGGGTATTTCAGTACCGGATGGTAATGCATCGGCAGGCCGTTGAGAATGAACATGCCGATGATGGTGGCAAAGGCGGTAAAAAGGATCGTCAGCTCGTAGGAGACGGGAAACGCGAAAAGCGGGCTGAAGAACGGCTTGCCGCCGACAGTGAGCCGGTAGTCAAAGCCGTCCGTGTACCAGATCATCGCCATGCCGGTGCAGAAGCCGGTGATGCCGCCGGCGAGCGAGATGCGCGGAACCTTCGAGCGCTTGATGCCCATGGCGCGATCCATGCCATGGATGGGGAGCGGCGAATGCACATCCCAGAATTTGTAGCCGGCATCGCGAACCTTCTCCGCCGCGTGCATGACGTCGGCAGTGGTCTCGAACATGGCGATCAAACCGTGAGCTTGGGCGGACATGGCGGGTGAATATTAGTGATGATCCTCGTGACCCGCATGCGGGTCGGCCTGCGGCGTGACCGCCTTGAGTTCGGCCATCGGCATGATGGGCAGGAAGCGGATAAAGAGCAGGAACAGCACGGAGAACACGCCGAACGTGCCGAAGAAGGTGAAGATATCCACGATGGTCGGCGAGATGTAGCCCCAGCTGGAGGGGAGGAAATCGCGGGCCAGGGAAGTGCAGATGATGACAAAGCGCTCGAACCACATGCCGACGTTGACGAAGATGGAGAGGATCCACACGAGCGCGGTATTGTGGCGGACCTTCTTGAACCAGAACAGCTGCGGCGTGATGACGTTGCAGGTGATCATGATCCAGTAGGCCCAGGCATAGGGACCAAACGCGCGGTTGATGAAGGCAAAACCTTCATTGGGGTTCGCACCGTACCACGCGATGAAGAACTCCATCGCGTAGGCGTAGCCGACCATGGTGCCGGTCGCGAGGGTGATCTTGCACATGCAGTCGATGTGATACTGCGTGACGAGGTCCTCGAGCTTGTAGATGGCGCGCAACGGCAGCATGAGCGTCAGCACCATGCCGAAGCCCGAGAAAATGGCGCCGGCCACGAAATACGGCGGGAAAATCGTGGTATGCCAGCCCGGGATCAGCGACACGGCGAAGTCGAACGACACGATGGTGTGCACCGAGAGCACCAGCGGCGTGGCAATGCCGGCGAGGATGAGGTAGGCCATCTCGTAGTTGCTCCAATGGCGGCTGGAATTGCGCCAGCCCATCGCGAACACTCCGTAGAAAATCTGCCGCCATTTCACCTTGGCGCGATCGCGCAGGGTGGCGAGGTCGGGAATCATGCCGATGTACCAGAACAGCACCGACACCGTGCCATAGGTCGAGACGGCAAACACGTCCCACTCGAGCGGCGAGCGGAAGTTCTGCCAGATGGTGTTTGAGTTCGGCAGCGGGAAAAGAAACCAGGCGTACCACACGCGGCCAACGTGAAAGACCGGGAAAATGCCGGCACACACGACCGCAAAAATCGTCATGGCCTCAGCCGCGCGGTTGATGGATGTGCGCCACTTCTGGCGCAGCAGGCAGAGAATCGCCGAGATAAGGGTACCGGCGTGGCCAATGCCGATCCAGAAAACGAAGTTCACGATCGGCCAGCCCCAGTTGATCGGGCTGCGATGCCCCCACACGCCAACGCCGGTCGAGACAAGATAGATCAGGCCGACGACGGTGAACGACGCGACAAAGCACGCCATGCCGAAGCAATACCACCACCAAGTGGGCGTCTTTTCCTCGGCGATGGTGCAAATCTTCTCGGTGATCCAGGCGAAACTGCGGTTGTTGCCGACCAGCGCGGGCCGCGGCATGACCGCAGGCGCGACTTCGGACAGAATGGCCGGTTTTTCGACAGAAGCTTCTTCAACGTGGGACATTAGCTAAGTCCTCCAAGGTTTTTAGCTGGCGCCAGCGCGGCATGATCGCCGCTCCCCTCACCTTCGGGCTTGCCCATCTTGTTCTGCAGCTCCACGCGGCTGAGCGGGAGCGAAGCATAGTCGGGCATGGCGGGATTCGGGTTGCGCAGCTTGCCGAGGTAGGTCGTGCGCGGGCGGGTGTTCAGGTAGAAAAGCAGTCCATAATCCTGATCCTGCGCCTTGGCTTTCGAAACGGCGCTGTCGGGATTGAGAATGTTGCCGAAGACAATGGCCTCGACCGGGCAGGCCTGCTGGCAGGCAGTCTTGACCGCGCCATCGGGCAGCACGATGTCGGCCGGATCACCGGCCTGGGCGACCTTGACCTTGTGCTGGATCTTGGCGTTCTCGATGCGCTGCACGCAATAGGTGCATTTTTCCATCACGCCGCGCATGCGGATGGTGACTTCGGGGTTCTTCACCATCTTGACCAGTTCGGGCATGCCATCGGGCCCGAGCGGGCCTTCGTAGAAGTGGCCGATGGAGCGCTTGTTCCAGTCGAAATAATTGAAACGGCGAACCTTGTACGGGCAGTTGTTCGCGCAATACCGCGTGCCAATGCAGCGGTTGTAGGCCATGGTGTTGATGCCTTCGTCGTCGTGAACGGTGGCGTTGACCGGGCAGACGGTCTCGCAGGGGGCAAGCTCGCACTGCATGCAGGCCACGGGCTCGACGGAAGCCTGCGGCTCCTCGGGAATGTCATTGTTGTCGGTCGAGCCGCTCGAATAGTAGCGGTCGATACGGATCCAGTGCATCGCGCGGCCGCGAGACACCTGGTCCTTGCCCACAATGGGAATGTTGTTTTCGGCCTGACAGGCCACGACACAGGCGTTGCAGCCGGTGCAGGTGTTGAGGTCGATGCTCATGCCCCACTGCTGTGGGCCCTTGAATGACGGCGTGACGTAGAGCGAATTGCCACGGGGAATTTCCGAGGCGCGCTCGGCGGGGGTCATCTTTTCGCCTTCCTCCCCGTAAATCGGCGGGCTGTGCGCCTCGAGGCCGATGGCACGCACGTAGGTCGGGTTTTCCTTATAGCCGTCCGGGCCTTCGAGGTTGGCCTCGCGGATAAGATCGCGGCCTTCCATCGACCAATGCTGTTGCGTGTTGGCGAGGGTCATGCGCTCGCCGGTGACCGTGAGCGTGGCGCCGGCCGCAAAATGCGGAGCATCCGCCGTGCGTACGGCGTAGGCGTTGAAGCCCGCTCCGCGGCCGACGCTGCCGGTAACCGAACGGCCATAGCCGAGCGGAAGCACGATGGTATAATTGGAGAGGCCGGGCTGGATGTGCAACGGGCCGCGGACCTTGCGGCCGCCGATGGTCACCTCGCCGATAAAGGCATTTTCCCGGCCCTTTTCGAAGTCGGCCAGTTCACGCCGGGCGACCTGGATCAGCGCGCCCTTGGGATCGACGCCCAGCTCCTTGGCGAGACGGGGGCTGATGAGGATGGCATTGTCCCAAGTGAGTTTTGTGATGGGATCGGGGCACTCCTGCAACCAACCGTTGTTCACGAACCGGCCGTCATCAATCTTGTAGTCGGGGGCAAAGCGGACCTCGAGGCTGGCCGAGGAAACCGTAGCGGGCGCAGGCATCGCGTCAAACAGCGTGGCCGCGCGCGCGGCATCGAACTCGACCGGGATCTTTTCGAAATCCGAATCGTGCAGGAACCCGTCGTGGAGAAACTTGCTGAACATCGCCTGCGAGTCGTTTTCGCTGGCGATCTTTGAGACCGTGTCGAAAACGAGCGCGTAAGGATCGACCGTCGTCTCACCGGCAATCCGTGCGAGCACTTCGATCTCGGTGACGCCGCCGAAGAGCGGCAGGATCATCGGCTGGATGGGCAGAACCGTGCCGTCGATGGTGCGCGCATCGCCCCATGACTCGAGATAGTGGGCGGCAGCAACGTGCACACCCGCAAGCTGCGAAGTCTCGTCCACGTAATAACCGTACCGGATGACCTCGGGCACGCTCTTGAGCAGAGCGGGAAAATCAAGGTCGGCGGGCGCGTTGTAAACGGGATTGCCACCGAGGATGACGAGCGTCTTGACGCCGCCGGCCTTGATGGCGGAAGCGAGGTCGGAAATCGTCGCGACGGGCGGTGGCTTGATCAGCAGGAAATCGATCGTTTCGCCTATGTTGCCAAGCGCGTCGTTGATCGCGTAAGCGAGCACGTGCACGGCGGCAGGCTGGTGCGCACCGGCAACGACAATGCTCTCATTCTTGTGCGCCAGCAGATCCGCGGCGCAGGCATCGAGCCATTTCGGATCGACTTCAAGGCCCTGCGCATACTTGGCGTAGGATTGGTTGCCGGTGATCCGGACGGCGAGCGCGGCGGCGAGGGCGAAAACATGGCTGCTGGCGAGGCGCAGGCGGTGGTCGGCCATGCTGCCGGTCAGCGTGAACCCGCTCTCGGCCACATAGAGGCGGTTCATGTCGTCGTCCTTCGTGCGGACGCGGCGGCCCTTCGCGAATTCGCGCGAGTAAAAAAGGCTGCCGGCCTCCGCGCCGATGAAATCGCAATCGAGGCTGACGATGCGTTTCGCATTGATGAACCGGTAGACCGGCTTGACCGCCACGCCAAAGGCGGCACGGGCGGCGGCGAGTGGCGGCTCATCCTGCACAGGCTCAAACTCGGACCAGACGGCCTTGGGAAATACCTGCTTCAGGCGCGCGACGAGCACGGCGCGCGTGGGCGAGCTGGACTCGCCGGCAAGGAACGCAAGACCCGCCCCATCGTTCCCAGCATGATTCTTACCGACGGAAGCGAGCAAGTCGTTCAACCCGGCGGCATCGAGCGCAGAGCCGTTCTTCGTGTGCGCGGTGGCGCGGTCGGGATCGTAAAGCTCAAGCACGGACGCCTGCGTGATCAACGAGCTGGCACCCCCCAAGGGCGTGTAGCTGGGATTGCCCTCGAGCTTGGTCGGGCGGCCCTGGTGCGTCTCGGCCAGAAGCGGAATCGCCCATTTGCGCAGCGGCATCGCAGTCGCAAAATAAAGCGGCAGGCCCGGCACGACACCTTCGACCGACTTGCCGTAGGGCAAAATGTAGGACTCGGGCCGGCGACAGCCAGCCAAGCCGAGGCCGCCGAGCGCGAACGAGGCCGCCATCAACTTAAAGAACTGGCGGCGGTCGACACCGTCGAGGTTCGAGGCGCCCTCGGGAAATTCACGCTCAAGGTGATCGCGAAAGCCGGGCGTGGCGGCCAGCTCGTCGAGGCTGCGCCAGTAGCGCGGGCCGGTAAGCTCGCGTTCGGTCGGGGCGGGAAGAGCGACAGGTTTGCGTTTCATCGATGGCAGCCGGAGCAGCTTTGCGGAGGGTTCACTTTCCAGTCGTGGACGAGTTTGGTGCCGAGCTCGAGCTGGGCCTGTTCGCTGGGCGCGTGCCAGTTGAGATTATAAACATCCTCGCGGGCGCGGATATGCTTTTCAGGTTCGCGATGGCAGTTGAGGCAGAAGCCCATGCTCAGCGGCTGGGTCTCGTGCACGCGATCCATCTGGTTGATCTGGCCGTGGCATTCGTAGCAGCTGATGCCGCGGTTCACATGGATGGCGTGGTTGAAATAAACGTAGTCGGGCAGCTGATGGATGCGCACCCACGGCACCGGGTCGCCCGACTGGTAGCTGGCGCGGACGATGGCGAGCAGCGGGCTGTTCTGCTTCACGAGGCTGTGGCAGTTCATGCACGTCTGCGAAGTGGGCACGGTGGCATTGGGCGATTTCTCGACATTGCCATGGCAGTAGCGGCAGTCGATGCCGAGCTGGCCGGCGTGGATGGCATGGCTGAAAGGCACGGGCTGCACGGGCGCATAGCCGACGCGCGTGTACTTCGGCGTCATGTAATAGTTGACCGCTGCCGTCGCAATGCTGCCCAGCACGAAAAGATAGATGACTATCTGCAGCGGGAGCGAGTTGGCCGATTTCGGAAAAATTTTCGACATGTCCGGGGAAGGATTCGCGGGCGGCGCGGGTTAGACAGTGTCAGCGCGGCGAGCCACGGCGCGAGGCTCCGTCTGCAACGCGATGGGCGCGGAAGCCGGTGCGGTGGCGGCACGCCGCGCGCCACGGGCCAAAAGCCGGGTGGCAAGGCCTGCCCCGGCGGCAAAGCCGAGGAGTTTCAGCAGGAAAGTCTTACGAGTCGGGTCGTGGCTCACGGCGTAGAACGTGTTTACAGTCAGCGCCGAAACAAGGGGCGTGCTTTTTGAATGTAAACTAAAATTTCCGGCGATTTTTGGGCGCATCTGAATCATTAGCTGCGGCGCAGCTGCGGCGCGTTTTTCCTAATCGTCACAAGGCAAGATTTAGTCCGCTTGGCGCGGGGGCAAATCCGCGCGGGCCGGAAATCTTGCCGCCCCACCGGCTCTGCCCCATTTTTCAGACAAAAACGCCATCGCGCATGGGGCGGACAACGTCGCAACGGCCGGCAATCTCGGAATTGTGCGTCACCAGCACAATGGCCTGCCCGTTTTCCTTGGCGAGGCGCATGAGCAGATCGAAGACGAGGCTGGAGTTGCGCTGGTCGAGATTGCCGGTGGGCTCATCGGCAAGCAGGATCGCCGGCTGGTTGGCCAGGGCGCGGGCGACGGCCACGCGCTGCTGCTCGCCGCCGGAAAGCTGGGTGCCCAGACGGTGGGTCTTGTCGCCGAGGCCAACGGCGGTGAGGAGCGAGCGCGCTCGCTCGGGCATTGCGCCCGGGGCCAGTCGGCCGAGCTTGCGCATGGGCATCATCACGTTCTCCAGCGCGGTGAACTCAAGCATCAGGAAGTGAAACTGGAAAACAAAGCCGATATGCTCGCCACGCGCGGCGGTGCGGGCGGCGTCATCGTTGTTCGACATCAGCTGCCGGTTGATCCAGATCCGGCCTTCGTCGGGCTGGTCGAGCAGCCCGAGCTGGTAGAGCAAGGTGCTTTTGCCGCAACCGGAGGGGCCGACAATGGCGTAGACCTGCCCGCGCTGCGCTTCAAAGGAAACGCCCTTGAGCACGTGCACACGGCCCTCGCCCTGGCCAAGGAAACGGTGCAGATTTTCGCAGCGAAGGGCGAGACTGTCGGCAGGGGCGGGCATTTTTATTGCGCGGTGCCGCGGATGATGTCGCCCGGCTCAAGCCGCGCCGCCCGACGCGCCGGGACAAGGCTCGCGATCATGACCATCACGACCGCGGTGAGCGTAGCTTCGACATAGTGCCAAATGGACCACGAGACCACAAACGTGTCCGTCGTGAAAATCGTGCGGATGCGGATGGGAATTTGCGAAATCGCGTAGGTCACACCCGCGCCAAGCAGGCAACCGGCCACCGTGCCAATCGCGAGCACGATCGCCGCCTGCCAGAGAAAGATGCGCGTGATGTCCTCGCGCGTGTAACCCATCGACCGTAGGATGGCGATGTCCTTGGTTTTTTCCAATACGATCATGGCCAAGGTGTTGAACATCGCAAGTGCCGCAATCAATGTGAATACCGACACCGTGATCGCGGTCGATTTGCGCAGCGCGCCAAAAACCTCAAGCCATTCCTTTTCACGGTCCTGCCAGGGCGCGGCACTGTGGTGGAGCGTCCTTTCCATCTGCATGGCGTCCTGTGGCGCACGGGATTGGTCGTAAAGATTGACCTGGATGAATGACGCGCCGGTCGGTTTCTGCAAAAGGGAGCGCGTCTCGCCGAGGTGAAGGTAGATGCGCACCTGATCGATGTCGCGCACACCTGTCTCAAACACGGCGGCAACCCGGTAGCGGCGGCTCTGGTCGCGGATTTGCAGGATGAACGAATCACCGACGGCGAGCTGGACGCGATCGGCCAGGATGCGGCCGATAAGGGCGCCTTCCTCCGGCTCATCCCGAAACTCCTCGAGCGAGCCCCGGACGATGCGCGAACCAAGGTCGGAGACCTTCAGGTAGTCCTCCAGATTAATGCCATAAACCTGAGCGGAGTCGTTCTTAAAGCTGCTGCTGATGAAAACGTCACCGTGCAGCACCTCGGCGACACCGGAGACATTGCTGAAACGCCGCAATGCATCCATGATCAGTTTGGGCTGCTGGATGCCCTGGATATACTTGCGGCCTTCCTTTTCGACGACCTGAAAATTTGAATCACTATCCCCACCACCAGCCGCCATGGAACGGATGGTGGCCTGGATTTCGTCCTCAACGCGGATGGCGCCATTCGCACCAAGGATAGTCTTGATAAAAAATCCCTCGAAACCGCTGGTCGTCGCCTGCGTAACCACGAAAAGCCCGACGCCAAGCACGATGCAGGCCAGGCTCATCAACATGGCGCGTTTCTTGGCCGTGAGGAAACGGAACGCGATCTGCAGATTGGGCGGCACGACAGGAATCCCGGGGCGCGGCTTATTGCGGAAGCAAGACGGTGCGCACGCGGTCCCCGTCGCGGAAACGGTCGATTTCATCAGCGATGACCATCTCTCCTTCATCAACGCCCTCGATGATTTCCGCCTCGTTCAGCCCGACGTAACCGACGGACACCTTGCGCAGCTGCACCCGGCCATTTTTGACGATAAAGAGACTGTTGCCGAAAAGTGCACGTCGCGGGACGATGAGCGTGTTTTCGTGCTCGCCCACGACAATGCTGGCCTCGCCGGTCAGCCCTGGGACCAGACGATCGAGGGGAAGATCCACGCTAAGAAAGATTTCGTAACGTTGCGTGTCGGGATCGGCCGTGGGCAGGATTTTGCTGACCGACGCGTTGTACAGCTGATTGCCATAACTAAGGAAACGCACAAAGGCCTTCTGACCAAGGCGGATGCCGGCGAAATCCTCCTCACTAATGCGCGCCACGACCGTGCGACTCGTGGAAATAAGAATGGCGATGGGCGCCCCCAAGTCGATGAGGTCGCCGGGACGGGCCAGGACTTTTTCAACCACACCGTCAAAAGGCGCGGTAATCGTCATTTTCTGGAGCTGCCGCCGCTTGGCCTTGAGGCCGTTCTCAGCGCTATCGATTTTGTTTTGGTTGTCTACCTGTTCGAGTTTGCGCTGCTGCTCGATCCCCTGAAGGGCGCGGCGCTGGTTTTCAAAATCGCTGTCGGACATCTGGCCAAGCTTGTGAAGGCGTTCTACATTGGCGAAGGCGGCTTGCGCGCTGTCGAGGTTAAGCTGCGCTTGCGAGCCCACGGCAAGGCGGCTCTTCAGCGCTTCATAGTCATTCTGCAGTTGATCGATCTCGATTTCGAGGTCGCCAGTGTCGAGCTGGACAAGAAACTCGTCCTTTTTGACATGTTTTCCGTCATCAAGCGCGGTTTTGACGATGCGACCTCCTAGCTCACTTTTGATTTCCATCTGATATTCGGCATCAACCGTCACGCTGCCGGGCACGGCATTAACGGCCTTGCTCCGCACCACGCCCACGACCTTCGCCATTGGGCGGGTGAAATAAAGCAGTGCAACAGCCAGAACAATGAACAGGCCCAGCCCGACGAACAGCCTGACACGAAAAGCGGAGGATCTATTTGGCATTGCTGGTAAAGCTGGCAGGGAGGTTGTTCAACACCGGGTCGATACCGAGAAGCGAGAGATATCCACTCCACTGCGAAAGGAAATCGGCACGGGCGCCAAAAATCGCGGACTGCGACTGGTAGAAACTAATGGTGGCTTGATCCATTTCCGCCTGCGAGAGGTTGTGCAACTTGAAATCGTCCTTCGCCCGTTGCCACGCCTGCGCACTGAGGCCAAAACGCTGTTCGGCAATGCTCATGGCCCGGGCGGAAAACTCGAGCTGCCGTTCCATCTCGTGAGCCTGGGCCAGCGTCTGGTCGACGTAAGTCGTGCGGTCCCGCTCGGCCTGACGCTTGCTGGTGAGGGCGGCGAGCCGGGCGCCACGGGTCGCAAAACCGTCAAAAATATTCCAGCTGGCCGCCAGCGCCACATAGTCCGACAAAACGCTCGTTTGAGAAATGGCGCTCGTGGTGGCATTGGTTTGATTTTGTTCGTTCACGCCGAGCGCAAGATCGAACCTTGGATAGAGCCGGTATTTCGCAATTTTGTAATTCAAATCGCTTTGCCTGATCTGATAATCATAGATCTTCACCTCAAAGGTGTTGTTCAACCCGTCATGCACGAAATTCCGCAGGAGCGCCGCGGTGGTGTCGGCAGCATAAACCGGCTTGGGGATTTCATCCGGTACAGCAGCATCACTCAATTCGGGCACCCCAGCCGTTAGTGCAAACAAGTGCTGGGAATACGCAAATCCATCCACCGTGCGATCCAGGTTCAGATTGGCTTCATCCAGCTGCAGATGTGCATTCGTGAGTTCATCCTGGGTGGCCGTCCCGCTTTTGAAACGATCCTCCACCACGGCAACCGCAGTCTTGGTCTGGCCGATCGAAAAGCGCACGTTGCGCAATTGCACCTTCTGCGCGATCAGCGAGAGATATTGCGACCGGAGCGTAGTTGCGAGCTGGCCGTAAGCCTCGGCATACCTGCGCTCACTGATCTTTATCTGCAAATGAGAGATGTCCTTCACCGCTTCCAGAGCGCCCCAGTGGAAGATCGGTTGATAAAGATTGACGCTGAAAACAAGGCCGCTGCTTCGGGTATTCGTATTGGCATTGGAGGTCAGGACGCTCTGGTTGTAAGCATAATTGAAATTGCCGCTGAGACTTGGCCAGAGCTGCGCGGCCTGCTGGTAGCGGTTGGCCTCCTGCGCGGCGAGGTCCAGATTATGCGAAATCATTTGCGGTGATTCCTGCAGTGCACGGTGCAGGACGTCGCGCAAACCGGGCAGCAGGTCCTCTGGCAGCGTGACCGGCAATGGTGGCGTCTGCGCGCTCAGCATAGCGGGCAAGATCCCCAGTAGAGCCAAAAAAACAGACTTCAATGGACGAGGAAACACAGTGGACGCTGTCAGGGTTTGAAGGATTTAACCGCCCAGCCCGTTTCATTTTCGGAGCGATGGCAACTCTGAAAATGTGCGGCGGCACCCGGTGTGACTTGCGGAACCAAAAAGGGTTGCAGAAAAATCTTTTGCCGCTGCGCCGACGGAAAAACTTGAGCCACTGCCTGCTAAATCGAGATAATGCCGTCTGCTCTGCCATGACCCCTGCCGCCGATTCCACCTCTTTTCACCGCCGGCCCCGAAACCACGTGCCCGCCAGGCAGCGGCATTACGCCCATCGGGTTTCAAACCATCATCCGTGATGAAAAAAAACACCCCGCTGCCGGTCGAGCAGCATAACATAGAGATCCAGCGCAATCGCGAAGCATGGGCGCGCAAGCCACATCTGCAGGAAATCTACCGCCAGTTCCACCGGCGCATCGCGGCGCACATCGACGCGAGCCGGCCGGGGATTGTGGTCGAGCTGGGTTCAGGCATGGGCAGCATCAAGGAGGTCATCCCTCAGTGCATCACCACCGACTTGTTCCCCAACCCATGGCTCGACCGGCAGGAAAACGCTTACCGGCTCTCCTTCGCCGATGGCAGCGTGTCACACCTGATCCTTTTTGACGTCTGGCACCACCTGCGCTATCCGGGCACGGCCCTGCGCGAGTTTCACCGCGTGCTCGCGCCGGGCGGCCGGCTGATTCTTTTCGAACCCGCGGCCAGCTGGACCGGACGGCTGGTCTACGGCCTTTTCCATCATGAGCCGCTCGGCTTGAAGGATCCGATCTCCTGGCACGCACCGCCGGAATTCTCACCTGACGGCGTGGACTACTATGCGGCCCAGGGCTCGGCCACGCGGCTTTTTTGGTGGGGAGAGGCGCGCGGACAGCTCGAAGGGTGGCGCGTGCGCGAAGTCGCTCCTCTGGCCTCTTTCGCCTATTTTGCCTCGGGCGGTTTTTCCGGACCCCGGTTCGGTGGGCGCTTTATCCAAAGACTGGTCCGCGGGGTCGACCGTGTGGCCGTGCTTTGCCCGCG
Organism: Opitutaceae bacterium; assembly: GCA_035485575.1. Classification (GTDB taxonomy): domain Bacteria; phylum Verrucomicrobiota; class Verrucomicrobiia; order Opitutales; family Opitutaceae; genus DASRHD01. The sequence goes on along the minus strand of DATHNW010000017.1, from coordinate 112,461 downwards.
GGTCCTGGCCGGACGCTTGCTCGTCGTGCTGGAAAAGGAAAAGGTGTGAACATGCCCGCCACCAACGGCTCGGACCTTACGCGCCACCACCTCGAAAAGGTGCGCACCTTTTATGAAACCACTCCGCCCGAACCCAACCGGGTGTCGCGCGGTTACCGTGAATTGCTCGCCCACTACTACAACCTGCTGATCCCGCCGGATGCAAAGGTGCTCGAAATCGGCTGCGGCGCGGGCGGGTTGCTCGCCCGGCTGCGCGCCACCCGGAAAGCCGGGATTGATCTTTCGGAGCGCAAGATAATGGCGGCCCAAGCCCGCGTTCCAGACGCAGATCTGCACGTGCAGGCCGGGGAGGAACTCTCGCTTCCGGAAAAATTCGACGCGGTCATCGTCTCCGACACGCTCAATTACTCTGCCGACGTACAGCAACTCCTTGAAAAGCTCCATGGTGTCGCCCATGCGGACACGCGGTTGATCGTCAATTTTCCTTCGGCCCTGTGGCGGCCGCTGTTTTCGCTCGGCCGCTGGCTCGGCCTGAAAAGCGACGAACCTCAAAGCAGCTGGCTCGCCACGACCGACGTGCTCAATCTCCTGCAGCTCGCTGATTGGGAGGCATTGCAAGTGCAGCCACGTCTGCTCCTGCCGCTGCGACTCGGCGGGGTCGAAAAAATCTTCAACCGCCTGCTCGCACCGCTGCTGCCGTTTTTCTGCCTCACGGTCTTCGTCGTCGCCCGTCAGCGCCGCACTGCGGCCGCGCAACCGCTCACCGTCTCGGTCGTCATTCCCGCGCGCAATGAAGCGGGCAATATCCAGGCCGCCGTCGAACGCACCCCCGAACTCGGCGCGGGCACCGAGCTGATTTTTGTCGAAGGCCACTCACGCGACAACACGTGGGAGGAAATCCAGCGCGTGGCCGCGGCCTTTCCGCAGCGCCGCATCAAGACCCTCCGGCAAACCGGCAAGGGCAAGGGCAACGCCGTGCGCGAGGGCTTCGCCGCCGCGACCGGCGACATCCTCATGATCCTCGACGCCGATCTTACCATGCCGCCCGAGGAGCTGCCAAAGTTCTACGATGTCATCGCCTGCGGCCGCGCCGAGTTCGCCAATGGGGTCCGCCTCGTCTATCCAATGGAAGAGCGCGCAATGCAGTTTCTCAACCTCTGTGCCAACAAAACCTTCGGCCTGCTCTTCACCTGGCTGCTCGGCCAGCACGTGAAGGACACCCTCTGCGGCACGAAAGTGCTGAGCCGCCTGCATTATGAAAAAATTGTCGCCAACCGGGGCTACTTCGGCGACTTCGATCCCTTCGGCGACTTCGACCTCCTGTTCGGCGCCGGCAAGCTCAACCTCAAGATTGCCGACGTCCCCATCCGTTATCGTGAGCGCACTTATGGCACGACCAACATCCAACGCTGGAGCCACGGCTGGCTGCTGCTGCGCATGGTGGTCTTTGCCGCGCGCAAATTAAAGTTCGTGTGACGCGCCCTGATGAAATCGATTACGTTTGCCCCGCGCTGCGCTCTCTCTTTTGAGCATCAACATGACTGATCCACGCCGCGGCCCCTCCCCTGTTGCCGGTTTCGCGCGAAAACGCGATCTGTGGTGGCAGTTTACCGTGCGCGCCATCGAGATGCGCCATCGCGGCAGCTATCTCGGCATGCTCTGGTCCGTGCTCAATCCGCTGCTCATGCTCAGCCTCTACATGTTCGTGTTCGGGGTCATTTTCAAAAGCAAGTTCGGCGTGCTGCCGCAAGAAACGCCTGTCGATGTGGCACTCACCATATTTTTAGGCCTGATCCTGTATCATGTCATCGCCGAGACGCTCGCGGTGGGGCCGACGATCATCGTATCCACTCCGAATCTCGTCAAAAAAGTCGTCTTCCCCCTCGAGGTGCTGCCGCTCGCCCAACTCGGGGCATTCTGGTTTCACCTGCTGATCAGCCTCGGTCTGTTGCTCATCGGGATGGTCGTGATGGGGCGCAGCCTTACTCTGGCCGGATTGCTTTGGCTCCCGGCCGTGCTGCTGCCCCAGCTGCTGCTGACCGCCGGTCTTTGCTGGTTCCTCGCCGCGCTTGGCGTGTTCTTCCGCGACATCAACCAGGTGATTCAATTCGCTTCGCAAATCATGCTGTGGGCCAGCGCCATTTTTTACCCCATCAGCCGGTTCCGCGGATCACCGGTTGTTTGGAACCTGCTGAAATGGAACCCCCTCCTGCAAACCGTGCAGCTCGCCCGCGACGCACTGCTCTGGCACCAGCCGGTCAACCTCACCCATCTCACCTACACTTATGCCGCGGGTCTCGCGACGTTCATCGCCGGCGGCTGGTTCTTCCGAAAAATGCAGCCGGCTTTCGCCGACGTGATTTAACCGCGTAACTCCCCCATTCGGTCATGCCAGACGGCGAAATCATCATCAAAGCGGAGAATCTTTCCAAAGCCTACCGGATTTGGAAGACGCCAGCCGCCCGCTTGAAAAGCCCCCTGCTGGCTGCTGCCGCGGGCGTGTTTCCAAAAAATTCCGGGCCGCATCGCGCCCTGCATGCCTGCGCGGCCCGGGGCTGGCACGACTTCTACGCGCTGCATGACATCTCCCTCAACGTCCGCCGCGGCGAGGCCATCGGCGTCATCGGCCGCAACGGCTCGGGCAAAAGCACCCTGCTGCAAATCATCGCCGGCACGCTGCAGCCGACCCAAGGTCGGATCGAGACCCGTGGCCGCATCGCGGCCCTGCTCGAACTCGGCGCCGGATTCAATCCCGACTTTACCGGCCGCGAAAATGTCTATCTCAATGCCGCGATCCTTGGCTTCACCCGCCAGCAGGTGGACGCACGGATCGATGGCATCGCCGATTTTGCAGAAATCGGGGATTTTATCGACCAGCCGGTCAAGACTTACAGCAGCGGCATGGTGGTGCGGCTCGCCTTTGCCGTGGCCGCAAATGTCGAGCCCGACATCCTTATCGTCGACGAAGCCCTTTCGGTCGGCGACGCCCGGTTTCAGCTTAAATGCGCCCGCGCCATCGATCGCTTCATCGCACAAGGCGTGACGCTTCTGTTCGTCTCGCATGATGCCTCGATGGTCAAACGGCTGTGCAATCATGCCGTGCTCCTCGAACACGGCGCCGTGGTTTACGCCGGCAAGCCCAACGATGTCGTTAACTTATACTCCAAGCTCCTGCTCGACGGAAATTCCGCTGATTCCCTGAAGGCTGACATCGCTGCTTTGCGGACATCCAGAGTGGCGGACGCGCCGCGCGACGCCCAAGCCAAGCCTGCTTCCCCCCTTGGGCGACCGGCGACCGATGCCCAGCCGGATAGCGAAACCGTAACCAGGCAGGCCGAGGCGCTTTTGACCGATGAGCGCGCCCATATCCAGGTCAGCGGACAAGAATTTGCCTATGGCGGGGAGCTCGGCCGCATCCTGACCGTCGCCGTCCTGGACGCGACCGGCCAAAAGCGCTCGTGGTTTTCGACCGGTGAGCCTGCCATCGTCCGTATGGTGGTGGAGGCGAACGATGACTACCCCGAGCCCGTTTTTGCCCTTACCATCAAAAATACCGCCGGAGTGGAAATTTATGGCACCAACACCCTCTTCAGCAAGCAACCGGCCGCCGGGATGAAAGCCGGTGAACGCCATGTCGTGGATTTCACCTTCGACCTCGATATCATGCCCGGCCATTATTTTCTCTCGTTTGGCTTCATCCATTTCGTCGGCGACAAACTGGCGGTGCTGCACCGGCGCTACGACGCCATCAATCTTGAGATCCACGGCCATGACCGCACCTTCGGCATCGCCAACCTCAAGGCCGCCATCACCTCACGCCTTCTGCCGGCGGAAAACATCAAATTGAACTAAGACGGCCATGATCACCTTCCGGCATGACGGCAATTTGATCAACCTGGAGCGCGGCGACCGGTGGGCAGCGCCTGCAGACAACGCTACTTATCGCGACACCCCCGCCGAGGAGCTTTTGGCCATCGTGCGCGACGTGCGCGGCGGCATACCCTGGCGCATAGCCGTGGCCCAGCGCTATGAAAAGTCCAACCCCTGGCTCTACCAGATTGTCACCAGTCAGGCCCGTGATCTTTTTTTCCGACAGCACCCGCCGCCGCCTGGCGCCAAAATTTTGGACATCGGCGCCGGCTGGGGGCAAATCTCCCTCCCGCTTGCCCGCAACGCCAGGAACGAGGTGACCGCGCTCGAACCCACGCCCGAACGACTGGCCTTCATCCAGGCTGCGGCCACACAGGAACGCATCGCCGACCGCCTGCATTTCATCCAGGCGAACTTCTTCGACGTCGAGTTCGAGCCGCAGCAATTCGATTTGGTCTGCTCCATCGGCGTGCTCGAATGGGTGCCTAAGTTCAGCCCCGGCGAACCGGGTGAAATTCAAATTAGATTCCTCCGTCAAGCCCGCGCCCTGCTTTCTCCCCGAGGCCGGTTGGTCATCGGGATCGAAAATCGCCTTGGCTTAAAGTATCTGCTCGGAGCCCTCGACGATCATTTGGGTGCACCCGACGTGGCCGTTTACGACGCTGCCCTCGCCGCGCACAAATGGCGCGACCGCTCCGGACAAGACCTGCGAAGCTTCACGTTCACCCGCGCTGAACTGGCCGAACTGCTGGCAGCCGCAGGTTTTCGCACCGTCTCATTCTTTGCCGCCCTCCCTGATTACAAGCTGCCCCAGCTGATTCTGCCGCTAGGCCAGGAAATCAACGACTACTATGAAAAGGGTGGCTTTGTGCCCGAGCATGACGGCCATTCGGGGCAGCCGCTGGATTTCCAGGCCGAGCTGCAGTCGCATTACAACTCGCTAGCCCGACTGAAAATTGCCCACGAGTTTGCGCCCAGTTTTTACGTCATTGCCTCACCGTGACTGAAGATTTTACGCCCAGGATTCTCCTTCGTCGCTATTTCTTTAGCGGCTGGGCCTTCCTCATCCCCTATCTTTGTTTCTACCTGCTATATTATTTGCTGAAATGGCCCGTCAATCCTGGCTCTGGCCGACATCTTCCTTCGCTGCTTCACGTTTATTGGGCTCTGCACCTGATCCATGTGATCCTTGGCCTCCTCGCTTTGCGTGCATGTCGGCAGGATTTTGCACTCTCAACGCTCCACGCTAAGTCCCCAGTTTTCCGTCCTCTGACCTCTGCTCTCTGGCCTCTGGTTTCTGGTCTCCTTCCCTGGTTCCTGCTCGGGCTCATTTTCTATATTCCCGGCGTCTATCTGGAATGGCCATCTGACCCATGGGAACACCTGCGACGCATCAACGAATGGCATATCTGCCAGACCGTCGGCAATCATTCCACATGGCTTAAATCAAGCTATTTCATTCCCTACAGCCTGGTCGGCTGGGCCTTCGGACTCCGACAGCTCTTCTGGCTCGATTTTTATTATACCGGCATCTGCCTGCTGCTTTGCTGGCAATATTATCGATTCGCACGTGTAATCGGGCTTGGCGAACGAGCCAGTTTGGTTTTTGTCATCCTGCAAGCCATCCTGTTCGGTAATAATATTTTCTCATTCTACCGATATTATGGCATCTCCAGCAGCATTTATGCACAACTCGGTGCGATTGCACTCACCCGGCTAGGGCTTGAGTTAGCCCAGCAGTTGCCAGCACGCCCCGCTCGCTGGCTACAAACCCTTGGATGCGCAGCTCTGCTGGGACTCTTCACGGCATTCAATCACATCCAAGGGATAGGCATCGCCGCCCTCGGGCTCGCCGCTGTTGCCACGTGGCGGCTGATTGAGTGGAAACGATCTGCAGGCTGGATCCTCCTCGCCACAGTAATTCTCCTTAGCCTAGCAACCGTACGCTGGTACCCCCGCCACCCCGCGATCGATGCCATATACCGCCCGCAAGGCTGGCTGTCGCCTTGGTTCGGTTTCAATATCCTTTCGCTTAGCTCCTTGGCTGGCGACCGGATGCTGCAGATAATCGGTGTGGTCGGCCTGATTAACCTCGCGGCTAGCCTGCCGCTTCTGCGCCGCAACCATCTCGCCGGATGGCTGACTATCATGCCGGTATTCGCACTATGCCTCCCCTGTGTGGCCATTCCATTCGCCGGGCTTCTCGCACAACATGGCGGCGAGATAAATATCATCACCTTTCAGCGCATGCTTTTCGCAATCCCCACCGGACTCGCGTTGGTCTCCCTTGGAACTGGAATTATTACATACTGGGCCGAAAAATCACATGGGACTTCGTGTCGAGCATTTTTCGCTTTCGCTTTGGCAATTGGCGGCCTCCTTATACTGACCACGATTTCTCCCAACAGTCCGAGCTATAATCATTTCTGGCATACCCTGGACCAAACACCCGCCGATCTGAGAATGCATGATGTGATCGGATCGTCCAAAACACTGTCCGCCCAACAAGACGGCAAGAAACTCCGCCTAGTGACGACAGTAAATATCGGTTATGTCCTTCAAGCTATAGGCTTCGGAAACGCCCTCTACGTTTATCGGGGAATCAGTTCACCCATCGCTGATTCAGCAAATAGTACGATCAGGGCGATCTCCGACCCTCAATATTATGGAAGCCGATTATACATTCCTACGACACGTGAATTATATACAGCCAACTCTCTTGCTGGACAACTTTCCGGGCATTGGCCTTCCCGTCAGGTGGCCTCGGACTATGCGGCCGGGCCAGAACTTGAAGCCGCCGCCATCAACGCGGGTTGCACGAAACTCGAAGGATCCGGGGGCGCCCTCTACCGGCTGGGGAGAGGATCCACGTCCGAAGGAAAATAGAAGTTAAAGATCGATAGGGATAACCCGATCTGCATTTTACTTTTCTGTATTCCCGATTTGTTCGCCTGCCTTCCCTCAGTCGAAAAACGGCGTGTACTCCGACACCACTTTTTTGAGCAAGGCCTTCAGCTCGTTATTGCTCACCTTATACAGCGCACTTTCGATTTCCGCGATTGCCTTCGCGCTGCTCTCCCGCGCGTCGTTACGGGGCACAAAGCGCATAATGCGCGGATGCCCGGTCGGAAGGTGATGTTCATCGAGATGCTGCAACTCTTCATACAGCTTCTCTCCGGGCTTCAATCCAGTAAACTTGATATCAACATCCTCCCCCACCCTGAACCCGCTCAATTCAATCATTTGACGGGCGAGATCGACGATTTTTACCGGTTGTCCCATATCGAGGACAAAAATTTCCCCTCCCTTGCCCAGCACGCTCGCTTGCATGACCAACCCTGACGCTTCAGGAATGGTCATGAAATAGCGGGTGACATCCGCATGGGTCACTGTGACCGGCCCACCAGCCGCAATTTGCTTTTTAAAGATCGGTATAACACTACCGGATGATCCGAGCACATTTCCGAATCGCACCATGATGAACTTCGTTGCGGTATGATTATTGGCCTGCAACGATTGCAGGTAAATTTCCGCCAGTCGCTTACTGGCCCCCATCACACTCGTTGGGTTGATGGCCTTATCGGTGGATATCATCACAAAGGCCGACACGCCGTGCTCCGCTGCCATTTGCGCCAGCAAGCGGGTGCCGACGCTATTGTTGTAAATCGCCTCGGCCGGCTGGCGCTCCATGAGGTACACATGCTTGTGGGCCGCGGCATGAAAGATGACCTGTGGTTTGAACCGCTTGAAAAGATAAGGCATCCGGTGCCGATCCAATATATCCGCCACCAATGGCTGAACCAATGCGCCCATACCTGCATCGACCATTTCCTGCTCGATCAAAAACAGGCTGGGCTCCGACTGGTCCAGCATCAGCAGCCTAGAGGGATTGTACCGCGAGATTTGTCGACACAGTTCGCCGCCAATACTACCCCCGGCTCCAGTCACCATTACCACACGGTCTTCAATAAATTTAGCGATCGCCGCCGAATCGAGCGAGACCTGCTCGCGGCCAAGCAGATCCTCCACTTCCACTGGACGGATGCGCGACACACGCACCTTGCCAGTCACAAGCTGCTCAAGTGAAGGGACAATTTCCGATTTTAAGCCGGCCCGCGTCGCCAACTGCACTATTTCTTTAACCCGTTTGCCGGAGGCACCAGGCATTGCAATGATCGCTTCCTCGAATTTCGTTTTCCTCAAAAACTCCGGAATAGTCTCCGGTGCACCAGCAACAGGCACACCATGAATGCTTGTATTCCATTTTCCAGGATCATCGTCAAAAAATGCCACCGGCTTCATCCCGAAGCCCCGTCGCATAAGCAAATCCTTGACCAGGGACGCACCCACATCACCTGCTCCGATGATGCCGACCTGGCGGCATTGACCACCGACGTCATCGTCACCGCCAAAATAGCCTTCCCGCAGCAAACGGAAACCCATGCGGATGGCGCATAGCGCAAGAAATGACAGCATTAAATCGGTCAGTATTACAGCGCGCGGCGGCGCATAACTTATGCCGTTGAAAAACCAGACACCCAAGGCAATGCCTGCAGCGCTCAACGTGGCCAGGAATATCCTCGCGAGGTCCTGGATACCAAAGTAACTCAACAGGCTGCCAAACTGCCCGAAGACCAGGAGCAAAACCAGTTTCAAACCGATCATGCACGTCAGAATCAGGCCGAAGTGGATCAGATATTCCGGCGCAGGGCTAAAGTCAAAACGAAGCTGGTAGGACAACCAGAGTGCGCCCGATAGCGTCATGCCGTAAAGCAGCAGCAAGCCAATTAGCCTGACCATGATTTTCGCTTTGTATTTCAAAGCGGCGCCTTCCGCGGATCTGGAGTAGATTTAATCATCCGTCCAAGACAAGCATGCCGAAACGTATATTCAGCGTAAAGAAAGAACCCGCTCCAAAGCAAAAGCACCGTGACGACGGCCATTATTCGCCCTGTCCAGTTAGTCGGTTGCACGGCAATGAGCAGGACCATGACGACTCCTTGCAACGCCATTTCGCTAAGGGTGACCTTTTGATGGCTTTGGCCCGCCCGGATTAGCCGCTGGTAAAAATGCTCGCGGTGGGCCTCATACCATCGCTCACCGAGTGCCACGCGCCTCACCATGGTAATGCCCGTATCGAGAACGAAGTTTGCATGCAACAGCCCAAGCCACGGAAGCAACCACCAACTGGTATCGCATGCGATCCAAACCGTAATCACCGCCAGCAAAAAGCCAAGGCTCACGCTTCCGACGTCGCCCATGAACACCTTTGCCCGGGGAAAATTGTGCGGCAAGAGTCCGGCCGAAGCGGCAGCAACCACGAGCGCCAGGAAAAGAGCCGGATGCGTCCATGATAACCCGGCCAAATGCGCCAGAATAGCTGTGCCCAATGCAGTCACTAAAGCCTGTCCACCGGCCAGACCGTTAATGCCATCCATAAAATTGAATGCATTCATATAACCAAGCATCCAGACGAACGAAATGACGAAGAACACAATATGGTCCGCGGCAGCCATCGTCCCATCGGATGGCACGATGATCTTGAGCCAGAGCAGCGCTGACGCCACAGCAATCACTTGAGCGCCAAAACGGAAAGTCGGGCTCAAGGAGCGCAAGTCATCCCAGAACGAGATTGCCGCCAGCCCAAAAAATATCACGGCAAGACCAACGAGATAGGATTGGTGTCCTGCCGCCAGCCATAGCATCATCACAAGAATCACGAGCACGAGGACAATACCCCCACCACGCACCGTAGGGATGTCATGACTGGAACGGGCATTGGGCTTATCAACAACGCCAAAACGCCGCAAGAGCACGCTGACGAAATAAAGCATCGCCCAGCAAATGCCCGCAATGGCGAAAAGCTTGAGACAAAAAGCAGTCACACAATTTAAACCGGATGATCCTGTATCTTATTCATATGGCCACTGCATTCATCTTCGGTGTAGATTGGCTAAAAAATGCTGTGCCGTTTGCCTCAGGGCATCATCAATACCCAAAGGCGGAACCCACCCCAGAAATTTCTGCGTTTTACTGATATCGACCTGCAAGGAACCACAGAGTCGCTGGGCGAAATCCACTTTACCCAGCAAACGCGCGGTCCACCGTAAGGCTAACGCTGGCACCGGAATCAAATGCCCAGGCCTGCCGAGCGCTGCCGACGCGCGTCGCAAGAGTGCTGTGGTCGACAGATCCTCACCATCGCTGACGAGAAAGACCTGATTGGCTGCCGCAGGATGATACAAACAGATAGTTATAAGATCCACTAAGTTATCCAGCGCCACCAAGCTGCGTCGGTTGTGTATTGCGCCTAGTGGCAGCGGAATACCTCGATACAGCCAACGCATCATGGAGAGAAAATTTGCCCGCACGCCAGGGCCATATACCAGCACAGGACGGATGATCACCATTTCAAGCCCCGTTTTCTCTGCAAGCTGTGTCAAACCAAATTCAGCTTCATACTTTGAAATGCCGTAAGGATCAACCGGCGCGGGCACGTCAGCGGCGGTATAAGGTCGATTCAACAGCGTACTTTCACCATTAACCTTGATCGAACTGATAAAGATAAAACGCCTTACCCCCGCATCGACTGCTTGCCGCGCCAGGTTCAATGTACCCGCCACATTGACACGACGAAATTCAGCCAGAGGATCGACTGCGGAATCACGCATGACGTGCACTCTGGCGGCAGCATGTACAATTGTATCAACTCCACGGACTGCATTACGCCAGTCTGTCTCCGGTGTCATATCGCCAACAAATGCCGTTTCGATGTTTTTTTGAAATTCAGGCGCGCCTGTTCGCACAGCTACTCGAACAGAAAACGGATGCTCCATCGCAGCGCGAGCGACCACCGCATTCCCCACAAAACCTGTCGCACCCGTTATCAGCAACATGGGTTAAACTTCCCCATAGGTGAAACCCCAGCGATATACTCCATGAAATGGAAGCTCCATTTATCTCCAAAGCAATCCAACTCCTGGCTCATCGTGGCGTACCCCCTCCTCCGCTGAACATCTCCTGATAAAAATTAAAAAACGCCATCGTAACTCGAGCCTCAGAAAATTTTTCCACGGCCCTGCTCCGGGCGGCATCACCCATTTTGCGACGAAGGCGATCGTCGGAGGCTAAAAGCAACATGGCCTCTGCAATCTCCCTATCCGAGGCGGGCTGATGAAGAATTCCCGTCACCCCATCTTCTACCGCGTCAGTTATTCCATAAATACGAGAAGCAATTGCAGGCAGTCCGACTGCCGCCGCTTCAATCAACACCGAGCCAAATCCCTCACGATAGCTGGGCAGACAAAACACATCTGCAGCCGATAAAAATTTCTCCGGGCGATCAGTGAATCCAGCGCGGTGCACTCGTCCGACAAACTGCTGGCCTAATTTAGCCCAGTCCTCATCGAAACCACCATCGTCAAATCCAACTATCATAAGATGGATGCGCGGATCCCGCACTGCGGCCGTCGCAAAGGCACGAGCCAGGTCCGCCAGGCCTTTGTCCCGATTTAGCCTACCAAGAAATATAAACGTAATGGCCTCATGCGGAATACAGTGAGATCTCCTAATTTCCTCCCGAGCCCCTTCGCTAAAGACAAATCTCTCGAGATCAACTCCCGCGAACGAACCATCAGCCAGTACTCCGATCTTTCCAGATGCGACGATATTATTATTGATCAAGAAATCACGTTGAGAATGACTATCCGCTAAAATATAGGTGGCGTTTTTTGCTAAAATCCTATCGAGGAATTTCAAAACCCAGCGACTAAAACCCGTTTTATTCGCCCATACCTGGCCAGTGAATGTATGCAAGCGGAACTTCACTCCGGCCAACCTTGCGGCGATCATGGACAGCAATCCTGACTTGGGCATAATTGAATGAACGCTATCAAATTCCTCCTCTCTAAACAGGCGCCAAAGTTGAATCAGCGCCAATACATCGCTTTTGATGGAAATTTTTCGCTCGATCTTTAGCGGCATGAAAGAAACTTGAGTATCCAGCAATCCTGGCAGGTTCTCGGCGGAGCCATTTGCCACCAATACCACATCGTATTTCGCCCTAAGCACATTGATGTGTGCCCGCAGGAAGACATTGATTGCGAATGGAATTGTCGCTACAAAGCATATCCGGCGGCGGTCAGCGTTCCTGTCCTGAATCATATGCACACCCTAATCTTTGCAACGATCACTAAAGCATTCACTTCGTCAAAATTTCACCGATCACGCCAGGCACAGGCTTCCGCGGAGTGAAACCTAATTCCTGCTCTAGCTTGCGACAGGGATACCTCGTTCTCGCCACAAGCGCATTGATCCGCTCTTGGGTCAGCGGGATGGGGACGACCATGGTTCCAATACATGCGACGATCCTAACGCCTGCCTCGGGGAACCTCAACCATGGAGGTCTGACCCCTAGCGCCGAAGCCATTCCCGCTATCATTTCCTCCAGCAAGCAATCATTGGAAATGTTAAAGATCTTTCCCTTGGCACGATGATCGACTCCGCAAATTCGGAGCACCTCTGCCACGTCATCGACATGCACGTATGGAGCCACTGCGCCAGCTCGCCCGATATAAAAAAACAGGCCTTTACGCACCATCTCCCCCATCGTATGCAACGATCGGTTGGACATACCGGCACCAATCACATTGGATGGCCGGACAATTGAGTAAGTAATTGAGCCGCTATTGCTTGCCTGGATAACCAGCTCATCGGAAAGAGTCTTTGTGACTTCATATACCCCAATTGGGCGGGTCGGCGTATCTTCAGTTACCACACGCCGGGCACTGGGGGATTCTTGCGGAGGGCCATAGGCTCCAACACTACTTAGCTGCACCCAGTGTATTTGACGCTGTTTGAGCGCAGCCTCATTTAATGCTGCCTTCAATAATCTTTTGGTACCATCAATGTGCAGCAACTCCATTGCTGCAATATTACGAATCTCTCCAGCACAGTGAAATATAACCTGACAATCCTCTAAAAGTTGACCCAATGGACAAGTTGTGGATGTCAAATCGCCCGTCACCACCTGGATGCCGGATGAAAATGCAGGCTGCGATCTGCGCGATAACACGTTTGCCACGTGACCTTGCCGAATAAGTGCCTCAATCAATTTTCGGCCGATAAAGCCATTGCCTCCAGTAATTGCAACTTTCACAAATAAGCTGTCGATTATTTTAGCTTTTAAAATCAGGAAAACAGCTTCCATCCATAGGCAAAATAAAATCCTTCATGGCCTTGGAAATAATCTGCTTAGTCAAGCAGGCCTCGGATACTAAATCAAGCAATTGGGCAAGACGAGAGAGCCCTTTATCTAAATCAAAGCCCAGATTATGCGGATGCCACCACAAATGCAATATTTGCCCAGCAGACAGTCGATTCAACTCATGCCGAAGCTTGCAAAGCTGTAGCCACCAGAAAGCTTCCGGAAGTCCGAAGCGGATGAATATCCCCGCTCTCACCATTTTCTTCTCGGGATACGAAGCTCTCTGAACAATAGGGAGGACGCTGTCCACGAGCCGCAACGTCCTCGGCAAAAGCGTATTTTTGTTCTGCGAGGTGCAATCGTAGAACCAAGCCGGTTCGGATCCCCTCCAGATTTTTATACTCGTGTCGTCGAGCCGGTCCTCAAAGGCGCTCTGGTTTCTTGGAAATACCAAGCTCACCGGAACAACTCCATAGCGGTCGCGCCAGAGTTTTTCGACCGCAGCCATATCATCGATAAAATCTTGCGGCAATACGCCCGGTTCACGGAAATAAAGATGCGAGAACGAGTGGCTTCCCAGTTCTTGTCCCTCCGTGACCAGTATCCTCTCGATCAAATCGGGAGCAAAATGAAGAGATCCGGTCGGATCAAGTTCAGCATATTCCTTGCGAACCAAGAGCCTCGGGTCGCGATAAGCTGGTGCCGGCGGGGCAAAGGCAAAATATTCGTCCCAGCCATTCAAACCCAAGGCGCCCACCGTGGCCCAAGTCGCCCGAAGTTTTCGGGCGGCCAGCATGGCCAATGTGGCTAGGACTACCGGCCGGCAATTCTCCAGGTTCTTCCGGTAAGCGTTGAAGTCCGACCGGTAAAGGTCATGGACACCCCAGCGCATTTCAAAATCGATTGAAATCACCACCGATTTTTCTGCCGAAATATTGTTATTTTTTGCACCCACCATATCTGGCTCGGGAGTATATGAATTTTACAGCGCCCCAGATCTGCTTGTTTCTTCGCGCACGTCGTCGCAACCGGATGTAGGCGACGCAGGGAAAGCCGAGTGGTGTTATGGCGCGAAGATGTTCATACAATGGCATCTCCCCGTCGCACCAATCCTTCTTGTAGTCTTCGCCGCCAATGGTGAAGTCAAATACCTTCAGGTTATTTTGGATGCACCATTCCACGAGACATTCTAATAATAAGCGGCCGGTTGAATACGCCGCCCACTTTCCTCCCGCAAATGTCGGCATCAGGAAATAAAACCTGCCTCGATAGATCGCCCCCCAATGCGTGGCTAGTATCTCGTCATTGAGTTTCAGGACGGATAAATGGGCTCTCCCTTCTATTCCGAAACTCCGAGGTATTTCTCGGTAAAACCGCTGAATCGAGTTGTCCGAAAAAATATCGGGAACGCCCATGTGCCGGCAGCGCTCCTTCTTCTGGGAGATCATCGCCTCGATTCCGTGATTCCATCCGGCGGCGTCGGTTACTGTCTCAAATTTGAGGACTCCAAGTTCAGCGAGGCGTTTTCGCTGTCTTTTTGTATCCGCCCTAAACTTCGTCCTAAGGCGGGCCTGAAAATCATTGAATGTTGCCGGAAGGCTCGCGGAGTATGAGTTGTCCTGAAATCGGGTTTTCCATATTTCCACGAGTGGATTGTTTTCCCCGCCCCACTTGGCTGGAAGCTTCATAAAGTGCCGGACATCGTGCTTGGGCAATTGTTTACTGGCTAGGCTCCATCCCGCCTCAATTTTTTTAATATTTAACATCCAAATCGCGTGTATTAGAGGGCCGAGATAATCACCCTGCGCACCGCCCAGAAACTCTAACACTCGAACGCCGCACTGTCTCCGGACGCCAAGAGGGAAAACCATTCTTGGCTCATCATTGGCATCTAAAATGACTCCAATCCACGGACTAATCCCCAAAACGGGACTCCCGATCGTCTCCTGCCAGAATTTCAACCACTTGTAATCCTGAAAGACATGATGCTCAGCGAAAGGCTCCAATGCCTTCCAATGCGTTTCCAATTCCGCACTGAATTCATTAAAAACTAATATTTTCACCAGTTGTTTTGTTTCGCCCTTTGATTCAGCGCACACTGATCCTTCCCAAGCCGGAGATTCGCCGTCACAAAGCACGAGGGCAACATCAAGCGGAAAGCATAGTAAAATCCTCCAACGCGCCATGGCCTGGCCGTCGCGGGAAATAATCTCCTCAGGCAAAGCCGGCCAGGGAAACAAGGGTATTCGATGGTCCATCCCCCATGCCAACCAGAGGTTTCGCTCCTGAATATCTTTAGCATAGACCGGGAAGGCCCAAGGGCAGGATTCAGGATGAACTTCTGGAAAGACAGGGCTCAAATGTTTGCTTTGGGCAAAGCGGGTCCAGGCCAACCAATTCTGCCGCCGTTGCCCAGCTATCGCTTTCCAATCCGCTGAAAGAATTCGGCGGAAGGAGAAACGATCAATGCCGCGGCCACATTTCTCCTTCTCGCGAAACAGCCGGGGATCACTCCAGTCCTTGGAGCGATCCGCGAGACTTCTGGCAAAACGCCAAACCGGCTTACAGGAACGCAAGGACATCTTTAATAACTGGCTGGGGCGGAATATTGAAAAGGGCTTCATCTTCTCAATGCGTCCAAGTGAAAACGCATTGGCGCCATACAATGCCCCACCTGATGGGGTGCCGAGTATCTTTCTCGGTGAACTTACTCCAATGTCACCAAATGACCCCAGGGATTTTCCGGCCAGATACCCCCCGTAACCATGCGCATTATCCTCCACGAGCAATAGATTATGCCGCCGGCAAAATTGTTGAAACAATTCGACGCTCTGGGGCTGGCCAAAATAGTGAACCATGATCAAGGCCCGGCAGGGTGATTGCATGGTGATCGATTCCAATAGGCTCCATTCAGGAGCAAGCCCGTGGGTAATCGGATAATAAATGGGGATCAACCCCGCCGCTAAAATCGGGTGTAATAATACATCGCAAACGAGCTCCGGGATTAGAATCCGTTCACCTTTCCTCAAGCCCACTTGGAAAAAGGCAATTTCAAGGGCTGTTCTGGCACTATCGACGAATACTGGTTTATCGGTGGTCAAGGATTGCGATTAACCGCCAGCTCAGCGATCAGGCCAGCTCGGCCTTTCGCTTGTATAAATAAGAGATTATCGAATCTGAAAAAGGAATAAGACAGATTAGAAGCAATGCCCATGCGTGCCAATGATCAAACTTGCTTTTCATCAATAGCTTAAATGCGCATAATCGCCGGTGATTGATAAGTGCATGGGCAACTTCGGTTCTTATATTTTTGCTTTTGAATCTGCCTATGGCCTTTGAATATTTGCGCGCAAATCCGGGTTCTTCTGCGATCTGTTTTGCGAGCCATCGTTTTTTCTCCTCAACAAAGGCCAGGGGATACTTCCATGAATCGCTCGCGGCATGCACGCGCCATTTTGCGAGAATCCCAGGATACAGAGCCAGCTTCGAAATGCGGCTGAGGCGAACCACTATGTCAAAATCGGCAATAAAACTGAAATCGGGATCGAATCCTCTTTTCAATCTTAGCGCCGTCGCCCTGCGAAACACGACCGTCTCCAACGAGACAGAATAGGCCGCCAAAAGTTGTTCGAACACAAAACCAACGGGGGGGTATTTCCCTCCATAAAGAGGCTTTTCTACCTTGTCGTTAAAAAACAGGGTGTCGCTAATGACCAGCCCGATATCAGGATCGGAAAAAAAAGGAATCTGCTTCTCGAGCTTGCGGGGAAGCCATACGTCATCTGTGTCCAAAACCGCGATGAAATCTCCCGTCAGGTATTTCCAAGCCCTGGCCCTCCCCCCGCCCAAGTCAGTATGAACGGGGGCATGGAAATATTTGAATCGTGGGTCATTGTAACTCTTGAAGATTTCAGCGCTTCCATCCGTGGATTGGTTATCCCAAAAAATGATTTCCCAGTTTTGGTAGGTTTGCGCCCGTATGCTATCAATCGCTTCCCTCAGGTATTTTTCCCCGTTGTAACAATTCATCAGCACGCTGACGAGCGGCTCCTGTTTCATGGATTGTCCCTCGACCATTGGATGGTTTCCTTCAAACCTTGGTCTAGGGCAACCTGAGGCTTCCAGCCTAGAATCGACTTCGCCTTGGAAATATCAGGATACAGCTCCATATTTTCCCCACGCCGGTAAGCGATCTTTCCAAAAAGTGGAGTGCCTCCGCCCGTCAGGTCACGCACCGTTTCAATAATCTGCCGAATAGAAACGGGCTGACCAGAGCCGATGTTGATAACCTCCCCCTTGGCCTGAGCACTGGTCAAAGCCGCAAAGGTTGCCGCCACTACATCCTCAATAAAGCAAAAATCCCGCAGCTGTCGGCCTTCCGACGCCGGAAAGGAACGGTTTTCCAAGCAGCCGCGGATGATTTGTGGCAAAAAGCGTCGTTCGTCCTGATCAGGTCCATAACACAAGAATACGCGAAGGGTGATCCCTGGGAAATCTTCTGTCCGGTGGAGCATTTGCAACAGGTGGGTAGCTGCTAACTTGCTCAAAGCATACGGCGAGATGGGCGCTTCCCGCTGCCCCTCCCTTTGGGGAGCGGGCATATTTCCATATTCGTCGCTGCTGCCGATGTTGACTAGGCCAACTAACGTTTGGCGATTGAGAAGTTCAACCAGATTGCACAGGCCACCAAAATGTGTGTCGAAAACCTTTCCTCCGCCGTTAAAATAAGCGATGTGGTCGATATAGCCGCCACAATTTACCACATATTCAAAAGACGCATCGCCTAGAACTTCCGACAAGGCGGCTTTTTTTCGGATATCGGCTACGAGAGAGCGAACGCCTTGGGACTCAAGTTCGCCCGCCACCTGGGATGAAAGACCAATACTTGTCACCTGCCAGCCCATCGCAGCCGCCCGTTTGACAACATTCCGACCAATGAACCCGCTGCCACCAACCACCAAGAGACGGATTGGTCTCAATGTCATTGTCTCCTCGCTTCATTGACCGGAGCCCATCGATAAGGAATCGACGGATCATTCACCGGCCGTTTTTCGCCTTCCGCCGGATCATGTGGAAGATCGGTGCAATTAGCCAGCAGTGCGGGAGCCTCGCTCATGCAGGCAAAGCCATACCAGAGGCCGGGAGGTATCTGCAAACGCCGGTAGGCATCCGGTCGGCCGAGTTCGATCACCTGCACCTTTCCCTTGGTTGGTGAAACATCCCGGTCATCATAGACTACGATCTTCATTCGCCCTATCGGCACGGCAAAATTCTGCATCTGCACGTGGTGGCGTTTCCAGGCTTTGACCGCGCCAGGCAGCACCTCGGAAAAATAGCATTCGCCAAAACGGGTGGATCCCGTCGAATCGGCCCGCAACATGTGCAAGACGGCCCCGCGCTCATCGCCAATCTGGCGCAGCTCCGTGAGGATCAAACCCTCGATCATTTTTTCAGTTGGAACCGGTTGATCCATCAAGGCCGCGTCCATATCCGGTCACGTTTTTCCCCCAGATTTTCGTAGGCGGAAATCTGGGCCACCGTTGTCGCATACATATCGGCATGTTCGTGGTAGAACGCTGCATACCAGTCGCCCACCATGCCGATCGTCTCGGTATAATCGAGACTGGGCTCCCAGTTGAGGTGAAACAATGCTTTGTCGCAATTGAGCTTGAGCAGTCCGGCCTCATGAAAAGGAACATTGCCGGTAATGCGATAAGCCTGGTCGGGAGATCTAAAGCCCCATGATCGGCTTAGATCGGTCAGTAAATCAACGACCGTATGGTTCTGCTCGGCCTTGGGCCCAAAGTTGAAGGCTTCGCCGTGCATCCGGGGCGTTTGGGCCAGCGCCTGGCCCAGGACGAGATATCCACTCAAAGGTTCCAGTACATGCTGCCATGGCCGTGTCGCCCGGGGACTGCGAATCTCAACGGCACGCCCTTCACTCCAGGCCCGGACACAATCAGCCACGAGGCGATCCCGCGCCCAATCTCCGCCACCGATGACATTGCCGGCGCGGCCAATGGCAAGGCGTACGGGATGACCGCTCTTGAAATAGGAATGCAGGTAAGATTTGATAACCAGCTCGGCCGCTCCCTTGGAACCGCTGTAGATGTCCTTGCCACCTAATCCGTCGGTCTCGCGATAACCCCACACCCACTCGACATTGTCATAACATTTGTCGCTGGTGATGATCACGGCAATGCAGGGCCGCTCAAGTAATCGCAGCACTTCCAAAATATTCATGGTCCCCACCACATTGGTGGTCATGGTCTCGACTGGATTGTCGTACGCGGTCGAGACGATGGCCTGGGCGGCAAGATGAAAGACAAAGTCCGGCTTTTCCGCCGCCACCAAGTCGCGCATCACCGCCAGATCGCGAATATCCGCTTGCACATGTTTGACCCGCCGGTTCAGCGCAAGTGCTTCGAACATGGCCGGCCGAGTTGGCACATCCTTTGAGACACCGACAACTTCGGCCCCCAATTTCAACAGCCATGCAGTCAGCCAGCTGCCCTTAAACCCGGTGTGGCCGGTCACCAGCACCCGGCGACCTCGGTAGATATCCGTAAACATCATTTCGATCCTTTCAACCAAGGAGCATTCCCCTTCTCCCACAATGTTTGCAGCGCATCGCGGTCGCGAATCGTGTCCATGCACTGCCAGTAGCCGGAATGTTCATAGGCCATCAACTGGCCGTCACGAACCAGATTTTCCATGGGCGATTTTTCAAGAATCGTGGTGTCGTCGGTGAGATAGCCAAAAACACCGGGCTCAAACACAAAAAAGCCTCCGTTGATCCAGCCTTCGCCTGATTGGGGCTTCTCTTTGAAGTCGAGCACCCGGCCATCACCAATGTGCATGCCGCCAAACCGGGCCGAGGGTCGCACCGCGCTGACCGTCGCCAGTTTTCCGTGGGCGCGATGGAAGGCCAATAAAGCGGGAATGTCCACGTCGGCCACGCCATCGCCATAGGTAAGCATAAAAGTACCACCTGATTGCAAATGCGGCTTTAGGCGCAACAGGCGCCCGCCAGTCATGCTGTTAACGCCGGTGTCGACCAGCGACACCCGCCAGTCTTCCGCGGTCGGATTGGAATAATCGACCTGACCGTTTTTCAGATGGACTGTCAGGTCGCTGAGACGCGCATGGTAATTGAGGAAATAATCCTTGATCACCTCACCCTTGTAACCCAGCGCCAACATGAAATCGTTGAAGCCATGACTCTCGTAGGCTTTCATGATGTGCCAGAGTATTGGCCGTCCGCCAATTTCCACCATGGGCTTCGGTTTGATCTGGGTTTCCTCGGAGAGACGGGTGCCCAAACCGCCACACAGAATAACTGTTTTCATAGGAGTTTCTCTTGGAAAATGATGGTCGATCTTGAAGCCTGACCTATCCTTGGCCGTTGCTTTCATTCGGTCCGAGCTTGTGTCTGATCACACACGCGCATCATGACCCACAGGTCAACTATTCGTCACACCGGCAACTCGAATTACGTCACGAATGCACGCTGCAATACGCTCCGCCGCTTGTCCATCGACTGGAGCAAACAACGCCATGGCCGCTGCGTTCCTTGCGGCTACTGATGGGGCAGAATAATCAAAATCTTGGACCGCTGTACGCAGCGCAGCGACCGAACCGAACCTTGGAATCGGTGTAGCTTTTGCGAGGGCGGAGCCGTCAAAGCCAAGAGGAAGCCACTGCCAGCAAGGTTTCCCCTGGAGAAAGGCCTCCTCAGCCACTGTAGAATAGGAAAAAAGCACGAGATCGGCCCAGTTAAGATCGTCCTGCAATGACCCACCGCTGATTTCAACCGCCTCTCGCATCATGGCAAAACGCGGATGGGCATCTACCTTGTTAAAAGGATGGCTACGCACGCGCAGGGTAATTTTAGTCAAACCACGCACCGCTAAAACCGCCGCCTCGACCAGCGCAATTTCCGTTTCGATCTCGAGCGAGCAAGCCAACAGAATACAAAGGCCGTTTTTGCCAGGCACCCTTCGCCCGGTTTCGCCTTCGATTATGCGCACATGATCGTAGCGGGTTGAACCGGACATTTTGATTTGTGCCGGGGCATAGCCACAATCCAAAAAACAAGTGCGCCCAAATTCACCCATGACAAAAACCTGATCAGGATGAGGCACCGCACAACCGTCAGGTTCGCCTCTAAATTCGTACTTCGGGTGAAGAAAATAAAATGTTTTTTCCGGGCATACTCCGGCATGCTGCATCGCCCAGTTCTCTGCCCCTACCTTGGCCCGTCTCATGCCTTCATAATGCGCACGGCCATGGGGGAGATGCTCTTGAAAACTAAGCGTCAGACGGGGCCTATACCGCCTGGCTGCTCTTTCGGTGGCGAGCGCCATCAATTCGCCGTGCGGCATCTCCACGTTCAGACAGCCGCGCTTCAAGACCGGCCTAAAGACTGGCCACCAATCCATCCCATTAAATGAAAAATTCTGGCGAAATTCCTTCGACCGGAGCGCCTTTCTCAAGATCCAAAAGGATTTAAGATCCGACATCGCTCGGATCACATCCCATATAGTGAGCAATGCTTGCAACAAAACCACATCGTCGTTCCTTCGCAAAGGCTCAAGGACACGCGCGAGGCTGCGTCCTCTCTGGCTTGGCTCGCTATAAGGAGAAAACCACGCAAAATAGCCGACCTTCTCCGCCTTTGTATTCATCAAAAGACTTGGAAGTCGTTGAAAATAGCGGTCACGGTAGCGGTGCTCCTTTTTGTCCCAGCTGAATGCCCAGTCCCAAAAACTCGAAAAAACCATATCATACCGACCCTTCGGCAATCGGTAGTGCCTCATCATGGCAAAGCGATAATAAATAAACTTAAATAGATAGAAGGTTCGTGTTCCCACAGCGCATGCCACATCGCTGAGTATTCCCGCGGCTTTGCCACCCTGCTCTGCGTCTTCGATGGTGAGAATTGACCTCAAGACTTCCGTAACTTCTTCTGACGCTCCGACGAGTTTGACCCCGGTCGATCCCGTTTCTTCGACCATGGCCCGAATGATAAGCACGTGCAGTATCCATTCAAATTGCGGTTCACTTTCCGGGTCGCGTTTGGAGACTGGGTGAAACCACCACCGGCTCGCCTGTCCTTGTCTCGCCATCGCCTGTCGCAAGGTGCGTTTGGACTCGACGAGTCCTATGCCTATTTGCGCGACCACTTCACGATAGACAGCGAGCACCAGCGGCCGTACGGCAATCGTGCGTTCTCGTCCTCGCAGCACATACACGCCAGCCTGCGCAGCGAGTAGTTCCTCGTCTGCTGGCAGGAGAAAACTTAGCACGTGACTGCCTGCTGGCAACGGCTGCTTCGGCAGCTTCCAAAGGACTGAGAGTCTCATATCTCACCGCCACGAGAGCCAGGGCAGCCATGAAGCAAAGATGACATGGAAAAGGACCTAAGACTCAGCGCCGCAAGTGGCCATATTGTGCCAGCAGAACATCGGTTTTCATGGCCTCCTCCACATCACGCAAATCCTCCGGCGTATCGACCGAATAGCTTTCGATCGTCGTGGGGATCATGCGGACGGTGTAACCGGATTCCAGCACGCGCAGCATGTCCACCGACTCCGCAATTTCCAGCGGAGTCGGCGGCAACTGGTTAAATTTCAGGAGGAAGTCGCGTCGAAACGGAATAATGCATATTTGCTTTTTCATCGGCACATTTTTCCCCCCTTTCTTCCAACTCGGTATCGGTTCACGAGAAAAATATAGCGCGTCTCCCTTCAGATCGACCACCACCTTTACCTCGTTGGGATCGTCATGTTCTTCGCGAGTGGCAATGTCGCCGACCAGATTGACGACTTGCACCGATGAATCGGAGCGCATCGGAGCAATGGCCTGCGTCAGCATCTCGGGTGTGAGCATCGGCTCGTCTCCCTGGATCATAACGACGATCTCGACTTTCTTCCCGATGGCAGCCTCGACCTTGAGCATTGCCTCGGCGGCCCGGTCGCTCGCCCGCTCGTGAGTGTTCGCCGTCATGATGGCCTGGCCACCGATGGAGTCCATGTAGTCGACGACTTCCTGGTTGCAGGTCGCGACATAAACTTCATCCAGCAGCGAGCACATCTTGGCCCGAAGATAACAATGACCAACCATCGGGATTCCGTGGATTTTGGCCAGCGGTTTGCCCGGATAGCGGGAGCTTTCCATCCGCGCGGGAATAATGCCGATGATTTTCATGATTATAGTATTATAATTTTTCTGTAAGGGGGTTGATTGCGAAATTATTAAGGAAAACAGCGTCAATTCCATAGGCGATAAACTGGTAGCCCTCAGCGATCTTTGTCTTCAACAGGGCCGGATCGGGCTGCACGATGTGCAGTCCCATCGGAATTTTGTGCTCAGAGGCCTTTTGCCGCGCCAGCTCCAAGGCCGCAATATAGGCCGGATCTTCAAACTGCCCCGTGATTCCCATGGAGGCAGACAGATCATAAGGGCCGATCATCAGCGCATCGACGCCGCGCACCGCGAGGATTTCATCCAGTGACCGGATTGCCGTGATGCTCTCAATCTGAATGGCAACTAGAAGCTCATCATTGATGGCAGCCAGGTGTTCTTTAAAGCGCCGGCCGAAGAGGTTGGCGCGCGAATAACCCACCCCACGAATGCCGGCTGGCGGATAATTCGCCCAAGCCACCGCCTGTTCCGCATCTTGGCGGCATTCGACCATTGGAATGATAATGCCACGGGCGCCTGCTTCGATTGCCTGCTTGATCTCCTTGCAGCTATTTTCCCCTATTCGAGCGAATGGGGCGGTCCCACCCAGCTCAAGCGCCCGGAAAATGTCGGGCAATGTATCGAGGGCGAAAGAACCGTGCTCGAGATCCACGGCGACCCAATCGTAACCTGCGCACCCCATGATTTCGGCCACCGAGGGACTTGATAGCTGCATCCAGCTGCCAACGGTGGGCTGACCGGCTCTCAGTTTTGATTTAATCTTGCTCATATTTTTTAAGTTAGCGGGGTGCCGTCGCATTATTTGCCCCCGGGACCAGAACCCTTTTGCAGTAAGGCGACAAACTTCCTCTCCCGAGGGTCAGCCGACCACTTGGGAGACGCGCGCTTCATGAAGAAATAGCAACGCTCTTCTGTGCGAGCCACGACATACTTTAACACGCTCGCTGAATCGTTGCTGACATATGCATCGCGCCGACCACGAGGATGAAGAATCACGTCATCACACATAAGCGCACCACCAGGTTGCACGAGGTGCCAACAATTGCATATATCCCAAGCCACCTCCGGATAGAGGTGTCCTCCATCGATCCAAATGAGGTCAAACTTTTCCGTGACGACAGCGGGAAGGAAGAAACTATTTATACGTTTCAATTTTATATTGCCGGCCTTGGTGTTTTCCTCGAGGCGCCGTTCATACTGGGCCAAGGCAACCGGATTACTCCGCGCATAAGTCTTCTGTAAAATCGGGTCGTTGGCAGGCAGGTCAAGCGTCACAATCTCGCTGTCCGGGAACAGCCGGGCAAGCAGCGCGGTGGTCTGCCCATCATAAGCGCCAATCTCCAAGATGCGCGCGACCGACCTCTGCCGGGCAAGACATGCGAAAAGCAGCCAGTGCACCGAGGCCATACCACCGCTGTGGGAATACTTTGGCTGACCCATCGCCATAAGGGCGGCGTCAAGGTCCGCCAAGCCGCCTTTGCGATCAAGGCCGGCCGCGGTGAATTTTTCCGCCTCATCACGATCCGCCGCTGCCATATCGTAGAAGGGAGCCAAACAGATCGCACGGAGTTTCCGCACATAGTTACTGGGCTTAAGAATGCGGGAGATCGAAATCATGAGCGGGATAGATACCAAAGCTATTGAAGCAATATCGTTTTTTGTCGGGGGAAAATAAAAAATCAGATGCAATTCCTGCGATCACATCTGATCCACCCTACCCGCAGTATCGCCATAGGTCTTGACGACACGTGCCGGATTCCCAACTGCTAAAGTATTAGGCGGCACCGAACGCGTCACCAAGCTCCCGGCCCCAATCACTGCATTGTCCCCTATTGTAACCCCCTTAAGAATAATCGAACGCGCGCCAACCCAGACATTTTCTCCAATGGACACATCTGCATCACGTTCAAAACCTGGGCTCCGCCTTCGTGTCTCCGGAGGCCATAGATTGTGGAAATCGGAATCTACGACCATGCAATCCGGACCAAACATCGCATTACGCCCAACCCTAATCACCTTCGAGCGTGCAGTGATAGAAGTGCCATTAAGGCCACAACCCTTCTCTAGGATAATGCGAGCATCACGGGTAAATGTGCGCAGCAACCGCAAGGGATGTGCCAGCGATAAAGCACTGCATCGCCAAGAAGACGAAATTAATTGTACGGAATCGCCAATCTTGATGATCTCAGCTGGCCCCCTTAGCAACACCCACCCGTACACCTCGATGGCATGCCCGCAGCGAAACCCGAATAAGCTGCATCTTAGCTGAAACGTCCAAGTAGACAGTTTTGTAACTACTATCTTATGCAATTCCCCCAGCCCTTTCTCTAGCACCCTTCGCACTAGATAAAGTGAAGGCCCTCTGTTTTGGCGCACCCATTCGGCCAGCGAAAGACGGCTCATATAACGTTTGCGGATCGATTTCGCAGGAGATTCATCACGGTTAAAAAGCCTCAACGCCCTTCGTTACAACGAATACAGAACAAATATTTTAGTTTAACACCCATAGCCGCCGATGGTTGTTCACAGCCTCTTAAGCAGTTGCTTGGGAAGCTGCAGCTCAAATTGGGTTTCTCCTGCTCGCTCACCGGTCGATCTAGTTATCGCAAAGACCGTAAAACAAACCATTTTAAAAGGGGTCTTGGCCGTCGAGGACGGATTTCCCGAGTACCCGTAGCCGTAGACACGAGCCGCACCTAATTTCTGCAGGGCATCCAGCACTTCGTGGGTATTCCGCACCACGTAGGCACGCTGCTCGACTTCTCCTTTTCCGCAGAGCACAGGCTGATAAGAAATCGCCTTGTCTTTGACCGTTGGTTTCTCGGTCAAGCGCATCCCAAAGATAAGGGAGCCTCCCACCTTCACCCGCTGAAACGCCGCAGGAATGGTCTTTTCGAGGAAATCGGGTGTGTCCTCAACCTGCAACGCCGCCACTAAATCATACGCCTTGTCCATCTTCGATGGAAGATCGACAGATTTTGAAATAATAAGCGCTGCATCCGGATTAATGGCCTTAACCTCATTGGCACTTATTTCGTCAGCCACCATTGCCGTGTAAGATTTCACCCCGAAGCGTTCTCGCAACGCGATGCCCAATCCGCCGGGATCATCGCCGATGTCCAAAACCGTCGATTCGGAGTTTAGGGCCAAGGCTGAAATTACGGTCCGCTCCGAGTCATAGTATTGCGCCCATTTGATGCGCTGAACTTTGAAGAGCTTGTCCACTTCGTGGGCTTGGAGCCATGCCTCAACGGCGGGAATTTGCCAGGGTTCGTCCACATCCAGTCCGCCCCATTGTTTTAGAGGAAGTATTTTCCGCCCCATCCATTTTTGGGGAAGAAGGCCGCTTTCCAAATGATCGAGATTTCGTGGCCGCACGATCGAAAGCCCCATGTCCGCGAACCAGACATCACCTTGGGAATCACGATCGCAGTTCATCGTCTTGGGATCGCCAAACGTCTCGAAAGGAACGAAAGGATCGAGCAGTCCATCGGCATTGATCTTTCGCGCCCGCAGCGGGCTCCACATATTATACGACGACACGGTCACCGCCGAATCCGCGGCCGGGTTGGCCCGCAAAGCCGCAATACCCTCTTCAATAATCTGTGGCGTAACCGTGGCCGCATTGGCAAAAAGCAGGACCAGCAGTTCGAGCGTCTTTCCTTCGGCGGCCAGGCGGTCGCGAATCACATGGTAACCGTGCACATAGGCGTGCTCGCCCAACGCCTGTTTGGAGGCAAGGTGATCAGGACGCTCAATGATGAGCGCACCCAAAGCCAGCCCGATTTCTTTCAGGGCCGGCGAATCGGTCGAAACATAAAGCTGCTCCACGCTTGGACAGGAGAGAGCGACCATCATCGGATAAGCGGCCAGCGGCCGGCCCAATACCGGATAAATATTCTTTCCAGGAAATCCCGAGGAGCCTTCACGGCCCAGCAATAATGCACAGATCATGATTTTTTGGATTGTTCTTCAAACGATAGTTTGAGGTCGCCAAGAAACCTGTGCATCAGATCCGCCGGCCCCACAGTGGCGCGGATGCAATCCCGAATGGCCGGAGCCCGAAATCCACCTTTGATGAGGTAGCCCCGACGCTTCATCGATTCAACGACTTTGGCGGTATCTATCCCGGGACAGCGCATTAATTGGAAATTCGTGTGACAGATGGGAAACCCAAGGCCCATTGCCTTCGCGCCCTGGCGCAATGCCTCGCGGCCGAGGTCAACCTCGGCCACATATGCGTCCACGACTTCCGGATGATCCATCAGGTAGCAGCCAAGGTGAGCGGCAAAAGTATTAACTTCATGCAGCCCGCGCACTCGCGATGCATAGTTCACCAGCTCGGGCGAGCCCGCCATGACGCCAAGACGAAGGCCCGACAGTCCCCACGCTTTTGAGTAGGAGCGCGTCACGAGCAGGTTGCTGTAATCTTTCACCCAAGTGATCGCACTCTGCGGATAAAATGGAAAATAGGCCTCATCGATCACAAAAAGCACTCCCATCTTCTCGGCGCGCGCCACCAGGCCGCGCAAGACATCCGGAGCAATCACGGTGCCCGTGGGTTGGTCGGGATTCGGAATCGCCACCATGCGCGGGCGGGCGTCGATCAGCTGCTCCAACCTAGTCAGGTCGAGCTGAACATTTTCATCGTAGGGGACCTCGACCACATTTGCTCTGAAAATGCGGGCGTATACCGGTAGCATCGCATAAGTGGGACTGGTTAAAACCAGGGTGTCCCCCGGGCTGATGAACGCCTGCAGGATCATGCGGATCGCCGCGTCCGAGCCGTTGGTAAAAAAGAAATTGTCCTCCGACAGTCCAGTAAGCCGCGCCAGACAGCCGTAAAGCGGAGTGGGATCCGGATACGTGCTGATCGTTGCCGGGGTGATGTTACGCATCATGTCGACGAACACCGAGACCGGAAACGGGGAAAGCCGCTCATTGCGATCGAGCCGGATCATCGCAACACGCTCGTTCATTCGCTCCGGTTCACGGTAGAGTTCTTGTAATTGCGGGATAGGTTTGATGGGAAGGGACATGATGGCAGCGTTTGGATAATAGGTCAGGTCCCAACCGGCCGGCGGGAAGGGGCAAGGTACATGTCGTGCAACTTCGCATCAAAGCGGCCGAGTTGCCGTGACGAGAGGTTATCCGCAAGACGCACCGGCACGCCATCTTCGGCCGAGCGGTAGAGCGCATTGAGCAATCGAATGGCGCGCGTGCCTTCTTCGATGGAGACCGGATGGGGTTTCACTCCCTGCAGATCGGCGATGACGTCGGCGATGAACGGCTTGTGCCCAAAGCCATAGGCATTGGGAATTTCCTCTGAGACTTGCGCACACAACGCCGGATCAGGAGTCCAGGACACAAGCTTGTTCGCCGCCAGGCCGGCGAGCGTGCAGTTGCCTTTTTCCCCGAGAATGGTGATGGAAGCTTCCTTGTCGTCGGGACGGTGCGTAGTCGTGGCCTCGATCGTACCCAGCGCGCCGTTGGCAAAATGCAACACGGCGACCCCAGTGTCCTCGACTTCAACCTGAACCAGCTGCGTGGCGGTTTTACTGTAAACACTCTCGATATCACCGTTGAGATAAAGCAGCAAATCAATGTAATGGATGCCCTGGTTCGTATAACTGCCTCCATCCATCGCCCAGGTGCCACGCCACGGACTGAGGTTATAATAGCGCTGCGGACGGCACCACAAAAGACGCATACTGGTCATCGCCACCTTGCCCAGTGCACCGTGATCGAGCGCGTCTTTAACCGCGTGGACGGCCTTGTTATAGCGATTTTGATATACGGGAAACAGCTTCACTCCGGCAGCCCGGGCCGCCTGCTTCATTTCTTCGAGATCGGCCAGTTTCAAGGCGACCGGCTTCTCGATAACAAGATGCTTGCCATGGGTCTTGATGACATCGAGCGCATGAGTGGGATGCATCCCGCTCGGGGTGATCACGCTCACGACATCGACCTGCTCCTTGCGCAACATTTCATGATAGTCCTGGTACCAGGGGACCCCGAACTGCTGGCTATAGTTCTTGGCTGGTTCCGCCAGCAGATCGCATACGGCGACGAGTTTTGCGCCCGGAAGTTCGGTGATGGCGCGGAGGTGGTTGCCAGCCACACGGCCGCAACCGATAATCGCAAAACGGATATTATTTTTCATAGTTTAAATAGAACCATCTTGTAGATATTAACGGAAAGGAATTCCCCGCTCATCCGTCCATTACGATGACAAGGAAGCCCCCTCCGCGGGGAGGCGTGAGACTGATTTGGCACCTTCAGCAATACGACGCCCAAATCGTGTCAGGGGGCGCTCCACGCAAATAAAGAAAACAATTCCAATTCCAATAATAAGCACCGCCGTAGGCCACAAAGACAATCCACTCAGCAGAAAAGCACCGATTAGCGGGAAATGCAGCGCATAAATGCTGTAACCAGCCGTTCCCAAGAACCCTAAACCGACGAGGGGAGTTGCCCCTGGCCTATCGATATGCCTGATGAATAATCCCAAAACCAAAGCAAATATAATTTTCCTTGCCTGAATAATAAAGAACCACGAGCTATAGCCGAACGCAAGAAGGCAGGTTAAAACAATCCACAACAAAATCAGAGGAATAAACCACCGCGAAATAAACGACGCCAGCCCTTCATTTATGCACAACGCACCGATCCACCAGTACGGCAAAAATCCAAGCACACTCCCCTCCTCCCACCACTGACCCATAAAAGGCATTCCGAGGAATTTATAGACATACAAAGAAGCAACAACCCAGATCGCGCCCAATGCGGCCAGTGCGGTCCTGCTGCGCCCAGTATGCAGAGACAAGATAAATACAACCGCATAGATAATATAGAGCCATATCTCGACCGCCACTGTCATTAACGGATCATTGCCCTGGCGGGTGATGAACCATGCCCGCTGAAACCACGCTGAAAGACACGTCAGTTTTAGAAGAAGGCACTTCAGGCTGGGCTCATCGATAGCCATCAGACGCACCACTTGCGCCCTATGTTCCGCCAAGCTTATACGATATATCATCCATCCGATTAGAGAAGCCACGATATATGTCGGATAGATACGAAATAGCCGGCGAATAGCATAGCTCTTTACATCGGGATTGCTGAAACGCAATCCGTTCCGGTGGATACAATACCCACTAAGAACTATGAATCCTAAAACTGCGGGATGTGTCTCTCCATTAGAATTGAAGATTTCCACGAGGAATACGCGCGCCCTATCCAACCGCAGATATCCTCCAATTAAAGCATTTGCCTGCGGTATCAGATGAGCAAACAATACCCAAATAGCCAATATCGCCCGAAGAATATCCACCGATATCGAACGAGTCCGGATTATGGGGTCATCGAACATTTTTCAAAGCGCATATCCACTAATTAACATCCCAAGCTTATGGCGCCGCCCCGCTCCGGTCATCGGGCAATCGGCGCGCCGTACCGGCCGGCGATTTGGGTTGCCTTAAATTCCCATCGGAATCCAGATTCGGCAATAAAGATATCATCGTTAATGCGGAAAATAGCAAAAAATATAGGCGATCACCGGCCTCGAAAGAATAGCGCCAGACCAAGCCGATCATGCAGGCATAAATGCATGCCTGCATGATATAGCCATGGTTCTTTAGCTTGTTAACTCCCTGATTTCCCATGACAAAATGATGGAATCGAACCGATATGATCAAAAGGCACGCACCAAGCATCAAGATTCCAAATATTCCATTTTCAATAATAAATTCCAGGAAGGCGTTGTGCGTATTCGTCAAACGCCCATTAATGACCACCCCGCGGTAATTCGAATAAGCCAATCCGTCCAATAGCCCATAAAAATGCGCCGGGACTGGCTGGCCCATATAGTAATCCACCAAATGATTGCCTGCGCCGAATGGGAAATTATCCAAATAGATATCAATCCCACGGAACCAAAGCCCAACCCGGGCAAAGAAGGAATCCTGCACGGTGCTGGTGGGGCCCGTCGCCACGCCCAGCGAGCCGTTTATTCTCCTGGGCAAATCGTTCAAGTTCGGTCCGATATGAAAAATCACCAGGCTCAAAACCAATAGGCCCGCCAGGCCGACGGGAAGAATAATTTTCAGGTAGCGCTTCGGCAGGCACAGGCAAAATAAACCAATGGCACAAAGACTTAAAACCGCAGCGGACAGCGGCCCCCTTTCCAAAGTCGCGACGATCGGCAGGAACATGAGAAACCCCAATGCATGCATAAGCATGGATTTCCGCGTGATGCCAAAATAAAACGTGGAACATATGGTTATAATCGATACCAAGCCAACCGTATCGAAAGAAAGATAAGTTAAGCTAAGGAATCGCCCATCCGGGTTTATCACATGGCGCCCAAGCGACGGGAAAAGGTGAAGATAATAGAACAAGACAACCTCGAAGACGAGTTCGATTCCGGAAAATACAAAACAAGCGAAAATCCGCTCAATCTTTTCCTGCGTATCTATATACCGAAGAAAGGCCCAGCCAAATATCACATCGTAGACCATCGATAACGAAGGCCGGACATAATAGTCCATTATGTTTAAATCTGATTGCGGCGAGAACGTGAAGCAAAGCCCGCTAGCCAGGCTCACGGCTGTCATCAGCAAAAACCCGAGGAGAACGCAATTAATTGATCCAGCATATCGCGGGATCGATCGGGGTTTTCTTAAGAGGCAGACCAGCAGCAACCCAAAAGCAATGATCGCATTGATAAAATCAGATAAAAACAAGCTGTCGGTTAGTTGTTCAGGCAAGTCGATACCAAGATGCGATAAATGAGCCCACTTGGGACAAAGAATCCATACCATCAAGTAGCCGTAAACGACATGTTCCGGTTTTCGCGCGTTTAGAGAAAAAACCAGGAATCCCAATCCGAACAACAAAATGGCAATCGAGATCAGCATGCCAAAAGCGTCGTCAAAATTCTCTCCCGGGTCCGTCCATCCCGATAGGCATCGAGCTCGTCCAAGCCATTTCTCGAGGTCACGTCCAAATCCCTGCAAGTTTTATATGAGATCTTCAGCTCTTCCGCCGTTCGAGCCACCCATAATGGGTTTGTTCGGTAGGCCTCGCCTCCGGAGCGCAATTCGCTGTAATAAATTGCAGGCTTTCCCAACAAGAGCGCTTCGGTGCCGGGCGTGGTGAAACCAATGGCCAGAACAATATCGGCCGACGCCAATAACTCGACATAATCGTGTCTTGGACGCTTGATGAACTTGAAATGCGGGCATTGGCTTAATCGATGGGAAAGCCGGTCGTCCGACATAAAACGATCGGCATGGCCGGGATCCTTCACTTTTACAGAAAAAGTGTCGCCCGGATATGAACTGGCCAGAATGAGACAGGCGTCAAGAAATGAGATATTATAATCGAAAGTATAATGGCTCCCCGCTACATCCCCGGTGAAAATCAATACCCGGCGGCCTGAATCCGATCGCTCCGATGGTAGCCTAGCCAAGGCTGGGATCAGGAGATCAAGCACCTGGCATCCGACATCGATCATTTTTTTCACATGCTTAAGTGCCGGCTGCAAGGAATAATACCAAGCCGATCCCCAGCAGAAATTGATGTCATAACAATCGAAGGCAAATTCATACAGCGGTCCATATATAACCCGGGTTTGGCAGCCCGCGGAGATAATGCCGGCCTGACGACAAAGACCCGTCAAAACCGCCGTGTCCCGCCTCCAATCTGCCTGACCATTGGGGATTTTGAGATAGAGGCACGCCTTCGCCTGGGCATGGTTAAAAAGGGGAGAAAATCGCAGGAACCCCTGCCACGCCTCCTGGAATACATCAGCCGTTGGGAAGAGTGGAGCAAAGACACAGGAGAACGAACGAACCCAAACACCAATGAGTGTCCGAATATCCGTGGCAAGAAACGGGAGTTCATCAATCCATACGAGCTTATAGCCTTTGGAAGCAACTTGATTGGTAATCACCGACCGTTTCCGGCCGTAAGCAGTTATTGTTTTGGCCTGTTTCCGGGTGACAAAGAGCAAAAAATCATTTGGGCATAGTTTTTTTCCATCTACCAGATAATCAATATCCTGAGGCGTGCCATTGAGATGGGCGGGATCAATGAATTCGCATAACAAGCGGGCCTCCTGGCGACCGGAAGTTCTTTTACGCAGGTTTTGACGTAGCACAAGAATCACCGCCAAGGCAAAGGCGGAGGCTGTCACATAAATCGCCCGAAAAAATCCGTACAGACTGCTATACCAACGTGGCCATTCGAAAAAACGGACTTCTGTCTCGGGAATTGCTCCCTGCAAGGCTCCATTCCAATGCTTCGGCCAGCCCATTAAAGCCACGATGTAAAGATTCTGACCAGCGGGCAGGACGGCCGCACTGACCATAATCTGCAGAAGCTGGGGCCATATCCATTGGTGCGCAATGGTCTGCAGAGCCAGGGCCACGGCCTCTTCCTCCCCGATAAGCCGGCCCGCAAGGATGGTCCACCGCGATCCTCGCATCTCCGCTTCCAAGCCCAATGTGGCGGGAACCACGGCCTCCATCGCGCGCATATTGATTGCCGGATAATCGGGCACCTTCTCTTCATGGCGGATTTTTTCTATGACAAATCCACTTAGCACCGAAAAACCACGCACGAGCCGCGGCTCAGACAGCTGCGTGACCTTGAGCAGTGCACGCAGGTAAAATGGCAGTCGGCCATATGCGACCAACGCAATGGGGCCACGCCGACGACTCCATAGCATCAACAGCGCCCCCAGGCTAAATCGTGGCATGCATACTACCATCTTGGAAGATATTGATTAGTTCTTTTACCCAAGGACATTAATCCCTCACGATAAGGTGGCCACCGGGACTTGTTGCTTGGGAAATAGCTTGGGCAAAAATTCCAAAACGGAACCTTTCCAAATTCCCAAGATATAGAGCGGGGTTAAGCATAGTTGGGCTTTTGCCCAACCCTGCAGAGCCATGAAAAACAAAGGGCCAATTCCGACGGAATTGTTTACTTCAATCGGCAAATACCGAAAGAGAAGTGCAACATAGGCGCTTCCACCCAGGGCCCATGCTCCCACGATCATGGCTGTTCTTGAACCCCAGATCGATCGGCCAATCGAGCAAAGCAAGATGACAAAGTGTACGGCGTAACTGCAGACCATGGCGCAAGCTATCCAGCTAAGCTGCCAATGCCCTGCCTTGGTTGCGATGAACAACGCCACTATCCCGGCGGCCAAGCCGCCAAGATTTGAGATAAGCAAAGCCACCAGTCGTTTGTCGATGATCCAAAAATTCCTGATCAGCGTGTTCGAAGGCATGAAATAGATCCCGACCAAAAGAACCTGGGCAACGCCCAACGCAGACGTATATTGGGGTAGGAACGCGGGCAGGATAAATTGGACCGCCCACCAAAGGGTCACGAGCAGGAACGGCATAAACAACGTGTGCTGGATAAAAAAATACCGCCGGAGCTCACTGGCTAGTTGCGACCGGTGGATATTGCCGCCACTCAGGGTATATACCCGCGAGAGAATGACCGTTCCCATGCGCGCCGGTATGTCTGAAGCGAGGGCAAATAACATCAGCGCAGTGGCATAAATGGCCAGCTGTGAAGCCGAGCCATAATGAGCAACGAACAGGCTGTCCAAAATCATGAATAGGGCGAGCGGATAGTCGACCAGGCGCAAGGGAAGGCCAAATGATATCAGGCGCCGGATAACCGGCCATCGGCAACTCAGTGTTATCCGTACATCCGCTGCCCGAGCCAGCCACGTTAACAAGACCGCCTGGATGATTGCCACCATCACGGCAGCAGCCATCATACCGTAGACCCCTCCGAACCGGGCAGCGACAGGTAAAAGCAGCACAGAGATCAATGCGGTCGCAATTATACTCCGCCCGAGCACAAAATAGCATTGAGCACTTTGACAAAAAACCGTGATCGCGTCGTTCCATGCCAGTACGACCACAAGGATTGCCGCAACCATCGCCGGTCCCAGTCGGGCGGTTTCTTGATGACCATTTCTCAGGACTGAAAAAACGAGGATGCCCGTGGCAAAAAGGAGCCCTTGACCCAATCGGGCCCAACAGGCGGTGGAGCGGACCGTTTGTTCTTCTTCATATTGCTTTGCTCCGCGGAGCAAAGGCAAATCGCGACCAGCAGCCTGCGTTATACCAAGGTCAAAAATACCGACAAAGTTCTGAATTACTCCAACATACCCCCACATTCCCATGAGGACGGGTGCAAGGAACCGTCGTACAAGAAGATTCTGGAGAACTTGCGCGCCTTGCGCGATCAGACTCGCGCCACTATAGGCTATAAGATTTTTGAAGAACAATGAATACCTTCTTTTCCCACGACCACGCCTGAAGCATTAGGGCCAGTCTCCATGACCTTCAGGAGGGCATCTTGAACGCGATCCAATAAATCATTCGGGAGGTGACAGTAATATTCTTTGAACCGCCCAACGACTGCACCCACGGTTGGACTTTTCCACCAAGCATCGACATCGTCCCAGATCGCAGCCACATGGCGGGCCGCAGATTCAGGCGTTTCGTGAAAAATGCCGACCCGCTTGAGATCCTCAAAATAGGGAACCGCCGAATCGCGAAGTTCCCAGTGGTTCTGGTTCCAGTAGATCACCGTCGGCATGTTCATGGTGAATGACTCCAGATAAGTCGTGGCATTGTATGTGGAAATATAGAGCCGGCTTTGGCGGATCAGGTCATTGAGGTCCGAGCGACCTTCATCCATGCGCAGGGAAGGGAAACGATCATGCCAACGGGAAAATTGATCCCATTTCAAATCCTCGGAATACAAACGAACCGTCAAAACATCCTGGATCGACTTGGGCAGATGCTCGACAAAGGCAAACTGATCCGTGAAGTAATCAAGCCATTGTCGGGCGACAGGGGTGCTGTACAGCAAGTAACTATAGCGTGGATGCACGGCCGTCACCAATAGCGCCCCTGGTTGCTCCGCATGCCGGATGCCCAAGGGCAATTTGGATTTCAATTGGCCAACAGGCACAATCTTAGGCTGCCCCGAATCCACCCAACCCCAGCTCAAATAGCAGTCACTAATGGCAAGTTGATGCTCTTCAGTGAAGGACCAACGTCCCATGCCAAAGTGGCCGCCGTGCTGGCCGATCACCAACGGTGATCCGCATTCCACCTTCTGCGCCGCCCAGGCTTTGAAAACATCGTCCGCGTTTTCGCTATTACTGGTCCAGATTAGCTTCGGCTGCTTCGGCCAAGGCAATGCCGCCGTTTGTTCGACAAGTTGGCCATAGCCTTCCAGATAAATGGCTGGAATCTGCAGGGGAATCAGCGTCCGGACACAGGCTTCGAATTCTGAACCGCTGGCCCCTGGTGCGACCCATTGCCGTTTGCTATAATCAACGACAGCCCGAGCTGGCGGGATCGTTCGCCAGAGCTGCGGCACTTGTTTCAAGCGGCGATGCAGTTTCATCTCGTCGCCAGACGGCAAGTAGGTTGCCAAAAAAAAAGCATCCTGATCCCTCGTCATGGTGCCTGCAGCCCGGGCATACCAACTTGCCAGTCTTCGCTTGATCTGCTGCTTCCAGTTGGCGGCCGCCTCTGATTTCGGTCCATCCGAAAAGTTCTGCCGCACCCGCTTGAGGCAAGGCACGGCAGTAAACCTTTGAAGGATGGCTGCGTAGATGCCTTGGTTCCATTCATCCCCCACAAATAACCGGATGAAATCGGCCATGTCATTAGGCACCAGGGATTCTTCCTGGCCGGTCAAAACGGTAGTTCCCGGCAATTCATATCGACTGACCGCCTGTTGAATAGAACACCAGCGGTCAAAAACCATCTGGATGAAATAGCCCAGCCAAGGGCCGAGAAGGATGCGCCAGTAACGCGTGCCATGATCAACTCCATGGATCCGATTGAGCTGACCGGCCAGATCCGCCAGCAGTTTCTCGTGAAATCCTTGCAGATACTGGTAGTCGGAATAAAGCTTGGCCCGATCGTCCCAATGGTAAGGCATCACTTCGGCGTCCATCACCGACCAACGGTTCTTGCGGGAGTACAGCCGGCACCATTCGCCAAGAAACAAGACGGGGCCGTCGTCAGGCCAGGTTTCTTCCATCGCAGTGGTAACTAGAATGCGTTTTACCATGCGGACCGCCCGCCATCCATCGCGATCACGCTGCCATTCATGTAGGCCGATGCGTCTGAGCAGAGGAAAACGACCGCCCCCTGGTATTCATTCACACGCGCCATTCGGCCCATGGGAATGAGTTGATGGATGCGTTCCAAGAAATCCGGTGGTTGGCCGTTCTCAACCCCGCCAGGACAAAGGGCATTCGCCCGCACACCCTCGGTGGCCCAGTAAGTCGCCAGGTAACGCGTAAGTCCAAGCAGCCCGCTTTTCACCACCGAATAGCTTACCGGCTTTTTTGGCTGCGCCGTCGCCAACGCCCCGGGCTTGGCATAAAGTCGCTGATCCGGGGCAATGAGCCCGAGATCAGATGCTATGTTTAGGATGACCCCGCCTCCCTGCCGGGCCATCTGTTCGCCAAAATATTTGCTGCAAAATACCGCCCCCGTCAGGCCGACGGCGAGTTCCATCTGGAACATTTTTGGGTCCAGATCCTCGAGCCGGCCCAATAAACTTTTGCCGGTGCCAGGACCGACTTTGGGATCCAAGGCTGCGTTGTTGATCAAAATATCAATCCGTTTAAACCGCCTGACCAGGATATCGCGTACGGTTGCGATGGATTCGGGCCGGGTCACATCGAGTTCGATTCCGAAAGCACGGCGACCCACCGCACGCGCCGTCGCCTTGGCGCGGGTTTCATCAAGATCTGCCACCACGGGAATTCCGCCAAAGGCATGGATGGCCTCAGCATGCTGGCGCCCGAGCAGCCCGGCCCCGCCCGTAATCACAGCGACTCGGTCACGCAGATCAAAGACATGTTTCAAAGTTTTCATACGCGCGGCCCCGGTCACGTTCGGGTCTGTCCACCATCGACCGTCAAACAGGCTCCCGTGATGAACGATGCCTGGCCCGAGGCCAGAAAGACGACCGCACCCGCAACTTCTTTTGCGGTCCCGAATCGGCGCAGCGGAACCTGCGCTTCCAACATCGCCACGGTCGTCTCGGGCTCTTCTTTCATTTTTTTATCCCACGTACCACCGAGGAAAAAAATATTCCCTGGTGCCACCATATTTACGCGGATACCATGGCCGGCAAGTTGCTGCGCAGCCGCTTTCATGGCGTGCCGCAGGCCAGCCTTGGCTGCGCCGTAAGATATCGGGGCGCCGAGCGCTTCCAGGCCTGCAATCGAGCCGACCAAGACCACCGAGGGTTTTCGTCCCTGGCTGAGCAAATCCATGGCCAGCCGCAGAGTATCCATCGCCGCGACAAGATTCAGGCCCAGCACGCGATTCCATTCGGTCGCATCCGGGAGGCCGAGCGCACTGCGACCAGAGCCAAGATTAAGCACGAGCACATCCAATCCGCCCCAAGTCTTTTTGATCCGGCCCAATACGCGGCTCACTACCGCCGCGGACGTCAGGTCCCCGGGGCAAGCCAGCACGTGAGCCGCCCCAAACTTTGGCGCCCATTCCTTCATGAGTGCGTGCAAAATCACGCGATCACGGCCAGTCACGGCCACGCGGGCTCGTTCGGCCAGGAAAGCCGTGGCAATAGCATGGCCAATGCCTTGGCTCGATCCAGTCACCAAAACACGGCGATTTCGCAATTCGAGATTCATTTCAGTCAGGCTGCTTGCAAATCGCGCAGCCAAGTTTGCATTTGCGCAAGGTAGCCGCGCACCGTGTTGCGCTCGTCCAAACCGCGGGCGACCTGCATGATAAAGTTGCCGCGATAAGGGATCTGGGCCAGAAGCCGCAAGACCTCAGGCATGTCGGTGTCGCCCTGCCCCAGCGGCACAGTGCCCCCGCCACGGCGGCGATCTTTGATATGAACATTATTAATCCATTGTCCATAGGCCGCAAACTCTTCAGCCGCGTTGTAACCAAGTGCCGCACTGTTGCCCGTGTCGTAATTGGCGCGAAGATTCGGATGATCAATCCGCTTGAGCAATTTGCTAAATCGCTCAGGAGGCAGGGAGGTTTCAAGCCCGATTTCAATCCCAAGACGGGCCGCCTGCATGAGACCGGGTTCGATTCCACGCGCAAGTTCGTCTTCTTCCGCTAAATTATGAATGCCCGAGGCGTCGACACACGGAATTTCGATTCCGCACACCCCGAGTTGAGCGGCGTGGTCGAGCAAGTGCGCGAGCACTCCCCGGTTATGCTCAAAGGTTGGGGCTGACATTCGCACGAAGGGCGATTCCATAAAGTAATCGGCTATCACGAAGTCGACCGTTACGCCGGTCTGAGCAACAATCTTTTTAATCTCAGCCACTCCGTCCAGCGTCCAAATTGGGTTAGACTCGATCGGGGTTTCGACAATCCATTCGATCGAGTGCAGTCCCAATTCTGCAGCCAAGGCGAACTCATCGCGCCATCTTGCTGCAGGGAAAGCCTGGATGCGTCCGCCCATGGGCGGGGTAAGCCGTCCCTGCATGATGCCGACCTTGGAGTTCACAGCGTTATTCCAACGTGCCTGGTGTTATTTCTCTTGCGCGGAGACAAATTGATATGGCGTGGCGCCACCCGCACGCCCGCCTTTGTTTGCTGCGGCATATGCTTGGATCTGGCCGATAATATCGATCCCCACATTTTTGCTCCAACGACTGATCAGCTTGGTATAGATCGGGCCGACTTTTCCGGTGCCGATATTGCCCCCATGATACTTCACCGCCGGAACAATACTAAAAGGCGTGCAGGTAAAAAATGCCTCATCGGCCATCATCACATCGTAGGGCTCAAGGTTCTTTTCGTGGAACGGAATGCCCAAGTCACCGGCCAGCTCGATAACATAATCACGGCTGATGCCGCGGAGTATATTGCGCGGCTCTGGGCTGTAGATGGCGCCGTTCTTGACCAGGAAGAAATTTGAGCCGGTGCCCTCGGTAAGAAACCCATCGGGATCGAGCAATACCGCCCAGGCGTTCTGGCCCTTGTAATTCGAGAGCTCGACATTGGCCATCAGGTAGTGGATGCGGTTGCGATTCTTCGCCTTCGGCTCAAGCAGTGACGCTGGGATCATCCGCTGCGAAGGGATAACCACATCAATGCCCTCGGTATAGAGGTGCGCCGAGTCCTGCACTGTCCAACGCAACGGAAAGTCCGCGATAATGAGGTTTACGCCCGGCTGTACGTCCACCTGCCCGGCATAGATCCCAAGCAGGCCGCGCGTGATGTCGATCATCAGGCGATGTTCGTCATCCAGAGCGAACAGCGGGTCATTGGCGGCGATCACGCGCTGGCAGCACTCCTCGAGTTCATCGACCGACATCGAGAACGGGATGTGCAGCCATCGGGCGGACGCAATAAGCCGCTCCAAATGCTCCCGCAACTTAAACTGCTTCCGATTGAACGACCTGGTCATTTCAAACGCCACGTCGCCAAACATGAGCGCGGAATCGTAAATTGAAACGCGCGCTTCGGATTCAGGCACGAGCTTGCCATTGAAGTAGACGACACGTTGTTGCTTTCCGGATGCTGGGTTGCTCATAAGAAAAGAAACAATGGCTATTGCGGCTTCGCCACTGGCGGATGGCGATCAAGCTGGTGCTGGCGCATCAGCATGGCACAAAGTTCGTGGCCGGCGAGTGAATCAATTTCAAAACTTTTCCAAAACGCCACCGGCCAAATTCCCATCCGGCCGCCCAGACGGTTTTGCGTGCGGTCCAGCAAGCTGGTCCGGGTAATATAGAACGATCCTGTCTCAATCAAGAGGCCGGCGTCTCCGGCCATTTCCTGCCGGCGCTGGCGCGAAGTATAATCATAGTTCACGCTGCGCAGGTGATCCCCGCTGCGCGTCCAAAACAGCATGTCCTCCGGTTGGGAGGCAGCAAAGAGCGAATCGAGATTCTCGGCCTCAAATTTCGCCAGCGCTCCATCCAGTTCCGCACTCTCCCGCAGCGGTGAGGTCGCCTGCAAAAACACCACTCGATCGGGCTGGCAAGCCGTGCGGCGTGCAATTTCTCCGCGCGCGTGCAGCAACGCGGACTCCGAGGTTGCCCGGTCGCCGGAAATTTCCGCC
Source organism: Opitutaceae bacterium (assembly GCA_035485575.1). GTDB lineage: Bacteria > Verrucomicrobiota > Verrucomicrobiia > Opitutales > Opitutaceae > DASRHD01. The sequence continues at coordinate 71,051 of DATHNW010000017.1, read as the reverse complement.
GGACGTTCGATGACATCGGCGCCATAACGCCGCGCCACCGCCGCAATTTCGTCCGAATCGGTGGACACATAGACGCCGCCAATGGCGCGGCACCCGCTGGCCGCTGCAATCGTCCAGGCGATCAATGGATGCCCGCAGAAGTCCATGACGTTCTTGCGCGGGATGCCCTTCGAGCCACCGCGGGCCGGAATGATGGCGACCGTAGACATGACAGGAGGCTTAGAGCTTACTCCCAGTAGCGAAGTTTCTTGGCGACGCCGCGTTCGGCGTCTTCGAAGAGTTTTTCACCGGTGCCAAAACAAACCTCGGCCGTGCGCACCCCGCCCACCAAGATCTCCAAACCGCGGCGTTCCAATGAAGCCGCCTGATCCGAGCCATACATGGCGCGATCCAACGTGATGTGTCGCTCAATCGCCGCCACCCCGAGGCCAGCCGCAATAATCGAGGGAATCGGGCTCACCTCATGGCCACTATAGCCAATAGGCAAATTGTAACGCTGACGGAGCGTGTGGATACAAGCAAGATTGAGCTGCTCCTCCTTGCAGGGATACACCGACACGGTGTGCATAAGCGTGACCGGGCAGCCGCGTTTCGTGAAAATCTCGACGGCCTGGTCGAGCTGTTGCAGCGTGCACATGCCGGTGGAGAGAAGCGTGGGTTTTCGTTCGTCCGCCACCATCTCCATAAAGGCCCGGTTCGTATTCATCGCCGACGCCACCTTGTTGACCTTGCAATGAAATTGAGAGAGGAACTTCTGGCTCTCAACATCCCAGGCCGAGGCAAACCAATCGATCTGCTTCGACCGGCAATAGGCATTGATCTCCTGATAAGCAGCCAGACCGAACTCCAGTCCCTCCTTTTGCTGACGGGTGGTTGTGCCCCACGGGCTTTCCCTCGGGGCGTTGAGCACAGCCTCAGAGTAGACCGTATTGATCGTGCGCTTTTGGAACTTGACGGCGTCACAACCACATTCCTTAGCCACGTCGATCAGTTGCTTGGCAATATTCAGATCTCCGTTATGATTGATGCCGATTTCAGCAATGATGTATATTTTTTTCATGGATTGGTATATTTGATATAGCTGGAAAACTTCTTCAGTAAGATCTCCTTCGTGACCGAAAAAGCTGTTTAAATCTCACCGCGATTTCGCGCACGACCCCGGCTCCCCCACGGGTTCGCAGCACATGGTCGCAAAGGCGGCGCACTTCGGGCGCGGCATCGCGAGGACAAAGTCTCCGGCCGACGATACGAAACGCGGGCAGGTCGTTTAAGTCGTTGCCCACAAAGGCCACCTGTGCAAGGTCGACCCCATGGTCGCGACAGATTTTTCGCATCGCTTCACCCTTATCCGCGACTGATTGCACCGCCGGTATCCCGAGTTTTTTGGCGCGGTGCGTTACCACCGGATTGGTCTCGGTCGATAAAATCACGCAGGGAATGCCTGCCGCCCGCAATAAACTGAAACCCAATCCATCGGCACGATTGCAACATACCGTTTCAGCGCCATCCTGGGTCACCCAAACGCGATTGTCGGTCAGCACACCATCAAAATCAAATACCATGAGAGCCACCACCGATGATCGTCGCCCTTTGGGTAATGTTTGACGTTTCGTCATGTCAGAAAGTGGCATGGCTTCGCCCCGTCGCTTCTGTGAAGGCGACCACAATAGATAATATTCTGATCAGGAACATCCGATCTACTTGCCTCTATTCTTCGACCCGAGCATCATACCAAGCACCGGCAGGACGGTCTTGAGCCGCCTTTGCCATGTTTCCAACTGCTTGATCCGATTCAGGTAAAAAATTTTGTTTTTTCCGTTTTGCTTAACGAGCCCGCGCAACCGGGTCAGGCGGTCCGCTCCGGTGGCAGTCAATGGCGCCACCCGCTCCCGCAAGACTCCGCCCACCAGCTTGCGCAGGCTCAATTCCGGCTCGTAATAATCACGACGCAACAGCTCGGCCTCGGAGCCCGCATCATGCGGCCCATGCGTCGACAGCGGGGGCTTGGCAACATTGATGGCCCCCAGGGAACGCAACAGCCGCAATCCCTGACTCGCCGAGCCTTTGCTGACCCGCAACCGTTCAACGATATCCGAGAAGCTCAACGGCTCCGGTGAGGCATACAACAAGCCATAAATATGCCCCACCGATTTCGCCACGCCGGCCACCTGCACTACCTCGGCAAAGAAATCCACGCATTCCCGCTCGAAATTCGCCGAGACTTCGTCCGCGGCATGGGAGCTGCGCACAGCAACGGGCCAGGCGAGGCGGGGGGCATCTTTCATAAAGACACCTTTCTAAAAGGCCTTTGGAAGATAAGTTCAAGAAAAAATGAACAAAAAAGGGCAGCCCGAGAAATAAAGAATGAAAAGCAAAAAACCGGAAGCCCGCTCGTGGCAGATCCGAGCGTTTTTTCTCGACACAGACCATGCGATAAAAAAGGTCGAGCTATGCATCGTTCCGATGAGCACGGCCAAAATCCTTCTCACAATCCCACCGGCCAAAGCATGATCGAAGAAGACGAGATTATCGATCTGCGCGAGCTCATCCTGCGACTTGCCCGCGGCCTTGGACAGATCTTCGGCCTGGCCCTGCTCGGACTAGTGATTGCCGTTGTCGGGGGCCTTATTATCCGCCCGTGGCAACCGGTCTCGACTTCGACCCGAGTTGTATTTTCTTATCCCGGTTTCGCGAAAGGCGAATATCCCGATCACTCCAAGTTTCAGCCGGACGATTTGCGCGCCCCCGAAGTCATCGCCGAAGCGCTCAAACGGCAGGGACTGGGTACCGCGGATGAATTTCAAAGCCAGATCAGGGGCGCCTTGGGAATTGAAGGCATCATTTCACCTGCCATCACCAAGCAACGCGACCTATTGCAGGCCTCCGGGCAGTCCCTTGCTGTTTACATACCAGATGAATATATCGTCACCCTGTCTCTGCCTGAAAAATTCCCGATCAGTAGAGAGCAGCGAGCCCGCCTCCTAAGTGAGATTGTGAGTGTGTATCGTGAAAATTTTCAGCGCACTTATACCAGAACGCCAGCCGCCTTTGGCAATGTATTCGACGCGCTGCACAATGCGGACTTTCCTGAATACCAACAGATCCTTGGCAGAGAAATCGACCATATCGCCGACTATCTCACCCAACAACTCGAAAACGGCAAATCCTTCCGTTCTCCCACCACCAACCTGTCCTTTGAAGACCTGCTGGAACAAACCCGGGGTTTTTCCCACAATCAACTCAACGAACGATTGGAACTCATCTATCAGAGCGGTTTGTCCCGCAATCGCACTAGTGCGATGATGAAAGTGGAATATTCCCTGCGAATTCTTGGTGATCAAGAACGCCATGCAATGGAAGATCAAAAAGTATTTACAGACCTGCTGGCCCAAGTTCAGGCGCGCAACTACGTTATCGAGACAAAGTCACGGGCAAACCAGCTCCTTCCCGATGCCTCCGCCCTCTCCCAAGATTCCGACCCATCATTTGCAAATGACACCTATGGCTTCTTAGTGCGTCGAGCGCTCGAGGCGGGTTTGAAAGTCAGCCAGCTGCAAGCCGACAAGGCCCAACTGCTCGAACAACTTGAAGCTCTAAAATCGGCCAAGGGCGATGCCGGCAACATGGCCGAGGTTCAAAAATCGTTTAATGAACTAGAGCCAGCTTACCGGGAATTGATTGACAATATCCGCAAAACCCAGGCCGATTTTGCGCGCCAGCAATTTGCCGATGCCATACGCGTAAGCGCGGCGATTACTACAAGCAATGGAATATCCAGGATGCTGGCTTTGACCGGTGCCACGGGCTGTTTTCTTGGACTGGCTGTCGGCATGGGCCTTAGTTTATTCGGCATTTATATTGGCTCCCCCAAACACAACTAAAGGAAAATTTAAAAGTGCAAAATCGGGCTTAATGGGCGTGGGCTGCGGGTGGAGTGCACCTAGCGTAGCGAATCGAATTTTTAATCAGGCCGCGATTGCCCACGAGGGAAAAAAGCACTGCCAAGATCGCAAGAAAGGCGCCAACTCTAAGTACAGTACGGAAGCCGTCGTGCCGGCGTAATGCAAAATAAACTGCCAGAAGCAGGATCCAAAGCATTAGTGAGAGATAGCTCCAGGACAGGAGGCAGCGCTTGAGATTCCGCTCATTCATCCCGACCGGAACAATTGGCTGGGAAAGCTTGATTTGCGAATAAGGATCGCTGGCCTGCGCTTTAACGACCAGTTTCCATCCGTCGGAGGTGGGGAGGATGGCGTCAATCTGGTTCGAGCGCTGGCAATCCTCCCGGATGAAGCGATGGATTTCATCACCCCGGCGGTTGATGATGCGGAAATTTGTAATCGTTAATTCTCCTTCTCCGCTAAGGAAGGGATCCAGCCTCAGGTTGAGCAGTGGCGCATCAGGCAACGGGAAAGTATAAGTGTAGGCAGACTGGCTCGGGCTGATCGGCAACCGAATCTTTTCGAGCTCGTTAAAGCCGCGCCCGGTATCCAGGTAAAACTGGGTCTCACCCTGAACATTCGATGCACAGGTGATTTCAAGGTATTGGAGCCCCCCGGATGGATTATTCAGGGAATAATATTCCAAGGGCACTTCCTGCGGCAGCAGAAATGCGGCCGCTGCCACCCCGGCAGCCAGCAATCCGCGACCCCATGTGGGCTTAACGGGATCAGCAAAAGCTGAATGCCTCAAAATCTGAGGTGTATTGTCCAAAGCGAAAAAATGGCCGTAAGGCCAATCGAAAGCCAAGCCATATCGGACTTATGGTCCCGGGTGCTCAGGCTGGATGGCAAACCCTTGCGCCGTCATCAACACGGTGACGTTGCCATTGATGCCGCTGACATAGGTTGGAATATGATGTCTGGAAAAAAAGTCGCGAATCCGTTTGCTGCGCAAGGAAACCCACAGGCCTTGGGGCGCAGGAACCAACGCTGCCTTGGGATTGACCCGCAAGAAAAATTCATTCGGGGCGCAGCCCTCAGTACCGTGATGGGGCACCTTGAGCACGTCGGCACGGAAATCGAAATTGCTTTGGGCCAGCCACGCCCCCAAGGGGGAGTTCAAATCGCCGGTGAAAAGCGCGCGCGTCGGACCATGGCTCAAGCGCAGAATGATGCTGGTATCGTTGATGTCCGTTGGCCCGACGGGGGTGTGAATGCCGTCATAAAGGCAAACCACGTCGAGATACACCGGAATGCCGCGGGTTGATGCATCTATCAGGCGTTCCCCCTCTTTCGGCGTGAAGTATGGTATTTGTTTTTCGCGCAAAAATTGCAGCGTGGCTTGGACATCGTCCCAATCAGCGAGCGGTGTGCCCGCATGCTCGCGATCCATTTGTTCGCGTGAAGCCGGCAGGTTGATGGCCACCCGGTCGATTTTGACGCCGGCCTTGATCAGATCCACCAGCCGCCCGTAGTGGTCACGGTGAAAATGAGAGATGACCACAAGATCGACATGTTTGATTTTGTGCTTCTGCAAAAAGGCCAGCGCCGTGCCGGGAGCATCCGATGCATCGGCTATGTCGACAAGCACCTTCGCGCCATTGGGAAACTCTATCAGGTGGCAATCCGCCTGGTTCTGGCCCGGCGCGACATTGATCATTGTCCAGCGCGTTTCATTTTTGATGGCGTGCAATTCGAGCCATAGTACCAGCGCAAGAATGGCGAAAAGCACGACTACACCCATTCTCATGCGCTGGATCCGGACCCAAAAGAACTTATCAAGAACAGCCATAAGGATGGAGCCCATTCAGCAGATTGGCAGAAGGCAGGAAACCCAGGGAATTGGAAGGGTTGGCATGGGACAAAATCCAGCTTTCGTCTTCCTTTTCTTTCGCTAGCTTTGCAATGACATTGTTTGTTAGACAAAAATTGAATATTTTAGCGCTGATATTCAATTTCCGACCTTATGATTCTCTCGATCGTCATTCCGGTTTACAAGGAAGAGAAGAACATCCCGGAATTTCTCCGCCACCTGCGGCCGATTCTTTCCGGGATCACGGAAGACTACGAAATAATTTTCTCCCTCGACCCCTCCCCTGACCGGACCGAGGCAATCATCCTGGAACATCGCGCCACGGACAACCGCATCAAGCTCTTGAAGTTTTCGCGTCGCTTCGGCCAGCCAATGGCCACGCTGGCCGGCCTGCAGCATTCTTCCGGCGAAGCCGTCATTGTGATGGACGCAGATCTGCAAGATCCACCTGGGCTGATCGGCGAAATGGTCGCCAAATGGCGTGAAGGTCATGACGTCGTGCTGCCCCAGCGCCGGCAGCGCAGCGGGGAACCGTGGCTTAAAATGCAAATCGCCGGGATCGGCTATAACGTCATCAATAAAATCGCTGACGTGAAAATCCCGCCTCACACAGGCGATTTTCGGCTGATGTCACGCCGGGTTGTCACGGAACTTCTGCGCCTCAAGGAGTCTCATGGCTTCCTGCGCGGCATGGTCGCCGTCGTCGGCTTCAACCAATGCCTGATTCCTTTTGACCGCCCTCCGCGATTCGCCGGCAAGACAAACTACAATCGCTTTCTCGGCTCGCTGCGCATCGGCTTCAACGGCGTGTTCTGCTTTTCCACTTATGCGCTCCAGCTGAGCACCTGGCTGGGATTTGCGATTGCCGCCTTTTCGTTCCTACTGACAGCCATTTATCTTTTCTACAAGCTGATGGGCTGGCCCATTCTGTGGGGCAATCCCACCATGGTGATCCTCATATCATTTTTGGGCGGCATCCAGCTCATCAGTGTCGGCATTTTGGGCGAGTACATCGGTCGCATTTACGAGGAAGTGCGCGCCCGGCCCAAATTTATCATCGACCGCGCCGAAGGCTTCGATCACTGACATATTTTCCGCGTCGCGCTTTCGCTTGCCTCCATGCAACACGCTTTTATCACCGGCGCCGCCGGGTTTATTGCCTCACATTTGGTCGACCGTCTCCTAGCCGGCGGAGTTAAGGTTGTCGGCTGGGACAATTTTTCCACCGGGCAGAAAAAATTCCTCGAAAGCGCGTCAAAAGATCCACGCTTCAAGCTCATTAGAGGCGACAACCTCGACTTGGCCGCCCTGACCGCGGCAATGGCCGGCTGCGATTTTGTCTTTCACTTCGCCGCCAATGCCGACGTGCGCTACGGCGCCAGGAATCCGCAGAAGGATATCGAGCAAAACACGAATGCCACCTTCCATGTGCTCGAAGCAATGCGCACGAATGGAGTCAAACGCATCGCCTTCTCGTCAACCGGATCGGTTTACGGGGAAGCCGCCCTCATCCCAACGCCTGAGGACGCCCCTTTTCCGGTGCAAACCTCACTCTACGGTGCTTCCAAAATCGCCGGTGAAGGCCTTGTTTCCGCATATGGCGAGGCGTTTGGTTTCGAGAGCTACATTTTTCGTTTCGTCTCAATTCTCGGCGAACGCTACACGCATGGCCATGTATTTGACTTTTACCAGCAGCTCCTCGAGCACCCGGACCACCTGCGCATCCTTGGCGACGGTTCGCAGCGCAAAAGCTACCTTTACGTACAGGACTGCGTTGATGCGATCCTGCATGTGGCCCGCCTCGGCACAGCGAAAGCCGCGAAGCATTTCACTCAGATATACAACCTAGGCACTCCTGAGTACGTGCAGGTGAACGACAGCGTCCGCTTCATCTGTGCCACGCTCGGATTGAATCCGCGACTTGAATACACCGGCGGCGACCGCGGCTGGATCGGCGACAATCCGTTCATTTTTCTCGATACAAAAAAAATCCAAGCCACTGACTGGAAGCCGAGGCTCACCATAGAGCAAGGCATCGTAAAAACCCTGCGTTGGCTGGAGGCCAATCGATGGGTATACGAGGCGCGAAAGACGAAGTGAATCCGACAATGCACATGGTGATCACCGGCTCCAGCTCGGGCATCGGCCGCGCGCTCGCGGAGCGGCTGCTCGCACGCGGCCATCACGTGTGGGGGCTTGCCCGCTCCGACCAAACGGAATTCACCGGAAGGCATGCCGGCGCTTTCCACGCCACCCGCTGTGATGTAGGCGACTGGGCGCAGGTCGCAGCAGCAGCCCGCGCCGTTGGCGAGAGCTGGCCGCACCTGGACGGACTCATTACATGCGCCGGACTTCAAGGCGCCGTCGGCCCAACCGTCTCGATCGATCCGCTGCACTGGAGCGCCACGGTGCGGGCCAACCTCGACGGCACATTTTACTCGATCCGGGCCTTTCACGAGCTCCTGCAACGGACGCCACGCCGTGCAAAAATCGTGTGCTTTTCGGGCGGCGGCGCAACCAAGGCGCGACCCAATTTTTCCGCCTATGGCGCCGCCAAGACCGCGATTGTACGCCTGGTAGAAACGCTGGCCGGGGAACTGGGCGAAGAACCGCTTGATATCAACGCCATCGCGCCCGGCGCGATCAATACACGGATGACCGATGAAGTCCTGCACCTTGGGCCGGCGATTGCAGGCGCCGCCGAACACCAGGCCGCATTGAAACAAAAGGCTTCCGGCGACACCTCTTCTCTTGAGCGCGCCCTCGATCTCGTCGAGTGGCTGCTCTCGGCCTCAAGCGACGGAATTTCCGGCCGGCTCATCAGCGCACGGTGGGATCCGTGGCCAACGCTCGACCGGCACAAAACCTCGCTGGCCGGCAGTGATGTCTACACGCTGCGTCGCATCATGCCTGAAGATCGCGGGCAAAAACTGAATGATCAGCCTTTTCCCACCTGATCACCGTGGCGAAAAACACGGCCATTAAGCAGCAAAAACACCATGATGGTCGAAGGCGGAACCGCCAGCGCCGCCGCCCAAATTCCGCTAAAGCCAAGCAGGTCCAAGCCAAGCCTGAAGAGCGAAAAATTAATCGCATAGCTCAACGCGGCCACACCCAGATACTCGGATAGCTGGCGGAGCGTATCACGGCGGATACTGGGCAATGCCCAAAGGCGGTTCAGCGTGTAATGCGCCGAAGTCGAAAAGATAAAGGAGAGGGTGAAGGCTAGGTTCGCACCGAGCCATCCCAGAAAAAGCCTTATGCCCGTTATCTGCACGAGGTAGGATATCCCACCAACCAGGAGAAAACGCAAAAACCTCACTTGCGTCCCACGATCAGTCAGGATGCGCTTGAGCATTCGACCATCCGAATGAGCGAAGCCGTCTTACTGCAACCCCAATTCGCCCAAATCGGCTGCGGCCTGATCGGCCATAAACGCGCCTCCGCCTTGGTCAAAACCACCGGGGTTGCGTTGCGTTATGCTTGCGATCCCGACGCCACCCGTGCGTCTGAGATAGCCGGAATGGCGCCGGGCTGTCAGGCCATCAGCGACCACACCGCCGCGCTGCGCGACCCCGCCGTCACCGCCGTCATCGTTTCCACGCTCAACGCAGGACTGGCCCCCATCATGCTGGCCGCGGTTCGCGCGGGCAAACATGTGCTCGTCGAAAAACCCGGCGCGCTTAACTCCGCCCAGCTTCGCGCCGTACAGGCCGCCGCGCAGAAGGCCGGGGTGCGCGTGCGCCTCGGTTATAACCATCGCTACCACCCTGCCCTGCAAAAAGCCTATGCATTGATCGAGTCGGGGGCGCTGGGTCCGCTGATGTTTTTGCGCGGTCGCTATGGGCATGGAGGCCGTCAGGGCTATGACCGGGAATGGCGGGCCGATCCCAAACTTTCCGGCGGCGGGACCCTCATCGATCAGGGGGTCCATCTGATCGACCTCGCCGGCTGGTTTCTCGGCGATTTCACAACCATCGAGGGATATGCCGCGACTTTTTTCTGGGACATGAAAGTCGAGGACAACGCCTTCCTTTCGTTGCGCACGGCCACCGGCCAGACCGCCTGGCTTCATGCCAGCTGCACCGAATGGAAAAATTTATTTTCACTCGAAATCTACGGTCGCAACGCAAAGCTCGCCATTGACGGCCTGGGCGGCAGCTATGGTCCCGAACGCCTGACTTACTATAAAATGCTGCCGGAAATGGGCCCGCCCGAGACGGCCGTCTTTGAATATCCAGCAGGCGACGATTCCTGGGCACGGGAAATGACCGCGTTTGCCGACGACATCCGTCTCGGTCGTGAACCGTCGCCTGGACTTCGCGAAGGAATTCGCATCCTCGAAACGGTGGAGGCCATCTACATGAAAAGCGGTTATCCGGTTTCGACCGAAAAGGACTAAGCACCGGTGCTTTTTTATCTTCCCTCTCTTTCAGCCTCAACTTCCCACAACTCATGATCATTACCCGTTCCCCCCTGCGCATTTCACTCGGCGGCGGTGGCACCGACCTGCCCAGTTATTATCGTGAATTCGGCGGATTTCTCGTGGCAGCAGCCATCGACAAATACGTCTACATCACAAAACACCGCACGTTTCAGCAGGAAATCATTATCAAGTACTCCAAGCTTGAGCGTGTGGCTACAGTCGACCAGGTCGAACACCCCATTGTACGTGAGGCGCTGAAGCTCGTGGGCGTGACCGATCCCCACATCGAGCTCACCTCGATGGCCGACATTCCCGGCGGCACTGGCCTCGGCTCGTCTGGCAGCTTCACCACAGCGCTGTTGAAAGCATTGCATGCTTACAAAAAAGATCTGGTTTCGCCCGCCGAACTCGCCGAGCAGGCATGCGACATTGAAATCAACAAACTTGGGGAGCCCATCGGCAAGCAGGATCAATACATCGCAGCCGTCGGCGGCATCACGGCCTTCACCTTTCACCCGGATGGCCGCGTGGAATACCGCCCCTGCAAGATTTCCGAGGAAACGCTCTTCAATCTTGAGGACAACCTGCTGCTTTTCTTTACAGGCTTTTCCCGCAGCGCCTCAACGATCTTGAAGGACCAGAACGACCGCTCGAAAAAGAACGACCCGGCGATGCTCGAAAGCCTGCATTTCACCAAGGAACTCGGCCGCAAGTCCCTTGATGCGCTCGAAGGCGGCCGTCTGGAGGAGTTTGCGCACCTCATGGATCTGCACTGGCAGCATAAACGGATGCGCAGTTCCGGCATGAGCAACGACCGCATCAACGAATGGTATGAATATGCGATGAAGCACGGCGCGCTGGGGGGGAAACTCATTGGTGCGGGCGGTGGCGGCTTCCTCATGTTCTACACTGGCGACAAGGGAAAGCTCCGCCACGCCATGCGTGAGAAGGGCCTGCAGGAAGTGCGCTTCCGGTTTGACTTTGAAGGCACCAAAGTGGTCGCACAAAATTGAGTATGCAGACCGCGGACCGATTGCCCGTCGCAATTCTGGCCGGGGGCCTGGCTACGCGGCTCCGGCCGATCACGGAAAAGGTGCCAAAGCTCCTGGTCGAGGTGGCCGGCGAGCCGTTTTTCTCGCACCAGATCCGGCTTCTGAAAAAAAACGGCCTTACCCATCTCGTGCTTTGCGTCGGCCACCTCGGTGAAAAAATCGTCGAGCTTTACGGCGACGGGGCGAATTTTGGCGTGCAGATCGACTACTCCTTCGACGGCCCCCAACTCCTCGGCACCGGGGGCGCCCTCATCCGCGCGCAGCCCATGTTGGGCGATGCGTTCTACGTTCTTTACGGCGACTCGTATCTGCCCACTGACTACCTCGCAGCCGGCAGCTTCTTTCTGCAATCCGGCCGGCTCGGGCTGATGACCGTTTACGAAAACCACGGCCATCATGATACAAGCAACGTCCAGTTCGAAGCCGGCGAAATCAAGGTTTACGACAAAAGAAGCCGGATTCCGCAAATGCATCATATTGACTACGGCCTCGGAGCGTTTCACGCAGCAGCGTTCGACGGCTTCCCGACTGACATGGTCGTCGATCTTACCGATATCCAGAAATCCCTGGTTGCGCGCCATCAACTGGCCGGCTATGAAATCAAGCAGCGTTTCTATGAAATCGGTTCGCCCGCCGGCCTGGCCGAGCTCGACCGGCTGCTGCGCGACGGCAAACTCGGCTGATTGCACTCATCCCTCATTTTCGCTTCCAACCAGTTTTAAAATCAACCGCCAAGAGGCCAAGCCATTCCATGTCCTATTCCGCCCAGCATCTCAAGGAAACCGCCGACATCGTCGCCAAACTCAATCCTGACGACTGCGAGAAATGCGTCGCCGAACTGCGCGGAGTGCGCGAGCGAGGTGGGCGGCTCTTTATCCTCGGCGTCGGCGGCAGCGCGGCCAACGCCTCTCACGCCGTGAACGATTTCCGGAAAATCGCCGGCCTTGAATGCTACGCGCCCACCGACAACGTGGCCGAGCTCACCGCCCGTACCAACGATGAGGGCTGGTCCACCGTCTTTGTCGAATGGCTCCGCGGCTCACGCCTTAATGCCAAGGACGCGCTGCTCATCCTGTCCGTCGGCGGCGGTAACCTCGAGAAAAACGTCTCGCCCAATCTCGTCACCGCGCTTCAGCTCGCGAAACAGGCCGGCGCACGCGTGGTGGGCATCGTCGGCAAGGACGGTGGCTATACCGCAAAAGTCGCCAACGCCTGCGTCATTGTGCCGACCATCAACCCCAACAACATCACTCCGCACAGCGAGGCCTTCCAGGCCGTCATCTGGCATCTTTTCGTCTCGCATCCCGACTTGAAGGTGAACCAGACGAAATGGGAAAGCGTAACCGCGAAACTGTAGTCTTGGTTTCGTCCGTATCCGAGTGCGTTGAATTTGTCATGCCGTCCCGCCCCGCCGTTTTTCTCGATCGCGACGGGACGTTGAATGTCCAGATTATCCGCGACGGCCACCCTTTCGCACCGCAGACACTCGACCAGTTTCGCCTCTTTGACGGCGTGCGCGAAGCCTGCCACGCGCTCAAGGCCGCCGGCTTCGCGCTGGTCGTCGCCACCAATCAGCCTGACGTCGGTCGCGGCCTGCAGTCACAGTCCATGGTCGAGGCCATGCACGCACGGCTTCGGCAGCTTATTCCGGAAATTGACCACATTGAGGTTTGCTACGATCCCGGAAATGGCGAGCCCTCACGCCGTCGCAAGCCCGAGCCCGGCATGCTGCTCGACGCTGCCTCGGTCCTCGATCTCGACCTCACGCGCTCGTGGATGGTCGGCGACCGCTGGCGCGACATTGATTGTGGAAAACGCGCCGGTGTACGCACGGTGCTGGTCGATTTCGGTTATGCCGAGGAATTGCATGAAAAACCGGATTTCACCGCGAAGACCTTCGCCGAGGCCATCCGGATTATCCTTGCCCATCTTTGACCGCAAAAGCTGACTACATCTGTGAAATCGCTGGCCGATCTCAAAGTTCAGATTTATGCCGATGGCGCGGACAAAGCCGGTATTGTCGACCTTTACGCCAAACCTTATATCAAGGGTCTCACCACCAACCCGACTTTGATGAAAAAAGCAGGCATCAAAGACTATGAGGCCTTCGCTCGCGATATTCTCCAGACTGTCACGGCCAAGCCCATTTCACTCGAGGTCTTCTCCGACGATTTTCCCGAGATGAAGCGCCAGGCGCTAAAAATCGCCGGCTGGGGTAAAAATGTTTACGTCAAAATCCCCATCACCAACTCCCACGGCGAATCTTCAATCACACTCATCCGCGAACTCGCGCAGCAAAAGGTCCAACTCAACGTAACCGCCATCCTTACGCCCGCCCAGGTGCGTGACGTGGCCGCCGTGCTCAATCCGGCCGTGCCCTCGGTTGTCTCCGTCTTTGCCGGCCGCATCGCCGACACCGGTATTGATCCAATGCCTGTTATGAGGACCTGTCGCGAGCTGCTCAATGGCCAGCCCAAGGCTCAACTTCTTTGGGCCAGTGTACGCGAGGTGCTGAACATCATTCAGGCCGAGGAATGCGGCTGCCATATCGTCACTGTGCAGCACGACATCCTTGGCAAAGCCGCCAAACTTCTTGGCATGGACCTTACCGCCCTCTCGCTCGACACGGTGAAGATGTTCGCCGGAGATGCAGCTGCCGCGGGTTACCAGCTGTGAAAGCAATGACTGCGTCAGGCGGTGCATATCCGCGCCTGATCCAGGATGTTTCCCGGCAATGAATGGGACTGTATAGAAACCGCTTGCGCCCTATTGTCTGCAAACGGCAGGAAAGCCACCCGTAATGGCTATCGATCCAGCCAGACATTGCCAATAACAGGCCGCACCCTAATTTTCATAGCGTTTCCGCATGATCCTCTCTTCATCAACAGAAGTTCTGGCAAAAGAGCTCCTGCACCAGACAGGTCGGCTGGCCAGCCGGCAAGAAGTGGTTTTCCAGTCGCTGCCCGGCAACCCCGGGCGGCGGGATCAGGCCACCCTGCGGCGGTTCGCCGTCGCCAGCCAAGGCAGCATGCTGGCGCTCCTGACCGTGGGCAAGGATCTGACCGAGCTGCGCCGCAGATCAGATCTATTCTCCTCCGCCTATCCCGACCTGGCCTGTCCGGTGTTCGCCCATGGCTCGACCGAGGGCGAAGATGTGCTGCTGGCCGAGTACTTTGACGGCAGCGACGCCGTGCGGGCCCTATCAGCTCCGGAAATCGGCCTGGAACGCGTGCTCTCCGCCCTGGAGTTGATTGCAAAGCGGCTCGATCAGTCTGTTCAATCCTCGACCCAAGAAGAGGCTATTCAAGAAGTGCGGGAGCTCTGCTCGCGCGTTCTGCAAATTGAGCACTGGACTGCCGCAGACCGTGGTTTTCTGGTCAATGTGGTCTTCCCGCACGCCGAGCGCCATCTCATCAACCAGGCGCCGTGCCGACGCGTATCAAACGGCGATTTCACGCTGGGCAACATCCTGTTAAATGCCGATGGCGCGGTGCGCGTCATCGATTACGAACAGGCTGCCATGACCCATTTCTTTGCCGAAGACTGGCTGCGCCTCACCTATTGGAACGCGCCTGACGCCGTCCGGCGGTTTGCCCTGTCCCAAATCCAAGATTTGTGCCCAGTCCGCCTTTACCTCTGGCTCAAGCAACTGGTGTTTGAATCTGCCGTCATCCTGCCGGCCAAGGCCCGGATCGACCTCCGGCACTGGTCGGGAAAAATCCGGCAGTCGATCGAACAGGAAAACAATGAATTGAAACAATCCCTATTCTGGCCGGCGGCGGAATCGGCGGCACTGGCGGAATTTTGCCGCCTGCACAGCGATGCCAGCCATAATTTCGGTCGCGCCCTCGATCTCCACGAATTTTCCGAGCGTGAAGTCGCCCGGCTGGAAGACCGGATTTATCAACGCGACCTGAAAATCCGGCATATGCAGGCGTCTTTTTCATGGCGAGCCACCGCCTGGCTGCGGGCCCTGCGCCGCCGGTTTATCGACCCTTACTTCGGCCAACCGCCCACGCCAAAACTTTCGCCGCCCGTACCCGCTTTTCCTTTTTCAAACGCCGACTTCATCGCGCCACCAGCCTCGAAATTCCATTATCACATCAATTCACCCCACTATTGGCCGGTGACAAGCGGCGACATAAGGGTGTCCGGCTGGATTTTTGCCAACGAGCCCATCGTTCTGCGCCGGATTCGCGCCCGCATCGGCACCCGGATATATGCCGGCGAATATGGCCTGGAACGGCCGGACTTCGTTGAAAAATTTCTCCCCCAAGCCTATTCCGGATTCAGGATCGAAGTGCCGGTCCAGGAAACCGACCAAAGCATCGATCTTGAGGTAGCCGATGACAGCGGGGAATGGTATCTTTTTTTTACCAAGAAAAAGCACACGGCGCACAGCCCTTACGCGCATTGGGTGACGGCGCATGACACCCTCACGCCTGCACAGCTGGCGGCGCTTGGCCGAAAGGCAGCGAGCCTGCCTTCCCAGCCGCTGATCTCGGTTATCATGCCTGTGCACAACACACCCGAACAGTGGCTGACCAAGGCCATTGAATCGGTTCGCGACCAAGCCTACCCCCATTGGGAGCTATGCATTGCCGACGATGCCTCCACGTTGCCCCACGTCCGGCCGCTGCTTGAGGCATACATGCGGAAAGATGCACGCATCAAGGTCGTCTGCCGCCCGCAAAATGGCCATATTTCCGCGACGTCCAATTCCGCGCTCGAACTGGCCGCCGGTGAATTCACCGCCTTGCTTGACCACGACGACGAACTGGCCCCGCACGCGCTTCTCTGTGTGGCCGAGGCCATCCTTGCCCGGCCTGGCGTCGAAGTCATTTACTCCGACGAAGACAAGATTGACGAGCATGGCTTCCGCTTCGACCCGCATTTCAAGCCCGACTGGAATCCCGATCTGCTCACCAGCCAGAATTATTTCTCCCATCTCACCGCTTATCGCACGGCCACGCTCCGTGCGATCGGCGGCTTTCGCCCCGGTTTTGAAGGCAGTCAGGACTGGGATGTCGCCCTGCGCATGGTGGAGCGCGTCCAGCCGCAGAACATCCACCACATTCCCCGCGTGCTATATCACTGGAGGGCCATCGATGGATCGACCGCAACGCATCCCGATGAGAAAAATTATGCCGGCATGTCCGCCCGCCGGGCACTTGAGGAACACTTCAGCCGTACGGGCCGGAAAGCATCACTTCACATGGTTCGCGGCGGACACTGGCACGTTCAATATCCGCGCCCCGAACCGCCTCCACTCGTCACGATCATCATTCCCACCCGCAACGGCCGGAAACTGCTCACTACCTGCGTGGAAAGCATTTTCGCCCGGACGTCTTACCCCAACTTCGAAATTCTTATCGCGGATAATGATTCCGACGATCCTGGACTGGCCGCCTTCTACGAAGGCATGAAGGCCCGGGGCCGCTTCGAGGTGCTGTCCTGCCCGGGGCCGTTCAATTTTTCGGCCATCAACAACCGTGCGGTGCAACATGCGCGCGGCAAAATTATTGGCCTGCTCAACAATGATCTCGAGATCATCCACGCTGAATGGCTTGACGAGATGGTCAGCCACGCGGTGCGGCCGGAAATCGGTGCTGTCGGAGCCAAACTTTTCTATCCCAATTTCCGCATTCAGCACGCCGGCGTCATCACTGGCCTCGGCGGCGTCGCCGGCCATGCGTTCAAGGGCCTCCCCCGCCAGGAGCCCGGCCTCAAATACCGGCCGCATCTCGTGCAAAATCTTTCCGCAGTCACCGCCGCCTGCCTGATCATCCGCAAGTCCGTCTATCTCGAAGCCGGCGGCTTCAATGAAGACCAACTCAAGGTGGCCTTCAATGACGTCGATTTCTGCCTGAAGGTGCAGGCCCTTGGCTATCGCAATCTCTATACCCCGTTCGCTGAGTTGATCCATCATGAATCCGCCAGCCGCGGAACGGAGGACACTCCCGAAAAAATCCGCCGCTTCGCGCAGGAGGTCGAATTCATCAAGGGACGCTGGGGTGACCGGCTGCTCAACGATCCAGCCTACAACCCGAATTTTTCCCTCAACTCCGAAAATTTTGCCCTTGCTTATCCCCCACGCGTACCACCCTTGGTGCAGGCGTAATTTTTTCGCCGGCACGCCACGTTTCCGGAGACCTGTCTTTGGTTTTATCCGTGGATGCCGTGTCGATCGCGGCCGAACCTTGAATGCATTTTAACATCGATCGCCCCGCCGCTCTCGCACTCTGCGATCCTCTGGCAATCCGAATAGAAGGCTGGCTGTTTGCCGGCCAGCGCCATGCCGCCCTGATCGCTGTCGAGATGCTGGCCGAGGGTCAAGTGCTGGGCGAGAGCAGATTCTTTTTCCCACGGCCTGACGTTGCCGCAGCCCACCGCTTCCCGCCCTCCCTCGGCACTGGTTTCAGCCTTCTCGGTTTTTTCGACAATCGTTCTGGTGCTGATTCCCTGTCGCTTGAATTTCGGGCCTGTTTCGCCGACGGCACCACGGAAACGTTCGCCCGACAGGCCGTCAGGCTGATCAGGATGGATCACCGCAGAAATCACTACGGCGGATTGCTGGTGCCGGGAGAAACCAAGCTGCGCCACCGCGCGCAAATTTACAGTTCCGGCCCATCGGTTGACGGCGGCAGCCCGGAATGCCTCGACCTCATCCGCCGTTACGTCGGGCCGCCTCCGCGCCGGGTGCTTGATATCGGCTGCGGCCTTGGCTTTTACGGCAAACACCTGCGAAGCGATGGGCATGATTGGCTGGGCGCCGAGGTGAAGGAATCCGACTGTGCGGAACTCGCCCGCAGGGGCCTTCCTCATCAGTTGGTCGACGGCCGGAAACTGCCCTTTGCCGAAAACTGTTTCGACACGGCGATTTGCATCGAAGTATTGGAGCATATTGAGGAACCGGACGGTTTCCTGGCCGAGGTGCGACGAATGGCGCCGAGACTTCTCATTTCCGTGCCTAATATTGAAATCATTCCGTGCCTGCAGCCCCATCTCGTCGTGCCTTGGCATCTGCTTGAAGCCGACCACAAGAATTTTTTCACCCGCTGGAGCCTGCGTGCGCTCCTGGCCCATCATTACCAGCGCGTGGAAGTCGTCAGCTATGGCGAGGCCCCTTTGCGCACCGCAGAAGGCACGCGGCTCGATTATCATCTCTTCGCCATCGCCTCGGTTTGATGGTCGCCAGGCGGATTCTCTGTGCGCCTAGTGCACAAGCAGCCATGAGCCTGCAGCCGGACCTCACGGCCGTCCTCCCCATTCAGTGATTCCTCTTGCAAAGCCAGCGGAGGAAAAGGGTATTATTTGCCGGCATGTTTCCGCCCATCCGTCCGCGCACCGTTGTTCTGGCGCTGGTGCTCGCGCTTGTTTCCGCCCTTCCCTTTTTTGCCTTCACCCCTTCCAAGGTCGGCGACTATTTTTTCGAAATCTCGCTCTCATCCAATGCGCCCGGCTTTGCGCAAATATACTACGAGACAGGGCATGGGTACACGGAAAATGACTCGGATCGCGAAGCCCTTGTTGTAAGTACGGATCCCGTCGTCCGCCGCTTTCCCCTTCCGACCGGCATTTATTGGGGCCTGCGCTTCGATCCCATTGACGGAGAGGGCACCGTGGCTTTTTCCGATGCAAAAATCGTCGATCGCGATGGCAATGTCATCCGGCGGTTTGGACCTGAAGATTTTTTTTCCGCCCATCAAATTGCCAGCCTGACGCCCAAAAACAACGGGCTAGAAATGCGCACGATCCCGGGCGGCAACGACCCCTATTTGGTTTTGTCGGTCCCGGAACCCATCCGGCTGGCGGGAAAATTCGACCTCCCGCGCCGGGTTCTGTTTTCACTGCCGGCGTTCTTGGTCGTTCTCCTCGGAGTGCTCGTCGCCAGTTCGTTTTCCTGGGGCCGGAACACCTCAGGCCAAAGCGACGAAACCAACCCCGGCCAGCCGGCCTCGGAAAAACCGGGTCCATCGCAAATCACCTGGACCGATCGGTGGCTTGCGGGCGTGATGCTTGCGCTGGTTTTGTTCAAACTCTGGCTGGTTTCGGCCCAGGGCATTTTTGCCATCGGCGGCGCTGGCCACGACGACCAACTCTTCATTAATCTGGCCCAGACGATCCTGCGCGGCCAGTGGCTGGGGCATTACAGCCAGTTTACCCTGATGAAGGGGCCCATGTATTCGCTCTTCATTGCCGGCACCTATCTTTTGCGAGTGCCGCTTTTCACGGCCCAGCACCTGCTTTATGCAGCCGGCTGTGCTTTAACCGTCCGGGCTCTTCGCCCTCTGATTGCAAACCGCTGGGTGCGTTTCGGTCTTTTTGTTGCATTGCTTTTCAACCCGGTGACGTACGAAGGCGGCGTGCATATGCGTGTGTTGCGCCAGGATATCATTCCCGGGTTGGTTCTGCTGATCGTCGCCGGGTTTATCGGGCTTTATACACGGCAGGCCGGTCCCAAGCGTTATCTGCTGTTCTGGGCGTTGCTTGCCGGCATCACCCTGCCGGCATTCTGGCTAACACGTGAAGAGGGCGTCTGGCTCCTGCCCTGCTTCGGGCTGTTATGGGCGGCAGCCGGGCTGGCCACGTCGCGCAGCCGCACGGCGGATCGTCGCGAACGGCTCGCGCTGCTGGTCCTGCCCGCCGTGCTCTGGGCCGTGGGGCTGGGCATCGTGGCCTGGCTCAACCTGCAATATTACGGCGTGTTCACCACTTGTGAGTTTAAGCAGCCCGATTTCAAAGCTGCTTTCGGCGCGCTGCTGCGCGTGGAGCCGGCACAATGGCGTCCCTATATTGCGGTGCCGCGCGAAGCACGGGAAAGGCTCTATGCTGTGAGCCCGGCCTTCGCCGAGTTGCGCCCGTATCTGGAAGGCCGGCTGGGGCAAGACTGGGCCGAAGCCTCGGAAGGGCTGACGCACATACCGGCAAAAGAACACGAAATCGCGGTTGGTTGGTTCATGTGGGCATTGCGCGATGCGGTGGGCGCGGCGGGCCACTGTCACAACGGGGCCGAAGCGATGGCCTTCTACGCAAAAATCGCCCGCGAGGTGAACGCCGCCTGTGACAGCGGAAAGGTCAAAGCCGGCCCCCGGCGCACAGGTTTCGTGCCGCCGCTGAGGCGTGAATACCTGAACCGTTTTTATTATGGAGTACAACGTTCAGCGTGGCTGTTTTTCTCCTTCGACCAAATGACGGCCATATCGCCGCCCAGCATCGGCTTGCCGGAGCAACTGACACATTTTGCCCATCTGACACATGGCTTCTTAAGTCCGCCCACCGATGGGACGCCAATTCCCCCGCAAAAGCCCCGCTGGCACGCACAAACACGATTGGCCATTCTTGGGCAAATCATGCGCCTTTACCAAGCCATCGCCTCTTGGGCCGGGTGGGCTGCGATGCTGGCGTTGCTGGCGGCCATTGGCGTGGCCCTTACCCGCCGGCGCCCGTCTTATTTTATCGCTGTCAGCATTGGCCTGCTTGGTTCAGGGCTGGCACTCGTGATGATCTGCACGCTCGTTGATATCACATCCTTTCCCGCCGTCAGCATCATCTATTTTACGGGTGGATACGCGCTTTTGATCTTGTTCATGTTTACCAGCTGGCTGGCGCTGGCCGAAGTATTGCGAGTCAAGCCGCGGCGGTAAGCCATCCGGGCGGGTTCAGTCTGAACCGTTTTTCCGGGCAACGGCCACCACTTGCCAGCCGAAAGGCGAATCCATCAGGTTCAGCCGGAAAAGTCCGCGAAAAACGGCCATCACCGCAGCCGCCAATCGCGCGGAAAAACCACGGTAGTCCCCGTCAACATCCGCCGCCAGTTTCTCGCCGCGCGCAATCACCACCCGGCGGTACAAGTTGAAAAATGGAAATCCGCTCAGGTAAACTCGCTCAACCGTAAATCCCGCTTCTTGCAGCACGAGACCAATGGAATTTCGCGTGAAATGTTGGCGGTGACCAATGTGATGATCGAAGGCTGACATCGGGCCGCCGGGCACCGTGACAATGAGCCGGGCACTGTCGGCGAGATAAGGCCGGACGGCCTGCAAAAACGCCGTGGGCGAATCTACATGTTCCAGCACTTCCGAACAGATGGCGTCCGTTGCCCAATTTTTGTAATTTTCAAATTCCGCCGGCGGCTGGAACAGATCCGCGGCCACAAAAGCCGCATCTGGCACTTTTTTCCGTGAAATCGCCACGCCGCTCTTGCTTAACTCAAAGCCGAGCAGCGTGGCCTGCGGCAGGAGGGGGCGCAGTTTCGCCATCAAGTCACCTTGGCCGCTGCCAATGTCCAGTATTCGGGCCGGACTGCCCGTCACCTCATGGAGCAACAGCTTCGTGATCAAGGCATGCCGCATCTGCTGCGCCGGATTCCGACTGGCGGCCACGGCATAGCGATCCCAGTGCTGATCCCAATCGTCGTGTTCAGGCATGAGCTTTTCCGCTCTTTAGAAAGCTAGTCTATGCACAATCATGGCAGTTTGATCACCATGGCCTGCCCGGTAGGCAGATAAATCGGGTTTTCAGGCAATAGGGAAAATGCTTTGTCTACCGCCTCGCGTGCGCGCGACGTCGCGGGAAAACCATAATCATCGAAAACCATTATTCCTCCAGCGACCAATCTGGGGTGAACAAATTCAATGCAGTCCAAAACGCTTTGATAAAGGTCCACATCAACATGCGCGTAGGCCAGCTGGGAAATGCCGGTGTTCTGAAAAGTGCCGGGCATGTAGCCTGCGTGAATAGTGACATTGACCCCGGTCGGAGCAACCAGGCTGCGAACCGCAGCCTCGGAGGTTTGCCCAAAATCGCCTTTGGCGAAAAACTCGCCGGTCGAAGTCGCGGGCATGCCGGCGAAACTGTCGAATAAATGCAGAGGACGGTTGTCATGGGCGTCACGCAGAACCTCTGCAGTAAGCAACGCCGTCCCACCGCGAAAAACGCCGAATTCAGCAAAGTGCCCTTGCAGAGCGAGGGCCTGGCGCATCACCTGAAGCAAAATCCAGCAACGCTCCGGGCTGACCATGGTATGGGGGCGAACTTGATCATAGTATCGTTTGAAATCAGCCTGACCCTCCCACGGGGAAAACAAGGGCCGGTAAAGATCAATATCGGGAATAGAGGCTCCTCTATTGGCCAGACGCGTGCGAAAGTGAAAATAACCAATCGCAGCCAGGATTTTTTGCGCTGGGGTTCTCGGAATTTTCAATTCATTCGGCAGAAGCGAACGAAGCAGGCGAAAGAGGTTCATTTAATTACAATCCGTTAAAGATTGCCTGATTTGATAGCGGTGGCAAAAAGATTCAGGCCGAACTTGTGGTAGAAAAGCCGGATCCGGCTCGGCTTAAATCCAGCGCGAACGAGGAGAGGCCAAAGGTCTTTTTTGCCGTAGTACATCTTGTGGTCGTCCATTTCCACCTGGGGGCTGAGGCCGAGCCGGAACGCCGAAAATTCCAGAAAATGTTTTCCCCTCCACGTGGGCACGTTGATGAGCAGCGAGCCGCCCGGCCGGAGAAGCCGCCCGGCTGCTTCAATGGCCGCCTGCGGCTCGTGCAGGTGCTCCAAAACAGAAATCAGCAGCACGACATCATAGGTGCGGCCGGCCAAGCCGGGCAGAATCTCCTCGATGGATCCCTCGTGAAACGAAAAGCCGGCCGTCTGGCACAGTTCCGGCGCAAGATGAAAATCGACTCCCGTCCCGTGCTTCAGCCGGTCGCGCAACGCCAGCAACTGTGTGGCGCGATAACCACAGCCGAGTTCCAGCACCTCAAGGTCGCTGCGCGGCGGCAGCCAGCGGCGGATAGCCCGCTGGGAAAGCCATACTCCGCAACGATCCACCCACGTGACCCCATGCTGGCCATAAGCTTCGGTCGAGCGATTGTTCATGCGTCCTGTCTGGCCACAACCCGCTGGGACATTTCCAGCAGGAGGGTGAATCCAAAAGTTTGAAACCCGAGGATGATGAGCAGCAATCCCAGAATGGCTGGATAGGAGATCTGCGCCAGCTTCAGCCCCTCTTCCACGTAACGCCAGACCAGCGTCCCCACCAGCGACAGGCCCACCCCGATACAGAGACCGGCCATCAGCATTCCCCGGTTGTAAGTCAGGGTTCGCTGCATGGTCGCCGCGATGCCGGAGCGCAGACCGTGCATGATGCGCGCCACCACGCCAATCTGAATGCAGCTGTAGCCGAGGGTCGTGCAGGTCATGCCGAAAAGCATCCAATAAAGATTGAACCCGATGCCTCCAATCGTGATGGGCCCGAAACCCAGCAAAAAGGAAAACAATAACCCCACACCCAGCAGGGCAAAGCCCGGTTTGAGCAGAAATGAATCCGGCGAATAGACAAGCATCACCTTAAGGTTCAGCCAGCCTGCAATCCAAGGGGATAGCCAGCCCAGCCGGCGATGGTGGCTGATTCTTCCCTCACGATCCTTGTAAAACTTCACCGGGACTTCGGCGATGCGCAGCTCAAGGCGGGCCGCCTTTAAAACCATCTCCGAGGCATATTCCCAAGATTGCGATTTCAGATCGATCCTTGCCATAGCCTCGCGGGTCAGGCCGCGCATGCCGCAATGAATGTCCGTATAGCGGCTGCCATAGATCAGATTGAGTATCCGTGTCGTCAGCGGCGTGCCAAAATACTGGTGCAGCGGCGGCATCGCGCCCGCTTCAATGCTGCCCCGGAAACGGCTGCCCATGACGAACTCCCCGCCACGGTGAAATTCTTTCACAAATGGCACCAGTTCACGGAAATCATAGGTCAGATCCGCATCACCCATCACGATCCATTTTCCGCGAATGTAGGGCATCGCATCGATATAGGCGCGGCCCAGGCCCCGCTTGGGCACACGCAGCACCTCGCCGCCATGGGCAAGCACGATGTCCGGCGTCTCATCTGTGGAACTATCCACAATCAGAATCTGGCCGCTTACCTCGGCCCGCGTCAGGCCTTCATGACACCAATCGACAAATTCGCCAACCGTGATTGCTTCGTTGAGCGAAGGCACAACCAAGCTCAGTTCCACCGGGCTGGGATGCAAACCGGGCGGCAACAGATGCTCGATCGCGCGCGGGGCGGAAACCGGCTCAGGCATGGGCAATCTCTTCACGCATTGCGACCATGGCATCGCGGACTGCCTCCGCCGACGTGCGCCCGCATCGCCAACCGAGGGATTTTATCTTGGTGCAATCAAAACGCACGATGGGCACGTCGCCTTTCCAGCCACGGTCGCCACCCGTAAAATCATAACGCACCCCTCCCGGTTCGAGTCGGCTCACCTGCACGGCCAGATCGGCGATTTCCTTCACCGTGATGTAATCATCGGTGGCCACGTTGAACACATCATAACGCTCCGCACAGCGCTCATTCGCAATTAGGACCGCCTCAAGGATATCATCCACATGGATGTAACTCTTGCTCTGCGAACCATCACCGAGAATGCGCAGCTGCGCGGAATCATTTTTGAGCCGACGGACAAAATCATAGCCCACACCGTGGGTCTGGCGCGGCCCCACGACGTTAGCAAAGCGGAAGGCGCGAGCCATGAGCCCAAACATGTGGCAGTAGGCGCAAATCAGGGCCTCGCAAGCCAGCTTGCTCGCGCCATAAGTTGAAATCGGCATGCATGGGCCATAATTCTCCGGAAATGCCACTTGTGCATTTTCGCCGTAAATCCCGCTGCCGGACATGTAGAGCAAACGGCGCACATTATTCACCCGCATCGCCTCGAGCACGTTCTGCAAAAGATAGGTGCCCTCCCAAAAATCAATGTCAGGCTGCGTAACAGCCTTGGCGATGTCGGGGTTTGCCGCCAGATGAAAAACCGTGTCGCTGCCCATCATCGCAGCCGTCACCTTGGCCAGATCCTTGAGGTCTCCTTCAACGATCTGCACCCGTTTATCGCCCTGTACGTCCTGAAGATGGCGCCGCGTTCCGGATGAAAAATTATCATAGATGACCAGCTTGGCGACGTCATTGATCGACAACAAACGCTTCGCTAGATGACTGCCGATAAAACCGGCGCCCCCGCTGACAAAAACAGTCCGCATAATGTGATTTGGTCTGAAAGCCCTGCGTGATTATAAGCAAAACTACCGGGATGGCACGCAACAGAAACCAAGGGAACATTTCCGCCGCGGACCGAGATTGTCACGCGAAATTGGCAACTTTCGAAACACCGCAGACTTGACGGCCTTCCTCCCCTCGCCTGACATCGTGATCCAGCCACGGCATGCGTCTTGGGGCCACGTGGCGGCTGGCCCATGGCTTGGACATGTATGCAAATGTGCCCTCGCTCAATCGCTCACCCCGTTTCTCATGATCTTAGCCCCGGATAAGCCGCGTTTGCTTTCAGTCGTGGTGCCGGTCTACAACGAAATTACCACGGCCCGGCAGGCGCTCGACGCCATCGTCGCAAAAGCCATTCCCGGCTGGGCGCTTGAGATTATCATCGTTGAAAGTAATTCCACGGATGGCACCCGCGCCGTAGTGCTTGGCTACCGCGATCATCCGCGCGTAAAGCTCATCCTGGAGGAGATCCCGCGCGGCAAAGGCCACGCCGTGCGTGCCGGTTTTGCCCAGGCTGCCGGCGATATCCTGCTCATCCAGGATGCGGATCTCGAATACAGCCTCGATGATTATGAATCGCTGCTCGCTCCCGTCACAACCGGCGCAGCGATGTTTGTGTTGGGATCGCGGCATGGTGACTCCGGGTGGAAAATCCGCCAGTTCA
The DNA here is from genome assembly GCA_035485575.1 of Opitutaceae bacterium. Taxonomy (GTDB): domain Bacteria; phylum Verrucomicrobiota; class Verrucomicrobiia; order Opitutales; family Opitutaceae; genus DASRHD01. Next base: position 45,087 of record DATHNW010000017.1, on the reverse strand, counting down.
CGGATCACCCATTGCAGGCGCTCATATTCAATGCCGCGCATACAGGCTTTACTCTGCTCATCAATGCCTCTCTTGGGATCTGGCTGAAGGATCCTTTCACCATGTACAAGGTCTTCCGCCGCGACTGCCTGCACGGCCTTACTTTCGAATGCAATCGCTTCGACTTTGACTGGGAGTTGCTGATCAAACTTGTGCGCAAGGGCTATAAACCGATTGAAGTCCCCGTCCATTACCGCTCACGCTCCTTCAAGGAGGGTAAAAAAATCCGCATGTTTCGCGATCCGGTAACTTGGATCCGGGCCTGGGCCAAAGCCCGATTTGGACCTCTAGATTAGCCTACCGTCCTCCTCCCTCTATCATGGCCAAAATCCTCCTCGTCACCGGCTCTTCCGGCCTCATCGGCTCCGAAGTCTGCACCTACTTCGCATCCGAACTCGGTTACATGGTTCATGGCGTGGACAACAACCAGCGGGCCGTCTTTTTCGGGCCACACGGCGATACACGCTGGAACCAGCAGCGCCTGCAAAATGAGCTCAAGGGCTTTGTCCATCACGAGCTCGACATCCGCGACCGCGCCAGCGTGCTCGACCTGGTCAGGAAATTGCAGCCCTCTGTCATCGTTCATGCTGCCGCCCAGCCTTCCCACGATCGTGCCGCGGCCATCCCGTTTGACGATTTCGACACCAATGCCGTCGGCACGCTCAACCTCCTTGAAGCTGCGCGCCAGGCCTGCCCCGAGTCACCTTTTGTGCACATGAGCACGAACAAGGTTTATGGCGACGCACCCAATGCCATCCCTCTCAAGGAGCTGGAAACGCGCTGGGATTATGCCGGCAAACTTTACGAGCAGGGCATTCCGGAAACCTTCACCATCGACCAGTCGAAGCACTCGCTCTTTGGCGCCTCCAAGGTCGCGGCCGACGTCATGGTGCAGGAATATGGCCGGTACTTCAACCTACCCACCTGCTGCCTGCGCGGCGGCTGCCTCACCGGCCCGAACCACAGCGGCGTCGAGCTGCACGGCTTCCTCAGCTACCTCGTGAAATGCAACCTAGAGGGCCGAGAGTATCGCATATTTGGATATAAAGGAAAGCAGGTGCGCGATAACATCCACTCCCTCGATGTCGCCCGCTTTATGGCCGCGTTCGCCGCGGCCCCGCGCGCGGGCGAGGTTTACAATCTCGGCGGCGGCAAGGCCAATTCCTGCTCCATCCTCGAGGCGTTCAAGTTCACCGAGAAAATCACCGGCAAGACCCAAATCCATGCCTATAGCGACCAAAACCGGATTGGTGACCATATCTGCTATTACTCCGACTTGAGGAAAATGCGCGCCCACTATCCCGGATGGGACATTACCGTGGGCCTGGAGGAAACCATCCGCCAGATCGTCGAGGCATGGCAACATCGCCAGACTATGTGAGGGACAGTCCCATTGCACGGGAAAGCAGCCAACTCGGGCCATTTTTGTCTCTCGACTCCCAGCGCAAGTAAGCCGCGACGCGCACCGTGTAATAAAAACACCTTGTTCGCCGCCGCGCTCTCCGCTTCATTGGGTTTCCATGATTTATCTGCTCGGAGGCTCCGGTTATATCGGTCAGGCTTATCAGGCATTGCTTGCACACAAGGGCATTCCCTTTCGCAACCTGCGCCGCGCTGAGCTCGACTACACTCAACCCGCGCTGCTCGCCGCCGCCCTGCGCCGCGACAAGCCGGATTTTCTCATCAATGCCGCCGGCTACACCGGCAAGCCCAATGTGGACGCCTGCGAGCTCCACAAGGCCGAATGCCTCTTCGGCAATGCCGTTTTCCCCGGCTTCGTCGCCCAAGCCTGCGCCGATGCCGGCGTGCCGTGGGGCCATGTCTCGTCCGGCTGCATTTACACCGGCGCCCGCCCCGACGGCAAGGGCTTCACCGAAAACGACCCGCCCAACTTCACCTTCCGCTCGCCGCCGTGCAGTTTCTACAGCGGCACCAAGGCCCTGGGCGAGGAGGTTCTCGCCGGCCAGCCCAATGTCTACATCTGGCGCCTGCGCATTCCTTTCGATCACGTCGACAATCCGCGCAACTACCTCACCAAGCTCATGCGCTATGCGCGCCTGCTGGAGGCAACCAACAGCATTTCCGAACTGCACGAATTTGTCGCGGCCACCTTCGCCTGCTGGGAAAAGCGCGTGCCTTTCGGCACCTACAACGTCACCAATCCCGGCTTCGTCACCACCCATGATGTCGTCGAGCTGATCAAGCAAAGCGGCGTCTGCCGGAAGGAATTCGTCTTCTTCAAGGACGAGGACGAGTTCATGCACACGGCGGCCAAAACCCCCCGCTCCAATTGCGTCATGGACTCCTCCAAGCTCGCCGCCGTCGGCATTACGCTCACCGATGTGCGGGAAATCATCACCCGCGACCTGCATTGCTGGGAGCGCACTCCGGTTTGAGCCGGAATTTTCGCATGAACCTACTCGTCACCGGCGGCTGCGGCTTCATCGGCAGCAATTTCATCCGCCAGCGCCTCACTGAAAAAAATCCAGGCCTCGCGAAGCTCGTCAACCTGGACAAGCTCACCTATGCGGGAAATCCCGCCAACCTCGCCGACCTCGCCGACGACCCCCGCTACGTTTTTGCGCACGGCGACATCGGCGACGAGACGCTGGCCGCGCGCCTGCTCGCCGAACATGCGATCGACGCCGTGGTGAATTTCGCCGCCGAGTCGCACGTGGACCGCTCCATCGATTCGCCGGAGCCTTTCATCCAGACCAACGTCGTCGGCACGCTCCGCCTCCTCAACGTCACCCGCCGCCACTGGGCCGCGCTGCCCGCGCCAAAGGCGGCCGCATTTCGCTTTCTCCACGTATCCACCGACGAAGTCTATGGCACGCTTGCACCGGGCGACGCCGCCTTCACCGAGGAAACCAACTTCGCGCCCAACAGCCCCTACGCCGCCTCCAAGGCCGCCAGCGACCACCTTGTGCGCGCCTACCAACACACCTTCGGCCTCCCCACGCTCACCACCAACTGCTCGAACAACTACGGCCCGTTCCACTTTCCCGAAAAGCTCATTCCCCTCATCATCCTCAACGCCCTCGACGGCAAGCCGCTGCCCGTTTACGGCGACGGCATGCAGGTCCGCGACTGGCTCTACGTCGAGGACCACGCCGCCGCCATCTGGCAGGTCCTGCAGCGCGGGCGCACCGGCGAAACCTACAACATCGGCGGCCTTAATGAGCAGCCCAATATCGAGGTGGTGAAACGCATCTGCGGGCTGCTCGATGAAAAATCCCCGGCCGCCGGCGGCCGGTCCTATGCGGCGCAAATCACCCATGTCGCCGACCGCCCCGGCCACGACCGCCGCTACGCCATCGATTGCGCAAAGATCCAGCGTGAGCTCGGCTGGCAGCCGCGCGAGAACTTTGCCACCGGCCTCGAAAAAACCGTCGACTGGTATCTCGCCCACCGGGCCTGGTGCGATGATATTACAAAAAAGCGCTACGGGCGCGAACGTCTCGGCACCAAAAGCTGACCTCATGCAACAACGCAAAGGCATCATCCTCGCCGGCGGCTCCGGCACGCGGCTTTATCCACTCACCATCGCCGTGAGCAAGCAGCTCATGCCCGTCTATGACAAGCCGATGATCTATTATCCGCTCTCGGTGCTGATGCTTTCCGGCATCCGGGAAATCCTGGTCATTTCCACCCCGCAGGATCTGCCCCTCTTCCGCCGGCTGCTGGGCGACGGCACCCAATTTGGCCTGTCCTTTGCCTACGCAGAGCAGCCGCGCCCCGACGGCCTCGCCCAAGCCTTTCTCATCGGTGAGGATTTCGTGGGCGAGGCCCCTTCCGCCCTCGTCCTTGGCGACAACCTTTTCTACGGCCATGATTTCGCCGCCTCCCTCCTCGCCGCCACGGCCCGCACCAGCGGCGCAACCATCTTCGGCTACCACGTGGCCAACCCGCAGGCTTACGGCGTCGTTGAATTCGCACCTGACGGCCGCGTGCTCTCGCTCGAGGAAAAACCCCGGGCGCCAAAATCCAATTACGCGGTGCCCGGTCTTTATTTCTACGACCGCGACGTCGTCGCGCTCGCGCGCAGCCTCAAGCCCTCGGCCCGCGGCGAACTCGAAATCACCGACCTTAACCGTCTCTACCTCGAGCGCGGCCGCCTTCAGGTCGAATTGCTCGGCCGCGGCACGGCCTGGCTCGACACCGGCACGCATGACTCCCTCCTCGACGCGGCGGAATTCGTCCACGTCATCGAAAACCGGCAGGGATTGAAAATTTCCTGCCCCGAGGAGATTGCCTGGCGCCAGGGCTGGATTGATCGCACCGGGCTGGAGGCCAATATCCAGAAACTCGGCAAATCCGCCTACGGCCAGTACCTGGCCGGGCTGCTCACGGAATCGCGGCAGGCCTAGGCTCGACGCCGCGGCGGCGCGCAGCCAACTTCGGACTGCTTGCAGGTTTCCTTCGTCATCCCGCTTTTCAACTGCCTGCCCCTCACGCAGGCCATGCTCGCGAGCCTGCAGGCCACGCTGCCGCCCGGGCTCGCACACGAAATCATCCTGGTGGACGACGGCTCGACCGACGGGACGCGCGAGTGGCTAGCAACGCTGTCCGACCCGCCCTTCCGCATCTTCCTGAATGAGCAAAACCGCGGCTACGCAGTCGCGAACAACCGCGGCGCCGCGGCCGCCCGCGGCGAATTCCTCGCGTTGCTCAACAACGACCTCGTGCTCACACCGCACTGGCTCGAACCCATGCTCGCCGTCTTTGCGCACGAACCCGCCGCCGGTCTCGTCGGCAATGTTCAGTATGACTTCCGCACGCGTTCCCTCGACCACACCGGCGTTTTCATCAACCATAAGGGCAAGCCCCAGCACGACAAGACGCCTCCCAGTGATTTTCGCCCCCCCCGCCGGGACTGGCGGCCCGTGGATGCCGTCACCGGCGCCTGTGTATTGATCCGCCGCACCCTCTGGCAGCAGCTCGGCGGGTTTGATCAAAGCTACCTCAACGGCTGTGAAGACGTCGACCTGTGCATTCGCGCGCGGACCGCCGGTCACATCAATGCCGTGGCCCTCCGCAGCGCTGTTTTCCACCACATCAGCGCCTCATCCGGCCGGAAGCTCCGCGATGAGGAAAATTGCTATCGTCTCACCCTCCGCTGGCGGGATGAGCTGGCCGAGCTGGGCCAGCGCGCCTGGTGTCTGAAATTCATCAATTGCGATTTGAACGCCGCCACGCTGCCTTCCGTCGCCATGTCCGTTTTGGCTTACACCATGGGCTGGCGCCACCATGCACCTGCCGCCGCCCTGGCCGGCATGCGGGCCGCCATCAATCATGAGCTTGCCCGCTGGGGGAAAATGTTCCCGCTCCTGATGACCGCTGATGCCACTCATCGCCCCATCGCTCACCTGCCGCGCATGGCGGGAACGGGATAAGGCGGCGGAAAGTTTTGCCAAGGCAAACGCCCTCCTGTTCCCTTTCCCCTCATTTTGACCATGCCTTTCATTCGCCGTGCGCCCGCCGCCCGCCGCCGCCGCTGGATCGGATGCGACGGCCTGTTTTCCGACGAGTTCGCACCTGACTCGGCGTGGATTCGCGAACAGGCCGTCGTGCGCCTGCCACCGCTGCATGAGGCCACGACCTTTGTCGTGCGCGGCGAGTTTCGCCCGCATCCCGACGCGCGCGGCCTTGAAAGCGGGCCGATCGGGGCGAATTTTTCCGTCAACGGCCGCCGGAGCGCCGCCTTCGATTCACTGCAACCCGGCCCGTTCAGCATGCGTTTTACCGCCACCGGCCGGAACGCGAGGCGCGGTCCCGTCCTGCGCGTGCGGTTGCGCGGGGTGGGACTGACCAATTTCCTGGCGTGGCTCGGCCGGATCGCCGCCCGCTGGCAGGGCGCGGAGCGGCTGCAGCGCTTCCGCCAGCAAAACAAAAACCGCCAGCTGCGCCTCACCCGCATCGAAACCGCCACGGGGGAAATCGTCTTCGATTTTTCCAATCGCCATGCGCCATTCTCCATTGAATTCGCCCGCCGCCGCCTGCACCTCGGCCTCAATATCGCGGGCTTTCTCACTGCTGATCTCGGCATCGGCGAATCCGCCCGGTGCATGGTGCGCGCCGCGGACGCCGTGCAACTGCCGACGGCTCTTATCGACCTGAAGCTCCCCTGTAAAAACCGCCGCGGCGATCTCACCTGCCTCGCGCGGCTGCAGGAGAATAATCCGCACCCCGTCAACGTCGTCCATCTCGACCCGCCCGCTGCGCATGTTCTCGATTACCACCATCCGGCACTGCGCCACGGCAAATACAACATCGGCTACTGGGCGTGGGAGTTGCCCGAATTTCCCGACGCCTGGCTGCGCTGCTGCGACTATTTTGATGAAATCTGGTGCCCAAGCGATTTCACCCGCGCCGCCATCGCGCTGAAGGCTCCTCTGCCCGTGCACACCATGCCGCACGCGATTTCGTTCGGCCGCCCGGCCGAGCCCGCCGCGGTGCTGCGCGCGCGTTTCGGCCTGCCGGCCGACAAATTCCTTTTTCTTTTCATTTACGACCTCAACAGCTATTCCCTGCGAAAAAATCCCCGCGCCGTGCTCGCGGCCTTCCGCGCCTCCGCCCTCGCCGCGCAGGGCGCGGCGCTCGTCATCAAGACCCACAGCATCGCGGGCAACGAGACCGAACTCGCCGCACTCCGTGCCGACATCGCCGACCTGCCGGGCACCACGCTGCTGACCGATACGTTTTCGCGCGCCGACATCTACGCCCTGGAGGCTGCCTGCGACTGCTTTATTTCATTGCATCGCAGCGAAGGCTTCGGCCTCGCGCTGGCCGAATGCATGTTCCTCGGCAAGCCCGTCATCGCCACCGACTGGTCCGCCACGCAGGAATTCTTGAATGGCACCAATGGCTGCCCGGTGCGCGCCAGCCCGGTCAAGCTCGAGCAAAACCACGGTCCCTACGCCAAGGGCCAGACCTGGGCCGAACCTGACGTCGCCCATGCGGCCTGGTGGATGCAAAAACTTGTGGCCGAACCCGCGCTCGGCGCGCAACTCGGCGCCGCCGCCCGCGCCACGATTGAAGATAAATTCGCCCCCGAAAAAATCGGGATCCATTATCGGCGCCGCCTGGAGGCCATTGCCTGCTGGTGAGAACACTTCATCCCCTATTGCCATTTTCACCGGTATCGCACATGCGATCATAAGTCCCCAATTCCCCTCCCCGTGACCATTTCCGTCATCGTTCCCTGCTATAACGAGCGCCGGACCATCGCCGAGCTGCTGCAGGCGGTGCGCCGCTCGCCCGCCGGCCCGGTGGAATTGATCGTGGTCGACGACTGCTCGCAGGACGGGACGCGCGAGTGGCTGCAAGGCCCGGGCGCGGGTCTGGCCGATAAAATCCTTTTCCATGAAAAAAACGCTGGCAAAGGCGCCGCTTTGCGCACCGGCATCCGCGCCGCCACTGGTGATATTGTCATTATCCAGGATGCGGACCTGGAATACGATCCCGACGAGTACCCCATGCTGATCGAGCCGATTTTGCGCGAAAAGGCCGACGTCGTCTTCGGCTCGCGCTTCCAATCCGGCCGGCCGCATCGCGTCGCCTTCTTCTGGCATCAGGTCGGCAACCACTTCCTCACCCTGCTCTCCAACATGTTCACCAACCTCAACCTCACGGACATGGAATCGTGCTACAAGGTCTTCCGCCGGGAGATCATCCAAAGTATCGCCATCGAGGAGAATCGCTTCGGTTTCGAACCGGAGATCACGGCCAAAGTCGCGCGCCGCGGCTGCCGCATCTACGAGGTCGGCATCTCTTATTTCGGCCGCAGCTATGCCGAAGGAAAAAAGATCGGCTGGAAGGACGGGGTGCGCGCCATTTACGTCATCCTTAAATACAACCTCTGGAAACGCGGCTGAGAGGACCTCTTCACCGTGCCGGCGTGCTGTCGCGCGCCTTCAGTAAGATTTCAAAATTGCTCAGGCAGAATGCCAGCACGCGCATTTCGCCTTTCCCCGGCTGCAGGGAGGGCTGGCCGGTTTTAAAACTCAAAAGGGTATCTCCAGGCGGCAGGCGCAGATCCCGTATGATCACATCACGCGACGCGCGCCCGATTTCGCCCTCCCATAAAATCCGGTCGCCCGCGCATACAATTATCCTGCGGCCATCAAGACTGTTCAACCCGAACCTCAAATCAGCCACGAGACTGAAAGGATGCGGATTGCGCACCGTGATGACAGCCGGGCCACGACTCCATCTCCAGTATGTAAAGTGTGAATGCTCAGGGGAAAACCATTGCGCATCGAACACCGCCTCCATGCTCTTTTCCGATAGACCCGTCGTGCGCAAGGCCCGGGGGCCTTCCACGCGCCAGCCCTCGGGCGCCGGAGCCATCAGGATATCCGGCGCGGCCGCCACGGTGAGATTGCCCAGCAAAAGCACCAGCCACCACTGGCGCCCGCGCGGCACAAGGACATTGAAGGCCAGGGTCATGGGCAGCAGTACGCGTCCGGCCGCACCGGGGTAGCCCTCCCACACGGCATCGCCCATGAATATCATTAGTACCGAATAAGCCGCACCGATGCGCCACCATGGCTCCTTCCACCGCGGGCGCAGTGCGAAAAACAAAAGTTGTGTGGTCAAAACCACGAGCATCGCCAGACTCCCTTTCGCCACTGTTCCAAAATCAGCGCCCCAAAATTGGGCACGGGTCTCCCTCCACTTTTGCAGATATCCGGCCAACGGCAGGCCGAAATTCCGTGCGCCCGCGCCGCCGCCGCCCAACCACCGCCACAGGCAGGCCAGCCACAGCAGCAGCGGCAGCACGACGACCAGTCCGCGCATCATGGTCAGCACCCATTCACGCGCAGTATTTTCGCACGGCCGCGCCAGTGCCGCGGCACCCAGGATGTTTGTTTCCCTGCCCAGTCCGGCCAGGCCCAGCACCGCAGCCGCCAGCCATGGACACCCCTTTTCCGTCCATGCCACACCTGCCGCGATCAGCAGCAGGCTGGGCCCGTCCAGCAGCGAATTGCGCACGCTGAGACACAGCCCCGAGCAAACCAGGGTAGCCGCCCAACGCACATAGTTGCCCCAGTTCACCGGCGGAAACCATCGCAGCATCAGCCCCGCCAGCAATAGCCAGCAGACGATGTTTTGCACCGCGTAAATCTGCAGCGCCCGGCCCGGTACACCGCCTGCCAGTGCCCACGCCGTCCAGCAAAACAGGATCCGCCGCGCACGATATGGCAGATCGTCGACCGCCTGGCCCAGCGCGGCATCTCCCAGCCGTGGGTGCATCGCCATCTGCGCGTAGTATTGGGCATCATAGCCAGGAGAATCCTCCTCCGCGTAATAATTCAGCCTGCGCAACTCGGGCAGATACCGCACGATCGGCCTGTCGCCGAACCTGATGAGATAGGTAAAACCTTTCCCGGGAATATAAAATTGCGCCATCAGCCATAGAAAAAGTCCAGCCGTCACGGCATAGGCTGCCCAATGCACTGACTGGGGATGCCGCCGGAAAAATAAATTCAGCTGGGGCACGAAAAGCAGACAAACCATGGTTCACGCCGTCGCAAAGCAAGGATGGATTTGTGTTCGCCCATACCACGCTCCTTCGCCATGCCAGCGGCAATCAATGGGCAGGCACTGGCCTGGCCGCCACCAGCTGAAGACTGGAAAGCATGAAGGTAAACTCACGCGTGTCATCGATGCCGGACGATGCGGGCGGCAGCGATGTTTCCAACGTCACAATGGTTCTGCCCGGCGGCAAAGAAAATTTCCGGCTGCGCACCGAGTGCAGGCGGTAGTCGAGCTGGCCCGACCATATCATCGTGTCGCCCACGCTCACCCGCAGATCACGAGGCGTGGAACTGGTGGTGTCGAAGGCGACCCCGACTTCGACGGGTTGCAAACCAGCATTGGAGAGCACCAGGGTGGCGGTCTGGCCGACCGCCCAACGCCAGATTTTTCGAGTGCTTGATTCCGGCCCGGACCAGCCTGCGCCAGAGCGTATATCAAGAGCCCCATCCGCTGGCGCACCCACGACCATGAATTCATGGCGCGGCGGGGTCTCGCGACCATAGAATGCAAATTGGAAAACACCGTATGGCACGAAGCAATTGCCGAGAAGAAACCACAGGAGCCAGCGGCGGCTTGGGCGCATGGCGAGAAAAAGGTTGAACCCGAGCGTGATGGGCAGCGCATGACGGGTCACCGTGAAGTGGCTTTCCCAAGCCGGATAACCGATGCAAAGGAAAAGCGGCACGAAAACGGCGGCCATGCGCCAGAGGCGGTTGTCCCAGGAGCGGTGCGTGAGCAGGTAAATGCACTGCGTCAGCGTGGCGATGATGGTAAGCAGCGCATGCAGTTCATAGCTACGGTAAAACTGGGCCCACGGGATGCCGCCCTGTCTGGCCACAATGACGAATTCACCGAGCTTCCGGCCAATCGCCGCCATCGGCCAGTCAAGGTTGTCGCCGTCCACCGATGCATGCATCCGGAGCCGCCAGGCAATGTAGACAAACCACACCAGCATCGGCCCGACGGTTATCACCCCCAGGCAGAGATTTTTTTTCAATGCCGCCCGCCACGGCGGCTTGATCTCCAGCAGTCCCGCCAGCCCGAGCACGCTGACTTCACGCGTGAGGCCGGCCAATGCGAGCACGCCCGCCCCCCTCATGCCGCCAATCATGACAGCGAGTATCATCAGGACAAAAGCCGGGAAATCCGTGAGTGAACCGCGCATCGACTCGATAATGCCGCAGGTAAGCAGCATCGCGGCAAACCCGGCCAGGCCAGCCCAGCCATGGGGCCGGAAAAGCACCGCCATCATCACCACAAAGCCAAGCCAGAAGACAAGGTTCAGTCCGGCGTAAAGGTTGATCACCCAGAAGGGGTGGCCCAAGCCGCCGATCCAGGCCAGCCATGGCAGAAAAATACGGCGGGCCCGATAGGGCGGATTGTCAATCGCCTGCTTGATTTGCGGGTCGCGCAGGAGTGGATCGAGCGCGATCTGCGCATAGTGCTGGCCGTCGAAGCCCCAGTGATCCGGCGGATAGGGGTCCATGTATTTCGGCGTTGCGCGGTAAGCGGCCAGGCCGCGCTGGTTGAATTCATGCCCGATGATGATGAACCGGGTGATGCCGTAATCGGGTGACCACACCCGCATGTAGGTGCCCAGCAATAGGGCAAAGGCCGCTGCGCCCACCAGGACAAAAAACCAGCCGGATGGGCCGCGGGGGAAAATTTTCTCCAGAACTTTCAAGGCGAAAACGGCCAGCTAGAGCGAAAATGCGGGTCCTGGCAAATACTACCATGAATCCAATCAGCTTGTCCTGAATCGGAAAATCATGGAAGCCATCTGCGCCGGCGCGCGATGCTTCTCCTCGACCTCACCCACACCAGCCACACCCGGGCGCGCACCGGCATCCAGCGCGTGGCGCGTTCACTTTACACCGCGCTCCGCGCATCGGAGGACACGCGCGGCGTGTGTTTCGATCCCTATCAAAAAGCCTGGCGCACCCTCGAGCCCTGGGAGGAAAGAAACTTCACCGCCGAAGCCGCCGCCGCCTCACGCGGCGCTCGCTGGCCCTGGTCCGCACGGTTGCGCGGAGCCCTTCGCCGCCGGCTCGCCAGCACCGCACCCCGTTTGCCCGATTCCATCGGGCTCATCATGCCGGAGATTTTTTCTCCCGCCACCGCCGCCGGACTGCCCCCACTTTTCAAGCATGTGCGCGGCCCGCGCCTGGCGGTTTTTCACGATGCCATCGCGCTCAAGCTCCCCGAGCTCACGCCCGCCAAGACCGTCGCACGTTTCCCCGCCTACCTGCGCGAACTGCTCGCCTTCGACGGCATTGCCGCCATCTCCGAGGACTCGCGCCAGTCGCTCCTCGACTACTGGCGCTGGCTTGGCGTGCAGGACGCGCCGCCGGTGCAGACCATTCCGCTGGGCCTCGATCTGCCGCTACCCTCCGATCTTCCACCTTCAGCCTTCAACGCCCAACTCCCGGTCATCCTCTGCGTCGGCAGCATCGAGGGCCGCAAAAACCACCCTGCCCTGCTCAATGCCTGCGAACAGCTCTGGGCCCGAGGGTTACGCTTTGAATTGCATTTGATCGGCCTCGCGCACCCGCAGACCGGCCGGACCGCGCTTGAAAAAATCGCCGCATTCCAACGCGCCGGCCGGCCCTTGCGTTACGACGGGGCAGTCGATGATGCGACCGTGATCACGGCCTATCGCGCATGCACCTTCACCGTTTATCCCTCTCTGATGGAAGGCTTCGGGCTGCCCGTGCTGGAAAGCCTTGCCCACGGCAAGCCCTGCGTCTGCTCCAGTCGCGGTGCGCTGGGCGAGGCTGCGCTCGGCGGTGGCTGCATGGCACTTGAATCGGTGGAGACCGGTCCGCTGGCCGCCGCCATCGCCGGGTTGCTGCAGGATTCCGCCGGTCTCGCCCGGCTGGCTGCCGCAGCCCACGTGCGCACGTTCAAACCGTGGCGCGACTACGCTGCGGGGCTTGCCGCCTGGTTGCAGACCTTGCCGCGCCGTCCGTAGCGGCCTTTGCGTTTGCTAAGCGCCGGCCGGCCGGCCATTCTTGGGAAAACTCCATGGCGTTTTCACTTTTTTCAAAAAACAAAAAGGCTCTGCTCGAACGCTGCCGCGACGACTACCCGACCAAGATGCGGCTGAAGTATGCGCCGTTCTACCACGCCATCGAGGCGCAGCGCGGCACCAGTGTCCGGCTTGATGGCCGCGACATGATCATGCTTTCGAGCAATGATTACCTCGGGTTGTCGTTCCATCCCAAGGTCATCGAGGCCGGCCGGGCCGCCCTGCTCGAATGGGGTGCCAGCCCGACCGGGGCCCGCCCCTCCAATGGCTCACGCACCTACCACCTGCGCCTCGAGGAAAAACTAGCCTCCTTTCTCGGTCGCGAGGCCTGCCATGTGCACGCTGCCGGCTATCTTTCTTGCTTGTCCAGCGTCGCGGCCTTTGCCCAAAAGGGCGACCTCGTCCTCGTCGACAAAAACATTCACTCCTGCCTGTGGGACGGCGTGCGCCTTTCCATGGCCACCGTCGAACGCTTTTCGCACAACAACCCCGATGACCTGCGCGATATCGCCGCCACGCTTGATCCCGCCGTGTCGAAAATGCTCGTCGTCGAGGGCGTCTATTCGATGGAAGGCCATATTGCACGCCTGCCCGAGATCATGGACGTGGCCGATGAATGCGGCTGCTTCAGCGTGGTGGACGATGCACACGGCTTCGGCGTGCTCGGCCGGGAAGGCCGCGGCACGGTCGATCACTTCAACCTCAACGATCGCGTCGACGTCATCTGCGGCAGCCTGTCGAAATCGCTCGCGAGCACCGGCGGTTTTGTCGCCGCATCGCACGATGTCATCGAATACCTGCGCTCCCATTCCAAACAGACGATTTTCAGCGCGTCACTCAGCCCAAGCCAGGCCGCGTGTGCCGAGGCCGCCCTCGATGTCATGCAAAGCGAGCCGCAACACCTGGAGCGCCTTTGGAAAAACACCCGCCGCTACCGCGAAATCCTCAAGGGCCTCGGCCTCGACATCTGGGACAGCGAAACCCCCGCCCTCCCCGTCGTCCTGGGCTCCAAGGAGCGCGTTTATCTTTTCTGGAAGGCGCTGCTCGAGAAAAATGTCTTCACGGTCATGTCCATCGCGCCCGCCGTGCCCGCCGGCAAGGACCTCATCCGCACCGCCATCTCCGCCATGCACACCGATGAGCAGCTCGACAAGATCGCCGATGCGATGGCTTACGCGCTGAAGAAAATCTAGCCCGCCAGAGCAGCGCGCAACTCCACCGCGGTGTCGGCCCAGCACGGCAGCGGCCGCTCCAGCGCCCCAGCGCGAAGTTTCTCCCTCAGCCCGGCGCCGGTCAGCACGGTGTGCAGCGCCGATTTCCACGCGGCGGTGTCATTCGGAGCAATCGCCACGCAGCCGCCCGCCCCGGCATTCTCACGCAACACCGGCAGGTCGCTGCACATGCATGGCACACCGCGCCACAGCGACTCCAGCAGCGGCAGACCGCAGCCCTCGGCCAGCGTCGGAAAAGCACTCACGCTCGCCCTCCCGTAAAGCCCGGCCAGCACCCGGTCATCCGCCGCTTCGTGAAAATGCAGGCCGGGAAACTTCTTTCTCAATGCCTTGATTTTCTCAGCTACGGGCCGGCCAAAATGCGGGTTCACCCGGCCGACAAAATGCAATTCAAACTCCAGTCCCTCACGCCACAGTTCCGCGCCCACCTCCAGGAGGAACGACTGGTTTTTCCGCGGCTCGAGAATGCCCACGCAGAGCACCAGCGGCCGCCCGGCGGGCTTGGATTTGTCAACCGTTAGCTGATTCGGCGCCTTGTCGTCGGGCGGACGAGCCGACGCCCGCGGAACGCCGTCGAAATCCGCCCCCAGTGCAATCACGTCGACCTGCGCACGCGGTTCCGCGCCCTGCCACTGCCAGAACTCGAGGAGATCGCGCCGGCTCGTCTCCGACACCGCAAACACGCGGTCGAAGCGCGCCAGCATTTTCATATATTCGGGATGCCGCGCCACGCTTTGCGGCCAGGTGACATGCGGCAGCTTGAGCGGAATCGCGTCATGAAAAATCGCCGCCAGCCGGCAGGGCGGATTTTTCAGAAAATCCCGGAAACCCGGCCGCTCGGCTTCAGAAAACAGTTCCGCGGTGAGAAACCAGTCGGTCCCCGCCGCCATGCGGTCCCACTCGCCCCACGTCACGGGCCCGGCTGCCACGCCGAGTTCCTCGCGCAAGCGCGCGCTCACGCGCGTGAGACCCGAGCGATGACCGGCGGAGGCGGACTTCGTGACGTCGAAGAAAATCATGGCCGCACGGCTTGCTCAAATTGCGCGTAAAGACGCGCCGCATTTTTGTGCGCATCGAAATTCTCCCCGACCCAGCGGCGCGCCGCTGTGCGCAGTGATTCGGCCAGGGCATCGTCGGTCGTGAGGCGGCGCAAGGCCGCCAGCCAGGCCTCCGGTGCGTTCACCGGCGCGACCAGGCCCGTGACGCTGTCGGTCACCGCCTCGGTCGTGGCGGCGGTCGGCGACGTGACCACCAGCGTGCCCAGGGCCATGGCCTCGGGGATGACATTGGGCAGGCCGTCCCGGTCGCCACTCCCCGCCACGATGCCGGTATGCACCAGCACATCGGCCCAGGCCAGCTGGTCCCAGACCCCGGGCTGCGGCAAATGGCCCATGAAGGCCACGCAGTCGGTCAGGTTGAGTTTGTGCGCCAGCAATTCGAGTTCACTACGCAACGGACCGTCACCGACCACGTGCGCATCGAACGCTAGGCCCGCATCGCGCATTGCAGCGTAGAGGCTAAATTGATGGCGCAGCCCTTTTTTCTCCACCAGGCGCGCGATGCAGATGAGATGCAGCCGCGGGCGCGGCATGCGCAGCGGCTTGAACGGCGGCAACGCGTCGAGCCCGCGCCGGATGCAGATGATCTTTTCCGGCGCAAGTCCGCGCGCGATCAGCGCGGTCCGGCCCATTTCGGTCGAGGTATGCACGAAAGCGGCGGCCATGAGCTTTTCCCTCAGCCACCAGTCACCGCCGTGCTCGTAGATATCGTAGGCATGCGCGGCGGCGCTGAAACGGTGACCATTGACGCGCCACAGAATCCACGCCGCCGTCGCCGGCGCCCCACCCCATGCAGCATGGATGAGCGAAGGTGGATTTTTCCTGAAGTGTTCCGCGTAAACGCAGGCGAAACCGGCCCCGAGCATGTTCTCCCAGAAATTCAGCCATGACGGCGCCCGCCGCGCGACCAGGCCGCGCAGCAGATCCAACAGCACGCGCGGACGGCGCAAGGACTCCAATGGAATTTTCCAAACCAACTCGAGCAACCGCCATTTGGAGAACCGCTCGACCGGCAGGCCGCGGAAATCACCGCCACCGCGATGCAGCGAATAAAGCCGCAGGTTCGCCCCGCGCGCCTGCATCGCAATGATCTCGCGCTGGAGAAACGTCTCCGTGGACTTGGGAAACGTCGTGAACAGGTAGGCGATGGTCAGCGGTGGCTCGGTCAAGCTACCCGAGCATGCAACGGCCGAGCCGCTAATCAATGCCGGACGCGATAACTTCATCACCAGTCATGCTTGTCCTCGCGTGGGTCAGCTCTAACGTTCGGCCATAGCATGAAAATCGCTATCCTCGTTATCACGTTTTTCTCACTTACAGGTTACGCAACGCAAGAAGCTGTAGCCCAAGAAAAATCGGATCGCCCCAGCGCAATCACATTAACCGCTGGACAGAGTGTGATCCTGCCTGCCGGCGAGTCAGCCGCAGTTCCGCTTGGAACAGTCGTGAGAAATCCAAATGGCATCTCCGTCGTCATTAATGGGCATCGCAATACGATCGATGCTTCGGCCGGAGTCTTTATCTCGGTCCCTGTCAGCGCAAAGGGCCCTCCTGATAACATAGTGATCGCGAAGCCAAAAAAAGCCGTCGAGCCTGCAACCGATTCGGATGAACATCATCGGCTGGAAGCTATCCATGCTGAGCTTGAAGCCC
Source organism: Opitutaceae bacterium (assembly GCA_035485575.1). GTDB lineage: Bacteria > Verrucomicrobiota > Verrucomicrobiia > Opitutales > Opitutaceae > DASRHD01. The sequence goes on along the minus strand of DATHNW010000017.1, from coordinate 28,534 downwards.
GTCGGCATGAACCTGTGTCGTCGAAGACAGTTTTTCAGTGCACCCTCGCGGTGCGAATGCAATCGCGCGCTGGAGACCTCCTCTTTCGCGATTTGATCAATGCCCCAGGCGGCGTGGGAACGATCGATGCGACTTTCTTTCCCAAAGCAATCGACCGCCGGATTGTGAAAATTGAAGTGATTGCGCCCTATGATAAAAAGGGTGCAGGCGTTGAACGCTGGACTATCAGCCATTCCGGCTCAGATGTCGTTTCGTATATTGTGCGGCTTACTGCCGACGGCCATGGTGGAACCAATTTTGTTGTGGCGCATTCCGTCACGGATCAAACGGAAGAGACAGAGTAAAAAGAAAAGCCAAACATGCGTCCAACCAGACGCCAGACCCAACGCGGACCGGCCGGGGCCGTTTTTGCCACACCTGTCCCCGCGTGGCTCACCCTAAACGTTCGGCGAAGGATATGACCGCTGTAAAAATTGCGATTTCCCTTATCGCTCTGCTCGTCGGCGGGTGGCTTGCTTTCGACGGGGCACACGCACTGGTGATGGGTGACTATGTTACACCGCGAAGCGGCCCAGGCGTTGGCCAGCTTGGCCCGTGGTCGAAAGTAGTGTCGACGATTGGACTCGATCCAAGGAGTAAGAGCATGAAAGGCGTCCATCTACTTCTCGGCCTTCTCTGGTTGGTTTCGCTGCTAATGTTTTTCACCAAGCCGGCATTCGGCAGGAATGCCCTCGTGGGCTGCTGCGTTCTGAGCCTTTGGTATCTTCCTGTCGGCACAGTATTGAGTGTCGCCGAGCTTTGCCTGCTGTTCTTGCCGTTCGTCCGGAACCACAGATGAAGAAAGATCCGAACCAGCCACCAGATCCAACGCGAACAGACTCAGACGCTCCGGCAAAATTATAATTCACATGGGACAGTTCTAACCTGGGCAAAGATGAACGCTCTTTCCGTGCAATGGGACCCAACGGCCTTCGTCCCAGTTTTTTCCAACGACCAAACGCAGATCAGCTCTTGCCTGGGCCGACATTTCCATTCGCCAGCGAGAAGGGATGGCGGGTGAGAGGGACGCCGGCCGCCTGCTGGGCCAGCTGGACCAGTTCATCGATGACAACCGTCGGGTCCTCCTCGTACCGCAGGCGCAGGAAGTTTTCGCGGATGGCGGCATAGCTGGCCGGATCAGCCATCCACCGGTCGATGAGCGTGGCAAAGTCGCCGGCCGTTTCGATTTTTTCGCAGGCACCGCCGTTGCGGAAGAATTTCCAGGTGAGGCTTTCCTGCGGCATGATGCCGCCAAAGGCGTTGAAGATGATGGGGCAGTGGTAGTGCAGGGCCTTGGCGCAGGTGGTGGTGCCGCCGCGGGTGACGACGGCGTCGCTGGCCTGCATGAGCAGGTGGACGATCTCGGAGTAGCCTTCGAGGTAGAGGTTGAACTCGGGATGGAGCGCGCGCCAGTGGACGAGTTCGTTGTAGACCTCGCGATTGCGGCCACAGATGACAATGGCCTGGCAACAATCGGCATGCCGCACGAGCACGGGCAGGAGCTCGAGGTGGTTGTTGGCGCCGTTGCCGCCGGTGGCGAGAAACACCGTGAAGCGGTCGGGCTGCAGACCGAGTTTTTTTATGCGAAAATCGGCCCGCCGGTTTTTATCAGCGAGCACTTCGACATGGACCCGCGGGCTCATGAGATGTCCGCGGACGCGGCAGCGATCAGGCGGGACGCCTTTTTTCACCGCGTAGTCGCGCGCCGTGGGCGTGCGTGAAATGTAAAGGTCGGCACTGGGCTCGATCCAGTTGATGGAGTAGCCCCAGCCGCCAGAAAATTCCCCGCAATAAGTGGCGCAGCGCACATTGGCCGGACCGAGGATTTTGCGCGCGAGCTGGAAATAGCCGCGGTTCAGGCAGTCATGCACGCTGAAAACGAGATGCGGACGGTATTCGCGCAACACCTGCTCGTAGTACGCACGGCCAAAGGAGACGCTGCTGCGGTTGATCAGGCTGAGCAGTTCGATGAAGGCGTAATAGGCGGTGTGCAGGCCGGGCGCGCGGCGCTGGATCCAGTTGTAGAAATCGACGCCAACCCGGTTCACCACGGATGATTTCTCAAGCATCTGCTCGATGCGCACGTCCACCTTGTGCCGGTAGAGCTGGAAACACCACTCGGCAAAAGCCTCCGCGCGGGCGTCGTGGCCGCCGCCGGTGCTCGAGGTGAGGATGAGGATGCGGATGTCGGACACGCTCAGCGAATCCCGTAGTAGGCATGCAGGGCGGCGCGGCGCAGGGCAAGGGGGGCAAAGCGCGCGAGCAACGGCGCGAGGCGGGCCTGGAAAAACGAGCCGGAACGGACGACGCCACTGCGCCCGCGCAAAAGCGCACGGCGAAGATCGGCCGCCGCGCGGGCAGGCGGCGGCGCGGCCTGGAGGTTGGCTTCAAGGCGCCGCCAGACGCGGGTCGCGGCTTCGTCCGAGGCGGTGGAGGATCGATGCATGGCTTGGTTGAAGGAGGTGCGGTAGTCGCCGGGTCGAAAATCGATGACGGTGACGCCGGTCCCGCGGGTTTCAAAGATTAAACTTTCACTGAAGGCGGAGAGGCCGGCCTTGGCGACGTTGTAGCCGCTCATCAAGGGGAGTGGAAACTCGGCCGCGATGGAGGAGACGTTCACCAGGCAGCCGCGGTTACGTGCCAGCATCGGGCGCAAGGCGGCGTGCGCCAGGCGAAGCGTCGCGGTGAGCATGGCGTCGAGTTGCGCCTGCCACACGGCAAAGTCCGTCGCGGCAAACGGGCCAAAGACACCGTAGCCGGCGTTGTGGATGACGAGGTCGAACGCACCGCCCGCCGCGTCCGCCGCTGCCAGAAATTTCCCCTCGGCTGCCGCGGCGTCGGCCAGATCGAGGGCGACAGGGGAAAAATTTGCCCGCGCGGGTAGGCGCGCGGCATCGCGCGCAGTGCCCCAGACGTGCACGCCGTCGGCCAGGAGCATGTCCGTAAAGGCCGCACCCAGACCGGTGCGCGCGCCGGTGACGAACGCCGTGGGATGAAGGGCGGAGACTTTGGACGCAGCCACGTTTTAAGGGACGCGCCGGAACACGGCACAAACGTTGGCACCCCCAAAGCCGCTGCTGTTGTTGAGCACGACGTGAGGCTGCGCGGGAAGCGTGGCGCGGATGATGTTGAGACCCTCGCACGTCGGATCGAGTTTGCTGATGTGCGCGGAACCGGGCATGAAGCCTTCGCGCAGGGCGATGGCGCAGAAGGCGGTCTCCATCGCGCCAGCCAGCGAGAGGCCGTGGCCGGTGAGGGCCTTGGTGCTGCTGATCGCAGGACGGGTGCCAGGATTCTGGAAAACAGCCTTCAGCGCCTTGACCTCGGAGGCGTCGCCGATGGGCGTGGAAGTCGCGTGGGCGTTGACATAATCGACCTCCTCGGGCGTGCAGCCGCTGTTTTTGAGGGCGAGATTGATCGCGAGATGCAGACCGACGCCTTCGGGATGCGAGATGGCAACGTTATAACCGTCGGAAGCCTGGCCCCAGCCGGCGACTTCAGCATAAGGGCGGACGCCGCGGCGGGCCACCTCCTCCTCGCTTTCGAGCACGACGACCGCACCGCCGCCCGTGCCGACGAAACCGTCGCGCGCAGCGTCAAAGGGACGCGAGGCAAGGTCAGGATCGCTTTGCAGCGAAAGCGCGCGCATCCCGGCAAAGGGCAGGATGCTGTCGGTGTTGCAGTCCTCGGCCCCGATGACAAACATGCGCTGCTGGCGGCCGGACTTGATTTCCTCCCACGCGAAGCCGAGGGCATGCAGCGACGAGGCGCAGGCCGAGGAAAAGCCGCAGGAGGCACCGAGAATCCGGAAGTGCGCGACGAGGTTGAAATTCAGCGTGCCAGCAATGGAGGCGACAATGCCGAGCGGAGAGCAGCGCATGACCCCGACCTTGAGCATGCGCTCATGATAATGGTGGGTGAAAAATGGCGAGCCGCCCGATGCCGCGTAGAGACCAGTCTGCGGATTCGAAATATCGGCGGGCGCAAGGCGCGCATCCTCGACGGCCTGCAGCATCGCACAATAGGCAAAGAGCGAGTTGGGCGCGAGCCCGCGCAGGATTTCGCGCTTGATGGTGTATTTTTTAGGAAAGACCCAGTCTTCCTGGTCGTACGAATCGACCTGAAAGTCCTTGATGGTGCCGACCACCTTGACCGGGACGTCGGGCTTGTTGAAAGGCGGATAGAGTTCGAAGCCGTGACGCAGCTCGCGCAGGCTGCGCCCCGCAGCTGCGACATCGTTGCCGATGCTGGTGATCAGCCCAAGGCCGGTGATATAGACTTTGCTCACGTGCGTGGTGATGCCCGGCGCGAAAAAAGACGGCGGGGCTTAAAACTTACAGCACAAAAGCCCGCGCGCACGGCGGAGGTCAAGCGACGGGCGCTGGCACGATGGCACGCGCCGCGGTGGCGGGAATGGAGGCAGCTGCGGCCGCGGGAATGGCGGGGACGGCGGAAACAGCGGCGGCCTGGGGCGCGACCACGACATCCCGCAGACCGTAGGTCAGCGTGATTTCCTCGGCGAACGCAGCTTTCTCCTGACCGACGCGGATCTGGCCTTCAAAGGTGGCCAGGGGCATTTTCAGGCGCTTTGGCTTGATGGAAATCGAGAGTGTGTCCCCGGGCTTGCACACGCGATGTGCACGCACGCCTTCGCAACCGGTGAAATAAATGGTTTGCGGATCGGCCTGTTTACCTTCCTCCCCATGGCCGCCTTCGAGCAGGAAAAGTACCGCGAGCTGACCGATCGCCTCGAGCATGATGGAAGCGGGCATGACCGGGTTGTCCTTGAAATGGCCCTTGAGGAATAATTCGTCGCCGGTAATCTTGTATTTCGCGCTGGCGCCGTTGGAGCCGACGGTGGCCTCGTTGAGGAAAAGGAAGGGCGGCTGAATGGGCATGACCGCACCGATATGCTCGATGGGAAGGAAGCGCGAGGGCTTGGGCGGCGCCAAGCCGCGGACTTTGCAATCAATGAAAATCTTGATGTCGCCCAGTGTGCGGAGATGGCGTAGCTCGTCGTTGTTGATCGACATCTGGAGGGTGTCCTCCACGAGGATGACGATCTCCATCATGGTGAGCGAATCAATGCCGAGATCCTCGATGAGGCGGAGGTCGTCGTCAGCCTCGCGCAGCTTGGCGCGCTGGTCGGGCTCGGCAAAACGCTCGATGACGCCGATCACCACGGCGGGCACGCAGGCCGGGTCGCCCGTCTTGCGAAATTTTACCGCCGCCTCGACCGTGGCGGGAGAGCAGCGTTTCAAAGCCTCGATGAGGGCGGCTTCGTCTTCAGGAGTGAAAGGCTTGGCGGGAGTCGGAACCGGCGGTTTGCTGCCGTTTATACCCGGGCTGTGGTGAGCTACATCGGCCATTGTCAGCTCCTTGTAAATTACCGGCTTTTCTGTTGTAAACCTAATTCTTATGCCAAGCCTTCGCGCCGGCGCACGAATTGACGTATTTTGTTACCATTGAGCTTCTCCATCGTCATAAGCTTTGCAAAAAGGTTCCCTGCCTCCCGGCACATTTCGCGCCATGGTCAGTCTCAAACATAACGCATGAACGCCACTCAGGCGCCACGTCCCGTCTTTCTCATTACACACGAATTTTATCCGAAACGCGGCGGCATCGCCACATTTTCGGAGGAAATTGCGAAGGCTTCAGCCGGTCTCGGCTACGATATCGAGGTCTGGGCGCAGTCTGCCCCGCCTGGTGCGGAGAAGGCATGGCCTTTCCGCCTGCGCCGCCTTCCGCTCAAGGGCACGCACGATCTTGCCTGCCAGTGGCGACTTACACTCCAGCTCATCGCCGAACGCCGCCGCCTGCGCTACGCCACCATTTATCTGCCCGAGCCCGGCCCGATGCTCACGATGATGTTCCTGCAGTTTTTCAAAACCTTCCGCCCGCAACGCCTCATCCTCACTTTTCATGGCTCGGAAATTTTGAAATTCCACCGCAACCCAGTCACGCGCGTCCTTGCCCGCCGCCTCATCCGCCATGCCACGCGCATCAGCACGCTGACGCACTATACCCACCGGCTTCTTTGCGCGCGATTTCCCGAGGCCGTCGGCAAAACCTTTCTCACGCCGGGCGCGCTTCGCTCCGACTTTGCCGTCGTGTACCCCACTCCCGCCGAGGCAAAGGATAAAATCGTCATTCTCACCGTCGGACGCCTCCACCGGCGCAAAGGACAGCTCGTCACCCTGCGGGCGCTGCAATCCCTGGATGAACGTTTTCGCACGCAGATCGAATACTGGATTGTCGGCAATTCCAGCCGCGCACACTACGAACGCACCTTGCGCACCGCAGCGGCGGAGTCGGACTTCGCCGTCCGGTTCTTTGGCGACGTGCCGGACGATGAGCTTGACCGCATCTATGACCGCGCCGCGATCTTCGCCCTGACCAGCGTCGACCTCGACCACAGCGTGGAAGGCTTCGGCCTCGTCTACCTCGAAGCCGCCGCACACGGACTGCCTGTCGTCGGCCACACGGTCGGCGGTGTCAGCGAAGCCGTGGTCAACGGCGCCACCGGCCTGCTGGTGCCACCCGACCATCCGGCGCAGCTCACGGCCGCCTTCGAGCGCCTGATCACCGACCACGCCCTACGCCGCCGCCTCGGCGAGGCCGGCCGGGAATGGGCCCGGCGCAACTGCTGGCGCGAGGCGGCTGGCGTGCTCTTCAGCCAGGACACGGCCTCCTGAGCCCGCCCGGGCGATCACAAAAAATTTGCCCCCGCGTGGCGTTGCGCTTGCCTCGCCGCATGCTCCAATCGCGCACGCCGCTCACCGTCCGCTACGCCGAGACTGACATGATGGGCATCGTCTATCATGCGAACTACCTGCCATGGTTCGAGATCGGGCGCACCACGCTGCTCAAGGAGCAGGGCCTGCCCTACCGCCAGCTTGAAGCCGACGGCTACCGCCTGCCCGTACTGGAGATCGCCGCAAAATTCCTGCGCCCCGCCGTTTATGACGACGCGCTCATCATCGTGACAACCATGCGTGAAAAACCCACCCTGCGCATCAATCTCGATTACGAAGTCATGCGCGGCGAAGAACTCCTCGCCACCGGCCGTTCGCTGCACGCCTTCGTCAACCTGCGCGGCGAACCGGTCCGCCCGCCCTCCTCATTCACCCAAAAGATGAACAAGGCCTTTGCCTGAGCCTCAGCCGGCCGCGTATTCCGCCAGCACCACCGCATCCGCCTCCGCCTTACGCGCCCCGGCCAGAATCGTCCCGGCCTCCGCCCCGGCCAGCCGGAACACCGCCCAGACCGCGTGGGCCCGCACCACCGGCAGCGCGTGCGCAGCAAGCTTGGCCAGGAGTTCCAGCAGGCTCCGGTCGCCCGAATTGCCCGCGACAACGCAGGCGTTGCGCAACAGGCCAGCGAGCTTCACCCGCTTGATGGCCGTGCCACGGAAAATCTCCGCAAACCGCGCCGGCGTCAGCTCCAGGATCTCGCGCAACGGCAGTGCGGCGATTTCGCCGCGCGCTGCCAGCAGCAGGCCCCGCGCCGAGCGGGCAAAGCGGTTCCATGGACACACCTCGAGGCATGTGTCGCAGCCGTAGATGCGGGCGCCAATGCCCGGCCGCAGCTCGCGCGGGATGATTCCGCGGTTCTCGATCGTCTGGTACGAGATGCACCGCCGCGCATCGAGCACCCCCGGCCGTGGCAACGCCTGGGTCGGGCATGCATCCAGGCACCGCGTGCACTTGCCGCAAAGCAGGCCGATCCGGGTTTTGCCGCTTTCGATTTTCTTCCGGACCGGCGGATCCGGCGCCAGCTCCAGTTTGGTCAAAATCGACGCCAGAAACAGCCAGTTCCCAAACCGTCGCGAAATCAGCATGGTGTTTTTCCCGATGAAGCCGAGCCCGGCGCGCTCCGCCCAGCTGCGCTCCAACACCGGCCCGGTGTCCACATAGTAGCGGTAGTCCGTGCCGCCCGCGCCGAAAATCTCCTCGATCGCCTGCCCGGCCGACGCCAGGCCGGCCTGCAACGTATCATGATAATCCGAATACAATGAATACCTCGCCCACGCCGGGAGTGCCGCGCGCGGCGACTTTCCTCTTTCCTCCCGCCCGTAGTTCACCCCGAGCAAAATCACGGACCGCGCGCCAGGCAGCACGAGGCTGGGCTGAGCGCGCTTTTCCGCGGTGCGCTCCATCCAGGCCATGTCCGCCTGCAGGCCGGCATCCAGCCACGCGCGCAGCGCCCCGGCACCCGGCGCCGGGCCGTCCACCCGCGCAAACCTGACCTCATCGAAGCCAAGCGCGTGCAGCCGCCGCCTTAGCTCCGCCTGCCGCGCCTCCGCATCCATGGTCACTGCCCCGCTTTCCGCGCACCGGCCGTCTTCGCAAAGTCCGGAGCCTCGCGCCGGTACGCACGCAGCACATGGTTCACGATGTCGCCCAGCGGCCGCGCATCGGTGAGGATGAGGGTGCCCGAATGGCGGTATACCGGTTCGCGCTGCGCATAAAGCTCGCGCAGCCGCGCCTCGGGATTTTCCACGTTGAGCAGGGGACGGTGCGGATGCCCAGCGGTGCGCTTCAAAATCGTCTCGATGGAGGCGTGCAGACACACCACCACCCCTTTTTGTTTCAGCAGCTCGAGCATGCCCGGCTGCACCACCAGGCCGCCACCGCAGGCCACCACCGTGCGTGACACCGGATGCCCGTGCAGGATGAACTCGCGCTCCATCGTGCGGAATGCCGGCTCGCCATCCTCGACAAAAATGCGCGCGATGGCCTTGCCCTGCCGGCGCTCGATTTCCTGGTCGCTGTCGAGCAGCGTGAAGTCGAGCCGTTGCGCGACCATCCGGCCGACGGTGGTCTTGCCCGTGCCCATGAATCCGACGAGGTAGAGGTTGGCGTCCGGCATTTGCGTGCGTGCGGGCGCGAGGCAACGCTTTTCCACCCGAGTTGCCAAACTCGAAAAAATCGGGCCCGGCGCGGCATTTGCTGTTTCACTTCACCGCCTGTAGCCTACGCTTCCGCCAGCAGTCCGAATTTTCCCATGAAATTACATGTCTCCCATCTCACGCGCTACGACTATGCGCAAAGCGTCTCCTTCTCGCCGCACATGCTCTACCTGCGCCCGCGCGAGACGCCGCTCCTGCGCGTGAACAGCTTTGGCTTCAACATCGCGCCCGAGGCCAAGCTCGTCTGGACGCGTGATTCGCATGACGTCCTCCTCGCCTGGGCCTATTTCTGGGAGCCGGCCGCCGCGCTCAACGTCCGCAGCGAATTCGAGGTCGAAACGTTCGACACCAATCCCTTCGATTTCCTGCTCAAGGACTATGCCCTGAAATTCCCCTTCACCTACGAGCCGATCGAGAAATTCAACCTTTCACCCTACCTCGCACCACCCTTCGAAGAGACCCAGGCCTCCGTCCACAACTGGCTCGACGAGCATTTCGTCGACCGCCCGGCCGAGACCGTGCCATTTCTCTCCGCGCTCAATTCCCTCCTGTGTTCCACCCTGCGCTACACCCGCCGCGAGGAACGCGGCATCCAGCCCTCGCGCCGCACGCTTGAACTCGGCTCCGGCTCGTGCCGCGACTACGCCGTGCTCTTCGCCGAAATCTGCCGCACCCTCGGCCTGGCCACCCGCTTTGTCAGCGGTTATCTCCATGATCCCGAACTGGGCAGCCCCGCGCACGGCGCAATGCACGCCTGGACCGAGATCTACCTGCCCGGCGCCGGCTGGAAGGGCCTCGATCCCACGCATGGCATGTGGTGCGACGATTCGTTTGTCCCGGTCGCGCACACCGCCGTGGCGGAAAGCGTGACCCCGATCCAGGGCAGCTACTACAGCTCCGTGCCCATCCCCTCGAAGCTCACGACCAGCGTGTTGGTCGAGAAACTGCTCTAGGCCTGCGCATGCCCATCGCCGCGAACGCTCCCTACCCCGCCGAAACCTGGGGGAAAATCCGCACTTTCGGCGACGTGGTCGAAGTCTCGCTCGACCGGGCCGGTGTGCGGCTCACGATGGGCGGGGAACCGACCTTTGTGCCGCTCACCCCCGACGGTGCGGAATGGCAGACCGCCGCTCTCGGCCCAACGAAGCTCGGCCACGCACGCCGCCTCGCCCATGCGCTGATCGCCGACACTTTTCCCGGCGCGGTCATCCTCGAGACTTCCGGCAAGCATTACCCCGGCGAACCGCTCCCGCGCTGGGCCCTCCTGATCCAGCGCCGCGCCGACAGTTCACCCATCTGGCGCAACCTCTCGCGCCTGCGCGCCGACACCCGGCCCGGCGACCATCGCCCGGACCACGCGGAAAATTTTCTCCGCCGTCTCGCCCAAAAACTTTCCCTGCCCGCGGATTTCATCCTGGCCGCAGATGAGCCGCAAAAGCCCGGCACGCCGGCCGGCTTCGTCCTGCCGCTCGACCACGAGGGCGGCGCCTGGCGCAGCGACCGCTGGGAGGTCAAAAATCAAAAAATACCGGGCTCACTCGCGCTGCTCGCCGGCGACAGTCTCATCGGCCTGCGGCTGCCGCTCGGTGAACTTGCGGAGCAGAATCTCCGCCGCGCCGTCACCGCCGAACTGCGCGACGGCGCCCTCACTATTTTTATCCCGCCGCTTTTGACCGAGCAGTATCTGGCGTTGCTCGCCATGATCGAGGATGTCCTGACCGGTCTCGGCCTGCAGGGCTGCGTGCTCGCCGGCTATGCGCCTCCGCCCGACCCGGCGTTGCCCACCATCGGTCTCGTCAGCGATCCAGGCGTCATTGAGGTGAACCTCGCGCCCTGCGCCACCTGGTCCGGCTACGACCAGCAGCTCGCCCAGCTCTACGCCGCCGCTGAAAAAACGGGTCTCTGTGCGCGCAAGTTACAATTCAACGGCCGCGAGACCGGCACGGGCGGCGGGGCGCACCTCGTCTTTGGCGGCCCGCAGGAATCGACTTCGCCGTTCTTCACCCTGCCCACCCTGCTACCGGGCCTCATCCGCTACTGGCAGCATCACCCGGCGCTCAGCTATGTTTTCACCGGCCAGTACATGGGGCCGAGTTCGCAGGCGCCGCGCATCGATGAGTCGACCTTCGAGGCGCTCTATGAGCTCGAAATCGCCTGTGCCGGTGCCGAAAAGGCCGGCACACCGTCGAACCTGGCCCTCTTCGACCTGCTCTTTCGCGACCTGCTGATGGACCGCTCCGGCAACACCCATCGCGCGGAAATCAGTGTGGACAAGCTCTGGAATCCCTTCGCGCCCAATGGTCGCCTCGGGCTCGTCGAGCTGCGCGCGTTTGAAACCAATCCCGCCCGCGCCGCGCAGTCGCTCACCGCGCTTTTCGTGCGCGCCATCCTTGCGCGCCTCTGCACCGCGCCGTTCCGCGAACCCTTCGTGCGCTGGGGCGGCGAGCTGCACGACAAATTTTTCCTGCCCGCGTTTCTGTGGCAGGATCTCGAAAACATCTGCGCCGACCTCGCCGCGCACGGCCTGCCCTTTGCCGCCGCCTGGCTGCGCCCGCTCTGGGAATGGCGTTTTCCGAAACTCGGCAGGCTCGCGCTTGAAACAAGGCCGGCCCAAGGCAGCGGCAAAAAATTCACGATGACCTTCCGCCAGGCGCTCGAGGCCTGGCCGCTGCTCGGCGAGTCACCCAATGCCGGCACGGTCTCGCGCAGCGTCGACGCGAGCATGGATCGCATCGAGGCGGCCGTGGACGACGCCACCGCCCTCGAGCACGGCTTGCTCCTCGTCAACGGCTATCCGTGCGCCTTCCGCGCCGCGGGCCAGGGCGCGGCGACCGGCATCCGTTTTCGCGCCTTCTATCTTACCCCCGCGCTCCATCCCCATGTGCTGGTGCACACCCCGCTGCTGTTGGAATGGGTGGACCGCGAAACGCTCACGGTTATCGCCGCCGCCCGATGGCATGTGTGGAATCCGTGCAACCAACCCTACGTCACGCGCCCCGCCGATGAAGCGGAAGCCAGCGCCCGTCACGCCGAACGCTGGGAACCATGGCCACATGCCGTCGGCCAGTCGCGGCTCATCCCGCCCACCGACTTTCCTCCCGAGGGCCGGCACACGCTCGATCTCCGCCGTTATCCCGCCCAGGCACTGCCCTGAGTCCCGCTGGCTGTGGCCTTCTGCCGCCGATTGGCCAGGGCATCATCCACCCGCGGTCGTAAGCACCACCGGCGATGCGCCGGCGTCCCTCCCGGCCTGCGCCCGCAGCAACTCGTCCTCGAACCGGGCGACAATCCGGTCCCAGGTGATGTCCAACGCCGTGGCCCGCGCCGCTGTGCGCAAGGCCGGCCAGGCGGCGCGCCGCATCGACAAATCCGCCGCCGTCGCAGTAAACATGCCCGGGGCATCCAGCGGCACGGTCACGCCGTTCACGCCGTTGCTGACATGCTGCCGGGCCGCCGCGTAGTCGAACGCCAGCACGACGAGCCCGCTGGCCATGGCTTCGGTCACGACGTTGCCAAACGTTTCGGTCGTGCTGGGAAAAACGAACATGTCCGCCGACGCATAATGCACCGCCAGCTCCCGCCCGCGGCGCACCCCGGCAAAATGAAACTGCGGATATTTCCTTTGCAATGCCACCCGCTCCGGCCCGTCGCCCACGAACACGCCGCGCGCGCGCGGTTCGAGCTTCTGCATCAGCAAAAAAGTCTCCACGGCGAGGCCGAGGTTTTTTTCCGCCGCCAGCCGGCCGACATGGATGAAGACCGGATCGCCCTCCGCCGCGCCCCAGCCTGCCCGCAGTTCCCGGCTTCGTTTGTCGGGGGAAAACAAAACCGTGTCCACGCCGCGTGAAATCACCGCCAGCCGGGCAAAGCCGAGAACTGCGAGCTGGGCGCTCATCTCTGCCGTCGGCACCATCGTGCACCCCGTGCGATTGTGAAACCAGCGAAGGTAGGCCATGATGGCGGCGCGCAGCTTGTTCAGTCCGTAATGCCGGCCATAATGGTGGAAGTTGGTATGAAAGCTTGAGGTGACCGGCAGGCCGAGCCGCCGGGCCGCCCGCAACGCCGCCAGCCCGAGCGGCCCCTCGGTCGCCACGTGCACAACATCGGGCGGAGCCGCTGCCCAGCGGCGCCGCAGCGCACCCCACACCGGCAGCCCCATCTTCAACGTCTGATAAAACGGGATCGGCAGGCCGGGCACCAGCCACTCGGTCACGCAGCCGGCCTGGCGTTCGCAGCCAGGAACCCGCCCCTCGCCGTCCTGGCGCGGGCGCACGACCTCGATGGCGTGGTCACGCGCAGCCAGTCCGGCGACAAGCTGGCTGAGGGTCATGGCGACGCCGTTGACCTCAGGCGGATATGTCTCGGTAACGAGGGCGAGCTTCACGCGCAGCGATTGCGACCCATTCCTATCCCACCCTTATTCCCGCGACAACGAAAATGCCCTGCCTGAAAAGTTACGTTCGCGTGACACGCCGCTTGAAAAACAAAAAGCCCCCGGCGCACATTGGCGCCGGGGGCGAAAGAAAAAACTCGCAGGCTGGACCGATTACTTTGAATCGCCCGTGGGCGCAGCCGCCGGAGCAGCCGGCGGGGTGTCCTTGATGTTGAGCAGCTCCACTTCAAAGATAAGCGTGGCGGCCGGCGGGATGTTGCCACGCGCCTCGTCGCCATAAGCGAGTGAGGGCGGGACGTAGAGGCGGATTTTGCCGCCTTTGGAAATTTTCTGGATGCCTTCGGACCAGCCGGGAATCACCTGGTCGAGCTGAAACTCGGTCGGGCCGCCATGCTGAACGGAGCTGTCGAAAACGGTGCCGTTGGTGAGCAGGCCGGTGTAATTGACCTGCACGGTCTGGGTGGGCTTGGGGAAATCACCGGTGCCGGCCTTGATGATTTCATAGCGGAGGCCGTCGGGCAGTTCCACGACGTTCTTGTTTGCCTTCAGCTTCGCAAACAGCGCCGCGCCCTCGGTGGTGCTTTGCTCCTTGGCCTTAGCGAGAAAATCCTGCTGCTTCTTCTGGACAAAGGCATCGATCGCCGGGCCGATTTTCTGCAGGTCATAAGGCGATTCCTTGCCGGCGGCGGCAAGCTGGATGCCGCGCACAAATGCGTCCTGCTGTTCCTTAGTCAGCGTGAGATCGCCCAGGCCGGAACGCTTGCCGAGGAACCAACCCATGGTCTCGACCAGCTGCTCGTCGGTGTACTGCGGCGCGGCGGGCTGCGCGGCAGCGGCAGGAGCCGCGGCGGGTTGCGAGGAACCCGAGGTGGCGGCCTGGCCATCCTGGCCGGGAATGTTAACTTTGACTTCCTGGGCCTGAAGCGCGGCGGCGACGCCGAGCCCGAGCAGGAAAACGGGGAGACGGGAGGTAAGTTTCATGCGAGTGGTGACTGGGTGAGAAACGGCGCGAGGGAGTTTGTGCCGTGAATTTCCCACCTTGCCAGAGCACCCCGCGGAAAGCAACCAATTAGTGCCCTTGCCAGCCGGACAACCACGCGCCACGCTTCGCCCTCCCATGAATCCCGACCAGTTCTGGACCAGCCCCGACGGCCAGATTTTGAAAGTGAAGAACAAGGACGCGCAGACCGTCGCCCTCACCCTGGCCTTCTGGCCGCGCAATGGCGTCGAGCTGGAATTCCTGCGCGGGCACCTCGCGCACCTGCACTTCAGCGAGCGCAGCACACTGGCCCGGATCGGCATCGAGATGATGCCGCGCGGGGCGCCCGTGATCGAAGGCAGCCGCCTCGTGCTGGAGGCCGATGCCTTCATGTTCGACCAGAGCTTCCCCAGCGCCCCTTTTTTCAAAAAGCTCATGCGCCCCGGCGTGCCCGTCGGCCGCCTTTTCCACGCGCCCGACTCCGCCAAGCTTTCCACCGCCGAAATCTGGGCCGCCGTGAAGGACAACCGCCTCAAGCTGCCCAACACGATCTCCATCGACCGCCTCGGCCGCGTCTTCCTCACACCGCACCAGGTGCACTACACGCTCAATCCCCGCCTGCAGCGGCCGGAATTCGAGCGCCTCGTCAGCGGCGAGGCCGGCCGCGCCTACCTCGACAAGGTCCAGGTGCGCCACGAGACCGGGATGCTCTCGATCTCGCCCCATTCCGGCCTGCTCACCAGCTGCTCGATGTATTTGAAAAGTCATTACGTCGTGCTCAACCGCGGCGAGGGCAACTTCGGCATCCACACCGGCGCCGTGCTCCTCGACCCGATCAAGACCTTCGGCACGAATGTCATGCTTGAGATCTACAACACCAGCGAGCAGCCCGTGGTGAACCCCGTCGTGTCCGTCGAAATTTTCCGCGCGCCCGACGCCGCCGACCCCGAATTCAAGGCCCTCGGCAAAAAACGCACGCGCCTCTATGCCAGCGCCGCGCAGCTCTACCGGTGCCTCGACAAAAACCCGCCGCCCGACGATGGCCCGCCCCATCCCAAGACCAAAATCACCGTCAAGGGCCAGAGCGCCACGATGGAGAACCGCTCGCTCTTCTTCAAGGCCGGCCACGACCTGAAAGCCATCCTCGCCGACGCCGGCCCGCACTGCGGCCACCGCACACTCATCCAGGCGCTTGATGTCGCGCCCGACAATGCCGACACGCTCCTCATCGACTATTTCCCCAACCTCCTTGAGCACATCGAGCTGCTGACACGCCTCCAGCAGGTCAACCTCCGCCGCATCATTTTCCGCAAGCCCTCGCGCACGCACGGCTTCTTCCTCTCCGACAACGCCCATATCCGCCTCGAGAATTATTTCGCCGTCAACCTCGACGTCTACTGGCTCAACGCGGACATGAACGACCTCTTCCTGCACACCTACAAGAAGGACCACGGCTTCTTCATCCGCGAGGAGATGGTCAAGACGTTCGACGAGTCGACCATCCTCGCCTTTTACGGCTCAGCCGTCGGCCTCAACGATGCGCAGTCCAAACGCATCGCCACGCTCATCGACAAGCTCGCCGGCTTCATCGGCTCCAACGTCGGCGTGCTGACGGGCGGCGGCGGCGGCGTCATGCACCTCGCGATCGAAACCGCCCGCAGCCAGGGCGCGCTCACCGGCGGTTGCTTCCTCGAACTCGAGGCCCAGCCGCCCGAGCTCGGCGTGGATTTCTTCAACACCTTCCAGGAAAACTCGCGCCATTTCCGCCAAAAATGGTTTGAGGTCGCCGATTTCTGCATCTTCAACGTCGGCGGCGTCGGCACGCTTGAGGAAATCGGTATCGAGCTCTGCAACCTCAAGCTCGGCATCCGCCCGCGCATCCCCTATGTTTTCTACGATGCGAAATACTTCAGCGACCTGCGCCGGCAGCTCCGTGAAATGATCCGCACCAAACGCGCCCCGGCCTGGATGCTCGACTACATCCTCTTCACCGACGATCCCGAGGAGGTCGTCACCTTCTACCGCAAGACGCTCAAAGTGCTGTGATGCCCGCCGCCATGCCGCTGCCTCAATCCGTCCTCATCGTCGGCTCCGGCGGCCGCGAGCACGCGCTCGTGAAGGCGCTGCTGGCCTCACCTGCCAGACCGCGCCTCAGCGCCGCGCCCGGCAACGCCGGCATCGCCCTCGACGTGCCATGCTTTCCCGTCGCCGCCGACAATATCGCCGGCCTGCTGGAGCTGGTCCGGCGCGAAAAAATCGAATTCGTCGTCGTTGGTCCCGAAGTGCCGCTCTCGCTCGGCCTCGTGGACGAGCTCGCTGCGGCGGGCATCCCCGCTTACGGGCCGAAAAAAGACGGCGCCCGCCTCGAGGCCTCCAAGATCCTGACCAAGCAGATCCTGCTGAAATATAAAATCCCCACCGCCCCCGCGGGATTCTTCAGCGAAGTCGCACCCGCGCTCGCCTATCTGCGCACGCGCCAGATCCCGATCGTCATCAAGGCCGATGGCCTCGCCGCCGGCAAGGGCGTCATCGTCGCCCAGACTCCCGCCGAGGCGGAAGCCGCCGTGCGCGACATGCTCGAGGGTGGCAAATTCGGGGCGAGCGGCCGGCAGATTCTGATTGAGGACTGCTTGTTCGGCGAGGAGACCTCCCTGCTCGTCGTCGTTTCCGGCCGCGACTACGTCATCCTCCCCACCGCCCAGGACCACAAGCGCATCGGCGAGGGCGACACCGGCCCCAACACCGGCGGCATGGGTGCCTACTCGCCCGCCGAGGTCGTCACCCCTGAGCTCCTGGCCCGCATCGAACGCGACATCGTCCGGCCGTCCGTCAACGCCATCGCCGGTGAAGGCATCGATTTCCGCGGCACGCTTTTCATCGGGATCATGCTCACGCCGGAGGGCCCGAGCGTCCTCGAATACAACACCCGCTTTGGCGACCCCGAGACCCAGGTCGTGCTCCCGCGCCTCGCCACCGACGTGCTCGAACTCCTCTGGGCCGCCACGCGCGGCGGGCTCGGGAAAATCAAGCTGGCCGTGAAGCCTGACTATGCACTGTGCGTCGTCATCGCCGCCGCCGGTTATCCCGATGATTACAAAAAAGGCGAAACCATCACGCTGCCCACAGCCTTGCCCGCGCAAACCATGATTATCAGCGCCGGCACCGCCACACAAGCCGGCGCCCCCATGGTCTCCGCGGGCGGCCGCGTGCTCGGCGTCACCGCCCTCGCGCCCACCTTGCGCGAGGCCGTTGCGCGCGCCTACGCCGTTTGCGATCAGATCCAATTTGCTTCAAAGTATTTCCGCCGCGACATCGGCGCGCGGCAGCTCAATCGTTC
Organism: Opitutaceae bacterium; assembly: GCA_035485575.1. GTDB lineage: Bacteria > Verrucomicrobiota > Verrucomicrobiia > Opitutales > Opitutaceae > DASRHD01. The sequence continues at coordinate 10,875 of DATHNW010000017.1, read as the reverse complement.
ATGATTCATTCAAGATTCTTTCTCCCATTCGCGTTTCTCATCGCCTTCCTTACCGCCCGCGCGATCCCCGCCGCGCCGGTCGACCTCGGCCAGGGCCTGCTCTACCGCCGCGTGCATGCGCTGCCCGCCGACCTGCCGACTTCCGACGCGGAGAAAAAATCCGCCGTTGTCCTCGATCTGCGCTACGTGGCGACGGACGACGACGGTGCGACGGCCTTCGCCGCGTGGCTCGGCTTTCGCACTGCAGCCCAACCCGTATTCATCCTCGTCAACGCCGGGACCGATGGCGCGCTCATCCACGCGCTCGCCGGACATCCGGCGTTGCCCGGCGTCATCATCCTCGGCCCGGCCCTGCCGGCCTTCACGCCCGATGTGGCATTGAAAGTTTCTCCCGACCTCGAGCGGCGCGCCTACGACGCGGTCGAACATGGCAGCACCGTCCAATCGCTCATTATCGAAAAAACCGACAAACCCCGCTACGACGAGGCCGAGCTGGTCAAGGAGCACGTCAGCGACAGCGCCCCGCCGCCCGAGGAAACCAACAACCCGGACGACACCACGGCCGCTCCGCCCAAGAAGCCTGCGCCGCCGCCCCCGCTCATCGACCTCACACTCCAGCGCGCCCTGCAACTCCAGCGCGCCCTGCTGGCCCTGCGGAAAATCCCCCGCAGCTGATTGCGCACTAGCGCTTTGCTTTTCACCCCAAATCGTATCCATTAGCCACCCATGCCGGCATCCGGCCATATCCTCGTCGTTTGCACCGCCAACATCTGCCGCAGTCCCATGGGCGCCGGCCTGTTGCAGCACGCGCTCGCGGTCCAGCCCGAGCCGCTCAAGTCGCTGCCCGTCCTGTCCGCCGGCGTGGCCGCGCGCACCGGCGAACTGGTCACGGAAAATTCCGTCCTCGCCCTGAAAAAGGCCGGCATCGACATCGCCGACCATCGCAGCCAGCCCGTCACGCAAAAGCTGCTCGACGGTGCGCTCGCCGTCTTCTGCATGACCGAATCGCACCGCGCCATGATCCAGGTCATGTTCAATCCGCCACCCAAGAGCATCTTTCTTTTCCGGGAATTTCTCCCGCGCAGCGCCGACAAGGAAATTCCCGATCCCTACGGCGGCCCCATCCCCCTCTACGAGGCCTGCCGCGATGAGATGGTCGAGGCCATACCCTCGTTGCTCGAACAGCTTAAAAAGCTCGCCGGCCGGCACGCCGCGCGCTGACGCGGTCCGCAAAAAAATTCTTTGCCTTGGCGCAGGTTTGAGCGAGCGTGGAGCCTTATCATGCTCAACGCCGCGCCGCTCAAGACCCTCGATCCCGAACTCTACTCGGCCATCGCCGCCGAGCTTTCCCGGCAGCAGAGCCACATCGAGCTCATCGCCTCGGAAAACTTCACCTACCCCGCCGTGCTCGAGGCGCAGGGCAGTGTGCTGACCAATAAATATGCCGAGGGCTACCCCGGCAAACGCTGGTATGGCGGCTGCGAGTTCGTGGACAAGATCGAGCAGCTCGCCATCGACCGGGCAAAACAGCTTTTCGGCGCCGAACACGCCAACGTCCAGCCACACTCCGGCTCGCAGGCCAACTTCGCCGTCTATACGTCCGTGCTTTCGCCCGGCGACAAGCTCCTCGGCATGAACCTGAGTCACGGCGGCCACCTCACGCACGGCAATCCCGCCAATTTCTCCGGCAAGCTCTATCAGTTCGTCCAATACGGCGTGCGCGAGTCCGACGGCCTCATCGATTACGACGAACTCGCCGCCGTCGCCGCGCGCGAGAAGCCGAAGATGATCACCGTCGGCGCCAGCGCCTATTCGCGGGTCATCGACTTCGCGCGCATGGGCGAGATCGCGAAGGCCAACGGCGCGCTGCTCTTTGCCGATATCGCCCACATCGCCGGCCTCGTCGCCGCCGGCCTGCACCCCTCGCCCGTGCCGCACGCGGACTTTGTCACCACCACCACGCACAAGACTCTGCGCGGCCCGCGCGGCGGCCTCGTCCTCTGCAAGGCACAATACGCGAAGGCGCTCGACTCCGCCGTCTTCCCCGGCGGCCAGGGCGGCCCGCTCATGCACGTCATCGCCGGCAAGGCCGTGTGCTTCGCCGAGTGCCTGAAGCCCGAGTTCAAGACCTACTCGGCGCAAATTATTAAAAATTCCCGCGCCTTCGCCGCCGCCATGGCCGCGCGCGGCTACAAGATCGTCTCCGGCGGCACCGACAACCATCTCTTCCTCGTCGACCTGCGGGCCAACCTGCCCGAGCTCACCGCCAAAAAGGCGCAGGAGACGCTCGATCTCGCCCATATCACCTGCAACAAAAACACCGTGCCGTTCGAAACCCGCTCGCCCTTCCAGGCCTCGGGCATCCGCCTCGGCACGCCTGCGATCACCACGCGCGGCATGATCGAGAAGGACATGGACGAAATCGCAGCCTGTATCGATCTCGTGCTCAAGGCTGTCGGCACCGACCGCGAAGCCGCCAGCCTCGCCGAGGCCAAAAAACGCGTGGATGCGCTCACGGCCCGGTTTCCCCTGCCTTACAAGCAGCTCTGAGGCTGGCCGCTAAGTCCAAGTCAGGGTAGCAATCCGCGTTTTTCGGCCAGCACCCGGATCAGCGTCACCAAGGCCTGATAGATGCGGCTGCCGAACAGGCTGTCGCGATGGTGCTCCCTTTTCAGTTCCGGCACGAGCCGGATGACCTCGCGATAAAGGTCATGCACATCGGCCACCGCGGGATTGCCCTTCGGCCGCTCCAGCACCTCCAATACGGCAATGATGGCCTCCGTTGGCCGGCCATGGTGGATCTTGGGATCGATGCCCTTGAGATCGCTGAGCGTTCGATCCAAACGATGGTCCTTTTTTTCCAGCATCAGGAAATCGTGCCGGCCGGTCTGCTCCTTGATCGCGCAGGCCAGGCCCAGTTCGAAGGGCATGTTAAACCGCCCGGGCCTCCCCACATAACTCAGGTCGTGAATGGAAACCGGGCAGGCCTTGAGCAAAGAAAAGATGCGCTTCAACCGCCCCTGTCCGCCGTCGGCCACCTCGAAGGTGAGGCGCGGAATCCGGCCCAAAGCCACCAGCGCGACCGTCAGCGCCACGAAAATCCGCTCGTAGGAAGCGCTGTATGGAATGTTCAGGAAAACCTGACGCCGGGCAGCACGCGACGGTTGGCCGCTCATGGGCGCTTACTCAGGCGGCGGACTTGCGCAGGAGCCTTTTGACGCTTTCGATCAACCGCTCGTTCTGACTTTTCGTCAGCCCGTAGGCCGACAGCATCTGATCCAGCGTAGCCGGTGAAGCCACGTGCTTGAAATGCCCGTGATCACCGCTTTTGGCCGGGGCGGCCCGGTGCCTGTCAGTTCGGCTTTGCATGACAAAACAAGGGACTCACCCAAGGGGCCCTGTCAAGCCGCCATCACCCTCGGCCGCGGGCCAATTTGCATCACTTGGCCGGCTGCTCAATAGCTTCAAAACCAGCTGGCGCGGTCTGCATGCTTGTCGGCCGGCCCCGCGTGTGCTGGCATGGGGTTTAATAAGTTCCACCATGAAGTCCGTCCCCTCCGATGAGGCCGAAGTGCGCCATGCGTTGCTGCGGTTCGAGCACCGCACCGCGCCGATCCTGCCGCGGCGGCTTTTTTTCCGCCGGGTCGGACTTGGGAGCGCCATCGGCTTCGGACTGCTCGGCGGTGCCCTGGCCATTGGCATGATCGGCTACCACCTCACCGAGCACATGCCGTGGCTCGACGCCTTCGCCAACGCTGCGATGATTCTCTCCGGCATGGGCCCGCTTTCGCCGATCCAAACCAGCGTCGGCAAGCTCTTCGCCGGTTGCTATGCGCTTTTCAGCGGCCTGGCCTTCATCACCATTGTCGGCGTCGTCCTGGGGCCGTTTGTCCACCGGATATTCCATCGATTTCTGCTCGCAGATGATTCGGCGGCAGAAAAGGACGCCAAGACCTGAGGCAGCACCCCGCTGATTTCGCAGGTTTTCATCGTTCCCGGACGCCGGTCAGGTTTTGGCGGGCCGCCAAACGTCCGAAGGAACCCGCGCCGACGGCGCGCGTCCCATTCCGTTTACGCCTTGGCGTCCCACCCTTTTGCCTTTTTGTTCACGCTCCACCGTGTCCAACACCGCCCATTCCACGTCCACTGCCGCCCCGCCCCGCCAACTTTCGCTTGGCGTCATTTTTCTCACGCTCGTCATCGACCTGATTGGGTTCTCCATCATCTTCCCGCTGGGACCGGACCTGATCGATTACTACCTGCGAGTTGACGGCCAGGCCGGCGCCCTCGGCTGGCTGCTCACGCAAACCCACGCCGTGGCGCACATGCTGGGTAAAAACGATGATTTTTCCGCCGTGCTGTTCGGCGGCGTGATCAGTTCCTTCTTCTCGATCCTGCAGTTCATCTTCGCGCCCTTCTGGGGTTCTGTCTCGGACCGGCGCGGCCGGCGCGGCGTGTTGTTGATGACCGTGATCGGCACAGCTTTCGGCTATCTCATGTGGTTTTGCAGCGGGTCGTTCTGGCTTTTCATCGTTTCGCGCATCGTCAGCGGCGCTTTCAGCGGCAATCTCTCGGTCGCCACCGCCGCCGTGGCCGACGTGACCACGCGCCAGGAACGTTCGCGCGCCATGGGCATCGTGGGCGCGGCTTTCGGCCTCGGCCTCGTGACCGGGCCGATGATCGGCGCGTTCACGGCGCACATCAACCTGCTCACGCATCATCCCTCGCTGGCCCGCTTCGGGATAAATCCTTTTTCCGTGCCGGCGCTCATCTCGTTCGGCCTGTGCCTGGTCAACATCGTCTGGGTTTATGTGAGCTTCAAGGAAACCCTCTCCCCCGCCGCCCGCGCAGGAGCGCACGAAGCCCGGTTGCGCAATCCACTGCGCGCCATTTTCTCCCTCGATAATGCAGCTGTGCGCAGCGCCAACATCGTGGCGTTTGTTTACGCGCTCGCCTTCGTCGCGATGGAATCCTCACTCACCTTTCTCGCCGCCGAGCGCTTCCATTACACGGCGCGGCAAAACGGCTACCTGCTCGGCTTTCTCGGCGTGTGCTCGATCGTCACCCAGGGTTACATCGTGCGCAAATTGCTCAAACGCATGGAGGAGACCCGCGTGCTCACCAACGGCCTCATCTCGACCTGCATCGGGCTGCTCTGCATCGGATTCGCCCCGTCTCCGTGGGTGCTTTACCTTGGCCTCGTGTTCTTGGCCATGGGAGCCGGCTTGGTGAACCCGTCCACGACCGGGCTCATTTCACTCTACAGTGAACCGGCCGAACAAGGCCGCGTGCTGGGCATCTTCCGTTCGCTCGGCTCGCTCGCCCGCGCGGTCACACCGGTGCTGGCCGGGATCGTATTCTGGGTTTTTGGCTCGAGCACCGTGTTCGTCGTCGGCGCCGTGCTGGCGGCCGGCGCACTCGCCCTGAGCACAAGGCTGCCCAAACCGGTAAAATGATCTCACGTCGCGCCCTCCTTGCCGTGTGCGGTGCGCTCCTCATCACCGGCTGCTCGACCCTGCGGCGCGTCCCGATGCCGCCGCGGCGCACCACGCTCAAGACCGAGCGGATCGAGCTGCCCGCGCAAAGCATTTCAAACTACCTCATCGTCGAGACCCAGTGGGACAAACACGGCATCTACCACTTCCTCATCGACACCGGCGCTTCCGTCACGCTCATCTCCCCCGAGCTGGCCGCGCGTTATTCCGACACCTCCGTCCCGCCCACCCCCGAATTGCAGGTGCGCGTGAAATCCGCCAGCGGCGACACCACCCTGCTGCCTGCCATCACCCTGCGCCGGTTTTTCCTCGGCGACGCCCGCTTCGAACGGGTGCCCGCACTGGTTTATGATTGCAGCGCCCTTTCCGCCCACCTCGGCGTGAAAATCGACGGCATTCTCGGCTTCCCCCTCTTCCAAGATACCCTGCTGACGCTCGACTACCCGCGCTCGCGCGTGCTGCTGGTCCTGAACAGCGACCCTTTGCCGTCCCTGCCCGGCTCGACGATCTCCTTCAACAACGCCAGCCACACGCCGCTTATCCCGGTCACCCTCGCTGGCGAAACTTTCATCGTGCTCATCGATTCCGGCAACGACGGCCCGCTCAACCTGAATCCCCTCGGCCTGCATGTTTCGTTCGACTACGGCCCGCGACCGGGCGGCTCCGTGGCCACCCTCACCGGCAATAATCCGCAGCAGGTCGGCCGCATCGCCCAGCCGCTGCAAATCGGAAGCTACAGCCTGTTGCGACCGGTCGTCGCAATCACCGACAATCTCTCCTCGCTCGGCGCCGCCTTGTTGAAAAACTTCACCGTCACCTTCGACCAGCAGCACAACCAGGTCACCTTTTATCGCGACAGCTCCGCGCCGATTCTCTCGCCCTCGCGCCGCAGCGCCGGCCTCAGCTTCGACAAAAACCCCGTTTACTGGCGCGTCACCAATGTCGTGCCCGGCTCGCCCGCCGAAACCGCCGGCATCCAGCCCGGCGATCTCTGCACCCGCATAAATGGCGAGCTGATCGGCAGCTGGAACCTCCGCCGTTACGAGCAACTCGTGGCCAGCGCGGAGCAAATCAACCTGACCTTCCTGCGCGGCACCCAGGAGCAAAACGTGCCCGTTTCCATCTTCGACCTCGTGCCGTGACGCCCCAGGCCGGCAAACCGGCGCCGACGGCCAACCGGAACGGCCCAAAATGGGCCCAAATCCACCGCCCGATACACGGTTTGACAATGCCCACCATTATGGCCTCTACTCTTCAGTTCCGTCACTCGCCTCCGTCCTTATGAATTCTGAAGCCATCTCCGCGCTCATCACCAAAACGCCGTCGCTCAAGTCGGCCAAAGCCAAGCTCGAGGCCATGGAACCCGGCTCATACGTCGTTCACCGGAGCTGGGGCTTTGGTAAAATCAAGAGCTACGACGAGGCCGCGCAGAAGCTGATTATCGACTTTGAAGGCAAGAAAAGCCACGCGATGGACCCGGCTTTTTGTGTGACCACGATGGAAGTTCTTTCACCCAAGAGCCTTCTGGTTCGCAAACAGACCGAGCCGGCCAAAATCAAGGACCTCATCGAAAACGAGCCGGGCGAATTCGTCGTCCAGGCGCTCCTCGCCTATCCCAACAAGGCCACCACCGCCATTGACCTCGAGATCACACTTTCCCAAGTCGTCGGTGAAGATAAGTTTAAGAAATGGTGGTCCTCCGCCAAGAAGCACGTGGCCAAGGACCCCCGCGTCTCCGTCCCGGCCAAGAAAACCGAATGCTACGTTCTGCGCGACATACCCGTCTCTGCCGAGGACGAAATCCTCGAGCAGTTCAACGGCACCCGCTCCGCCCGCCGCCGCATTCTGCTCGCCGAGGAATTGCTCGCCGCCGCCGGCAAAAACGAGGCCAAGACCGACCTGTCCGCCATCCTCACCGGCGTCGCCGACGCAGTGAAGGACAGCAATCAGATCGATCCCTCCGAGCGCCTGTACGGCGCCGTCGTGCGCGACGACCTGGCCAAGTTCCTCGGCCGCACCGACGTCTATGAGCCGAGCCAGGCCTCGCTCGTCGCCAATACCCGCGCCCTGCCCGACATCGCCGAAAAGATCCCGGTCCAGTTCCAGCGCCGCTTCCTTAATCTCGTCAAGGACACCCACCCCGTCGAGGCGCGCGACATCCTTTTCACCCTGCTCAAGACCTCCTCGGGCAAGTTCACCACCGAGTGCATCAATTTCCTCGTCGAGAGCGGCTATGCCGAGGACCTCGCCGCCGCGCTCAAGCGCTGGCAGACCGAACAGAATCTCCGCGCGCCCGTCCTGCTCTGGATCGTCAAGAACCGCCACTCGAAGAAATTCGCCAAGCTCCTCGCCGACCTCATCACGCCGCGCCTGTTGAGCGCCATCTTCTTCGCCATCGATTACGAGGCCCTGCAGGCCGCCGGCGCCCGCCGCATTCCGCTGGGCGAAATCCTCAGCGACGATCCCGACCTTATCAGTGATCTCCTCTCGACCGCTGATCCCGAGACCGCGCGCGATCTCGCCAATACACTTTTGCTAAATCAAGGTTTCGAGGAGCTTACAAAGAAATCGCTCCTCGCCCGCTTCATCAAGATCTTCCCCAATATCCAGTCGTTGGTCGCCGCCGATGCCGAGAGCAAGGACGAGCAGCTGCTCGTCTCGCGCGCCAGCTTCGAACGCAAGCGCGAAGAATACGAAACCATCGTTTCCAAGAAAATCCCGGAGAATTCCAAGGCCATCGCCGCCGCCCGCGAGCACGGCGATCTCAAGGAAAATTCCGAATACAAGATGGCCAAGCAGGACCAGCAGGTGCTCATGGCCCAGAAGACCCTGCTCGAAAAGGATCTCGCCCACGCCCGCATCACCGATTTCCAGGAAGCGACCACCGAGCAGGTCAGCGTCGGCAGCATCGTCGATCTCCGCGACGACACCGGCGGCAAGATCAGCTACACCCTCCTTGGCGCGTGGGACAGTGAACCTGAAAAGCAGCTCATTTCCTACAAGACGCCGCTCGGTCAGGCCCTCCTCTCCAAGAAAACCGGCGAGCGCGTGAAGGTGAAACACGGCGGCGGCGAGCATGACTACGTCATCACCGCCATCCGCCGCTACCTCGACGCGCGCAACTGAGCCGCCCGGTCGCGGGCCGGCTCTTTCCTCCCGCACTTCCGCCGCATGGAGCATTTTCTGAAAGGCTTCGCCATCGGTTTCGCCGTCGCCGCGCCGGTCGGCCCCGTCGGCCTGCTCTGCATCCGCCGCGCCATCCTCGATGGCCGCCTCGCCGGCTTTGTCACCGGTCTGGGCGCGGCCACAGCCGACGCGATTTTCGGCCTCATCGCCGCACTCGGCCTCACCTCCGTCACCACCTTTCTCACCAGCCACGCCACCGGCTTCCAGCTCGTCGGCGGACTTTGCCTGCTTGCCATCGGCCTCGCCACCATGCGCAGTCGCCCGCCCGTCCGCGAAAGCGGTTCCGTCCACGCGCACAATCTCACCGCCGCCTACGCCTCAACCATCGCCATCACGCTGACCAATCCGATGACGATCGCCGGCTTCATCGGGATTTTCACCGGCTTCGGCGTCGGCCTCGGCACCACGGGCGCGGCCCAGGTGAGCTGGCTCGTCTTCGGTGTCTTCCTTGGCTCCGCCGCGTGGTGGCTGCTGCTCAGCGGATGCGCCAGCTGGTTTGGAAAACGGATCCCGGACAATGGCCTGCACGCCATCAATGTCGGCGCCGGCCTGGCCATCGCCTTCTTCGGCGTGTGGCAACTCGCCCGGTTCGCGCTTAAGCTCTCCTGAGTTCCGGAATTATCGCCGAGACGCAAAGACGCGGGGCGTTTCTGCCTTTTCGCGATAAGACTTTAACTATGGATTACACGGATTATCACGGATGGGCCCTTGCTCCATCCACGTCCGTTCACGTAATCCGCGGCAAAAAAATACCCTGCACATGGGCTCGGCGGGATGCGTTGCCCTACCCTGAGAATCCGAAGTCAGCCCTTTCCTGGCTTCATGGCTTCCTTCTCCCTTATTTTTCCGATTCCTGCTCTTCGCCCTTATGCCGTGAATTTCCTGCATCTTGACCGCGAATTACACGGATAGGCACGGATTGGTTCTTTGCCTTATCCACCTTCATTCCTTCCTCGCTTCGTGGCTTCCTAATTCCTTCCCGATTTTTTCGCGCCTTCGCCCTTCCGCGATTCCGCGATAAAAAGGCCTCCGCCCGCCCCGCTCTCCTCCGAAATTGCATTTGCCGCGCCGCTCCCTCAGCCTCGCGCCCGTTGAACTCCTCCTGGGACACGCTCAAGCTGCTCTCCGATCCTACGCGTCTGCGCCTGCTCGCGCTGTTGCTGCGGGAGGAGTTGTCCGTCGCCGAGCTGCAGGAGATCCTCGGCATGGCCCAGTCGCGCATCTCCTCGCAGCTTGCGCTGCTGCGCTCCGCCGGCCTTGTGACCGACCGCCGCGACGGCAAACGCGCCTATTATTCGCTCCGCTCCGCACTCCCGCCACGCACGCTTGCGCTCCTGCGCTCCGCCTGTGATTCCGTGGCCGAACTGCCCGAGCTGGCCGAGGATCGCGCCAGCCTCGACCGCAGCCTGCAGAAGCGCCGCCGGGCGCAGGAACAGTATTTCAACCTCATAGCCGGCCGCCTCGGCAAAAACTACTGTCCCGGCCGCTCGTGGGAAGCCATCGGCCATCTGGCGCTCCGTCTCGTGCCGCCCATCGTCGTGGCCGACCTCGGCGCCGGCGAGGGCCTTATCTCACAGCTCATCGCCCGTCGTGCCCAGCGTGTATGGTGCATCGACAACTCGCCCCGCATGGTCGAGGTCGGCGCCGAGCTCGCGAAGAAAAACGGCCTGGACAACCTCACCTATCAGCTCGGCGACATCGAGGAGGTGCCCCTGCCCGACAAGTCCGTGGACCTCGCGATCCTCAGCCAGGCGCTGCACCACGCCCAGCATCCGCAGCGCGCGGTGGACGAGGCCTATCGCATTCTCAAACCCGGTGGCCAGCTCCTCGTGCTCGACCTCGCCGAACACACCTTTGAAAAGGCGCGCGAACTCTACGCCGACCTCTGGCTCGGCTTCAAGGAAAGTGCCCTGCACGGCTTTCTGAAAAAATCCGGCTTCAACAAAGTCGAAGTCACCCCCGTGGCAAAAGAACCCACTGAGCCGTTTTTCGAAACGCTGCTCGCCAGCGGAACCAAAGGGAAAGCATAGCCTTCTACTTTTTTCAACTCTGATTGATCCCCGATGCTCCTACCTCTTCCAGAAAACTATAGTTGGGAAAAGAAAAAAACCGGCCCCGCGAATCGTGCGGCCGTATTTTTCGATGGGAACACACTCGTCGTCCGAAACGGATATATATTTCCACCGATTTGTGT
>DATHNW010000016.1:0-179744 GCA_035485575.1 Opitutaceae bacterium | reverse complement strand
CTTGGCATTGATGGCGGCGGTGAGCTCCTCGCTGTTGGTCATGAGCTCGTGGATGCCGACGCGGCCCTTGTAGCCGGTGCCGCCGCAGGTCGGGCAGCCCTGGGGGTTGGCCTTGAAGATTTCGCCGCTCCAGCCGAGGGCTTTTTCGATGATCTGCTTTTCGCGGCCCTCGGGCATGTAGGCCTGCTTGCAGTTCTTGCAGACGCGGCGCATGAGGCGCTGGGCGCACACGCAGACGAGCGAGGCGGAGATCATGAACGGCTCGACGTCCATTTCACTGAGACGCGCGACGGTGCTGGGCGCATCGTTGGTGTGGAGGGTGGAGACGAGAAGATGGCCGGTGAGCGCGGCCTCGATGGCGATCTCGGCGGTTTCCTGGTCGCGGATTTCGCCGACGAGGATGATGTCGGGGTCCATGCGCAGGTAGCAGCGCAGCGCCCGGGCGAACGTGAGCCCGATCTGGCGGTTCATCTGCATCTGGTTCAAGCCCGGGAGCGTGTACTCGATCGGGTCCTCGGCGGTCTGGATGTTGACGTCGGGCTCGTTGATCTCGCTGAGGGCGGAATAGAGTGTCATCGACTTGCCGGAGCCGGTGGGGCCGCAGTGCAAAATCATGCCGTAGGGCTGGCGGATGCACTCGCGGTACTTGGCGAGGTTTTCGTCGGAGAAACCGAGGGCCGTGAGCGGCAGGGTCGACTTCTGCTTGTCGAGAATGCGCATGACGACCTTCTCGCCGAAGTTCATCGGGCCGGTGGCGACGCGCAGGTCGACGTCGATGTTCTTCTTGGTGTATTTCTTGAAGACGATGCGGCCGTCCTGCGGGAGGCGGCGCTCGGCGATGTCGAGGTTGCACATGATCTTCAGGCGCGTGACGAGAGCGTTGGCGGCCTGCTTGGGCAGGCGGAGCTTTTCCTGGCACACGCCATCGATGCGGTAGCGCACCATGAGATCCTTTTCCTGCGGCTCGATGTGGATGTCGGACGCGCCGGCGATGTAGGCGTCCTCGATGATGCGGTTGGCGAGCTGGATGATGGGGGCGGATTCCTCGTCCTCGAGTTCGCCGAGATTGGCCTCGGTGGCGCCGCCTTCCGCGTAGGTGGTGGAGATGCTCTCGGCGACCCGGCCGATGTCGACATCACCGGCGGTGAGCATCTTGGAGTCCTTGAAGAATTTCTTGAGCAGGAGCTCGATCAGCGTGGCCGGGGCGACGTGCACTTCCTCAATGACGAATTCCGTGGCCTCCTGGAAGGCATCGCGCTTGGCATGATCCAGCGGATTGGTCATCAGCACGGAAAGGTGTCCGTCGTTGAGCTTTTTGACCGGGAAGACGCCCTCGCGGCGGATGATGGCCTCGCCGATGACCTCGACGAGCTTCTGGTCGGCCTCGACTTCTTCGACCTTGGTCACGAGCGGCAGGTCGGTGAGGCGGGCGATGAATTTGGCGGTGTCCTCGGCGCTGAGCTGGAATTTGGGATCCAGCATGCGCTGGATTAGGGTGGCGGAATACTCCGCGACCTCCTGGAGCAGCGCGAGGTCGCGTTGGGTGAACTCGCCATTGGTCCCGGCGGAGGGCTCCTTGTTCAGCACCTGGATGGCGCCGATGACGACGTTGGTCTTGAGCGGCACCGTGAGCATCGACTGGACATCGAAGCCGGTGGTTTTGGCCATCGAGAGCAGCGATGACGCATCAGGGCCCTTTTTCGTGAAGAAAAGCGGCTGGCCGGAGGCGATGACCTTGCCGACGTTGCCGGTGCCGAGAGGCAGCTTGGTGGCAAGGAGTTTCGTGGTGAGCTCCTTGAAGTGATCACCGTGGGACGGGTTGGCCGCCCAGAGGGTGGGCGAGTAGTAAACGTGCTTGAAGGAGATGTCGTTGCCTTCGACCAGATAGAGCGTCATCGACTGCGCCTGCAGGGCTTCGACGACCTTGGAAGCGGTGAGCTCAACGACGGAGCTGATGTCCTCGCGGCTGGGCGCGGGCTTCGAAATGATCTTGATGAGAAGCGACCGGCGCAGGGTGTTCGCGAGTGTGGAGGTGGCCATGACTGGAAATGGGGATGCAGGCGGAATGCCATTGCGCGGGGCGACCCGCAATGAGAATCATGCGACGGCATGGCCATGTTTTCCCGGTTGAAAAAGCTTTTCCTGCGCAGCGACGCCCCGTCCCCGGCCGGCGTGGCGGGCGAACGCGCCGCGGCGGAGTTTTTGCGGCGTGAGCGGGGCTTCGCCATCGTGGCGCGCAACTGGCGCAGCCCGCGCGACCGGCGCGACGAAATCGACCTGGTGTGCCGCGACGGTGAAGCGCTCGTTTTTGTCGAGGTGAAGACCCGCGCCGCCGGCGCGCTGGTGCCTGGCTATTACGCGGTCAATGCGCGCAAGAAAAAGGTTTTGCGCCGTGCCTGCACCATCTACCTGCGCGCCCTGCCGGCTAAAACACGGCCACGGACGTTTCGTTTCGACGTGGTGGAAGTCGCCACCCGCGCCGATGGCGGCCCGCCCGAGGTGCGGCATTTCGAGAACATCCCGCTGTTTCCGAAAAGTTTTGGAGAATGATGCGACGGGTTGCGCTTTTGGCGGCGAGCATTTCCCTTGCCTCACTCCTCCAATGCCGAGACAAACTTTTCCCTGCCATGGCTGAAACGCAACGTCATCCGTTCCTGCAGGGTCTCAGCAAGCACCGCGGTGCGCCGCCGACGGTCGTCGTCATTTTTGGCGCGTCGGGCGATCTCACCGCCCGCAAGCTCATCCCTGCGGTCTACAATCTCGCGGCGGACAATCTGCTGCCGGCGGACTTCCATCTGGTCGGCTACGGCCGCAAGCCCATCGCCGACGACGAATTTCGCAAGATGGCCGCGGAGGCCATCCGCGAATTTTCCCGCCGCGAACTCAAGGACGACATCTGGGCCCGCGTCGCTGCCAACACGACCTACGTGGCCGGCGGTTACGACGAAAAGCCGGCCTTCGACCGCCTCGCCCAACACATCGCCGACATCGAGAAAAAAAGCGGCCGCGAAATGCAGTCGCTTTTCTACATTTCCACGCCGCCGACCGTCTTCACGCCCATCCTGCTCAATCTCGGGGCGAGCGGCCTCGCCGGCAAATACCTCGGCCAGGCGCACCACGCGAAGGTGATCATTGAAAAACCCTTCGGCCGCGACCTTGACTCGGCCCGCGCGCTCAACGGCACCATCCGCAGCGTGTTCGAGGAACATCAGGTTTACCGCATAGATCACTACCTCGGCAAGGAGACCGTGCAGGACCTGCTTGTGCAGCGTTTTGCCAACGCCATTTTCGAGCCGCTCTGGAATCGAAATTTCATCGACTCAGTTCAAATCACCGTCGCCGAACAGGTCGGTGTCGAGGCGCGTGCCGGCTACTACGAACAGAGCGGCTGCCTACGCGACATGATCCAGAACCACACCATGCAGCTGCTTGCGCTGACCGCGATGGAGCCGCCGGTGTCGCTCGATGCCGAGGCCATGCGCGACGAAAAAGTGAAGGTGTTGAAAGCCATCCAGCCGCTCGCGCTCGGCCCCGGCGGTGACGTGGTGCGTGCGCAATATGCCGACGGCATGATCGGCGGCAAACAGGTGCCGGGATACCTGCAGGAGCCCGGTGTCAATCCGCAGTCCGCCACCGAGACGTACGCCGCCATCCGTCTTTCGATCAACAACTGGCGCTGGCAGGGCGTGCCGTTCTACCTGCGTTCCGGCAAGCGCCTGGCACGCCGGGTTTCCGAGATCGCGGTCAATTTCAAATGTCCGCCCGGCACCCTTTTTGCCGAGGGGAACCGATTCGATCTTGCGGCCAACACCCTGGCGTTCCAGATCCAGCCGGACGAGGGGCTCAGCCTGATTCTCAACGGAAAAATTCCCGGCCTTGAGACCCGGACCCAGCCGGTGAAGATGAATTTCCGCTACAGCACGACCTTCGGCTCCAACACGCCGGAGGCCTACGAACGCCTCGTGCTCGACGCAATGATTAGCGATGGCACGCTTTTCATCCGTGGCGACGAGGCCGAGACGTCGTGGCAGCTCTACACGCCCGTGCTCGAAAACTGGGCCGCGGCTGGCCGCGAGGGCATGGACAGCTATGCCTCCGGGGCCTGGGGTCCGGCCAGCGCCGAGGCGCTGCTGGCCAAAAACGACCGGGTCTGGCGCCAGCCCTGATCCATTGCCGCCATGTCCGCGGTTTTTCAAACCCTGCCCGGCCTCGAGGTGCCTGTCGGCTCCATTTCCGGCAGCCTGGCCAAGATGTGGGACGACACCGCCGCGCAGGGCGGCGCCGCGCCGACCGACCTCAAGGCCACGCAGCTCAATTTCGTGCTGCACTTCGGCTTTGGCACGTCGCCCGAGGATGCGCTCGCGCAATTCCAGACCGCGCTGCGCTTTGCCCAGCGCTATCCGTGCCGCGTTGTCCTGCTCTGCCCGCTTCCGCCCGGGGACGGTGCGACGGAGATGCGCGCAAAAATCTACGGCGAATGCTTTCTCGGCAAATCGAAGGGCGACACGCGCTGCGTCGAGTTTGTCGCGCTGAGCTATCCGCAGGCGGCGCGGCAGTTTCTGGAGAACGAGGTTTCCGTCTGTCTCTCGACCGATCTGCCGCTCTATTACTGGGCGTACGGATTTTCGTCGGCGTCGCGGCTGGCGGACTACCAATACCTGCTCACCAACTCGCGCCGGGTGCTGATCGACAGCGCGGTGGCGCCGCCTGAAACGCTGACCTTCCCCTGGCCGCGGCCCGAGGCCGTGCACGATCTCGCGTATGCACGCCTGCTGCACGTGCGGCAGGGCATCGGGCAGTTTCTTGCGGCTTATGCGCCGGCGCTGCTCGTCGAAGGCCTGCGCACGGTCACCGTCGCGGCTGCGCCGGCCTTTGCCGCCGAGGGCCGTGTGCTGCTCGCATGGGCGCGCGAACGTCTCATGCAATGCGGCGCCGCGCCGGCGGTGAACTATGCGGCTGCGCCGTTGTCCACGGGAATGCCCGGCAGCATCGAATTGCGCTTTGATTATGACGGCGGGCACCAATTCCGCTGGCAGGGCGATTTTGCGAAAAACAGCAGCCTGCTCGAAGCCGATTTCGGCGCAGGCCGGATGACGCTGCCCACGACCGTCAGCCTGCTCCCGCCTGAACTCGCACTGAGCGAAGCGGTGTTCTTTTAGGGCGGGGAGTGAAACGGCCCGCCTTGGTGCTGGCTGGTGACCGACAGCGTGCGTTTCGCTCAGTGCTGCAGATCGCCCGGCTGCTCGGGAATGCCTGGTTCATCGAGAAACTGGGCCGTCGTCGCCGGCCCGAGGTCTTTCCAGTCCTGCAGCACCCACACGACTTTTTTATCGGGCGAGACTTCGATCGCCTGGATGATGTTCGGCCGGTCCTCTTTTTTCGAGCCGCCGGTCGAGCTGAAGATGACCGTGTCGCCGTTCGCGAGACGGTCCGCCGTCTGGGTGTTGTGAAACACGATGCCCGGCGGGAGATCGGCGGGCGTGAACTCCCAGACGGTTTCGCCCTTCGGATTTACTTCGCGGACCAGCCGGTCGTGCTCGTCGGTGATGAGCGTGTTGCCGTTGTGCAGGCGGACAGCGGCCCACGGGGTGGGGATTTCGTAGCGCCATATCTCCTTCATGTCGCGGTTGTATTCGACGACCTGGCCCATCTTGAGGAACGGGACGAGGAACGTGCCCGCGGCCGTCATGCGGATGCGGCGGAACTGCGGGTGCACGGTCCGTTGATTGGTGAAGCTGGTCGCGGGCAGCGCGTGCTCGATCTCGACTTCGCCGGTCTTTTTATTGATGAGCATGAGCTTCGGCGGCAGGCCGTTTTGCACGAGGAGCACCTTGTCGAGCCCGATTGGCTGGGCGGTGTGAACCTCGGTGCCGGCGGGCGGTTCGTAGTGCCAGACGACTTTTTTCTGCGGGGTGATCTCCTGCACGGAGAACTGCCGCGCGAAGAGGATGTGACCATTCGACATCAGCCACACGTCGTCGATCTCGCCGCCGCGGTCGGGCGAGAAGCGGCCGGCGGAGTAGGTCCAGATCACTTTGCCGCCATTGACGAGGAAAAGCGTGTTGTAGCCCTCGCCGGCGTAGAGCATCGGGTGCTGGGCGAGGCCTGAACCCGGCCAGGCGGGTGCCGGCGCGGTGGGTGCGGGCCAGGAGCGATCCTGTGGGACTTCGCTGGGGCCGTGCGCGGGGACGTCGGGCGCGGTGAATTGATCGAGGACGCTCAACATGGGCGACGATGTGTCCGCGGCATAAGCGGATGCCGAAAAAACGAGGCCGGCTGCGAGCGCGGCGCAACGAGTGGGTGTGGAGGGGTGCATGGGATTAAATAAGTCGGGGTGGAGGGATTAGCACGAAGCGCAGGGGGCTACAAAATCCAATGGTATAACAGCAGCGTCACCGATCCGGCCTGTTCAATTAGGCGCGTTAAGTACGGCGTAGGTTTTTTTACCCTTACGCAGCAACACATATTTCCCGAACAAAAAATCATCGGCGGTAATGGTGCGAGTCACATCGTTGACGCGGACATTGTTCACATAAATTCCGCCTCCTTCGATATCCTTACGCGCTTGGCCTTTTGATTGAGATAAACGCAATTTTTCGTGAGCAAGAATTTCTGTTAATGATGTTCCTATAAGGGCTGCCTTATTGAAACCCAACGAATCAATTTCCCAAAGAAGATCAGTAAACGTTGCTTCGCTTACCGTACGTGGATCACCACCAAACAATATGTTGCTTGCGCCAATGGCATCGAAGCATTCCATCTCGCCGTGGACGAGCGTGGTGAGCTCGCGGGCGAGGGCCTTTTGCGCGGCACGGGCGCCGGGGTCGTTTTTCATGCCGGCCTCGAGCGCGGTGATTTCCTCGCGCGATAAAAAGGTGAGCGTCTTGAGCAGTTTGACCACGTCGGCGTCGTCCGCCTGCACGAAAAACTGATAGAAGCGGTAAGGACTGGTTTTCTTGGGATCGAGCCAGACCGCGCCGCTGGCGGTCTTGCCGTATTTGGTGCCGTCGGCCTTGGTGAGCAGCGGCATGACCAACCCGTGGGCCGGCTTGCCGGTTTTCCGGCGGATGAGCTCGGTGCCGGCGGTGATATTGCCCCACTGGTCGGTGGCGCCGATCTGCAGCTCGCAGCCGAGCGCCTGGTGCAGGTGGTAAAAATCATACGCCTGCAGCAGCATGTAACTGAACTCGGTGTAGCTGATGCCGTTTTCGCGATCCTCCATGCGCGCGCGCACGGATTCCTTGGCAACCATCCAGTTGACGGTAAAATGCTTTCCTACATCGCGCAGGAATTCGAGGTAGGTGAGGGGCGCGGTCCAGGAGGCGTTGTCGACGCTGCGCGCGGGATTCTGCCTGGTCTTGAAATCGAGCAGGCGGTGCAACTGGCCCTTGATCGAGTGGAGATTATGCGCGACCTGCTCGGGCGTCTGGAGGTTGCGTTCGGCGGATTTGCCGGAGGGATCGCCGATCATGCCGGTGGCGCCGCCGGCGAGCGCGATGGGGTGGTGGCCGGCTTCCTGAAAGCGGCGCAGGGCGAGCAGCGGCACGAGATTGCCGACGTGCAGCGAGTCGGACGTCGGGTCGAAGCCGCAGTAAAGGGTGAGCGGGCCGGCGGCGAGGCGCCTGGTCAGTTCGGCTTCGTCGGTGCAATCGGCGACAAGGCCGCGCCAGCGGAGGTCTTCCAGGAGGGTCATGGGCAGGGCGCAGTTTTCCGGTGAGGGCGGTGTGGCGCAAAACAAAACTTATGGCTGCGCAGGCAAATTTAGAATCGCGGCTTCTAATGGGAAATTCGGTTTGCGCGCCGGCGCCCGCCGGCTCTAGTTTGTTTTTCCTTTGCGGCGCACGATGCGCGGCAAAAATCACAACCTCAGTCCTCTTATTCATCATGCCACTCGCCGTCGGCTCCAAAGCCCCTGATTTCACGCTCAAGACGAAGACCGCGGACGGTCTCAAGGACGTCAAGCTCAGCGATAATTTCGGCCAAAAACAGACCGTGCTGCTGTTTTTCCCGCTCGCTTTCACGGGCGTATGCACGGCTGAGATGTGCGACATGACCGCCGGTCTTGGCGACTATGAGAAGCTCGGCGCGACGGTATATGCCATCAGTGTGGACAGCCCGTTCGCGCAGGAGGCCTGGGCCAAGGCCAGTAAAATCGGCCTCACGCTGCTCAGCGACCTGAACAAGACGGTGGTCAAGGCTTACGATGTGCTTTTTCCCAATCTGGCCGGAGTCGGCGACACGGCGGCGCGTGCGGCGTTCGTCATCGGCAAGGACGGCGTGATCAAATATGCCGAGCAGACGCCCACGCCGAAGGATCTGCCGAATTTTTCGGCCGTGAAAGCCGCGCTGGCGAAGTGAACCGGCGAGCCGCCGTTTCGCGCCGGGCGGGTTTCATGCTGAACCCGCAACCCGAACTGGAATTTTTTCATGAGTCTTCCCAACCCGTTCAACACGCTCCAGGCCTTCCCGGCCGGCGGAGCGTCGCACAAATTCTATTCGCTGCCCGCGCTGGAGCAGGCCGGCTTCAAGGTCTCGCGCCTGCCGGTCTCAATCCGTCTCGTGCTCGAGTCGCTGCTGCGCAATTGCGACGGCAAGCGCGTGGCCGAGCCGGCCGTGCGCGCGCTGGCGGGCTGGGGCGCGAAGGCGCCGCGCACCGAGGAGATCCCCTTCGTGGTTGCGCGCATCGTGCTGCAGGACTTCACCGGCGTGCCGCTGCTCGTCGATCTTGCGGCGATGCGCTCGGCCGTATCGCGCCTGGGAAAAAACCCGAAAATCATCGAGCCGCTCGTGCCGGTCGACCTGGTCGTCGACCATTCGGTGCAGGTCGATGTGAACGGCACATCGGACTCTTTTGCGCGCAATCTCGAGATCGAGTTCACGCGCAACCGCGAGCGCTACCAGTTTTTGAAGTGGGGCATGCAGGCCTTCGATACGTTCAAGGTCGTGCCGCCGGGCATCGGCATCGTCCACCAGGTCAACCTTGAGTATCTGGCCAAGGGCGTGCTGGGCGACGCGAACGGTGTTTATTATCCGGACACGCTGGTCGGTACCGACTCGCACACGACGATGATCAACGGTATCGGCATCGTGGGCTGGGGCGTTGGCGGCATCGAGGCCGAGGCTGGCATGCTCGGCCAGCCGGTCTATTTTCTCACGCCCGACGTGGTCGGCGTGCATCTCACCGGCGCACTACGCGAGGGCGTGACCGCGACCGACCTCGCGCTCACCGTCACGCAGCTCCTGCGCAAGGCGAAGGTCGTGGGGAAATTCGTGGAGTTCTACGGTCCCGGCGCGACCGCGCTGCCGGTGGTGGACCGTGCGACCATCGCCAACATGGCGCCTGAATACGGTGCGACCATGGGCTTTTTCCCGATCGACGCCGAATGCTCGACCTACCTGCGCAACACCGGCCGGAGTGCCGAACACATCGCGCTCTATGAGGCTTACTACAAGGCGCAGGGCCTGTGGGGTGTGCCGCAGAAAGGACAGATCGACTATTCGCAGGACCTTGAGCTCGACCTCGGCACGGTCGTGCCGAGCGTGGCCGGTCCGAAGCGTCCCCAGGACCGCATCGAGTTGCCAAAGCTGAAAAACGAATTCACCACGGCTTTTTCCAAGCCGGTCACGGAAAATGGCTTTGGCAAAGCAGCCGCCGAATTGGCCAAGACCGTTCATGTTTCCGCCAATGGTCATGATGGACCTTCCCATCCCGGCGGCGGCAGCCAGGAACCGGTTTCATCGGAGCGCGCGGCGGCCTGTGCGACCAATCCCGCCACCGAGCGTGAGATGGCCAACAATCGCCCGACGCCCGATCCCGTGGCCTCGCCGGGACGGCGCATGGAGGGCGACATTCGCCACGGCTCCGTGCTCATCGCGGCCATCACGAGCTGCACGAACACGTCGAATCCAAGTGTCATGCTCGCGGCCGGCCTGCTCGCGAAAAAAGCCATTGAGCGCGGCCTGAGCGTGAGCCCGGTCATCAAGGCTTCACTCGCGCCCGGCTCGCGCGTGGTGAGCGACTATCTGAACCGCGCCGGCCTTCAAACCTACCTCGACCAGCTCGGCTTCAACCTCGTCGGCTACGGCTGCACCACTTGCATCGGCAATTCGGGCCCGCTGCATCCGGCGATCGAGGAAGCCGTGGTCAAAAACGACCTCATTGCCGCTAGCGTGCTTTCGGGTAACCGCAATTTCGAGGCGCGCGTGCACCAGAACATCAAGGCCAACTTCCTCATGTCGCCGCCGCTTGTCGTCGCCTTCGCGCTCGCCGGCCGGGTGGACATCGATCTTTCCTCCGAGCCGCTGGGCACGGGCAAGTCGGGTGAGAAAGTATTTCTCAAGGATATCTGGCCCTCGCTCACGGAAATCCGCGACGAGATGAAGCGTGCGCTGCACCCGGAGGTCTTCGCCCAGCTTTATCGCGATTTTGCCGCGCAGAATCCGAAGTGGAACGAGATTCCTTCCAGCACCGGCAATGTCTACGCGTGGGATGCGAAATCGACCTACATCCAGGAGCCTCCGTTCTTCACGAACTTCAGCCTCCAGCCCGGGACGATCGCCGAAATCCGCGGCGCCCGCCCGCTGGGCATCTTTGGCGACTCCGTCACGACCGACCACATCTCGCCTGCCGGCGCCATCAAGAAGACCGCGCCGGCTGGAAAGTATCTCGTTGAAAACGGCGTGGCCTATGAGGACTTCAACAGCTACGGTTCGCGCCGCGGCAACGACCGCGTGATGACCCGCGGCACGTTTGCGAACGTCCGCATCAAGAATCTCATGCTCGGCGGCGAGGAGGGCGGCAACACCCTGTATCAGCCGACGGGCGAGAAGATGTCGATTTTCGACGCGGCGGCCAAACACATCGCGGCGAAGACGCCCCTGATCGTCCTCGCCGGGCAGGAATACGGCACAGGCTCATCGCGTGACTGGGCGGCCAAAGGCACCAATCTTCTCGGCGTGAAAGTCGTCGTGGCCCAGAGCTTCGAACGCATCCACCGTTCAAACCTCGTCGGTATGGGCGTGCTGCCGCTGCAATTCAAGGAAGGCACGACCGCGCAGACGTTGAAGCTCGACGGCACCGAGGCTTATGACGTGCTCGGTCTCAGTCCTGCGCTCAAGCCGCAGCAGGATCTCAAACTTCACATCAAACGCGCGAACGGCGAAGAGTTGGACGTCCCGGTCCGCTGCCGTATCGATACGCCCATCGAGATCGATTATTACCAGCATGGTGGCATCCTGCCGTTTGTGTTGCGGCAAATTCTGGCTAAGAATTAAGTAGATCAACCGCCAGACCGGCTGGGAGGCCCGTCTGGCTCCATTGCATGCCTGACAACGCCAAGTCCTCTTTTCTTGTTGATGCCTATTCTGACCCCGTGCTGGTGCGCATCGAGGGCCGTGCCTGCTTCCAAAACAGCGCCTGTCTGCACGACTTTGTTGAAGAGATGCTTCGTCAGGGCAAGGCGCGATTTGTCATGGACTTCCAGCGTTGCACGAGCATGGACAGCACGTTTCTCGGCGTGCTGGCCGGGGCGGCGATGGCGCTTCGCAAAAGGAATCCGCCGGGCAGCCTGGTGCTGGCGCGGGTCGGTTTGCGTAATCTCGAGCTCATTCGCAATCTCGGTCTGCACCGGCTGTTGACCGTCGACGGCGGGGATGTGCCTGTGACTTTCACCACGCCGCCCATGCCGCTGCCCTGCCTGGACCGGGGCGAGCTCGAAAATGCCCGTCTTGTGCTCGAGGCCCATGAGAACCTCGTGAGCGCGGACGAAGGCAACCGCAGCAAATTCCAGGATGTGCTCGCGTTTTTGAAGAACCGGGTCGAGCACCCGTGACCGGATCGGTTTGAAAACGGGGTAAATTCGCAGCGCGTTTCCGTCATTGCGCGCCGCGCCGCGCCTTGCCTGACTCTCCGGCTAGCGTTCGCAATGATGTGGTTTCTTTTTCTCGTCCTTGGCCTCGTCCTCGGCGCCATCGCCATGCTCGTGCCCCTCGTGCACGCGCGCCGCGAGGCTGACCGCATTGATGAACAGCGCCAGACGCTGGCGCAGGAAAACCGCATTGTCCTCGATTTCATGCACCAGATGGCGGAGGCGCTGGCCGACAACCCCTCGCGCGCCATCCTCTACCAGCGCATCGTGCACGCCGCCATCCTCAGCACCGGCGCGCTTAGCGCGTGCATCTTCGAGAAAACCTCCGACAACCAGATGCGCGGCGCGGCGCTCGAGGGGCTTTTCCCGCCGCACCGGCCGCTGCCCGAGGCGGTGAAGGACAAGCTCACCACACGGGCGAAATTCATCGAACAGGTGTTGCGCTCCGAGACATTCCCGGTCGGCGACGGCGTGGTCGGTCGCGTGGCCGCGACGGGCAAGGGCGAACTGATCACCGATGCCTCGGCCGATCCGCGCATCGTCAAGCATGACGATCCGGCGCTCGCGGTGAAGTCGGTCATCGCCGTGCCGCTGATTTTCCGCGAACGGTTTTTCGGCGTGCTGGCCGTGACCAATCCGGCTGACGGCCTGCCGTTCAGCGCGACGGATTTTTCGCTTGTGCAATCGCTCGCCGAACAGGCCGCCCTTGCGCTGCATAACGCCGAGTTCCTGAATTTTCAGATCGAGAAAAGCCAGCTCGACCTCGACCTCTCGCTGGCCAGCGGCATCCAGAAAATGCTCCTGCCGCGCACTGCACCGCGCATCGCCGGCCTTGATGTCGATGCCCGCTATATTCCGGCGCAAAAAATCGGCGGCGACCTCTATGATCTTTTTGCGCTGCCGGGCGCACGTCTCGGCGTCGCCGTGGCCGACGTGTCGGGCAAGGGCATCCCGGCGTCGCTGCTCATGGCGATCTGCCGCGCCAATCTCCGGCAGATCGCGCCCCGCCACGATTCTCCCGCCCGCGCCCTCATCGAGCTCAACCGCGTGCTGAGCGGCGATCTGCAGCGCGAGATGTTCGTGACGATGACCTACGCCGTGGTGGATGCCGCGGCCGGCACGGTGACGTTTGCCCGCGCCGGCCACGAGTTGACGCTCTTCGCGCGTCGCGATCGCGTCAGCGGGCTTTATGTGAGCGAATTCACCGGCAGCGAGGGAATGCCGCTGGGCATGGTGGACGAGGCGCTTTTTTCCGAGGTTATCGCCGACCGGGTCGAGCGCTTTGAGGCGGGTGACGTGATGGTGCTTTATACCGATGGCATCACCGAGGCGCCCAACGAGGAGCTGAAGGAGTTTTCCGGCAGCCGGCTGGCCGACGTGGTGCGGGCGCTGCACGGCCGCAGCGCGCGCGAAATCAACGACAGCATTCTTGAAAATGTCCAGCGCTTCAGCGGGGCTGCCGAGCAGCGCGACGACCTCACGCTTGTGACCATCAAGCGGGTGTGAGTCCGTCTTGCGCCGGAGCCCTTTCCCTGCAATCTCCCTTCCACCATGGCCGCACTCGCCGTTGATCCCCAAGTCGATCGTTTCTCCGTGCCCGGACCCGCGGGCCATTTCGGACCCTATGGCGGCATCTTCGTGCCCGAGACGCTGATGACTGCGCTGGAGGAGCTGAACACCGCTTATACGGCGGCAAAAAACGATCCCGCGTTTCAGGCGGAATTTAAGCATCATTTGAAGGAGTTCGCGGGCCGGCCGACGGAACTTTATTTTGCAGAGCGGCTGACGGAGCACTGCGGCGGCGCCAAAATCTACCTGAAGCGCGAGGATCTGCTGCACACCGGCGCGCACAAGATCAACAACGCCATCGGCCAGGCGCTGCTCGCGCGGCGCATGGGCAAGAAGCGCATCATCGCCGAGACGGGCGCGGGCCAGCACGGTGTCGCCACGGCGGCGGTTTGCGCGAAGTTCGGTTTCGAGTGCGTGGTTTACATGGGGGCGGTCGACATGGAGCGGCAGGCCCTGAATGTTTTCCGCATGCGGCTGATGGGTGCGGAGGTGCGCGGCGTCGAGGCCGGCCAGAAGACGCTCAAGGAGGCCATCAACGAAGCCATGCGCGATTGGGTGACGAATGTGCGCACGACCCATTACATTCTCGGCACGGTTTACGGCGCGCATCCTTATCCGGCGATGGTGCGCGATTTTCACCGCGTCATCGGCCAGGAGGCGCGCGAGCAGATTCTGGCGCGGGAAGGGCGGCTGCCCGATGAATTGATCGCCTGCGTGGGTGGCGGCAGCAACGCGATGGGATTGTTTTTCGAATTCCTCGAGGATTCCCTGGTCGCGATGGTTGGCGTCGAGGCCGGCGGCCACGGCATCCGGCGCGGCGAGCACGCCGCGCGCTTCGAAGGTGGCAAACTCGGTGTGCTGCAGGGCTGCAAGACATTCATCCTGCAGGATGGCGACGGCCAGATTGAACTCACTCACTCTGTCAGCGCCGGCCTCGATTATGCGGCGGTGGGACCTGAGCATGCGTTTTATCGCGATCGCGGGCGCATCGAGTACACGTATGCGAAGGACGACGAGGTGCTGGCCGCGTTCCAGCTCTGCGCGCGGCTCGAAGGCATCATTCCGGCGCTGGAAAGCGCGCACGCGCTGGCCCACGGGCTAAAGCGCGCCGCAGAGATGCCGAAGGATCAGATCATCATCGTCAACCTGTCCGGCCGCGGCGACAAGGACGTGCAGCAGGTCGCCAAAATCCTCAGCGAACGCGCATGAAAAGCATGACCGGCTACGGGCGCGCGACCGCGGCGCTCGGTTCACACACGCTCACGGTGCAGGTCAGTTCCGTGAACCGCAAGACGCTCGACCTGACATTCTCGCTGCCCGACGAGTGGGAGAGCCTCGAATCCACGGTGGGCGAACTGGTGCGGAAATTCGCTGCGCGCGGCAAGGTCCATGTGGATCTCGAGTTGACCGGTGCGGCCGGAGCTGAACCGGAGGCCTGGGACGAGGTGTCGGCTGGTGCGGCGCTCGACCGGCTGAAGGAATTCGCGGCGCGGCGCGGTGTGCCGTTTGCGGTCACGCCAGAACTTTTGTGGCGGGTGGCCAGTGCGCAGCGCAGGACGGCCGAGCTGCCCGCGGCCGACGCGGCCCTGCCGGCGGTGCGCGCGGCGTTGGAGGAGGCATTGCGGGCGTTTGCGGCCATGCGCGCCCAGGAAGGCGCGGCGCTGCTGAAGGATTTTGAAACACGCGTCGCAGCGTTGCGTACGCAGGTGGCGGCGGTGGCGGCGCGCGCGCCGCAGGTCGCACCGGCCTATCGAGAGCAGCTGCTGAAACGGCTGCGCGACGCCGGGCTCGAACTGGACGTGAATGACGAGCGCGTGCTGAAGGAAATCGCGATTTTCGCCGACCGCTGCGACGTGAGCGAGGAGCTGACGCGCCTGCGCAGCCATTTTGAGCAGTTTGCGGCCCTGCTCCGCTCGGACGCGGAGATCGGGCGCAAGGCGGAATTTCTCCTGCAGGAAATCAGCCGGGAGGTGCACACGGTCGGCAGCAAGGCCAATGACCTTGAAATCTCCCGTGCGGTCATGGAGCTGAAGAACGAGCTCGAGCGCGTGCGCGAACAAATCGCGAACGTGGAGTGATTTTTAAGACGGAAAGGCTGGCTCGCAGCGAAAGAGCTGCCTTTCTCGATCAATGCTTCGGCTCGCGCAGCGAATGCAGTACGTAGAGAATGACTCCGATGCAGATGGCGCTGTCGGCAAAATTGAAGGTGGGGTAGATGTAGCCGCCGAAATGGAAGTCGAGGAAGTCGATGACGTGGCGGTGCGCGAGGCGGTCCACGAGATTGCCAAGGATGCCGCCGCAGAGCAGGCCGAAGCTGACCTGCACGGCGGTCTGGCGCAGGCCGAGCTGGCGGCGCCAGAGAAAAATAGCAATGAGGGTGGCCGCCGCGAGCGTGGCGAGCGCGGTGCTTTTGCCGGAGAACAGGCTCCAGGCCGCACCGGTATTGCCGACGTGCACGAGGTAGAAAAACCCCCGGATGACGGGAATCGCCCCGGGCTCGCCATAGGTGCCGAAGGGCAGACGGGCGTGAATCCAGGCCTTGGTCGCCTGGTCGAGGGCAAAGACGCCCGCGGCCAGCAGCAGGAGCACGCGATAGGCGAGGGCGCGATGCAGGCGCGAGGCCTGCTCGGCCGGCCCGGTGATGGACTTAAGCGTGTCGCGCGACACGGGTGCTGGGACCGGCGTCATTCGTCGCCGCCGCTCTCGCTTTCGGAGAGTTTCGCGCCTTCTTCGCCGAGCTCGCCAAAAAGACCGGCCTGGGTGCGCGTGCGGTAACGGTTTTTCTCAATTTCCTTCTGCGCCTCGGCGGAATAGCGCGTGAAGGGCACGGCCACCAGGCGTTCCTTGGCGATGGGCTTGCCGGTGACTTCGCAGACGCCGTAGGTGCCGGCGTGGACGCGCTGGATGGCGGCGTCGATTTCAGAGAGGGCCTCCTGTTCGTTGGCGACCATGCTGAGGGCGAAATCGCGGTCGAAGGTGTCGGTGCCGGCGTCGGCCATGTGCTGGCCGTAGCTGGAGAGATCGCCGGTGTCATCCTTGGTCGAGCGCTTGAGCGTATCCTCGGTGTGCTGGTCGAGCTGGCCGAGGAGATGGCTGCGAAGGTCGAGGAGCAGCTTGAAATAGCGGCGGAATTTTTCCGGAACCTTCTCGGGGTCGTTTTGAATGGGCTTGAGAGTCTTCTTGGGATTGAAGCCAAGCACGTCCATGAGCGAGGCGGCCTTGATGTGCGACGGCTTGACGGAAGGTTTGAGCGCTTCCAATTGCTTGACGGTCGGCTTGGCTACCGATTTGCCGGGCTTGGCGGTGGATGTGGAGGCCTTGCTGACGTTGACCTTGGCGATCTCGCGGACTTCATCGAGGCTGAAGGCAATCGGCTTCGACACCTTGCGACCGAGGATGCGGCTGCGCAGATCCTCGCGCGCGGCCTTGAGGGCGGCGGCGGCCTTGGTCTCGACGGGGGATTTGTCCGTCGGGGCGGGTTTCTTCGAAACCACTGCTTTTTTGGCAGCGGGCTTGGCCGGTTTGGGCGAGGGCTTCTTGGCGGGTGTTTTGTTTTTGGCCATGGTGAGATTTAGTTGGAAAGGGCTTGGACGCAACGCGGACAAACATCGCCGTGCGCGGTGTGCTCGAGCGCGGGTACCCAGCGCCAGCAGCGCGGGCAGCGGACATGGCCGAGCTCCTGGGCGGGGCGGACGTTCACGCCGGGTGATGGGCCGGCAGTGGAAATAAGAGTGACGTGCGAGACGATAAAAAGTTCCGGCAGGAAGTCGCGATGCTTTTCAAGTATGCGGAAATCCGCATGATCGGGCGCAACCGTGAGCGTGACGGCGGCGTCGAGGGATTTGCCGATGTGGCCGGCCTGACGCGCGGGCTCAAGGGCCTCGTTGACTTGGGCGCGTATGCGGAGCAGCGCGGTGACATCGGCTTCGACCACGTCGTTTTTCCAAGCGTCCTGCAGGGCCGGCCAGTCCTGCATATGAACGGACTCATCGGCGTACTCAATTTTTGTCCTGGCAAAACTCCAGGCTTCGTCGGATGTGAATGTGAGAATGGGTGCAAGCACCTTCACGAGCACCTGAAAAATATGGTGGATGGCGGTCTGTGACGAACGGCGCAAGGGCGAATTCGCCCCGAGCGTGTAAAGGCGATCCTTAAGAATGTCGTGGTAGGTGGCGGAAAGCGTGACTGAACAGAATTGGTTGCAGAGCTGGTAAACGCGGTGGAACTCGTAGGCGTCGTAGGCGGCGGTGCAGTCACGCAGGAGGGTGACCGTCTGGTGCAGCGCCCAGCGGTCGAGCGTGTCGAGCTGCTCCACGGCCACACTGTCACGCGCCGGATCGAAATCGTGCAGCACGGAGAGCTGGTAGCGGAAAGTGTTGCGCAAAAGCCGGTAGGTTTCTCCGACGTGCGAGAGGATTTCCTTTGAGACGGGGATGTCGTCGCGAAAATCCTGCGAGGCGATCCAGAGGCGAATGACGTCGGCGCCGTGTTCGGCGATGTAGGCGTCGGAGGTCTGCGGCTTTTCGTAGGTGCTGCTTTTGGAAATCTTGTTGCGCTCCTGGTCGACGATGAAGCCATGCGTCAGGACGGCCTGGTAGGGCGCGCGGGCGAACGCGATCACGCTGGTCCAGAGCGAGGACTGGAACCAGCCGCGGTGCTGGTCACTGCCCTCCAGGTAAAGGTCGGCCGGCCACTGCGTGCCGCCCTGGCCGTGCCTGAGCACGGCGGCGTGCGAGGAACCGGAGTCGAGCCAGACGTCGAGCGTATCGCGTCCGCAGGTGAGCGCGGACGGCGCGGGCCAGCCGGATGGCAGGCTGATGCCTTCGAGGATTTTCTCCGGCGCGGAGTCATACCAGAAATTGGTGCCGAGTTTTTCGATCTTGTCCGCGATGGCGCGAACGACGCCGGCGTCCAGGCAGGGCTTTTTCTGCGCGTCGTAAAACGCGGGGATGGGCACCCCCCATGAACGCTGGCGGCTGATGCACCAGTCGGGCCGTGATTCGACGGCGCCGCGGATGCGGGCTTCGCCCCAGGCCGGAACCCATTGAACCTGGCCGATGGCCGCGAGGGCGGTGGCGCGGGTGCCGCTTTTGTCGAGGGCGACAAACCATTGGTCGACGGCGCGAAAGATGATGGGCGTCTTTGAACGCCAGCAATGCGGATAACTGTGGGTGTATTTTTCCTTGGCGAGCAGCGTGTTGGTGGCGGCGAGTTTCTTGAGGACGCCGACGTTGGCGGTGGAAGTTTTCTTTGCGGCGAGATCCTCCACTGATTCAAGTGCAGTCAGGCCGACGAGGTCGGCGGGCACGCGGCCGTCGTCGAGATAGCGGCCGTCGTCGCCGACGGGGCAGTAGATTTCGAGGCCGTATTTGAGTCCGGTCTGGTAGTCGTCCATGCCGTGGCCCGGCGCGGTGTGCACGCAGCCGGTGCCGCTGTCGATGGTGACGTAATCGGCGAGAACGACGCGCGAGACGCGTTCGATGAAAGGATGGCGGGCCGCAAGATTTTCGAGCGCCTTGCCGGGAAGGGTGTGGATGGTCGTCGGAGCAGGGTCGAGCTTTGCGGCGGTGGCGACGGCGCCGAGCAATGCCTGGGCGACGACGATGCGTTCCGCGCCGAGATCGGCGACAACGTAATCGACCCCGGGATTAAGCGCGATCGCCAGATTTGCCGGGATCGTCCACGGCGTGGTGGTCCAGATGACGATACTGAGAGGCTTGTCCGCCGGCAGGCCGAATTTTTTTGCTTCTTCGGCCGGCACGGGAAATTTCACCCAGATCGACGGCGAAATGTGGTCTTTGTATTCAATCTCGGCTTCGGCGAGGGCGGTCTGGAAAGGGATCGACCAATAAACGGGCTTTTTGGCGCGATAAACGAGGTCCTTTTCGATGAAGGCCGCGAAGGTACGCAGGATGTCGGCCTCGAAGGCCGGCGCCTTGGTCTTGTATTCGTTTTTCCAGTCGGCGAGCACGCCGAGGCGCTTGAACTGGGTCTTTTGCCTGGCGATCCAACCCTCCGAAAATTCGTCGCATTTCGCGCGCAATTCGGCGGCTGTGACGGTCTGCTTTTTTTCCTGCAGGTCGCGCGCGACCTTCTGCTCGATGGGCAGGCCGTGGCAGTCCCAGCCCGGCACATAGGGCGTGCGGAAGCCGCGCATGGACTTGTAGCGGAGGGTAACGTCCTTGAGCACCTTGTTGAGCGCAGTGCCGATGTGGACGTCGCCATTGGTGAACGGCGGGCCGTCGTGCAGGACGAAGACCTTGCCCGCGCGGGCCTGGGCCGGACCGCTGTTCCGGTTCTGGATGCGTTCGTAGAGGCCGAGTTTTTCCCAATGAGCCAGGCGGGCCGGTTCACGTTGCACGAGGTTGGCGCGCATCGGAAAATCGGTCTTGGGTAGCTGGAGCGTGTCTTTCAGGTCTTGCGCCATGCCGAGAAAAGCGTTCGAGGCTACTCTGTGCGGCGGATGAGTCAAGGCTGACAGCTGGCCGCGGGCGGCCCGAATCAAGCCTTGGCGGCGCACTCGGCCAGACGCAGTCCCGAAGTCAGGCAGGCGCCGAGGGCGATGCCGTCGCGAACGTGGCCGCCGATGGAAAGACCTGGAAACTTTTTTTCGGTGGCAGCCATTGCGTCAAGGAAACGATCGTAGCCGAGCGTGTATTGCGGGATGGCGCGCGGCCAGAAAGTATGGCGCATGAAAACCGGATCGCCGTGCACATTGAGCAACGAGCGCAAGTCGGGCAGCACGGAGGCAAGCAGTGTCTCGGGGTCAAGCCGGGCAAGGGCCGGCCGGCGGGCACCTCCGGCCATCACGGTGATGGCGATGTGATTGTCAGGTGCGCGGCCGGGAAACAGCGTCGAGGAAAAAATCACGCCGAGCGGGAGGCGCTGTTCGCGTTCCGGCACGAGCATACCGAAGCCGTCAAGCGGATGGGCGACGTCATTGTGATGGAAACCGAGAAACAGGGAGGCAACGGGCGAATGCTCAATGCCGGCGAGGGTGGCGAGCGGGTGTTCATTGCCCACGCGCAAAGAGGCCAGCGTGGCCGCGGGTACCGCGAGGATGATGGCGTCGGCTTTTTCGCTGTAGGCCATATCGTCCTGCTGCCAGGCGAGCCACCAGGGCGGCCCGGGCTGCAGGCGGTTGACCTTTGCGCGCAGCTGGATCGCGCCAGGCGGCAGGGCGGCGGCAAGGGTGTCGGTGAGCGTTTGCAGGCCGCCGGCAAATGAAATGAGCTGCGAGGGCGGTTCACCGCGCTTGCGGCGCTCGCGGACAGTCGTGACCTGTGCGCGCAGGAGCGAACCATATGTGCGCTCAAATTCCAACAGCCGGGGAAAGGCATGGCGCGCGGAGAGTTTCGCCGGATCGCCCGCGTAAATGCCAGAGACGAGAGGATCGAGCGCGTAATCGACGAACTCCTGGCCGAAATGTTCGCGGACAAAGGTGGCGAGGCTGGGATCATCGGTGCGCGTGCGGCGCCGGGTGAAAATTTCCGCGAGGATGCGGAGCTTGGCGGACGTCGAGAACAATCGCGAGCCCAGCAATGCTGGCGATGAGAGCGGCATGGCGCGAAGCTCGCCGTCGCGGACGACATAACGGTTCTTGGCGGCGGGGCTCGCAGCCAGCTTCTGCGAGCCGAGGCCGAGTTCATCGAGCACGGCGGCGACGTCGGGCGAGTTGACTTGCAGCGAATTGGGACCCGCCTCCACCAGCCAGCCGTCAATGGGTTCGCTGCCCACTGCGCCGCCAAGGCGTGAGCTCGCTTCAAAGAGCCGCACGCGGTGCCCGCGCGTATGCAGGCGCCAAGCGGCGGTCAGGCCAGTGAGGCCGCCGCCGATGACAGCGATTGATTTTGGATTCTGCTGGGCCACAAACGCCTCGAAAAATCACAAGAAACAGGGCTGGCGCGACTCTTTTTCTGCGCTTCGGTGTTTTTTATGCTGCTTATTTCCAATTGATTGCGGTTGTAACAAGCGCTTCGACGCAATCGATGCGGGCATCGGGCGTAATGCCATGGCCAAGGTTGAGAATATGGCCGGCCGTGCCGCGGAGCGACTCGAGCAAGCGGGTGGTTGCGGTGCGCACGAGGTCTGGCGTGGTAGTGAGGAGCTGCGGATCAAGGTTGCCTTGCAGGGCGATAGTCTTGGGCAGCTGGGCGCGGGCGGCGCGCAGGTCCACGGTCCAATCGACGCTCAGCCCGCGCGCGCCGGTGAAGCTTTGCTCGACCAGTTGGGCGCCGGCGCCCTTGGCGAAAAGAATGACGGGGAATTCTGGCGGCAGGGCGGCGATGATCTCGCGAATCCAGCGGAGTGAGGCCGCTTCGTAATCGGCGCCGGCCAGCACGCCGGCCCATGAGTCGAAAATCTGGATGGCGTCGGCGCCGGCGCCGATTTGCATCCGGAAATAGGTGATCAGCGCGGCGGTGAGTTTCTCCATGAGCACGTCGAAAGCGGCGCGTTCGGTCTGGAAAAAGCTTTTGGCCCGGGCAAAGGTGTCCGATCCGCCGCCTTCGAGCATGTAGCAGGCGAGCGTCCAGGGAGAGCCGCCGAAGCCGAGCAGCGCGGTGCGGCCCGCGAGTTCCTTTTTCAACAACGCGAGCGCGCCGGCGACATAGGCGAGCTTTTCCGGCACAGCGCCGGCTGGCGCCAGCCGGTCGATGTCGGCCCGCGAGGAGAGGGCGAAATCCATCGCGATGCCGCCCTCGTCCTTGAAGCGGTAACCCTGGCCGAGGGCTTCGGGCAACACGAGGATGTCGGAAAACAGGATGGCAGCGTCGAAGGCGAAGCGGCGCAGCGGCTGCAGCGTGACCTCGGCCGCAAGCGCAGGCGTGCGGACCATTTCGAGAAACGAATGCTTTTCCTTGAGCGCGCGATACTCGGGCAGATAGCGACCGGCCTGGCGCATGAGCCACACCGGGGGCCGGTCGAGCGGCGTGCAGGCGCAGGCGGCGAGGAAGCGTTCACGGGAGGTCATGGGAAAATTGCCGTAAAGGGCGAAAAACGACGGAATGCTAATTCATCATCCCTGCATTTTTGTGCGTCAGGTGGCTAGGCATCGGCCCAGTTTTTAGGTTTCAGAAAAACATCATAGAGCCGGGCCTCGGGCGAACCCGGCTCGGGGTGCCAGTCATAATCCCAGCGGGCCAGCGGCGGCAGGCTCATGAGGATGGATTCGGTGCGGCCACCGCTTTGCAGTCCGAAAAGCGTGCCGCGGTCGTATACGAGGTTGAATTCGACGTAGCGCCCGCGGCGGTACAGCTGGAATTGCCGCTCGCGTTCACTGTGAGAGGTGGCCTTGCGGCGGGCCGCGATGGGGCGGTAGGCGGCGAGGTAGGCATCGCCGACGGCGCGGGTGAGGGCGAAGCTGCGCTCGAAGCCGAGTTCGTTGAAATCGTCGTAGAACAGGCCGCCGAGGCCGCGTGGTTCACCGCGATGCCTGATGAAAAAATAATCATCACACCATTTTTTGAAACGCGGATAAAGCGTGTCACCAAAGGGAGCGACGGCGTCGCGCATCGTGCGGTGCCAGTGCACGGCATCCTCCTCGACGCCGTAATAGGGTGTAAGATCGCAGCCGCCGCCAAACCACCAGGTGGGGGCTGCCGCCGGTCCGGCAATGAAAAAGCGCACATTGGCGTGGCTGGTGGGCACGTGGGGATTGCGCGGATGCACGACGAGCGAAACGCCGAGTGCCTCGAACGGCTGGCCGGCGAGGGCAGGCCGCTGGACGGTGGCCGAGGGCGGCAGAGCCGTCCCGGTGACATGTGAAAAATTCACGCCGGCCTTTTCAAACACGGCACCGTCCGCCAGCACGCGCGTGCGCCCGCCGCCGCCTTCCGGACGCTCCCAGGCATCTTCGCGAAAACGCGCGGTGCCGTCCTCCGTCTCGAGCGCGGCGCAGATCCTGTCCTGCAGCGAGAGGAGATGGCTTTTAACGGCGGCAATGTCGGGCGACATGAGAAAGTACAGCGAAGCACAGCCGATCCCTGATGAGAATTCAATTTGCAGGAAAAAGACATGGCCATGGCCGTGTGTGATCAGCCTGGGGTATTGACGGATTTGCTAGAGTTCGCGTTCGACAGCCCCGTCCGCACCCGCGATAGCTGGCTGTTTCGCCTGCATTTTATGAATTTCACCGCTCTGACCACCCTGGCTGCGATCGGCTTTACGGCAGCGTTCATGCATGCCGCGATCCCGACGCACTGGCTGCCGTTTGTGCTGGTGGCCCGCACGCGGCGATGGAGCCGGGCCAAGGCGCTGGCGGTCACCGCGCTGGCCGGCTCCGGGCATGTGTTGATGAACAGCCTGCTGGGCCTCGCGATCGCGTGGTTTGGCTTCAAGCTCGATGAAAAAATCGGCGGCCTTTTTCCCTGGGTGGTGGGCGGCCTCTTCGTTGCCATCGGGCTCTATTTCGGGTGGCGCCAGTGGCGGGGCGGCGGGATCTGCCATCATCCGACTTTGGGCGACCATCACCATCCGTCGGAAAAATGCGGCCATGAACACGAACACAGCCATTGGGAGCACGAACTGAAGGAGAGCACGCTGGTGTCCAAGGCCAGCAGCGACTGGACCGCCGTCGGCGGGCTCTTCGTCATGCTGACGCTTTCACCCTGCGAGGTTTTCCTCCCGCTGTACGGAGCAGGGGTGAAATTTGGCTGGCGGGGATTTATCGTGCTCAGCGTGATCCTGGCGGTGGCGACGCTTGCGGCGATGCTTCTGTTCACCTCGCTGGCCCTGCTGGGATTCGAGAAGATCCAGATAAAACGCTTCGAACGTTACGAAGCCGGGCTGCTTGGCGCGCTGTTTGTCGTGCTCGGCATTTTGATCATCGTGCTGGAAACGCTGGGGCTGGCCTGAGCATTCAGCCTTTTTTGCGGGCGGCCGGGTCGGAAAATTTCACCGTGACATTGTCGGTGGCACCCAGGTCGGACGTCTTTTCCGCCGGCGAGAGTGGCGCAGGTGTGACCGGCGAGGGAGCGGGAGTGGCTGGAGCCGTGGCCGGCGTCTCAACCGGAGCGACTGGGCTGGTTGCGGGTGGCGCAGCGATTGGCCCGGGAGTGGCCGTTTCCGTCGCTGGCGGCGTGTAACCGGCAAAGGCGGACCCGGGCGGGATCTGGGTGAAGCCCTTTTCAATCAGCTCGGCCACCTTCAGGTCGCGGGTCTTGGCTTGGGAGCTGCCCATTACCACCACGATGATGCGATGGCTGCCGCGTTGCGCGGTGGCGGCGAGGCAAAAGCCGGCGCCGTTGGTGAAGCCGGTCTTGAGGCCGTCGCAGCCGTTGATGTGACCGAGCAGGTGGTTGTGGTTGGTCATGACCACGGTCTGCAGGCGCACACCGGTGCCGAAGGGCCGCGTATGCACGGAGGTGTAGCGAAGAATGTCGGTATGCAGCAGCAGGTAGCGGCTGAGCAGGGCGAGGTCGTGCGGTGAAGTGAGGTCGGGCTGCTGGCCGCGGCTGGGCGGCAGGCCATGGGGTGAGTGGAAAGTGGTATGGGTCATGCCGAGCTCGCGGGCCTTGGCATTCATCAGCTCGACGAAGGCCTCGCGTGAACCACCGACGGTGTGGGCGAGGGCGCTGGCGGCATCATTGGCGGATTGGATCATCAATGCGAAAAGCAATTCCTCGACCGGGAACACTTCGTTTTCCTTCAGCCACACCTGGGTGCCGCCGACCCGGGCGTCTTCGCGTGTGACGGTGACGGGTGTCTGCAGCGTGAGCGCGCCGCTGGCGATGTGATCCTGCACGATGAGGAACGTCATCAATTTTGTAACGCTGGCGGGCGGCCCGATTTCGTCGGCATGGTCCTCAAAGAGGACCTGGCCCGTGGCGGCATCCATGACGATGGCGCCCTTGTAGGCGCGGGCGGCTTCGGCCTCCTTGGCTGAAGCGCTGGCCGATGCAGCGGACAAAATAATCGAAAGAAAAAGGAGAAGGCGCGGGAGACGCATGCGCGAAAAAGAAAATTTTTATGACGCGGCGCGAGCAGAAAGCGCGCAAAACGTCGAAATTTATTACGGCACGAAGTGCCGGGAAGTTCAGCGCCTTTCCGGTTTCCCGGCAGACGATGGGGCCGGGCGTTTTGCCAGGCTGGTCAGAACGTCGAGCCGTTTGCCCTTGGTGGAGTCGGTGATGAGAAGGCCAAGCCAGCGCAGGCGGGTGGCTTCCTGTTTCGGACTGACCACCTTATATATGGCGGTGCGCTGATACCAAGGGGCTTGTGCGATGAAGAAAGCCCACGCCTTTTTACTGGCGCGGAATTCCCTTTCATAGGAGGCCGGGAGTTTCTTTGGGTTTTGTTCGAAGGCGTAGATGCCGGTCTTGTGGGTCTGCCGGGCTGCGAACGCCTTCAGGCCCGCTGCATGCATTTTGCCCGCCGCGGTCAACCGCTCTGCATGGCGGACGTTGACCAGGCTCCAGATGCTCTTGGCCTTTCGCGGGGTGAAGCGGATGGCATAGCTGTCGGGGCCGGTGTTTTTACGGACGCCATCGATCCAGCCGAAGCACAAGGCCTCATCGAGCGCCCCGGCATAGGTGAGGCCGCCCCGGCCCGAGTCCTTCTTGTAAAAGCCGATCCAAAGCTCGGTCATCGCGGCGTGGTTTGTCTTGAGCCAGCGGCGAAAGTGAGCGGCAGATGGGAAGTAAACAACCTTCACGATTTCAGACGGAGTCGCGCTGGCTGGTTTGCTCGGGCGGCAGATCGTGCAACTTCAGCTCGGGATTTTTTTCGATGAAGTAGCGCAGCGTCCAGTCGTTGGGGAAAAGCGCGACGGGCCGATCATGCGAATCGGCGCCGAGGCTCACGCCGGTGGCGAGGATGAGCGACGACGGATTCTTCAGCGAAGGATGCGGCGCAAGCCACTTCAGGATCTGCCACGGGGCGGGCTCAAGGCGCGATTCGGCGCCGTATTCGCTTTTGAGGCGGTATTGGACGACTTCGAATTGCAGCGGGCCGACGGCGGCGAGCAGCGTGGCGCCGGGCGGCCCGTGCCGCGCGGTGAATGACTGCACGACGCCTTCCTGGAGGAGCTGCTCGAGGCCGGCGCGGTATTTCTTGGCGTCGGAGGAACTCGGATTGAAAAGGAAGGCAAAGACCTCGGGCGGAAAGCGCGGGATTTCGTTGAAGACGATGGCGCGATCCTCCGTGAGCGTGTCGCCGATGCCGAAAGCGTCGTGACCGACGAGGCCGATGACGTCGCCGGGCCACGCTTCGTCCACGGTCTCACGCTCCTGGCCGAAGAGCTTGTGCGAGGAGGAAAGGCGCACGGTGCGGCCGGTGCGCTGGTGCAGGACGGACATGTCGCGGGTGAATTTGCCCGAGCACACGCGCAGAAAGGCGATGCGGTCGCGGTGCCGCGGATCCATGTTGGCCTGGATCTTGAAAATGAAACCGGAAAATTTTTCGGAATCGACGGCCACGGTTGTCCCGTCGGTGGCGTTGCGGCGCGGCTGTGGCGGCACGGAGTTGAGCAAAAAGCTGTCGAGCATCAGCTGCACGCCGAAGTTGTTCACGGCCGAGCCGAAATAAACTGGCGTCTGTTTGCCCGCATGCACGGCGGAGAGATCGAAGGGATGGCCGGCGCCGTCGAGCATCGCGAGCTGCTCGGTCACTTCCTCGTAGGAGGTGTCGTCGAGCTTTTCGCGCACGGCGGGATCGTCCAGCGATGTGACGTTGACCGGCGCGCGATAGGCGCCGCCGGGGACGCGCTCGAAAAGATGCACCTGGCGGGTGCGCCGGTCGAAGACGCCGCGGAAAGAAGGGCCGTTGCCGAGCGGCCAGAGGAGGGGCGCCGACTGCAGGCCGAGGACGGACTCGAGTTCGTCGAGCAGGGCGATCGGGTTCAGCGTGGGCCGGTCGCACTTGTTCATGAAGGTGAAGATGGGCACGCCGCGGCGGCGGCAGACTTCAAAGAGCTTGCGGGTCTGCGTCTCGATGCCCTTGGCGGCGTCGATGACCATGAGCACGGCGTCGACCGCGGTGAGCACGCGGTAGGTGTCCTCGGAAAAATCCTTGTGTCCGGGCGTGTCGAGGAGATTGACGGCGCAGCCGGCGTAATCGAATTGCAACACGGTCGAACTGACGGAAATGCCGCGCTGGCGCTCGAGTTCCATCCAGTCGGAGCGGGTGGCACGCTGGTTTTTGCGGTCCTTGACGGCGCCGGCGAGATGCACGGCGTTGCCGTAAAGAAGGAATTTCTCCGTGAGCGTGGTTTTGCCCGCATCGGGGTGAGAGATGATGGCGAAGGTGCGGCGGCGGGCGATTTCAGCGGCGGGCGACATGCGAAAGGTTGATTGAAAAGACCATGGGGCGCGGGCGGAAGGCTTATTTTCGCGGGGAGAAAAGAGTCCGGGCGCGCATTTGCAGCCTGCCGGCAGCTGGAGACCTCATTTTGAGGGATTGTCCTTACTCAAGTTTATGCGGCGGGCACCGAAAATACTCTCATGCTTTTTATATCATTAACCATTGGAGGAATCTTTCTCGCGGCGGGGTGGGTCGCCGTAATTGTGGCCGTTCTTCGTGCGCCCGAAGGCTTCGAGGACGACAAAGGTTTTCATCGGGGCCGGCCGTGCCCGGTAAAAATAGATGATTTTGAGCTTCTAAGGGAGTACGTGGCGGAGTGTGATGCGCGGTATGTCGCTGAAACTCAAAGCCAACGCGAAAGCCAGGGTCTTGGTCGGACACCCGTGGGTGTTCGCCAATGAGGTCGAGGCACTGTTGCCGCCGGAGCATGATGGCGAGGTAGTCGAATGCCGGGATCGCGCCGGTCGGCTGCTGGGCACGGGTATTTACAATTCGCGCTCGCAAATCATCTGGCGCCGGCTGGGTCGCGAACGCGTGACGCTGGATGCAGCCTGGTTGCGCGGCGCTCTGGAACGGGCAATCGCCAGACGCGGCCCTTCGTCGGGCTCAGGGCAAGCCAATCGTTTTCAACGACTTGTCTGGAGCGAATCGGACGATTTACCGGGCGTGGTGGTGGACCAGTTTGGCGACACGCTGGTGGTGCAGACGCAGTCGCTGGCCCTGGCCAAACGCGAGACGCTCGTGGGCGACCTGCTGGCGGAGCTGCTGCAGCCGGCGGAGATCATTTTTCGCAATGACGCGCCGATCCGCCGGCTTGAGGGCCTGCCGCTGGAAGTGCGCACGCTTTCGGGCCGGCCGTGGGAGCCGCGCTGGGTCTCCATTGACGGATTCGACTACTGGCTTGATCTGCAGAGCGGCCAGAAGACGGGGTTCTATCTCGACCAGCGGGTGCAGCATGCGGTGGTGGCAAAATACTGCGCGGGCAGACGCGTGCTCGATGCTTTCTGCAACCAGGGGCCGTTTGCCCTGCACGCGGCGCGTGCGGGCGCGGTGCAGGTACTCGGCCTCGACAGTGCCGAAGACGCCATTGCGGCGGCGAGGCGCAATGCCGGGCAGAACGGCCTGCGGGCGGAGTTCGCCGTCGCCAACGTGTTCGACTGGTTCAACGACCCGGCGCGCGAGGCGGAGCCGCGGTGGGACGTGATCATTCTCGACCCGCCGCCGTTTGCGAAGTCGAAGAGCGCCCTCGCCGGCGCATTGCGCGGCTACAAGGAAATCAACCTGCGTGCGCTCCAGCGGCTCACGCCGGGCGGCGTGCTGGCGACCTACACCTGCTCCCATCACATGCAGGACGCCGAACTGCGCTCGGTGCTCGCCGAGGCCGCGACCGACGCGAAGCGCAAGGTGCGCGTGCTCGAGTTCTGCCACCAGCCGCCGGATCATCCGGTGCTGGTGACGATGCCGGAGAGCGAATACTTGCGCGGCTATATTGTGCAGGCGGAATAAGTCCGGCCGGCGGGCCGCCCGAAGCTTGAATTTGGACGGTGAATGGGCAAAACATCCGACATGGCCGAACTTCCGTCCGCCTTGATTATCGATGACGAGGCGCATGTGCGCTTGTTTTTGCACACGCTGCTCGAGGCGGCGGGCGCCGGCGAGATTCGTGAAACGTCGAACGGGGTCGACGGCGCCGCGCTGTATGCCGAATGGCGGCCGGCCTTGGTGCTGCTCGATTTGAACATGCATGGGCAGACCGGGGTGGAAACCCTGAGCCAGATCATCGCAACTGATCCGGAAGCCGTCGTCATCATTGTGTCATCGCAGCAGGACAAGGAAACGGTGATCGACTGCCAGCAACGCGGTGCATCCGGGTTTTTGCTGAAAAGCAGCCCGAAGGAAAAGATGCTGGCCGTGTTGCGCGAATTTTTCGTTGATGATGATGAAGCCGCCTGAGGGCCGGTTCATTCCACTTCCACTTCGATTCCACCGATCCACTTTGCCACGAGGTTGTAGATGAACGCCCCGATGACCCCGAGGACAAACCCCATCGCGGCGTAGATGAGCGGGAAGAGAAGGGCAAAACCGAGCCCAAAACCGAAGATCGCGGGGAGCGGAGGCCCGCCATGGACTTTTGGCGCCATGCTGGCGATGACGCCGAAGAGCAGGAAAAATGGAATGAAGAGCAGCGACATTCCGCCGTAAATGATGGCCAGCATCTTTCCCAACTGGAGGGGCGTGATGCTCTTTATTCTTCTTTTGGTCAGCGGCAATTGCGGCGGTATCATATTCATGTGGATATGGGCTGGAGTGGATGAACAGTTGCAGACGTGAAGAGAGTCGCGAAGCGCAGGATCAGGCGCAGTGGACGGCAGGGATTGTCCGCGTTGGCTCTGCCGGCTGGTTCGGCTTCATTGATTTTGCCTTCAAGCGGACAATTCCCGGGCGGTTGCCGCCACGGTCAGGGCGGCCAAGGCTTTGTCCAGCGCCTCCGCCACCGCAGCGCTTTTTGCCTCGATTTGATGGCGTTTGGCGATCCATGCCGCGGAATTGTAGCCGAGCCAGACCTGGCCGTCCGCTTCCTGCCAGGCGAGGGCGCGCAGCGGCAGATCGAGACCGGACAATGGCTGGGCCTGCATCAAAGGGGTGCCTCCCTTGCCGTGGCCGAAGATCAGCAGCTCCATGGGGGGCAGCTCCAGTCCGGCCTCACGGGCGTTTTTTGCGTGATCGATGCGGGCAAAGACCAGCAGGCCCTTTGAGGTTACACCGGAAACCAGACGGTCAATCGTCTCACGCACACTATAACTGCTGGGAAGGGTGATGATGCCTTCGATGTTCATTCTCAAGTCAGCCCAGCGTTGGAGATGACCTGCGCGAGGACAAGCGCGCAAAAACGACCGTGCCTACCCAGCTTGAGCCTGGCTGCCGGCCAGACGCCGTTTTATTTTCGACGCATATTGCCTGAGCCTGCCTTTGAGATCGGACGGGCAGTAAAGATAAACGCCGAGCAGGCGGCGCGCGGCATTTTCATCCATATTCTCCCGGCGCCGGCAGCGCACCAGCGTATCAACCCGCTCCTCAATCTTGAGAAATCGCTCCAGGATTTTGTAGCGTGGCCGGATGGAATAATCGTGGACGAGGATGGTGGCGTCGGGCGCCTGCAGCGCCGCGGCCAGGCCGCAAGCCACCCGGAACCGTCCGTCGATCAGGATCAAGTCCGGCTGATAGCCGTGGAGGTAGGGGCAGAGCGCATAGTTGGGCCAGAGATGTGCCTTGCGGCGGTCGCTGGGATGGCCCCAGGCCTCGGTTGGCCCAAGATCAGCGATGAGGAAACGCAGCCGGCCGGATTGGACTGCCGCTTGCACGCCCGCATCCGTTTTGACGTGATGATTGATGAAGTCGGGATCCGACTCGACCGAAGTGATGGTGGATAAGGTGGGTACCTTCGCGGCCAGTTTGGTGCTGCCACCGGCGCCATATTCGAGGTAGTGCGTGGCGGTGTTGACCGCCGTGGCGAACGCGGTGATTTCAGCATCAGACATTCTCATGTGGTGGCCGAAGCGAACCGCGTGATCCGGCTGCGTGGGCGCCGGATAGACAGGAGAAACGGAGTCCGGTTCGCTGGGCAGTTTCCCTCACATGAATGAAAAAGGCCGGACGTGCGGTCCGGCCTTGAACAACAATGCGGAGAGGGCGCGACCTACACGCCTTCAACGATGCGGAAGTCGCGTTCCGCGCCGGAGCCGAGGACTTGAAGCGCCTTTTGGTAAGCGTCGCTGGCGTGAGCCGCCAGCGCGATGTCATAGCTGTCGAATTCGACTACGATCGTCCGCAGCGCCAAACCGGCTCCATAAGCCTGAATCTGGCTGCCGCCTCTGACCAAATAGCGCCCACCGAAGGACTGCGTCACCGGCCCGGCCAGGGCCGCATAGGCCTTCAAGGCCGATTCATCCGAAATCGATCGGTACGCCACCACCCAATAGCCCTTTTTCATGATGCCGTTTCCGTAAGTTTGTTCGGCTCCGGTGTCGATTAAGTTAATCACGCTGCAGATGTTCCCTCGGGTGGGTCCGCGATGAGCCTGACGACTCCGGCCGGTCCGTGTTGGGTCTGGCCGACCGGTTCGCCTCTTTTTCATTTGCGGAACATGCTGATGGTTTACGACAGACATGGAAAAGGCCGGGCGTTGCGGCCCGGCCTTGAAGAGGCGCGGCTGAAGCCGCGCGGTGTTTATAAACTTGCTTACAGCTTCCCGCCGTAGAT
The DNA here is from genome assembly GCA_035485575.1 of Opitutaceae bacterium. Lineage (GTDB taxonomy): Bacteria > Verrucomicrobiota > Verrucomicrobiia > Opitutales > Opitutaceae > DASRHD01. Next base: position 147,750 of record DATHNW010000016.1, on the reverse strand, counting down.
GGCGCTGGCGCCGAGTTCCTCCTCGATGCGGAGGAGCTGGTTGTATTTTGCCACGCGGTCGGTGCGGCAGAGCGAGCCGGTCTTGATCTGGCCGGCGTTGGTGGCGACGGCGATGTCGGCGATGGTCACGTCCTCGGTTTCGCCGGAGCGGTGCGAGATGACGGCGGTGTAGCTGGCTTCCTTGGCCATCTCAATGGCGTCGAGCGTTTCGGTGAGGGAACCGATCTGGTTGACCTTGACCAGAATCGAGTTGGCTGTGCCGGTGTCGATACCGCGCTTGAGGAATTCGGTGTTGGTGACGAAGAGGTCGTCGCCGACGAGCTGGATCTTGTCGCCGAGCGCATCGGTGAGCTTCTTCCAGGTCTCCCAGTCGTTTTCGGCGCAGCCGTCCTCGATGGAAATGATGGGGTATTTCTTCGTCAGGTCCTTGTAGAACGCCACCATCTGGTCGCCGGTGAGCACGCGGCCGTCGGACTTTTTGAAGATGTAGCGCTTCTTTTCCTTGTCGTAGAATTCGGAGGCGGCGACGTCGAGAGCGAGGGCGATGTCCTTGCCGAGCTTGTAGCCGGCGTTTTTCACGGCGAGGGCGATGACGTCGAGCGCGGCGGTGGCGCTGGCGAGTTTGGGTGCGAAGCCGCCTTCGTCGCCGACGGCGGTCGCGAGACCTTTTTCCTTCAGGACCTTCTTGAGCGCGTGGAAAATCTCGGCGCCCATGCGGAGGGCCTGGGCGAACGAATTCGCGCCGATGGGCATGATCATGAATTCCTGGAAGTCGATGGGGGCGTCGGAATGCGCCCCGCCGTTCATGATGTTCATCATGGGCACGGGGAGGACCTTCGCATTCGGGCCGCCGAGGTATTTATAGAGCGGCTGGCCGACCGCGTCGGCGGCGGCCTTGGCGGTGGCGAGAGAGACGCCGAGGATGGCGTTGGCGCCGAGCTTGGCCTTCGTCTTGGTGCCATCGAGCTTGAGCATGGCGCGGTCGATGCCGAGCTGGTCGCACGCATCGAAACCGATGAGCGCGGGAGCGAGCTTCGATTTCACATTGGCCACGGCCTTCTGCACGCCCTTGCCGAGGTAGCGGTTCTTGTCGCCATCGCGTAGCTCGAGGGCTTCGTGTTCGCCGGTCGAGGCGCCGGAGGGAACGGCGGCGCGGCCGAAGGCGCCGGAGGCGAGGCGCACGTCGACTTCGATGGTCGGATTGCCGCGGGAATCAAGAATCTCGCGGGCGGTGAGGGCGGTGATGGTGGTGTTCATGAAAAGATGGCGAGGCTCGAGTGAAGCAAGCCGGCGCACAAGGGAAAGCGGAAAATGCCGCCATCATCAGCCGCGATGGCGCCTCGGCGCCGGTCCGGCCAGGCTCATTCTGGGCTACAGGCGGGTGTTGCCGAGCTTCCGGAAGAATTTTTTCAGCGGGCCGGGGGGCTGGGGCCGCACGGTCTCGGGAATTTGGTGGAGGAAGCCCCGCTCGGTGGCGGTCCGGAGCGGGGTGAGGCCATCGTAATTGCGCACGCTGAGATTTTCGATGTTAAGAATGTGCGTCGGAATCTGGTCGAGGTGCCCTTCGTAGGCGGCGGCGTGTAGAGGGGTGTCGCCGTGATCGTTACGGGTAAGCAGGAGGACGGTGGTAAGCTGATAGCGGGGGATTTTGTGGAGCTGACCGGTCTCGGCCGCAGCGTGGATGACCGTGTAGCCTGATTTGCTGACTAAGGTGAGATTTTCCTGGGTGAGGAATCCGGACGGGATTTGCTCAAGGTGGCCACCCAGCGAGGCGGCGTGAAGGACGGTGTCGCCAGCGACCGTTTTTTCCAAGAGGTGTGCGAGAGTCAACAACGAGGGTGGAAACTGGCCGAGGTGGCCGTTGAGCGCCGCGACGTGGAAGACGGTTTCACCGCTGAGATTTTTTTCCGCAAGCAGTTCGGGGGTGATCAGCGAGGAGGGGAATTTGCTGATCGCACCGTACTCGGCGGCCTCGTGCAGAAGGGTGTTGCCGAGGTCGGTCTTGAGCGCGGCGATGTCGGCGGTCAGGAGCCCCGGGGGAAGTTGCGCGAGGCACCCATGAGCGGAGGCGACATGAAAAACGGTGTAGCCGACCTTGCTGCGTGAGAGCAGGGCGCGGGTGGTGAGCAGGGCCGCGGGGATCTGGTCGAGATGGCCGCCGAGCGCGGCGTGATGGAGGGGGGTGTAGCCGGCGTCGTTTTTGACGGTGAGAGTTTCTTCCCTGATAAGCTCCGGCGGAAGGTCGGGCAGGAAACCGGCCCGGGCGACGGCGTGCAGGGCGGTGGTGCCCGCCGCGTTGGGCGATAGAAGCACTTCGCGCGTGAGTGCATCACGCGGGAAATCGGCGAGCGAACCTGCGCGCAGGGCGGCCTGCAGATCGAGCGATTCCATGCTTTGCCGAGATCAAAGCAGCTTGTTTTGCGACTGCAAAGAGAAATGCGGCTATAAAGTAAATGCAGGTAATTTACGTACCGTGGCTTTCGGTTTGCCAAGCCGGCCTGAGTGCACAGGCTGGAATCATGGCCGCAACTAATTCCCCCGAAAAACCGGCGGGCAAGCCATCCGTGCTCATCGTGGATGATGAGGTGGCGCTTTTGGGCGTCTATGCTGCGACCCTTGAGCCGTATTTCGATGTGACCACAGCAACATCGGCACGTGATGCAGAGTTTCTTCTGCATCGGACCCCCTTCAAGGTCGTGGTGGCCGATCATATCATGCCGGGTGGCAACGGGATGGGATTTTTGGTGCGCGCCCGGGAGGACTACCCGCACATGCAGCGCATCCTGGTGACGGGTTACATGAAGCCGGAAATGCTGCTCCGCAGCGTCAACGAGGCGGCGCTCTTTCGTTATCTGGTCAAACCGGTGGCGATGAACGAGCTCGTGCAAATTGTGCAGGAGGCGGTGGCCTTGCACGATCAGGCCGTCGCCGCGGCCAGCTGAGGCGCGGCTTTGGCCGGCGCTTTTTGCTTTTTCAACCGGGTGCGAAGATAGGGTGCCGTCGGGCTGTGTTTGCTTTTGAGCAGGCCGGCGAGCGGACCTTCGTAAATCAACTCGCCCCCGTCCGGACCGCCATCCGGGCCGAGTTCGATGATCCAGTCGGCTTCGGCCAGCAGGTCGAGATGGTGCTCGATGACGACGACGGTGTGGCCCTGGTCGACGAGCGAGTGCAGCACGCGGATGAGTTTTTCACAATCGCTCAGGTGCAGGCCGATGGTCGGCTCCTCCAGCAGATAGAGGTTGCGCGGCTGGATGCCCCGGGTGCGCTCGGTGAAACTTTGCAGGCCGCGTGCGAGTTCGGTGACAAGCTTGAGCCGCTGCGCCTCGCCACCGCTGAGCGTGGGCGAACTCTGGCCGAGCGTAAGATAGCCGAGGCCGCAATCGACCATCAGGCGGCAGATCGCGCCAAGTTGTGAATGGAAATCGAAAAATTGCGCCGCCTCCTCGAACGTGAGCTGGAGCACCTGGCCGATGCTCCGGTCTTTCCAGGTGATATCGGCAAGCTCCGGACCGTAGCGCAGGCCGCCGCAGGCATCGCAGGGGAGAAACGTGTCGGGCATGAAGGCCATCTCGAACTTGATGCGGCCCGCGCCCTGGCAGGTCTCGCACCGGCCGCCGGTGGTGTTGAAGGAAAAGCGCGAGGCGGTGTAGCCGCGCATCTTCGCCTCGGGCAGCGATGCGAAGAACTGCCGGATGAGGTCGAAGATGCCGAGATAGGTGGCGGGCGTGGAGCGCGGCGTCTTGCCGATCGGTGATTGGTCGACCTCGATGACGGAACGAAAGACATTCGCGCCGCGCAGTTCGGCAAAGGGCAGGGATGCGCGGCTTGAGACCGCTGACGAAAATTCGTCAATGGCGAAGCCGGCGGCTTTCACGAATTCCCGGCCGGTGAGTTTTGTTTTTTTGCCCTTGATGGCGTGGGCGACGGCCGGATGAAGCAGGTCGCGAAACAGGGTGGATTTGCCCGCGCCGCTCGGGCCTGCGACCATGACCAGCCGGCCGGGCGGCAGATGCAGGTCGAAGCCCTTCAGGTTGCGAAAGCGTGCGTCGGTGAGCGTGAGCCAGCCGGATTTGTCCGTGGCGATTTCGCGATAGGTGCCGCGCGTCGGGTGCGGAATGCCGCGCTCAAGGTAGAGGCCGGTGAGCGAGGAGGGTATCTTTTTGACGTTGGCCGGCGTATCGTTGGCCAGGAGCCGGCCGCCATGGATGCCGGCGCCCGGGCCGAGATCGATGATGCGGTCGGCGCGCTGCATGAGTTCGTCGTCGTGTTCGACGACAAGGAGCGTGTTGCCCTTGTCGCGGAGCGATTCCAGCGTGCCGATCAGGCGGTCGTTGTCGCGCGCATGCAGGCCGATGCTGGGCTCGTCGAGCACGTAGAGCACTCCGGCGAGGTTGGTGCCGAGCTGCGCGGCGAGACGGATGCGCTGGGCTTCGCCGCCGGACAGGGTTTCGGTCGGCCGGTCGAGCGCGAGATAGCGGAGGCCCACGTGGTCGAGAAAGCGCAGTCGTTCCTCGATTTGAGGGACGATGTCCTGTGTGATGAGGCGGCCGCGCGCGTCGAGGTCGAGCCTGCGCAGATTGGTGAGAAGTTCAGCGGGGATGCCACGCAGCAGCGCGGGCAGCGAAAGCGGCGGATGCCGGCCGAGAAAATGAAGCTTCACGGCGCGCGCGGTGCGGTTGAGGCGTTCGCCATTGCATTCCGGACAGGGCCGGCCTTCATCGGCAATGTCCTCGGCGGAATCGACGCCAAAGGCGCGCAGACGTGCGAGCGGATCGTCGTCCTCCTCGTCATCGGGTTCGAGCATCCATGGAAAAATTCGGCCGTGTCCGCGGCAGGCCGGGCACCAGCCCTTGGGCGAGTTGAAGGAAAAGTGCTTCGGGTCGAGTTCGGGAAAGGATTCACCGGTCTCGACGTCAGTGCGCGTGGTGGAAAACCAGGAGAGGACTTCGTTTTTTGGCGTGAGGAGGAAGCAGGCGCCCTTGCCAAGACGGAGGGCTGATTCAAGCGCGGCGTTTTCGCCGATCCGTGGGTTTTTCAGGTCGGCGATAACGACCTCGATGTCGTGTTCCTTGTAGCGGTCGAGTTTTTGAAAGGCATTGACGCGCAGCAGCCGGCCGTCGGCGCGCATGAGCTCGTAACCCTGCTTCGCGATCCAGGTGGCGATGGGCTGGTGGTGGCCTTTGCGGCTGCGGATGAGCGGGGCGCAAAGGTAGAGATGCTTCGCTTTTTTCGCCTTGGCCGAGGCGAGGACGCGCGCGAGGAGTTTTTTGAGCTGGCCAGGCGAAAGCGGCTGCACCGGCCGGTCCGTGTCCGGATGGTGCTGAACGCCGAGACGCGCGTAGAGCAGGCGCAGGTATTGCGCGACCTCGGTGATGGTGGCGACGGTGGACTTGCGCGAGCCGCGCGTGATGCGTTGCTCGATGGCCACGGTGGGAGGAATGCCGGTGAGGCGGTCGATGGCGGGACGCGGGAGCTGTTCGACGAACTGCCGTGCATAGGGTGACATCGATTCCATGAAACGGCGCTGGCCCTCCGCGAAGACAATGTCGAAGGCGAGCGTGGATTTGCCGGAGCCGGATACGCCGGTCACGACGTTGAGCTGGCGGTGCGGAATCGTGAGCGAAAGATTCTGCAGGTTGTTTTCGCGGGCGCCGACGATGGAAAGCTCACCGCCGGTGGTTTTTGATTCATGGCCGGTCCCGTAGGGCGCTGCGTCTTCCGCGGCGTTCAGTATGAGTAATTTGCCAGCCACTGGTTGACGCACATCCAGCACCGTGCGGAGGAAAGAGGATGTGGCGGTGTCGGCGGCGGCGAGATTCTCGGGCGTGCCTTCGGCGACGATGCGGCCTCCGTCCGCACCGGCTGCGGGGCCGATTTCGAGGATCCAGTCGGCAGACTTTAGCACATCGAGATTGTGCTCTATTACGACAACGCTGTGGCCGCGTCCGACGAGCGCCTGCAGCACGGCGAGCAGTCGCTTCACGTCGTGGCGGTGCAGCCCGGTGGTCGGTTCGTCGAGGAGGAGGAGGGCGCCGGATTTCGAGTCAGACGTATTTTCAGTCGCATGGGCGCCGAGATAGCGGATGAGTTTCAAGCGCTGCGATTCGCCGCCGCTGAGGGTGTTGAGCGGCTGGCCGAGCGTGAGATAGCCAAGCCCGACCTGTCCGAGCGCGGCGAGGCGTTGCTGGATTTCCGGCTCGCCGGCAAAAAGCGGCAGCGCATCGCCGACGCTGGTGGCCAGCAGATCGGAGATGGATTTTCCGTTCCAGGTGACGGCCAGCACTTCCGGCTTGAAGCGACGGCCTTCGCAGACAGGGCAGGGCACGAAGACATCGGAAAGAAACTGCATCTCGACACGTTCGCAGCCGAGGCCGTGGCAATGGTCGCAGCGGCCGTCGCCGCTGTTGAAGGAGAAACTCGACGGGCTGAAACCGGCGGCCTGGGCCTCGGGCGTGGCGGAAAAAAGTTCGCGGATGAGCTCCCAGGCCCCGGTGTAGAGGGCGGGATTGGAGCGCGGAGTGCGCGAAAGCGGCGACTGGTCGACCAGGACGATTTCCGAAAACGGCAGGTCGCTCTCGATTTTCTCGATGATGGCGGGATCCTCGGTGAGCTGGTGGCGTTGGGTAAGCAGCCCTTGATGGATGACGTTGTCGAGCAGCGTGGACTTGCCCGAGCCGCTCACGCCGCTAAGGCAGACGAAGCGCTGGAGCGGCAGGCGGAAGGAAAGGTTTTTAAGGTTGTGCTTGATGGCATGGACCACGTGCAGCGCAGGGCTTTTCGCTGAAACCGGCCGGCGCAGCGCGGGCGCGTCGATGGTTTCGCGGCCCGAGAAATATGCGCCGGTGATGCTTTGCGTCGCGGTGAGCAGGTTGGCGACGGAGCCTTGAAACATGACCTGCCCGCCGCGGCCGCCGGGTTCGGGGCCGATTTCGATGACGTGATCGGCGGCGCGGATCATCGCCTCGTCGTGCTCGACCACGACCACGGTGTTGCCGGCCGAGGTGAGCGAACGGATGATCGCGATAAGCCGGTCGATGTCGCGCGAATGCAGGCCCACACTCGGCTCGTCGAGGACGAAGAGCGTGTCCACCAGCGAGGTGCCGAGGCAGCTGGTGAGGTTGACGCGCTGGACCTCGCCGCCGCTGAGTGTGCGCGAGGCGCGGTCGAGCGTGAGGTAGGCGAGGCCGACTTGCTCGAGATAACGCAAGCGGGTGAGAATGGAATCGAAGGCGAGGGTGGCGGAGCGGTCGGAGGTTTTTGGCTTTGCTTCCGGCCGGGTCAGCCACGCGAGCAGTTCGCTGACGGGCTGCGCGTAGAGTTCCGGCAGCGTGCGGCCGCGCCACTTCCAGCAGAGGGCCTCGGGCTGCAGCCGCGCGCCGCCGCAATCGGGGCAGGGATTGTAACTGCGATAGCGCGAGAGGAAGACGCGCACGTGCATCTTGTAAGTGCTTTTTTCCAGCCAGCGAAAAAAGCCTTTCAGGCCATACCAGGCGCGCGGCCAGGTCTTGTTGCCCTCGCCGTAGCCGGGTTCGCCGTCGATGACGTAGGCTTTCTGTTCCGGCGTCAGTTCGGCGAAAGGAATATTGGTCGGGATTTTCTTCTTCTTTGCGAAAACCCGCAGGTCGCGCTTGGACTCGCTGTAAACGTCGCCTTCCCACGCCTTGATGGCGCCGTCGTCGATGGACAGCGATTGGTCGGGAATGGCGAGGCGGTAGTCGATTTCGATGATGCGCCCGAAGCCGCGGCACTTGGGGCAGGCGCCGAGCGGCGAATTGAAGGAAAACAGGGCGGGCGTGGCGGCGCGGAAAGTGCGGCCGGTCCTGGGCGAATGCAGTCCGCGCGAAAAATGCCCGGTTTCTGCCAGCGGGTCGGCGGCGAAGAGGTGCACCTGGCCCTGGCCAAAGTGGAGCGCGGCTTCCACAGCTTCGAGAAAACGACCCTTGTTTTCCGGGATGAGCGCGATGCGATCCTGCGCAACAAAGAGATGACCGGCGTTTTTCAGCGATTTGGCATCGGCCAGCAAATCGTCCACCCGGTGCGCGGCGAGCGTGCCGGCAGCGGGCACGAGCACGCGGACATAGCTCTGTGTTTTGAGGTTTTTGAGAATTTCCGGCCAGGTGAGGTTCTGAGGCTTCTTGATTTCGAAGCCGATGATGACGGTTGATCCGGTCGAGAGAGCACTGGCCTTGGTCCAGATGGTCTGGGGATTGTCGTCCTCGACTTTTTCGCCGGTTGCAGGATCGAAGCATTCGGCCACATGACTGAACCAGACTTTGAAAAAATCAGTGAGCTCCGTCATCGTGCCAACGGTCGACCGCGAGGTCTTGACCGTGTTGGTCTGCTCGATGGCGATGGACGGGCGGATGTTCTCGATGGAGTCGACCTTGGGCTTGTCGAGCAGGTCGAGAAACTGCCGCGTGTAGGCGCTGAAGGTCTCGACGTAGCGCCGCTGGCCCTCGGCGTGGAGCGTGTCGAAAACGAGGGAGCTTTTGCCCGCGCCGCTCAGGCCGGTGACGGCAATGTACCGGCCGAGCGGCAGATCGAGGTCGAAGCCCTTGAGGTTGTTCTGGCGGACGCCGCGCAGGCGGATGCACTCAGGAGAAGCGGAGCGGGTTTTGGCCACGCGCTCACAAAGCGCAGTGCGCGCAAAAACTCAACTGCGGGGCGTCTTCTTGTCCGCGAGCAGCAGTTTGGCCCCGGCTGTCTCGATGGCACGCCTGATCGCGGATGCCGGCGGCGTGTCGGTGACGATGGTGAAGCGGGCGGAGAAGGGCGCGGTGAGGCTGAGCGCCTTGCGGCCGAACTTGGAGCGGTCGAGGGCGAAAAGCGTGCGCTCGGCCGCGGCGATCATCTTGCGCTGGGCGGCGACGATGAGGGCGTTGTGGTTCCAGACGCCTTCCTCGGTGATGCCGGCGCCGCCGAGGATGGCGATATCGGCGTGGATTTGCGCGAGTGTCTGCTCGCATTGCGGGCCGACGAGCACGCCGAGACGGCTGTGCACACCGCCACCGGTGACGATGGTTTCGAGTGAGCCGATTTCGCTGAACAGGCCGGCGATCGGGAGTGAGTTGGTGATGACCTGCAGGCGCTTGGCCGCGAGCAGGCGGGCGACGGCATAAGTGGAGGTGCCGCCGTCGAGGATGACAGTCATGCCGGGTTCCACCTGGTCGGCGATGGTGCGGGCAATCGTGAATTTTTCGTCGGTCTGGCGCTGGTCGCGCGCAATGAAGTCGTATTCCTTGGCCACTTCATCGGTTTCCACGAGCGACGCTCCGCCGTGGTGGCGGCGGAGCACCCCGCGCGTCTCCAGTTCGTCCAGCGCCCGGCGCACCGTGGAGAGCGACGTGGTGAAGCGGGCCGCGAGCGTATGGAGGTCGGCGTACTTGTGCTCGCGGATGTAGTGCTCGATGAGGTCGAGGCGTTGCTTGTTGGTCATGCCGGGGCGGGAGCTTGGAGGAGCCTGGCGAAAAGGTCGAGATAGGCGTGGGCCTGCTGCTCGGGCACAAAGTGGGAGTGCGCATGGGTCTGGGCGGCCGCGGCGGTGCGGGCGCGAAGCGCAGGATCGGTCAGCAACGGCTGCAAGCGTGCGAGAAAAGCGGCCTGGTCGCGCGCCGGCACTGCGATGGCGCCGGTCTCGCGCACACCGCCGACATCATAGGCCACCGAGGCCAGGCCATGGGCATGCGCCTCGATGAGAAAATTCGGCAGCGATTCCCGGAGCGAGGTGTGCACGGCAAGGTCGGCGGCGGAATAAAGCGGCGCCGGGTCGGCGCGAAAGCCGAGGAATTTCACCTGCTGGCTGAGGTTTTTTTTCGCGGTAAGGCGTTCGCAGGCGGCGCGCTCGGGACCGTCGCCGGCCAGCCAGAGCTGCCAGTCGAGGCCGGCCGGAAGCTGGGCGGCGATTTCGATCAGCTCGCGCTGGTTTTTCTCCGGCCGGAACATGGCGACATCGAGCAGGACAAGGGTCGCGTCGGTGGCGCCGAGTTGCGCGCGCAGGCCGGTTTTATGGTCGGGCGGGCCGGTCGGCGAAAAAACCAGGGAATTATGGATGACCGTGATTTTCGCCGGGGCGACGTCGTGCTGTGAAGCGAGCACGGCTGCGGCATCATGGCTGTTGGCGATGATGTGGCGGACCTGCTGAAGCGAGCGGCGGAAAAGTCGGGGCAGGGGTTTACCTGTGCGCATGGTGGCGATGACAGCCAGAGCGGGGGATTTTTTCTGGAGGCCGCCCGCGTGGCAGTTGGCCATGCGGCCCATGCAGAGCACGATGTCGGGTGCGGCGGTGCGAACCGCGTGGGCGAGGCCGGGCGCGAACCAGTCAAGGTGCAGGTCGACGGGCTGGAGTGCGCGGTGCCGGACACTGTCGAGCGTGGGGGCAAGCGCGCCGCCGGGACGGAAGGTGAGCAGCGTGGCCTCGTGGCCGGCGGCGGCGAAGGCGCGGGTGAGCAGGATGGACTGGCGCTCGGTCCCGCCGCTGCGCAGATGGTCTTGCACGATGAGGATTTTCATTGCTCGGCGGCGTGGCGGGAGGGAAATTGGCGGTTCGTGAAATGAATCATCCTTTGATCAACCTGCTGGTGCGCTGGGTGGTGCTGGCGCTGGGAGTGGCGCTGGCGGCGCATATCGTGCCCGGCATCAGCTATGCCGGTGGCGCGACGCTCATCGCCGTGGTGCTCCTGCTGAGTTTTTTCAATGCCATCCTGAAGCCGTTGCTGGTGCTGTTCACGCTGCCATTCATCGTGCTGACGCTAGGGCTGGGCGTGATCGTGATCAATGCCTTGTTGTTTCTTTTTGTCGGACGCATCGTGGATGGGTTCCATGTGGCGAGCTTCTGGTCGGCGCTGGGCGGGGCGTTGATCGTAAGCATCACGAACCTGGTCATGAATCGCGTGCTGGCCCGGTCCGCCGGTCCGCCGCGACCGCGGCCGCCGGTGAAACGTGATGATGTCATCGACATTTGAGAAAATCCCACCACCTGTTTTCCCATGGCTGAAACCAACGACTACGATCTCATTGTCATCGGCGGCGGGCCCGCGGGCTACGCAGGCGCCATCCGCGCCGGACAACTCGGCAAGAAAGTCGCGTGCATCGAAACCGAGCGCGCGGGCGGCACGTGCCTGAACTGGGGCTGCATCCCGACGAAGGCGCTGCTGAAAAGCGCGGAGCTGTACCAGAAGATGAAGAAGGCCGAGGTCTACGGTCTTGCGGCCAAGGACGTGACCTTTGACATCGCCAAGGTGATGGAGCGCTCGCGCAGCGTCTCCGACCAGATGGCGAAGGGCGTCGAGTTTTTGTTCAAGAAAAACAAGGTCGAGTACATCGTCGGACGCGGCCAGGTGAATGTGCCGGGCATGGTCTCGGTAACCGAGGGCCCGCAAAAGGGGAAGTTTTTCAAAACGAAAAACATCCTCCTTGCCACGGGCTGCAAAATGCGCCGCCTGCCGGGCATCGAGCTCGACGGCGTGCGCGTGATGACCTCGCGCGAGGCGCTGGCGAGCAAGACGCTGCCGAAGTCCGTCGTCATCGTCGGCGCCGGCGCGATCGGCGTTGAGTTCGCCTATTTCTACAATTCATTCGGCTCGAAAGTGACGCTGGTGGAAATGCTGCCGCAGATTCTGCCGCAGGAGGACGAGGAAGTGTCGAAGCTGCTGCACCGCTCGTTCGAGAAGCAGGGCATCGCCCTGCACGTTGGCACGAAGGTGGACAACGTTCGCGTCGGCAAAGATTCGGTGAAGGTCGATCTCATCGCGGGCGACAAGAAGACCGAGGTCGAGGCCGAGGTGCTGCTTTCAGCCATCGGTGTCGTGGCCAATCTTGAAGGGGCGCTGGCGTCCAGCGTGAAGCTCGAGCTCGATCGCAACTACGTGAAGGTCGGCGACGATTACCAGTCGAGCGCGCCGGGCATCTACGCCGCCGGTGACATCATCGGGCCGCCCTGGCTCGCGCACGTGGCGCATTACGAGGCGGTCAGTGCCGTCAACGGCATGTTCGGGCACGGCAAGCCGAAGCGTGTGAATATCTTCCCCGGCTGCACTTATTGCCAGCCGCAGGTCGCGAGTATCGGCCTGACCGAAAAAGCTGCGCGGGAAAAAGGACTCGAGTTGAAGATCGGCAAGTTTCCGTTTGCCGCCTCCGGCAAGGCCGTGGCATCGGCGGAAAGCGAAGGCTTTGTGAAGATGATCACCGACGCCAAGACCGGCGAGATTTACGGCGCACACATCATCGGCAGCGAGGCCACCGAGCTTATCGCCGAATACGGCCTAGCCATCGAGCTTGAGGCGACGTCGGAGGAAATTCACCAGACCATCCACGCGCATCCGACACTGAGCGAGGCCGTGATGGAGGCCGCCGCGGCCTCACTGGGCGAAGCGATTCACATTTAGGCGATCCGAATTTGCCTTGAGTTTCCGCAGCTGAAACGCATCAACTGGCAGGGTACGCGGGCGTAGCACAATGGATAGTGTGGAGGCCTCCGAAGCCTTTGATCCGGGTTCGACTCCCGGCGCTCGCACCAGCCTTCGCTGGATCGGCTGCGTTATTTCCGCTCCGCCTGCATGTGGCGGTGGACGAAGAAATAATAGATGGCGCCAAGCACGGCCAGCGCGCCGAAGATCCAGAGCAGCATGTGATGAAGCTCGCCCTTCATCAGCGCTTCGTCCTGGCCAGCCTGGACGCCCACCCATGCCAGCACGGCGCACCAGATGGCCGAGCCAAGGAGCGTGTAAAGGGAGTAGGTAAGGTAGTTGAGACGCACGATGCCTGCAGGAATGCCGATCAGATGGCGCACCACGGGAAGAAACCGCGAGGCAAAGATGCCGAAGTTGCCGAACTGCGCCGACCAACGCTCGGCTTTTTCCACTTTTTCCGGTGGAACGAGAAAAAGCTTTCCGTAAGTCATCACTAGCGGCCGGCCAGCCAGCCGCGAGGCCCAATACATCAAGGTCGCGCCGATCCACGAGCCGACTGCCCCGGCCAGCACCACGCCGGCGAGGCTCATCTGGCCGTGGGCATGGGCGTAATAGGCGGCGAACGGAATCACCAGTTCGCTGGGCAGGGGCACGAAGGAGCTTTCGATTGCCATCAGCAGGACGATCAACGGATAGCCGCCGGTCTCGAGGGTATGGCGATACCACGCGATGAGTTCCATCAGCTTGTCGTGCATAGGATCGGGCAACAAAAATGGCGGGCCGAATGGCTCGGACCCGCCGAAAGGTTTCAGGCGCGCAGATGGCTCAAACGTCGGGCTTGGTCTTGCGCAGACCCTGGACGCGGTCCCCAGCCTTCCATTGGCCGCGCTTTTTAAGCAAGTCGACGCGCTCGAAGCGCTTGAGTACGTTGCGTTTCTGGACGATGCCGCTGACGCCTTGCAGGCTTTTGTGTTGTGACATGACGAGTAAAAATTGCGATGGTGAAGAGTTAAAGAGGCAAGGAAGTAGCGTTCGCCAGTGCCCATGACAAGTATTTTTCGCCTACGCCCTCGGCCCGCACAACCAGCCATTCGGGCGTCTCATACGGATGATGGGAGAGGAGCCAGGCTTCCAGCGCAGCTTGTTGGGCGGGCAGGAACTTAAAACTAAGGCGGAATTCCTCCGTGCGTTCGGCCCGGCCCTGCCAAATGCAATGTGAGACAATCGGGCCATCGATTTGCACGCAGGCGGCGAGGCGCCGTTCCACGGCGGTGCGGGCCAGCTGCTCCGCTTCCTCGCGCGCGGCCACGGTTGTCCAGGCGATGAGCATGTCCCAGCGTGTGCGGGTGATGCGGAGCCCGGCAAGCCGGGAAATTAAATTACCTTGACGGGTGTGGCGGCGGACGGCGTCATTGCGGGTTTTCACCCATGCTAGCCGCCATGAGAGACGACTATATCAAGGAAGCCCAGAAGGTTATCGCCGATCCGAACATACTGATCAGCGTGGTATCACGCCGCGTCAAGCAGCTCCGGCGCGGCAGCCGTCCGCTCGTGGAATCGCTGGAAAAACTGTTGCCCGAGGACGTCGCCCTGCGCGAAATCATCGAAGGCAAAATCAGCTTCGAGCCCGAAGAGAACTGAGCCGCGGTGGCGCGGCGGATGCGTTCCCAACCCGGCTCACCCGGTTGAACCGCCATGTCCGCGCAAAAAAAAGACACCGCCCGTTACACGGAGATTCGCAACAGCAAGGCGCTGCACGACTACTTCGTTGATGAAAAGTTCGAGGCCGGCCTCCAGCTGCGCGGCACCGAGGTCAAGTCCATCCGCGCCGGCCGGGCGCAGATCAACGATGCCTTTGGCCGCGTCGTCAACGGCGAGCTCTGGCTGGTCAACGCGCACATCGACCATTACGAGTTCGGCAATCTCAACAACCACGACGCCCGCCGCACGCGCAAGCTGCTCCTGCACCGCCACCAGATTCGCAAGATCGCGCAGGCGCTCAACGCCGGCGGCCGCACGCTCATCCCGCTGCGCATGTATTTCAAGGAGGCGCTCGTGAAGGTCGAGGTGGCGCTCTGCACCGGAAAAAAATCCTTCGACCGGCGCGAGGACCTCAAGAAAAAGACCGAGCTCCGCGACATGCAGAAAGCGCTCAAGCAGCGCCGGGGATGAGTCCGTCGCGCAAGACCGTCACCGTCCGCGTGCCCGCGAGCACCTCGAATTGCGGCGCTGGTTTCGACACGCTTGGGCTTGCGCTGCAGCTCCACAACCGCGTGATGATCACCCATGCCGCCCGTGATGGCGTCCAGCCTGCCACCAAGGCCGATGCGCGCGCGCAGGCCATGGTCGGGACGGCGGCGGAAAGTTTTTTCTCGGCCACGCGTGTGAAAAAATTCGGCTTTTCCTATTCCATTTCCGGCTGCGTGCCGGCGGCGCGCGGGCTGGGCTCGAGCGCGACCATCCTGGCGGGCGTCATTGCCGGCCTCGACGCGCTGGCGGGAACCAAACTCAGCCGGCGCAGGATGATCGGGCTGGTAACGAAGCTGGAGGGTCATCCCGACAATGCCGCCGCGGCTGTGCTCGGCGGATTCACGATTGCCCGCTGCGATCCGACAATGGCTGATTTTGTCGAGGTGGTGAAGTTCGCCGTGCCGGACGAGCTGGCCTTTGTGGTGGCCTCGCCGAAGTTCGAGATTCCGACCGGTGAGGCGCGCCGCATGCTGCCGGAAACGCTGCCGTTTTCCGAGGCCGTGCGCAGCATGAACAGCGCGGTGTTCCTTGTGGCCGCGCTGGCCTCGCTCGATTACGAAAAGCTGCGGCCGGCGGTGCGGGATTTTTTCCACGAACCCTACCGGCTTCCGCATATCCCGGGCGGCCGGGTGGCCATCGAGGCAGGTGTCGCCGCGGGTGCGCTCACCGGCTGGCTGAGCGGAAGCGGCTCAAGCGTGATGTGCGTGAGCCTGTCGCCGGCGGCGCCGGCAGTCGCGACGGCCATGCAGGCGGCTTTCGGCCGTGAAAAAATTTCTTCCGAGACGCGCGTGCTGCTGGCGGACAACGCCGGCTTGCAGCTAGAGTAGGGGCAGATCGGCGTGAGCGATCGGCGGATGCGATTCGGGCCAGTGCTTGAGTATCTCCATCGCGAGCCGGCGCCAGACAAACGGTTTGTGGATCACGCTTTTCAAGGCGGGAAGCTGCGTGAATTCCTCGTCCGTAAGGTCGATCGCATGGCCGGTGATGAGGATGAACGGCACGCCCGGCACCATGGCGCTCGCCCGCAGGACAAATTCGAAGCCATTCAGCTCAGGCATGTAGAAATCGGTCACGATCACGCCCACATCAATGCGGGGGAGGGCTTCCAATGCCTCGAGCGGACGCGCGAAAGTAAAAACCGGCCGACCTAGGTTGTCGCCGATGAGCTGGGCCAGCAGGTCGATGTAGGACGTTTCGTCATCGACTATCACAATCGCTTTTTTGGAACTGGAGGACACGGTCTGGTAAAAGCATTAACTTATTGCAGCGAGAGCAGTGCCGATGGAAGTTCAATAAAGTGTAAAATTCACTGGCATGCTTTATGCGCAACTTAGCTACTGGCTTGTACGTTACAAGCGCAAACCCACACTCGCGGCGCATGTTGCACCTTGTGCTTGTCGCGCCGCAAATCCCGCAAAATACCGGCAATATCGGCCGTTTGTGCGCACTCACGCGCTCGCGCCTGCATCTGATTCATCCGCTCGGGTTCAAGATCACCGACCGGCATCTCAAGCGCGCGGGCATGGACTACTGGAAATCCCTCGACGTCCACGAACACACGGACTGGGCGGCGTTCCGGGCCAGCCCGGTCGCACCGAAGCGACTGTGGCTTTTCACCACGAAGGCGGCCCAGTCATTTTGGGCGGCAAAATTCCTCGACGAAGACGGGCTTGTCTTTGGCAACGAAGGGGAGGGCGCACCGGCCTGGCTGCACGAAGCGCTCCATGGCTCGCGCGTAACCATCCCGCACGCCAATCCTGATCTTCGCTCGCTCAACCTCAGCACCGCCGCCGGCATCGCCTGCTATGAGGCGCTGCGGCAGGTGAAGTGGTTGCATTGATTCAAATTTCCCCGATCCGTACGCAGGCGACTTCGCGCGTGCCATTGGCGGGAACGAGCGGCGGGATCGCGGCCTTGCATTTTTCCTGCGCGTAGGGGCAGCGCGGATGGAAGGCGCAGCCGGCGGGTGGATTGAGGGGCGAGGGTGGATCGCCGGGCAGGATGATCCGCTGGCGGGCGCGCTCGACATCGGGGTCGGGCGTGGGGATGGCGCTGATCAGGGCCCGCGTATAGGGATGGCTGGGGCGTTCAATCACGTCTGCGGCCGGGCCGAGCTCGACGATTTTGCCCAGATACATCACGGCGACACGATCGGCGATGTGCTTCACCACGGAAAGGTCGTGGGCGATGAAGATGAGCGAGAGGTTCATCTCGCGCACAAGCCGCGCGAGGAGATTCAAAATCTGCGCCTGGATGGACACATCGAGGGCGGACACGGGCTCGTCGGCCACGATGACCTTTGGCTGGAGCGCGAGAGCGCGGGCGATGGCGATGCGCTGGCGCTGTCCGCCGCTGAACTCGTGCGGGTACTTCTGCATGAAGCGCGGATCGAGGCCGACCTGTTTCATGAGTTCCGCGATGCGCGCGGGCACTTCCGCGGGCGGACAGACGCGGTGGACAAGAAGCGGCTCCGCCAGCGCCGCGAAGACGTTCATGCGCGGGTTGAGCGAGGCGTAGGGATCCTGGAACACCATCTGCAGGTCGCGGCGCGCGGCCTTGATTTCGGCGGCGGAGGCGGCGGTGAGGTTTTTGCCGCCGAGCAGGACGGCGCCCTCGGTCGTCGGGACAAGCTGTAGAATCGTGCGCGCAAGCGTGGATTTGCCGCAGCCGGATTCGCCGACGAGACCGAGCACCTCGCCGCGCCGCAGGCTGAGCGTGACGCCGTCCACGGCCTTCACCGCGCCGGCCGGCCGTTTCAAGACGAAGCCGCGATAAACCGGAAAGTAGGTTTTGACGTCGCGAAGCTCAAGAATGGGTTCGGACATGGTGGATTTAAATCTCTCCCGCCTGCACGCGGAGGCAGGCCTGGGCATGGCCGGGCTTGAAGTCGGCGAGGGCGGGCTCATCGGTCCGGCAGCGGGCAACAGCGAATTCGCAGCGTGGCGCGAAGGCGCAGCCGGCGATGAGTTTCGACACATCAGGCGGCAGGCCGGGAATGGTGAAAAGTTCCGCGCCCTTTTGCTGCAGGGCGGGGATGGAGCGCTGCAATGCGCGGGTGTAGGGGTGCTTCGGCTGGTAGAACATCGTGCGCACGTCGGCGGTCTCGACGATGCGGCCGGCATACATGACCTGCACGCGGTCGCACAGGCCGGAGACCACGCTGAGGTTGTGCGAAATGAAGATCACGGCCATGCCGGACTCGCGCTGGAATTTTTTGATGAGCTCGAGAATCTGCGCCTCGACGGTGACATCGAGCGCGGTGGTGGGCTCGTCGGCGATGAGCAGTTCGGGCCGGGTGATGAGCGCCATGGCGATCATCACGCGCTGGCGCATGCCACCCGAAAATTCGTGCGGGTAATGGTGGATGCGGCGGGCGGCGTCGTTGATGCCGACGGCTTCAAGCATGGCCTGCGCGCGTTTGAGGGCGTCGCTTTTGGAGATTTTTTCGTGGATCAGCAGCGGCTCGATGAGCTGCGCGGAGATGCGCAGGTAGGGGTTGAGCGACGTCATCGGATCCTGGAAGATCATGGCGATGCGTTTGCCGCGGATGGCGCGCGATTCGCGCGGCATGCAATGGAGCAGATCAACGCCGTCAAATAGGGCGCGGCCGCTCTCGATGCGGCCCGGCGGCTGCGGGACGAGGCCCATGAGCGAATACCCCGTGACCGACTTGCCCGAACCGGATTCGCCCACGATGCCAAGCGTCTCCCCGCGCTCGAGGCTGAAGCTCACGCCATCCACCGCGCGATAGATGCCGTTGCGCGTATGGAAATAAGTGCGGAGGTCCTGGACGGCGAGCAACGGCATGCGCGGCAACGTAAGCGATGGTGCTTTGATCGCGGCAATGCTAAACTCGCGAAGGCACGGCCGGCCGAAAATTCCTGACCGCGGCGATGACCGTCTCGGGCGGGAGGTCGGCGAGCGCGCCGCCGCCGGCCGCCGGGCAGCCGGGTGGCTGCAAAATCCGGAACGGCGCAGCAAACACGGGGCCTGTGCGCACGGGATTGGTCGGCCCGAAGAGGGCGATGAGCGGCACGCCGAGGGCGTTGGCCAGGTGCATGCCGCCGGTGTCGTTGGTCACGAGCAGATCGCACGCGGCAAGCCGTTGGGCAAAGGCGGGCAGGTCGGTGCGACCGGCCAGATTTTCGATGCGGGTGCCGAAACCGTCCGCCACCGCGGTGCCGATGGATACATCGCCCGCTGTGCCGAAAACCACGAAGCGCGTCCCGGGCAGCGCGTTGATGAGCGTGCGCCAGTGCGCAACCGGCCAGCGTTTTTCGGGCGTGTTTTCCGAACCGACAATCAGGCCGATCGGTTGGGAGCCGGGGGTTTGGGGCTTGAGATTTGCCGGTTGCCGATCGGGAGGCTGGTTGAGGCCGAAGGCGCGCAGGAAATTTTCCCAGAGGGCAAGCTGGTGGTTTTGTTTTTCGTCGAAATCCGCCGGCATCCGCCAGCCGTGCGTGAGCAGCGGGCGCGGCTTGCCCGGGCGCACGAGGCCGAAGCGCTGCGGGCAGCGCGTGAGCCAGGACTCGATGTCGCCGCGCGCCGAATTGGTGAGCAATAGAAAGGCATCCGGGTAGCGCGTACGCAGCCGCCAGAAATGGGTGAAGTAGCCGACGCCCCGGGTTGGCAGCGGCTCAAAATGGTCGGCCACGCCGAATTTTTCGACCAGCGGAGCGAAAGCCGCCCGGCCGACGAGAGTCAGCTCTGCGTCGGGCCTCGAGGTTCGCAAGGCCCGCAGCAGCGGCAGGGCCATGACCACATCGCCGAGCCAGTTGGGCAGCCGCACAAAGAGACGCGTACGCCGCGGCAGCGTGTCGAGTCCGCGTGCCGCGAGGTCGGCGGCGAGCAGGTTGCGTTTCGATTCCAGCCGGAAGCGCCGGGCCGGAATGTCCTGATGCCGCCAGCGGTCGTGCGACCAAAGCCAGGAGGCGCAAAGCGACTCGTCCTGGGTGAGCGCCGACTCGAGCCAGCGGTTCAGCGCGAAGGTCACGCCCGCGGTCGTGCCATCGTGGGCGATGCTGTCGCTAGCCAGCTCCACGCGCCAGAAGCCGGTGCGCCGCGGATGAGAAGTGCGGACGTCGGCGGAGAATTTTTCCGCAAGCAGCCCCGGGAGTTCGGTGGTCGAGCAGACGCGGCCGAAGAGAGTGGTGAGCGCGCCATGCAGGCCGGCGTTCTGGTCGAAGAGCAGGCCGATGCAGCCGCGCCGCCGCAGGATTTTCAGAGCCTCGGCAAAGCCCTCCTTGCGTGAAAGCAGGCGCATGCCATGGCGTTCGCGCGTGGCCTTGATGAAGGCATCGGCCGCCGGATTATCCATTGGGCGGAAAATGATGCCGAACTCGGGCAGTGGCACGGGTGCGCAGAGCAGGCCAAGCCAGGTCTGGGTCTCCCAAAGTGCGCAGTGCACCGTGCCGAAAATCGTCGGCCGGGGCCGGGCGGCGTAGTCGCGCAGCCAAGCCTCGAGATCCGGCGAAAGACGCACGATTCGTTTCATCCGGGGCTCGCTCAAGAACGGCGAGGCGAGGGAAAGCAGCGCCGTCTCGACCAGCCGCCGGCAGCTTTGGCGCCCGATATGCCACGCCCAGGCTGGGCCGCGTTCGGGGAAGGCGTGGTCGAGATTGCTGAGCACGATGCGCCGCCGGCGCGGCGAACCGAGGAAGATCGCGTCGCCCAGCGCCATGGAAAGTCCGCACAGCAACGGCTCAGGTGCATGCGCGAGCAGCCAGCCCAGGGTTTTCAGGAAAAATTTAAGCACGGATGCTGGATAAACATTTGCGTTCGCAGGCCAAACTTCATCAAACGATGTGCTTCGGCGGCGGAAAGCAGATTCTGCAACCGCGTGCGCCCGTATGACCCAGTTGCTTATCATCAAACCGTCGTCGCTTGGCGACATTGTTCACGGCCTGCAGGTGGTCGCTTCGCTGAAGGCGCAGCGGCCCGACCTGCGGGTTTCGTGGGTCGTGCGCGATATTTTCGCCCCGCTGGTGCGCGCCTGCGAGACGGTGGAGCAAACGTTTGTTTTCCGACGGGATGAGGGGCTAAGCGGTTTTCGCGAACTCATGCGCGAGATCCGGGCGACGAAATTCGACTATGCGTTTGACCTGCAGGGCCTGCTGCGCACCGGGCTGATGATGTCGAGGGTGCGCGCCGATAAAAAGGTCGGCCGCAGCGATGCGCGCGAAGGCGCGTGGATTTTTTACAAGCAGCTCGCGCCGCTGCCGCCCGGCGGCCGGCATGCGCATGCGATCGAAATCCTGCTGCAATTCTGCCCGATCCTCGACGCTCAGCCGGAATTGCGCGGGATGCTGCGCTTTCGCACGCCGGAAAACCTGAATCTGAGCTTTGTCGACGGCCGTGGCGGCACCAAACCCATCGTCATGTTTCCCGACAGCCGCCGGCCAGAGAAGCGTTGGGTCGGCTTCAAGGAGCTCACGGAAATGCTCATCCGCGACGGCACCGGCCGCAAGGTGGTGTGGGCTGGAAACAACTATGTGCCGGACAAGGACGCCTTTTCGCCGGCGCAGTTTCTGAATCTCACGGGCAACACCAGCCTCGTCTCGCTGCCCGCGCTCATTCAGCGCGCCGACTGGGTCATCTCCAACGACAGCGGCCCGATGCATCTCGCTGCCGCGCTCGGCGTGCGCACGCTCGGCATCTTCGGCCCGACCGACCCGCGCCGCTTCGGCCCGTATCCACTCACCGCTCCAACCAATCACGTCGTGCAGGCGCCCGTGGGCGATCTTAAGCTGCTCCAGGCGAAGGAGGTCTTTGCCCGCTTTCAACGGCTCGACTCCACCCGCCCGAGGGTGACGCGCGGCCTGCCCCTCGGTTAATCCGCTTTCTTCCCATGCTCGACCCGAAACTCCTCCGCGAATCGCCCGACCTCGTGCGGGCGGCGATTGCCAAGAAACATCTCACCGTCGATCTCGAGGCTGTGATCGCGCTCGACGCGCAGTGGCGCGCGCAAATTGGCGAGGTCGAATCGCTCCGCGGTAAACAGAAATCCGCCAACACCGCCATGGCCGCGCTACCCAAGGGCTCTCCGGAATTTCAGGCCAAAGTGGCGGAAATGAAGGCGGTCTCCGCGCAGGTGAAGGAACGTGAGGTGCTGTTGCGTGAGCTGGAGGAGAAGCACCGTCTGGCGATGCTCACCCTGCCAAACTTTCCCCATGCGAGCGTGCCCGAGGGAGCCAGTCCCACCGACAACGTCGTGCATGCCACGCACGGCGACGTGAAGGCGGTCTCGTCCCACGCGAAGGCGCATTGGGAAATTCCGGGCTTCGACCGGCTCTTCGATTTTGCGCGCGGGGCGAAAGTCACGGGGGCGGGCTTTCCCTTTTACGTTGGCGACGCCGCGCGACTCGTGCGCGCGTTACTGACCTTCTTTCTCGAGGAGAATGCCAAGGCCGGCTACGTCGAGGTCAACCCGCCCATTTTCGTCAATGCCGCCAGCGCCACCGCCACCGGCCAGCTGCCGGACAAGGAGGGCCAGATGTACGAGGCGCCCGTCGACGGCTTCTACGCCGTGCCCACGGCCGAGGTGCCGCTGACGAATTTTTTCCGCGACGAGATACTCGATGAGGCCGCGCTGCCGGTTTACCGCTGCGCCTACACGCCCTGCTTCCGCCGCGAGGCGGGCAGCTATGGCAAGGACGTGCGCGGACTCAACCGATTGCACCAGTTCGACAAGGTCGAGCTGCTCAAATGGGTGCATCCAGCGACGAGCTACGACGAACTGGAAAAGCTCCGCGGCGATGCCGAGCGGCTGTTGCAGAAGCTCGAGCTGCCGTATCGCGTGCTTCTGATGTGCGGCGGCGATCTCGGCTTTGCCCAGTCGAAAAAATACGATCTCGAAGTCTGGTCGGCCGGTCAGCAACGCTGGCTGGAAGTCTCGAGCTGTTCAAATTTCGAGGCATTCCAGGCGCGGCGTGCCCAGATCCGCTACCGCGCGAAGGACGGCGGCAAACCCGAGCTTGTGCATACCATCAATGGTTCCGGTCTCGCCGTGCCGCGGGTGCTGGCGGCATTGCTCGAAAACAACCTGCAGGCGGACGGCCGCGTGAAAATCCCGGCGGCGCTGGTGCCGTTCTTCGGGAAGGAGTTTTTAAGCTTTGGCGGATAAAGGCCGCCTCCGCATCGACTGGCCTGTCTGCGCGGAAAAGATCGCGGCGCGGTTTCCGCGTGAGCGCCTGCATCCGGCGGTGCTGGCGTGGGCGGCAACGCAATCGCAGGGCCCGTGGACCGTGGCTTTTTCCGGCGGGGCGGATTCGCTCGTGCTGCTGTTGCTTTTGTGGGCGCATTGGCCGGAGCGACGCAGCCGGCTCCTCGTGCTGCATTTCAATCACAAACTCCGCGGCCGTGACGCCGATGCGGACGAAAAATTCTGCCGCAAGGTATGCGCCGCGCTCGGGATGAAGTTGCGCACCGGCGCGTGGCGGAGTGCGCACCGCGATGCGAGCGAGGCCGAGGCGCGTGTCGCGCGAATGGAGTTTTTTGAAAAGGAAATGAGAGCCGCGCGCAGCCGCGCGCTCTGGCTCGGACAGCAGATGGACGACATTGCCGAGACCCTGCTCATGCGGATCGCCCGTGGCAGCGGCGCCGGCGGCCTGGGCGCGCCGCGACCAGTGCAGTCAATGCCAGGCGGGCGCGTGCATTTGCGTCCGTTGCTGACGTTGAAAAAAAAGGATCTCACCTCGGTCTTGCGTGCCGCCGGCACGCCATGGCGGGAAGATGCTACCAATGTGGCCGACGATTTTTTTCGCAATCGCATCCGCCGCAAAGTGCTGCCTGTCTGGTGCGCGGCCGAGCCTGGGCGCGACGCGCTGGCGGGTGCGGCCCTTACCCGTGAACTGCTGGCCGAGGACGATTCCGCGCTGGAGGCATGGCTTGATGAAGTGCGTCCCGTCGCGGAAGACGGCACGCTCGATCTGCGCAAGCTGGCCGACAAGCCCCGCGCGCTGGTGCGCCGGGCGTTGCATCACTGGTTGCTGGCGCAGCGCGATGCAGGCCAGTTGTCCCGGCAGGGATTCGAATTGCTGCTCGCGGCAGTACAGCGCGGCCAATCCACCCGGCACAGCCTTGGCGCGCGCAGTTTTGCGGTCATCCGCCGTGGACGATTAATTTATGCCAAACGCAAATTGGCCGATAAAAAAACACGGCAGCCTAATTGACTTCGTCGCCGGGAACATCCAATTTGAAATACTAGTCAAATCATGCCTGTGGAACCTGACAACAGAAAGAAGCGTCGCCCTCTCAAAAACCTTCCGCCCGATCGCTTTCAGCCGAAGATGATGATCATCTGGCTCGCGATCGTGACGGCGGTGCTGGTTGTCTATTACTGGGGCCAGGGCCGCATGACAACGGTGGCCGAGCTTAAGATCCAGCAGGTCGTCGACCTCACGACCGCAGGCAAGGTCAACAAGGGCGCCATCCGTTCCGACGGCTCGGGTCTGGCCGTGATCACTGGCGAGACCAAAGACCAAGTCCTTGATGCCGAGGGCACGAAGACGACCTATTTTCATGCCATGGGGCGGTTGACGGATTCCAACCTCGCCATCTTGCAGAAGTCCGAAAAATTTGAGGAGCCGCCGGCCACGACCCTGATGATGCAGATCGTCGGGCAGGTACTGCCGTTTCTCATTGTCATCGGCCTCCTGTATTTTCTCTTTGTGCGACAGCTCCGCCAGGCCGGCCGCGGTGCGCTCAGTTTTGGCAAGAGCCGGGCCAAGCTCCTCACGCGTGATCGCGACAAGGTGACGTTTGCCGACGTTGCCGGCTGCGACGAAGCGAAGGAAGAGGTGGGCGAGGTCGTGGAGTTCCTCAAGGACCCCAAGAAATTCACCAAAATGGGCGGGCGCATCCCCAAGGGCATTCTCATGGTCGGCCCGCCGGGCACCGGCAAGACCCTGCTCGCCAAAGCTGTGGCTGGCGAGGCGGACGTGCCGTTTTTCAGCATCAGCGGCTCCGACTTCGTAGAGATGTTCGTCGGCGTCGGCGCCAGCCGCGTGCGCGACATGTTCGAGCAGGGGCGCAAGAGCGCGCCATGCCTCATCTTCATCGATGAAATCGACGCGGTCGGACGCCAGCGCGGCGCCGGCCTTGGCGGTGGCAATGACGAACGCGAGCAAACGCTCAACTCCTTGCTGGTGGAGATGGACGGGTTCGACACGACCGAGGGTGTGATTATCATCGCGGCGACGAACCGCCCCGACGTGCTCGACAGCGCGCTGCTGCGTCCGGGTCGTTTTGACCGCCAGATCTATGTCGATTTGCCCGACTTGGTCGGCCGCGAGCAGATTTTGCGCGTCCATGCCCGCAAGCTCACACTGTCGGAAAACGTCGACCTCCGGGTCATCGCCCGCGGCACCCCCGGGCTTTCCGGCGCGGATCTGGCCAACCTTCTTAATGAATCCGCCCTGCTCGCCGCCCGACGCAATAAAAAGAAGGTCGAAATGATCGACGTCGAGGATGCCCGTGAAAAAGTGCAGTTCGGCCGCGAACGCCGCCGCGTCATGGACGACGGCGAAAAGAAGCTGACCGCCTACCACGAGGCCGGCCATGCGCTCGTAACAGCCGTGCTCGATGACGGCCTCCTGCCGGTTCACAAGGTCACGATCATTCCCCGCGGCGGAAGCCTTGGCAGCACGATGTACATCCCGAGCAAGGACATCCTGACCCAGGAGAAAAAGCGCTTGGAAATCCGCATCGCCATCGGGTGCGCCGGACGCATCGCAGAAGAGCTGGTATTGAACGACATTTCCAACGGGGCTTCGGGCGATATCAAGATGGTCACCAAGATCGCCCGCCACATGGTTTGCGACTGGGGCATGAGCCCGCTCGGCATGATCGCCTATGGCGAAAGCTCGGACACGGTTTTCCTCGGGCGTGAAATCACCCGGAGCCAGACCTATTCGGAGGAAACCGCCCGCAAGATCGATGTGGAGGTTTTCCGGATCGTGGGCGAGCAATACGCCCGCGCGACCGAGATTCTCATCGCGCATCGTCCCGCACTGGACAAAATTGCCGCGGCGCTGCTCGAATATGAGACGATCGAAGGCAAGCACGTGATGGAAATCATGCAGTTTGGTGAACTCCGTTCGCCCGTTCTGCCGAGTACGCCGCCCAAGCTGGAAGACAAATCCATTGCCAAGAAGCAGGCTGAAAAGCCCTTGGCCGAACCGCTTGCGCCAGGCAGCGCCGCGCCCGCCCCCACGCCCGCTTGAAAAGCGGACACATCACCTTTCAAGGCGCGGGATTGCTCCCGCGCTTTTTTTATGCCTCATAAGCCGGCCGCTTCATGAAACCTGCCACCGATCCAGCTATTTCGCTCTCGCAGCTTGGCCACCGCGCCGCGCCACCGACCATCGCCCGCCTGATGGTGATGGCGCTCGAACAGCCGGGCCTGCTTTCACTGGCCGCCGGGTTTACCGACAACGCCACGCTGCCGGTTGAAGCCGTGCGCGCGGCAACCGGGGTACTGGCCAGTCGGGTGGGCGAGCCCGAATTTTTGCAGTATGGCACCAACCAAGGCCGGCCGCAGTTGCGGCGACTGTTGGCGGCGCGACTGGCGGGAATCGAACCGGGACTCGACGCGGAAGGCCTCGAGCAGCGCATGCTGGTGACAAACGGCTCGCAGCAGGCGCTTTATCTGGCGATGCAGACTCTGTGCGACCCGGGCGACATCGTGCTGGTGGACCGGCCCAGTTATTTCGTGTTTTTGGAAATGCTGGCCGGTCTCGGCGTGCAGACCGTTTCGCTGCCGGTGGATGGTCGCGGCGTCATCGACGCCGGGGCGCTTGACGCGCAACTGGCGGAGCTGGCCCGCACCGGCCGGGCCGAACGGGTGAAAGCCGTGTATTTTGTCAGCTATTTTTCGAATCCCTCCGCGCGCAGTCTTTCCGAAATTGAAAAAAATACCGTGGCCGAAACCCTGGCCCGGCACGGGCTGTTCGTGCCTGTCGTCGAGGATGCTGCCTACCGTGAGCTTTATTTTGAGAAGCCCGAGGCGGCGCGCAGCGTCTTGAGTCTCGAAGCGTGGCGTGAGTTTCCGAAACTGTATCTCTCAACCCTCACCAAGCCCTTCGCGAGCGGCCTGAAGGTCGGGTGGGGCGTCTGCACGGACAGCACGTGGCTGAATGCCATGCTGCATGCCAAGGGGCATCACGATTTTGGCACGGCCAATTTCAACCAGGCTATTTGCGAGCAGGTACTGGCAGACAATATGCTCGATGCGCATTTGAAAAAAATCCGGCCGGCCTACGCGCATAAGATGCGGTCATTGTATGCGGCTTTGGAAAAAGAAGGATTGCGCACATGCGGCTGGCGCTGGGCGGAACCGGCCGGCGGACTTTACCTGTGGCTTGAGGCGCCCCGCAGGCTGGACACCGGACTCGAGTCGGCTTTTTGCCGCGGATGCCTCGAGGCCGGCGTGCTTTATGTGCCGGGTGAATTGTGTTTCGGCGATGATGTGCCGAAGAATTTCGTACGCCTGAGTTTTGGCGTGCTGGGGGGAACCGATCTGCAGGAAGCGGGTCGGCGATTTGTTACGGTCGCGCGACGATTCGCCTGAAAATCCGCCTTGGATTTAGCCGGACGAGCGGCCAACTTAACCCCCCACATGAAAATTTGTTGCATTGGCGCTGGTTACGTCGGCGGCCCCACCATGGCCATGATTGCGGCGAAGGCGCCGGACATCGAGGTAACCGTCGTGGACATGAACACCGTGCGCATCGCTGCGTGGAATTCGGACCAGCTGCCGGTTTACGAACCGGGGCTGGACGATATCGTGCGCCGCACGCGTGGAAAAAACCTGTTTTTTTCAACCGATGTGACAGGTGCCATCCGCGCCGCCGACCTGATTTTTGTGGCGGTCAACACACCGACCAAGACCTACGGCGTGGGCGCGGGCCGTGCGGCGGACCTGCGTTTCATCGAATCTGTCGCGCGCACCATCGCCGAGACGGCGACGACACCGAAGATCATCATCGAGAAATCGACCATCCCGGTAAAGACGGCCGAGACCATCAAGGAGATCCTTTCGGCCAATGGGAACGGCACGAAGTTCCAAGTGCTGTCGAACCCGGAATTTCTCGCGGAAGGCACGGCCGTCGCGGACCTTGAGCTGCCCGATCGCGTGCTGATCGGCGGAGAGCGCACGCCGGAGGGCGAGACGGCGGCGCGCACGCTGGCGGATGTTTACGCCCGGTGGGTGCCGCGCGACCGCATCATCATGACCAACCTGTGGTCGTCCGAGCTCTCGAAACTGGTGGCCAATGCCTTTCTCGCCCAACGCATTTCATCCATCAACTCGATCTCGGCGCTGTGTGAGGCGACGGGGGCGGACGTCGACGAGGTCGCGCATGCGATCGGGCGCGACTCGCGCATCGGCCCGAAATTCTTGAAAGCCAGTGTCGGCTTCGGCGGCTCGTGCTTCCAGAAAGACATTCTGAATCTGGTTTACCTCTGCGAGCATTTCGGATTGCCCGAGGTGGCGGCTTATTGGGAGAGCGTGGTGAAGATGAACGACTGGCAGAAGCATCGCTTTGCCGGCCGCATCATGAAGGCGCTGTTCAACACCGTTGCAGACAAAAAAATCGCCGTGCTGGGCTTTGCCTTCAAAAAAGACACGAACGACACGCGCGAGTCGGCCGCCATCGCGGTCTGTCGCGACCTGCTGGCCGAACAGGCACGCGTGGTGGTCTACGATCCAAAAGTTTCCGCCGATGAGATCCGGCGCGACGTACTGGGCGACAAGGCGTCCGTGACTGGTCCGGCGCAGGCCGATGCCAGGCTCAGCGTGGCGAAGAACGCCTACGAGGCGGCCGAGGGTGCGCACGCCCTCGCCATCGCAACAGAATGGGACGAGTTCAAGAAGCTCGATTACGAGAAAATTTTCGCGGCGATGACGAAGCCGGCATTTATTTTTGACGGGCGCAACATTCTCGATCTGGCGCAGTTGCGAAAAATCGGCTTTCGCGCCCACGGCATTGGCAAATAACCGGGGAATCAATGGCCCGCCGGTGCCGGCTGCGCCTGCCGCTTGTAGATATCCGGCTCGGACTTCTCCATGTGGCGGCCAAGGTGGGCCAGGGGCGTGAAGCCGAATGACGCGTAGAGGCCGTGGGCATCGCGCGTGACCAGCTGGAAGCGGCGCAGTCCCTGCAGCTTGGGGTGCGAAGTCACGGCGCGCATGAGTGCCTTGGCCAGGCCGCGGCCACGATGTGCATCGAGCACGTAAACGTCGGCCAGCCAGGCAAAGGTGGCGTAATCCGAGACGACACGCGCGAGTCCGACCTGGACTCCCGCAGCCGTGTAGACGCCAAAGCCGAGAGAGTTTTTCAACGACCTGGCCACGGTTTCATGCGGGATGCTTTCCGCCCAATAGCTCGTGGAAAGGAAGGCGTGCACGGCGTTCACGTCCACCCGGGCCGGATCATCGGAAATGAGATAACCGTCGTGCTGGAGCTCGTGGGGCATCGCGGCGCGTGTCAGGCGAGGCGGGAAAAATCGGCGGCAAATTTGGCGCGGTCGGGCGCTTTGTAGAATGAAGTGCCGATGACAAAGACGTCCGCCCCGGCCATACGGCACTCGGCGGCGCTGGCAAGGTCGATGCCGCCATCGACTTCGATCCGCCAGGTGCCGCCGCGCGCCCGGCGGAGATCGGCGAGTTCCTTCACCTTGGGCAGCATGTCACCGCGAAAGGCCTGGCCGCCGAAGCCGGGTTGAACGGTCATGACGAGAACCAGGTCGACTTGATCGAGCAATGGCTCGACCGCCTTGGCCGGCGTGCCGGGATTGAGCACAATGCCACACTGGCAGCCCAAGGTGCGAATACGGGCGAGCGTGGCGGCGTGATCGTAGGCCGGCTCGATGTGGATGCTGATGAGATTGGCGCCCGCCTTGGCGAACGGCTCCACGTAGCGATGCGGTTCGGCGAGCATGAGATGCACGTCGAAGAAGGTTTTCAGTCCGGCGCGGCGCAGGGCGGCGACAGTCTCGGGCCCGAAAGTGAGATTGGGCACGAAGTGGCCGTCCATGATGTCGATATGCAGCCACGGAAGTCCGAGGTCGGCGCTGACGCGTGCGCTGATCGCCAGATGGGCATGATCACCGGCGAGCAGTGATGGGGCAAGGATGGGCGGGTGCACGGGAAAGCTTACCACACGTCGAGGACTGCATGCGCGATGCGGTCGCCCAATGATGCAGCGAGGAGCGGGGCGGTATTGTATTCGGACTGGAGCTGACCGCTGTCCGTATACGCCTCCCTCACGGCGCTCACTGGGCGTTTTTCAAAAAAAGCCTGACCGGTGTGATTGTTGGTCAATGTGCATTGGGCCTGGAGGGTGAGCTGGAATTTGCGGGCGAGGCCGGTGTCGTCGGAGCGGGGTGCGGCCACTGCACGGGAATAATCGGTGAGGGTGACGTGCAGCGTGGCGTCTGCCTGGGCGGAAGAGTCGACCAGCGTGACGCGGCTGTCCTGCAGAAAAGCTTCGCGGAGCTGCGTGCTCACGAGCGCAACCGATTGGGGGAGCAGGGTTTTGTTTTCGACCGGTTCAACGTAGAGCGTGGTGAACGCGAGCTTGCCGTCGGTGCCGAGCTGGTAGTGGGCACAGGCGCTGAGGAGCAGGATGAGCGCGGCGGCGAAAATCAGGCGGGGCGGCATCGGGTGGGGAATTTTTCGCGGTGCACGTCCGCCAGAGGCATCTTAGAAAATGCCCAGGAATTTTCTCCGGCCCGCCGGGGCATTCTTGGCTCTGTCCGCGGCGGCCTCGACCTCGTTGAGGCGCTTCCTGGCCAGTTTGGCGGCGTCGGAATCGGGATACGCCGTAATGGCCTCGTTGTAAAAAACACGGGCTGCGACGTAATTCGAGCGCTTGTAGAAATAAAAATCGGCCATCTTGATTTTGCTTTCGGCCAGGACCTGTTTCATGTCGGCCAGGCCTTTTTCCGCCGCAGCGACATTGTGATCACCGGGAAAAAGAATCATGAAGTCCTGAAAATAGGTGATGGCCTCCTTCGTCGAGGCTTGGTCGTAGTAGGGGCCCTGGACGAGGGCGGCATTTGCTTGGGCCAGCTTGAGATAAGCGTCGGGCGCGGAAATGCTTTGCGGGTAGTTGTTGATGAAGCGATCCAGTGCGTCGATCGATTCCTCGATATCGCCAAACCATTGATGGCCGGCCGCGCTTTCCAACAGGGAAAGCGGTGCGTAGTCGTTGTACGGGGCATCGACGAGAATCTGTTCGCAATATTCGATGCCCTTGTCACGCGCGGTGAAACCCGGAAAAAGACCCCAAAAAATGCGGCCGCGGGCACCGTTCAGGAGCGCGGTGGCAATACGGTATTGTTCGCCAATGACTTCGTTGAAACGCTTCGTGCTCGGATAAGCAGCAATGATCTCCTGATAGTTGGCGAAGCCTTTGGTGTATTGCTTGCGCAGGACGCGGAGATGCGCCGAGCGGTAGAGCGCCTCGGGCGCCCAAATGGAGTTGGGGTACTTTTTGACGACTTTTGCGTACGCGCTGAGCGCGCTGCCATAGCTGCCCTTTTCCTCGGCCGCACGGCCTTTGTTCATCAAATCAATGGCGTTCCGCCCTTCTTCGCCGCCCAATCCGGAGAGTGCGCCGCCCTGGATCTGCCAGCCGCTTTGCGGCGTCCAGATCAGGTCGGCGCGGGCGTGGCCGCTCAACAGGATCGAGGCAATGATGGTGAGAAGAACGAGGGAAAGGCGGCGCGTCACGGCAATGGGCATGGGAAAATCAGAGTCGAATCAGCGCAGAGCCATAGGTCAAGCCCGCCCCGAAGGCGGTCATAAGCACTGTATCGCCCGGCCGGACGCGTCCGGCACGGCGCGCCTCGTCAAGCGCCAGGGGAATGGAGGCGGCGGACGTGTTGCCGTAGCGGTCGAGATTGATGAAAAAGCGCTCGAGCGGGATGCCGAGATATTCGGCGATGAGTTCGATGATGCGCAGGTTGGCCTGATGAGGGATCACGCAGGAAATCTGATCAGGACTGAGGTGGTGTTGTTCCAAAATTTCCCGCGCTGATTCCTCCATGGCCCGCACGGCGACTTTGAAGACCTCCCGGCCTTTCATCTTGATGAAATGCTGGCGCGCGGCGAATGAGTCGGCGGTGATGGGCAGGTTGCTGCCGCCGCCGGGGATGCAAAGGATGTCGGTCACGCTGCCCTTGGCATTCAGGTTGCAGCCGAGAAAGCCGGTGTCGGGCTTTGTGGCGCGGCCAATGACCACCGCACCGGCGGCGTCGCCGAAGAGCACGCAGGTCGTGCGGTCCTGCCAGTCAAGGACCGTGGAAAGTTTTTCCGAGCCGATGACGAGGGCGTGGCGGTGGCGGCCGGACTCGACCAGCGCGCAGGCCGTGTCGAGCGCGTAAAGAAAGCCGGAGCAGGCGGCGTTGAGGTCGAAGCAGGCGGCATGGGAAGGGATGCCGAGCTTGTGTTGCACAAAGCAGGCGGTGGACGGCATCGGCATGTCCGGCGTGAGCGTGGCCACGATCACCACATCGATGGCGGTAGGCGGCAGGCCGGCGTTGGCCAGGGCGAGGGAGGCGGCCCGGGCGGCCATGTCCGAATTGGTTTCGCCGGGCGCGGCGATGCGGCGTTCGCGGATGCCGGTGCGGCTGAAAATCCACTCGTTCGAGGTATCGACGATTTGGGCGAGGTCGTCGTTGGTCAGGATCTTTGCGGGAGCGTAGGAACCGGTGCCGATGATCGCCGTGGTGCAGGGAGCCATTGAAAGATTGTGCGCGGTGAATGCAGGCGGACGCACGGGCGTCACGCCACGGGCTGGTGAAGGAGTTCGTTGGCCCGCGCGATGTCGGCCTCGATATGACGGTTCATGTCCGCCTTCAGTATCTGGTTGGCGGCATGGATGGCGCTTTTGATGGCGTGGCGGTTGCTTGAGCCGTGTGCCTTGAGAATGTCTCCCTTGAGGCCGAGCAGCGGTGCGCCGCCGTAACGTTCGGGATTGATGCGCTTTTTAAGCGCGGCAAAGGCGCCGCGGGCCAGGGTCGCACCGAGCATGCGCAATGGGTCGGCCTGGAGTTCGCTTTTCAACACCGCCCGGACGAAGCCGGCGAGCGACTCCCAGCTTTTCAGGCAGATATTGCCGACAAAACCGTCGCAGACGACGACGTCGACGTGGTCGGCGAACACATTGAAGCCCTCAATCGGGCCGGAATAGTTGAGGAGGCCGCCGACTTTTTTCAGCTGCTCATGCGCCTCGGTGATGAGGGCGTTGCCTTTGCCTTCCTCGGTGCCGATGGTGAGCAGGCCGACCCGGGGCGAGGGCACGCCGAGCACAACACGGCAATAATGGGAACCAAGAATGGCGTTGTGCGTGAGATGCTCGGGCTTGGCCTCGGGATTGGCACCGGCATCGATGAGGATGAAGTGGCCGTTTTCACGCGGGATGACCGCGGCGAGGGCGGGGCGGTCCACGCCCTCCATGGTGCGCAGCTTGAGCGCGGCGCCCGTGACAAGACTGCCGGTGTTGCCGCAACTCACGACGATGCTGGCGCTGTCGTTTTTGACCAGATCAATGGCCCGCATCATCGACGAATCTTTTTTGCGACGGATGGCCTGCAGCGGCTTGTCGTCCATCGTGACGATTTCCGACGCATGGAAAACCGACAGATCCGAATTCCGGTCGAGGCCGGCTTTGGCGAGCAATGGGCGCAGGACCGCCTCGTCGCCGACGAGGATGATGGGATTGAGCCCGGGAAACTCTTGAAACGCCAGGCGCACGGCCTCAACGACCTCGGCCGGACCGAGGTCACCACCCATGGCATCGACTGCGATGCGCCCGGAATCGCCGGAAGGGTTGGCCATCGCGCGGACAGTAATAAAATGAAGCGGGGCGCGCCGGGCGCGGCTCAAACCTCGATATTGAGCACCTGACGGCCGCGATACATGCCGTTCTTGGGATTTACGCGGTGCGAGCGGAAGACGCTGCCATCGGTCGGGTCTTTGGCGAACTGCGGAGCTTGGAAAGCATTGGCGGCGCGGCGGTTGGCGCTGCGGCGTTTGGACTGTTTGCGTTTCGGATTGGCCATGGTGAATGCAGGTTGGAGGCGGGCGGCGTTGGCAAAGAACACCGGCGCTCTCGTTGAAAGGAATATGGCTAAAGCCCGTCCCGGGGCGCGTCAAGTGTGATAACCTCCCATGGCCTTGGCGCGGGATGCAGGTTTTACGCAGCAAGCGCTGGACTGAGCGCGCAAAGACGGTCAAGGCTCAAGACTCCCTCTAATATTTCATCCCTTATGCCGCCCACACTCTTGCAAATCATCCTTCTCGGCCTGGTTCAAGGAGCCGCCGAATTGCTGCCGGTTTCCAGCTCAGCTCACGTCATCGTGGCTGAAAAGCTCATGAAGCTGGATCCGGCCAGTCCGGAAATGACCTTTCTCCTGGTGATGCTTCACACCGGCACGATGTTCGCAGTTATCGCCTATTTTTGGCGATCATGGCGGGAGACCTTTTTTTCCAGCACGCCGCAATTTATTGATGCGGTGAAAAAAATCGCCGTCGCGACGGTTTGCACACTGGTGGTCGGGGGGCTGCTGGAGCTGGTGATTGAAAAGGTTGTGCTCGGCGGAAGCCAAAAGGCCGAGATGGAGCAATTGTTTTCCTCCCTTCCGCTCATTGCCGGCGCACTTTTCACCGCCGGCGGGCTGATTATATGGTCTGCCTTCAAGACGATAAAGGAAGCGAAGGGGGAAGACGTTACGCTGCCTTCTTCGGTCTGGATCGGCTTGGTCCAAGGCATATGCATTCCCTTCCGGGGGCTCTCCCGTTCAGGCAGTACTATTTCTGTCGGAATGCTCGCCGGCGTGGGCCGGCGACAGGCCGAAGTGTTCAGCTTTGCGCTGGCGGTTGTGCTCACGCCGCTGGCGATCGCAAAGGAACTTTTGCGTTTGTTGAAATCACGCCATGAGCCGGCGGGACCCGTGCATCTGGGGCATTTGCTGCAACCGGGACTCATTGGCATGCTCTGCAGTTTCGTGGCCGGTTTGCTGGCGCTGGTCTGGCTTTCTCGCTGGCTGGAAAGTGGGCGCTGGCGCTATTTCGGGTATTATTGCATCGTGGCGGCAGGAGTAATTTTTGCCCTCGGGGCAAGTGGCTTCTGATCCTAGCCCATGACCGACCTCACAGCGCTTACCGCCCGGCTGGCCGCCCGTCGCGACCTCTCGTCCGAGGATGTGGCCGCGGCTGCGGCTGCCCTGGCTTCGGCCGGGGTGGGCGGTGATGCCAAGGCGGCTTTTCTCACCGCGCTTGCGGACAAGGGCGAGACGGCCGCTGAAGTCGCCGCTTTCGCCACCGCCTTCCGGGCCCTGGCGCTCGATCCGGGCGTAGCTGAATGGGCGTCGCAGGCCATCGATATTGTCGGCACAGGCGGCGACCATGCGGGTGCTTTTAACATCTCGAGCCTAGTGGTGCTCGTGCTCGCCAGTGCGGGGATACCGGTGATGAAGCACGGCAATCGCGGGATCACTTCAAAATGCGGCAGCGCGGATATTTTTTCCGCCTTGGGCGTCGATCTCGCCGCACCGCCGGAAAAATTGCGCCGAGCGCTGGCTGAGCTCGGTTACGTGTTTTTTTTCGCCCCCAATTATCATCCGGCCTTTGAGCACATCGGACCCGTGCGCAAAGCGCTGGCTGCACAGGGCCGACGCACCGTCTTCAACATCCTCGGCCCGCTGCTTAATCCCGGTCGTCCGGCCCATTCGCTGGTCGGGGTGTTTGGCGAGGATTGGGTTCCCCGGCTCGCCGCTGCTTTCGATGTGCTCGGCTCGCACACCGGTCTCGTCGCGCACGGCAAGATCGATGCGACCCGTGGCACCGACGAACTGACGACCGCCACCGACAACCAGGTGCGCGGCTTCGGCCGTCTCGGCGGCCTCAACACCCGCTGGCGCGCGGAGGATTTCGGCCTGCGCGCCGCGTCATTTTCGGAACTGGCCGGCAGTGATCTGACCATCAACCTGGCCTTGATTGATGCGTTGCTGGCCGGTCGCGGGCCGGCCGGGCTGGCTGATACCATTGTGCTTAATGCGGCGATCGGGCTTTGGATTTGCGGACGCATTGAACGCCCGCAGGACGGCCTGGCGGCTGCCCGCGAACTGCTGCTCGGCGGCGCGGTGAAGCAAAAAATCACCGATACGCGGGAGTTTTACCGCTCATGACACGCCAATATTTCGGCACCGACGGTGTGCGCGGCCCTTATGGCGGGCCGGTCATCAACGAAGTCTTTACGGCGCAGCTTGGCGCGGCGGCGGCCCGCTGGTTGCGTGACGATTTGAAATTGCCGGCCGGCAAGGTCCTGGTCGGTCGTGATACGCGTTTCTCCGGGCCGGCCCTCGAGGCTGCGCTGGCGGCCGGTTTGCGCAGCGAAGGTGCGGCGCCGGTTTCCCTCGGCATTGTGCCCACGCCGGCGGTTGCGCGCGCGGTGCTGGCCGAAGGTGCAGCCTTGGGGGTTGTTATCACGGCTTCGCACAATCCCGCGGAGGATAACGGCATAAAATTCTTCGGATCGAGCGGCGGGAAGCTGACCGATGACGAGGAGGCGTGTCTCGAGCAACTCCTGCCGGCGGCAGTGCCGGCTGCCGTTTTCACGCCGCTGCCGGCGGCCGATGCGCTGACCCCCTATGTTGCCGCGGCGCAATCGCTCCTGCCCGCCGGCGCCTTGCGCGGCTGGCGCATCGTGCTCGACACAGCCAACGGAGCGACCTGTGCCACCAGTCCCGTCGTGTTGCGGGCGCTGGGCGCGGAGGTGATCGGTCTTGGCCATGCTCCGGACGGTCACAACATCAATGCCGGCGTCGGCAGCGAGCATCCGGAAAAGCTCGCTGCGCAGATCCGTGCCGCCCGCGCGCATCTCGGCGTGGCGCACGACGGTGATGGCGACCGCTGTGTGCTCTGCGACGAACACGGTGAACTGCTCGATGGCGATGAGATCCTCACCATCCTGGCCACCCATGCGCTTGCAAGCGGCGCATTGAGGGAAAAGACGCTGGTGACCACCGTGCAGAGCAATCTCGGCGTCGATGCCGCGGTGCGGGCGGCGGGCGGACGCGTCGTGCGCACGCCGGTGGGAGACCGTTATGTGAGCGAGCGGATGCGCGCCGAGGGTGCGGCGCTTGGCGGCGAATCGAGTGGACATGTCATTTGCGCGGACGTTTCGCTGAGTGGCGACGGCCTGGTCGCTGCATTGAAAGTCATCGCGGTGATGCTGGCGACGGGGAAGCCGCTGTCTGAATTGCGGCGGGTGCTGAAAAAATTCCCCCAGGCCACATCAAATCTTCGCGTGCGCGAAAAACGTCCGCTGGAAAATCTGCCCGCGCTGTGTTCAGCCATCGCCACCCTTGAGGCCGAGCTTGGTGTCCAGGGCCGCGTGCTCGTGCGCTGGTCCGGCACGGAGCCGAAACTACGGTTTCTCGTCGAGAGCGCCAGCGAAAGCCTCTCGCAGGCTGGAATGAAACGCCTGTTGCAGACGGCGAAGCATGAACTCGGGGTCGAGTAATCTTTCAAGGATTCACCTTGTAACAGCGAATCTCGGCCGGCTGATCCCCTTGCTTGGGCACGGCAAGATAGATTCGGTTTCCGTCGAAGAGGCAGGTGCGGGCCTTGGGTGCGGTCGGAATGCTTTCACGGAGAGGGTAGTGGTCGGCGTCCGCCTGGGTAAACACATCGATGAAACCCGCGCCGCACGAGGCGTAGATTTGATGGCGATCCGCATCATAAAACAAATCATCGCAATCGCCATGCAGATCGAGTGCGGCCGTTTCTTTGCCTGAATCGGCATCGAGAACGAGCAGGCGCGCGGGCAGCCGGCAACCGACGAAGAGGCGATGATGGGCTTCGTCCAGCGCCAGGGGAAAATTGGCTGCGGCAAAACCAATGGACCATGTGGCCAGGGTCTTTCCTGTCCTGCGGTCGGCCACGGCCACTTCATGCGCGCCGGGCACGTTGGTGAAAATCCGCGGTCCATTTGACTCCAATGCGAAGGCCTCAGGATGCGCGCCGAGTGGAATGTCGCCAACGACGTCGCCGGTGGCGGCGTTCACGACACCGAGGGC
The DNA here is from genome assembly GCA_035485575.1 of Opitutaceae bacterium. Lineage (GTDB taxonomy): Bacteria > Verrucomicrobiota > Verrucomicrobiia > Opitutales > Opitutaceae > DASRHD01. The sequence goes on along the minus strand of DATHNW010000016.1, from coordinate 110,005 downwards.
GCCGCTTCCATAGCCCACATAGAAACGTCGGGTTTTCGATTCGTAGCGCAGGTTGTCGGCGTCGCTTGAAAAAGTCAGGGTTTTGATCGGAGCGAAGGTCGTGCCGTCGAAAACGCGCAGCGTGCCGTCGTCGCCATTGGCGATAAACAGCCGGTTGTCTTCAGGTGCGTAGAGCACGCCCTGCGGTTCGACGAGTCCGGCGATCGAATGGACGACCGCGCCTTTTTTCAAATCGACCACCTCAACCGAATCATGGCCCAGCGCGGCGACGAACAATCGTCCGCCCGCGGCATCGAGGCTGAAATGATCGATGCGCCCCGTGACGCCGGGCAGGGGAATGGCGCGCTCGAAGGCTAGGGTTTCCGCGCGCACCATTGCGGGCACGAAAGGCACGATCGACCCGGCGATGAAGGCAAGCACGGTACGCAGGGACGTGGGCGTCATCGACCGCCAGTTTGGCTGCGATGGCATTTGCGTCGCAAGTTGAAAGGCTGGCTGGCGGCGCAGGATTGCCTTCGGCTCGCGTCTGCGTTTGGTTGCCCCACGATGAGCGAACCCGAGACGAGCACGACGGCGGTTGGAACCGGCTGGCGGCAGGCCGCGCCGGAGCGCAGCCTGGCCGAATCACATGGCACCATTACCGTGCCGCATGGCGCCGGATTCTGGCGGAAGCTGCTGGCCTTTTCCGGCCCGGGTTACCTTGTGGCCGTCGGCTACATGGATCCGGGCAACTGGGCCACGGACATCGCGGGCGGGTCGGCCTTCGGCTACACGCTGTTGAGCGTCATTCTCCTGTCGAACCTGATGGCGGTCCTGCTCCAGACGCTGAGTGCCAGGCTCGGCATTGTAACGGGGCGCGATCTCGCGCAGGCGTGCCGTGACCACTATTCGCGACCGGTGTCCGTGGCCCTGTGGCTGTTATGCGAGGTGGCGATCGGTGCTTGCGACCTGGCGGAAGTGATTGGCACGGCCATCGCGTTGAATCTGCTGTTCAAAATCCCGATTTTATGGGGCGTGTGCCTGACGGCGTTCGATGTGCTGGTGGTGCTCTATCTCGCGCACAAGGGCTTCCGCCACCTCGAGGCACTCGTGATCGCACTTATCCTAACCATCGGGGTGTGTTTTGGCCTGGAGATTCTGTTCTCCCATCCGGCTGTGGGTGCGATGTTCGCCGGTTTTGTGCCATCGCTCGAAATCGTGCGCAACCCGCAGATGCTCTACCTGGCCATCGGCATCCTCGGCGCGACGGTCATGCCGCATAATCTCTATCTGCACTCGTCCATCGTGCAGACGCGCAAATACGAGCAGAATGCGGGTGGCAAACGCGAGGCCGTGCGCTTCGCCGTCATCGATTCGACGGTCGCGCTGACCTGTGCGCTGTTCATCAACGCCGCCATTCTCATCGTGGCCGCGGCCACGTTTCATAACGCGGGCCGCACCGATGTGGCGGAGATCCAGGATGCGTATCATCTGCTTTCGCCCATGCTCGGCGTGACAATTGCCAGCGTCGTCTTCGCGCTGGCGCTGCTCGCTTCCGGGCAAAACTCCACGCTGACCGGCACGCTGGCCGGCCAGATTGTGATGGAAGGCTTCATTAATTTCCGCATGCGGCCGTGGTTGCGGCGCCTGCTGACGCGGTTCCTCGCCATCGTGCCCGCGGTCATTGCCACCGTGCTTTATGGCGAAAGGGGCACGGCCAACCTCCTCGTCCTCAGCCAGGTCGTGCTGAGCCTGCAGCTTCCCTTCGCGGTCGTACCGCTGGTGATGTTCACCAGCGAACGCGCCAAAATGGGCGAATTTGCCAATCCGCCGTGGCTGAAGGCGCTCGCCTGGCTGACGACGGCGGCCATCATCGTCCTCAACGGCAAACTCCTGCTCGATACCTTCGGGGTGACGGGCGCACCGCACTGAAATCATGTATAAAAAAATCATCGTTGCCCTCGAAAACAGCCATGCGGACGAGGCCGTGGTGCCGCATATCACCGCGCTGGCTTTGCAGATGGGCGCCAAACTGATTCTGCTGCACGTGGCCGACGGCTGGGCCGCCCGCAATTTCAACCAGCTGAAGCTTACCGAGTCGGCCGAGATGAAGGCCGACCGGGACTATCTCGAAGCAACCGCCGCCCGGTTGCGCGGCGCCGGGCTGGATGTGGCGGTGGAACTTGCGCTCGGCAACCCGCCGACGGAAATCCTTCGGGCAGCCGAGGCCCAGCACTGCGACCTCATCGCCATGACATCGCATGGGCACAAATGGCTGGCGGATCTTTTTCTCGGCAGCACCATCGACAAGGTGCGGCATAACACATCGATTCCCATCCTCGTTGTGCGGGCGGGCGGCGGCCCGGCGAAGCCGGTCTAGCCGTTGCCTGAGCTTCCTTTGGCCGGGCCTTGGCGCCGGTGGTTTGTCAACCATTGGTTGACACTTAAAGCGGGCGACTACCGCGGTCATGGGCAGGGAAATAAGCCGGGGCCGGCTTCTTGTGGATTGCGTGCCTCTGCCTGACCGGTGATTTTCATGGGGCATGCCTGTCATTGACGCCCATGTGCACCTGTATCCGCCGGAGTTGAACCGCGTTCCCGGTGCCTGGGCCGCACGCGCAGGCGAGGCGCACTGGGCGCAATTGTGCACGCGCACGCGTCGCGACGGGCGGGCCGTGCAGGGTTTTCCTTCGGTCGAACAGCTCTTGCGCGACATGGATGCGGCGGGCGTTGCGCGCGTCGTGCTGCTCGGCTGGTACTGGGAAAAGCCGGAAACCTGCGCGTGGCAGAATCGGTTTTATGCCGCTTGCATACGTGCGCATCCCGACCGGCTTTCGGCTTTCGCCGCGTTGCATCCGGCGGCGGGACGCGAAGCGACCCTGTCCGAAGTTCACCGCGCGCATGGCGAGGGATTCATCGGACTGGGTGAGCTTTCGCCGCATTCGCAGGATTACAGGATTGATGATGCGGTTTTTTGCGAGGTGCTCGCGCTCGCGGCCAGGCTGCGCCTGCCGGTGAATTTTCACGTCACCGACCCCGCGGCGAAAAGCTATCCCGGCCGGATCGGGACCCCCTTGGCTGATTTTACCCGGCTGGCGCGCCTGTTTCCAGCCGCGACCTTCATTCTGGCGCACTGGGGCGGATTGCTGCCGCTGGTGGATTCCGCGGCCGTGGCTCTCCCGAACCTTTTTTATGATACGGCGGCGTCGCCTTTGATCTATGAACCAAAGGTTTTTCGCCGGATGCTGGATGTGGTGGGCGTGGAGCGTGTGCTGTTCGGCTCGGATTATCCACTGATTTTGTTTCCTGGGGAGGAAACCCAGCCGGACATGAAGCGGTTCCTTGAGCAAATTGCGGCGGCCGGCCTCACAACAGACGAAGCGACGGCCCTGTTCGGCGGCAATGCGGCGCAGATGTTCGCGCTGTCGCGTTGACAAAACCTTTGCGTCTTGGCGCCCTTGCACGAGCGTTTCCGCCGCATGAATCCCGAAGCGAAACTCAAGGAACTCGGTCTTGAACTGCCCGCCGCGCCTCCGGCCGCCGGCAGTTATGTGCCCACGGTGCGCACGGGCAATCTGCTCTACTGCGCGGGCACGATCAGCTCGCTCAACGGGCAGATGACCCATACCGGCCAGGTCGGCCGCGAGCAGACCGTGCAGGCCGGCTACGAATCGGCGAAAATCAGCGCGCTCAACACGCTGGCCAACATCAAGGCCGCGGCCGGATCGCTCGAGCAGGTCGCGCGCATCGTTTTTGTCGGCGGCTATGTCAATGCCGTGAGCGGCTTCGCCGACAGCCCGGCGGTGATCAACGGCGCGAGCGATCTTTTTGTGGCGCTTTTCGGCGAGGCGGGCAAACACGCCCGCGCCGCCGTGGCCGTGGCCGGCCTGCCAAAAAATTCCACCACCGAAGTGCAGGTCGTGGTGGAGTTGAAGCCATGAAAGAGAGGCACGGGCAGTTGCGTTGCCAGCCGTTTGACGGGTGGGTTTTGATCAATGAAGTTTAACGATGTAAGCGTGAGGAGGTTTCCCACGCGGCGGGCCTTGGCGCTAGAACCTACGACCCCCGCCACCTCTTTCCTCTTTTGATGAAATTCACCATGTACAAAACCAGCCCAGCCCCCCGCCGTTTTGCCGCCCTGTTTTTGGCCGGCGCGATTTCCCTGCTGCCGTCCCTCGCGGCGGCCGCCGATGTGCCTACGGCTCCCGCGGCCCTGACGCCGGAGCAGCGCATCGCCTGGTTTCATGAGGCGAAATTCGGCCTGTTCATCCACTGGGGCCTTTATTCGATTCCGGCGGGCGAATGGAACGGCCAGCCGGTGACCGGCCTCGGCGAATGGATCATGCACAATGCGCCGATCCCCGTTAAGGATTACGAGAAACTGCCCGGACAGTTCAATCCGGCGAAGTTCGACGCCGAAGCCTGGGTGCAGATGGCGGAGGACGCCGGGATGAAATACATCGTCATCACCTCGAAGCATCACGACGGCTTTGCCATGTACCACTCGCTGGTCAGCTCGTACAACGTTTACGACGCCACGCCGTTCCATCGCGATCCGCTCAAGGAGCTGGCCGACGCCTGCGCCCGCCACGGCATCCGCTTCGGCTTCTATTATTCACAGACCCAGGACTGGCACGAGCCTGATGGCATGGGCAACACGAACGATTTCGGCCCGGACAAGGACAAGGATTTTGCGGCTTACATCCACCGCAAGGCCGAGCCTCAGGTGAAGGAACTGCTTTCGAACTACGGTCCGGTCTGCCTGATCTGGTTCGATACGCCCAACGTCGGCGAGAAGATGACCCCGGATCTGGCCCAAGGGCTGGCCAATATCGTGCGCACGATGCAGCCGGCCTGTCTGATCGACGGCCGCCTCGGTTCAGCGGGCGACTACGTTTCTACCGGAGACAACGCCATTCCCAATCTCGATCAAAAAGGGAGCTGGGAAACGCCAGCCACGGTCAATCATACCTGGGGTTTCAAGAAGGACGATACTGACTGGAAATCCCCCGGGGAGATCACCTTCAAGCTCGTCGACATCGCCAGCAAGGGCGGTAACTATCTGCTCAACGTAGGTCCGATGTCGGATGGCGTGGTCCCGCAGGCCTGCCAGGACAACCTTCGCACCGTCGGCCGCTGGCTGAAGGTCAATGGGGAAGCGATCTACGGCGTGGGCCGCTCGCCCTTTGGCGCGGAGTTCGGCGAGTACAGCGCGGATCTCAAGGACCGCGAAGGGAAGCCGCTCTTTCTCGCCCTCAATGCCTGGCGCTGCACGACCAAGCCGGGTAAACTTTATTTCACGATGTTCACCTTTCCGCGCATGAAAGGTTCCGACGGAATCACCCAATACACCGTGTTCGAACTCCCGGCCTTCAAGTCCGAGATCAAAAAAGTCTACGCCCTGGCCGACCCCCAGCGGGCGGATCTGCCGGTCGAGAACGTGAAAGGGGTGCGCATGGTCAAGCTGCCCCGCAATCCGCTCGACCCGATGGCCACGACGATCTGCGTCGAAATCGCGGACGAGACGGTTAAACTTTAGGCTGCGTCACGGCGTCCGCGCTCCCGTTGAAAACAAAACAGCCCCGGTGCCAAGCATCCGGGGCTGAAGTATTCTAGGCGGCTGGCAGGACCTCCACCGATTCTCAATGTCCGCCGGTGGTCTTTACACCGTGTAGCGACTCGGCCTTGGCAAACTTCGGCCAGCTGAAGGCATAGAAGGCGACGAAAATGAAGCAGAACATCGGCACGATGAAACCGCGGGACATGTCGTATTTGTCGGCCACATAGCCCATCAGCTTCGGCAGGATGGCGCCCCCCATGATGGCCATGACGATGAAGGCGGAGGCTTTTTTCGTCTGCTCTCCCAAGCCGTAGAGGCCGAGGGCGAAGATCGTGGGAAACATGACCGACATGAAGAAATAGCTCAGGAAGATGCAGATCACCGAAAGCCAGCCGAGCTTCAGGAAGATGAGGAGGCAGACAAGGACGTTGAGGGCGCCGAAGGCGCCGAGGACCTTGTGCGCGGACGACTTCTTTAGGATGATCGCGCCGCAGATTCGGCCGAGGAGGAAGCAGCCGAACGCCGCAGTACTAAGATTTGCGGCACCCCGGTCGCTGAGGAGGATCTTGCCGCCCTCGACCGTGTGGAGCCATGAGTCAGGCAGCATGGACTGGATCCAGTGGGGGATCGACGGCGTCTCTGCCGTCATATAGTTGATGAAAAAGCTGAAGATGCCGGCCTGGGCCGCCACGTAGAAGAACTGGGCGGCGACGGCCCACGAGAAGTGCTGGCGGCTCCAGATCGAGTGCGAGACGCCGGGAGACTTGTCGTCGATGTGGAAGTCGTCCTCGTTCTTCACGTCCGGGATATTCGACAGAAAGAAGACCACCACGAGGATGAGGCAGATGATTGCGAGCGTTACATAGGGCACATAGATATTTTCGCTCCCCGAGGCGCCTCCCGCCGCACTATCGGAATAGAAGAAGATTGCGCCAATCGGGGGCCCGAATAACCAGCCGAAGCCGTTCGCTGATTGCGCCCAGTTGATGCGAGCGGCGCCGTATTCTTTAGGGCCGAGCACCGTCGTGTACGGATTGCAGATCGTCTCCAGGAACGTGAGCCCCGAGGCGATCACGCAGACGCCGATGAGATACCCCACGAAGGCCGTCGTGAGCGACACCAGCCCGGCCTGGGCTTGGGCGTTAATGTGGGTGGCGGGAATGAACCAGAAGCCACCGAGCGAGACAATAAGCAGCCCCATGATAATTCCCCCTTTGTAACCGAGCTTGCGGGCCAGAAAGCCGGCGGGCAGCGACATGAGGAAATAACCGAGGTAATGCGCGAACTGGACCCAGGCCGACTGGGATTTACTCAGATGCAGCTCATTCTGGAAGTGCTTGTCCATCGTGTCGATCATGCCGTTGCAGAGCGCCCAGATGAAGAAAAGCGACGTTACCAGAAGAAACGGGAACAGATAGTTTTTGCCGTCGGCGGTTTTGAACAGGTTTTTTGAGGTCATGGGGGAGAGGAATTCTCGAAAGGCACCCGGCTTTTATCGAGAAAATAAAAGCCAATAAGTGGCGCGATCAAGGCCGCGACATTTTCCGACCGGCTGCGAGCGTGACGACGCAGCGGCAGTTTATAGCTTTTTCACCAGCACCTTGGGATTGCGGCCGCTTTCGTCGTAGAGCTTGAGCCGGGCCTCGGGCAAAATCTCCTTGGTCGACTCCTCGAAGCCGCAAAGGTTGGTGAAAAAGCCGAAGTTCTGCGTCGAAAGCGCGACGATGGTCGCCGCGCCGCGCTCCTTGGCCTGGAGGCAGGCGTATTCGACCATTTTTTTGCCGACACCGCGGTTCTGGTAGAATGGCATGACGTAAAGCGAACCGATCTCGGCGAGCTGCGACTTGTCCGGATAAAAGAGGAGGGTGACGCAGGCGATGATGTTCTCGTCGATCTCGAACACATAGAACTGGTCGATGTTTTTCTCGATGGCCTGCTGTGTGCGGTGCAGCAGTTCCTCGCGGCGGACCGCTCCGCGTGTGAGATTGTAGATCAGGCGGACATCGCGGCGCGTCGCCTTGCGGATCTGCTGGTAGTCGTTGCCGTAGATGAGCGAGCCGACGCCTTCGTTGGAGAAAATTTCATTGAGCAGGCCGTCGAAAATGCGGCCGTCGACGATGTGCACGCGCGGCGTGCCGGTCTCGATAGCCTTGATGGCGTGGGCGGCCTTGCTGCGCGAGGACTCGGCGATGTCGTTGGGCCGGTCCTTGAGCAGGGCGCGCAGCGCGTCCATGGAAATTTCGCGGCGCACCTCGCCGTTGATTTCGAGGCCGGCCAGCGGGGTAAGATAGATGATTTTCGAGGCATGAAGCGCCTCGGCAAGCTCGGCGGCGAGCAGGTCGGAGTTGATGCGCAGCGAGCGGCCGTCGGGGCCGAAGCCGATCGGCTGGACGATAGGCACAACACCGGCATTGAGCAGGTGAAGCACGAATTCCTTGTCCACGCGCTCGACCTTGCCGGTAAACTGCTGGTCCACGCCCTTGATGATGCCGACGGGCAGCGCGCGCACGGCATTGGTGAGGGCGGACTTGAGTGAATTCTGGGTGAGGCCCTCGAGAATGACATGCGAGACGCGCGAGGAGGCGCGGATGGCGAGGTCGAGCGTGGCGGCGTCGGTTATGCCGGTGCCATCATTGTTGGTGATGGGTGTGTTGCGCGCCTGCGAAAGCTCCTGGATTTGCTGGCCGATGCCGTGCACGAGCACGACCTTGATCGCCAGCGAGCGCAGCACGGCGATGTCGACCAAGAGGTTGGTGAAATTTTCATCCGCAATGATGGCGCCATCGAGCGCGATGATGAAGATCTGGTCCTGAAAGCGTGGAACGTACTGCAGAATGCCCCGCAGGTCGGTCGGCTTGATGGTCGCGACCGCGGTGGAAGGCGGAGTGGGCGCATTGGCGGAACCGTTGGTCATGGGTGCGGCCTTGTTTGTTGGCGATGCGGTGCGGCTCGTCAATGTTGCGCTGCAACCGTTTGGCGCGGTGAAATCACTTCACGACAAGTTCCCATGTACGCGATTCGTGCGTGGCGACCAGCAGCACGCGGTAATGGCCAGTCTCCAGGACGCCGGCAGGCACGGTGAGGCGCACGGCCGTCTCGGGTGAGCGCACGAGCAGGCCGCCGGCCACGCGTTCAAAATTCGGCACAAAGACGAGTTCATCTTTGCGGACGTAAACCTGCGCGTCGAGCAGCTCTTCCTGCTCGCTTGGCAGCGCGGCGGTGAAATCGATGGAGTAGGGCTCCGCCGCGATCGCTTCACGCGCAGCGGTGACGTGCGAAAGGCCTGCCGGCAGCAGCGGCGGTGCAACGACCGCCGTGGCCAGGCCGGCGGGCAGGCCGCCCAAACTGGTCGAGATGCGGGCCGGCGCGGACAGGCGCAGTGGCTCGGTCGGCCGCACCGCCGTGAGCGTGACGCGACGGTAGCCCGCAGCGAGCAGGCGCTCGACCGTGGCCCGGCTCCGTGCCTCGGCGTACGGTTCGTAAGCCTGGCCAGGCCGGCGGAAACGCAGCGTGAGATAGGTGTAGGCGGCGATGAAGGCCAGGATCGCGACAACGATCCACTTCATGGGCCAGGGCTTGGGTGGCGGTCGCGCGGGCATGGTTTCGCTGCAGTCAACAGGCGTGGCGGTGCGGCGCGCAAATAAAATTGCTCCGGCCCGTGCGAGCTGTTCAGTTGCGGAACTTCATGAAATTTTGGTCGCAGTATTTTATTCCAACACTCAAGGAAAGTCCCGCGGACGCGGAAATCGCCTCCCACAAGCTGCTCGTCCGCGCGGGTCTGGTGCGCAAGCTTGGCGGCGGACTTTACACCTACTTGCCGCTCGGTCTGCGGGTGATGCAGAAGCTCACGCAGATCTGCCGCGAGGAAATGGAGCGCGCGGGCGCCATCGAGCTGTGGATGCCGCACGTGCATCCGGTTGAATTCTGGCGGGAAGGTCCGCGCTGGACGGCCGCGCGCGAGATCATGTTCCGCGCCGACAGTGCGGGCGACGGCAAGCGTCTGCCGAAGGATCCGGAGTTCGTCCTCGGCCCGACACACGAGGAAATCATCACGCCGCTGGTGAAAAATGAAATCACAAGCTACCGCGACCTGCCCAAGAATTTTTTCCAGATTGCCACGAAGTTCCGCAACGAAATCCGCCCGCGCTACGGACTGATGCGCGCGAAGGAATTCGTGATGATGGACGCCTATTCGTTCGACGCGAATGACGAGGGCGCAATGCGGAGCTACCACGCGATGAAGTCCGCCTACGAGGCCTTCTTTCGTCGCATCGGCGCGCAGGCCATTGCGGTCGAGGCCGACACCGGCGTGATGGGCGGCAGCTTTTCGCACGAATTCATGATTCCGGCCGAGGTGGGCGACGACGACGTCATCTACAATGAAGAGAGCGGTTACGCGGCCAACCGCGAGAAGGCCACCAGCGGCCTGGTGCCGGCTGACCTGGTCGACGCCGCTCCGGTTGGCGACATGGCGGAATTTCCCACGCCTGGCGTCGTGACCATCGCTGCGCTCGAAGCGCCGCCTCACCTGGTGCCCGCGGACGAACAGTTCAAGACGCTCGTCTATATCGGCGACGGCAAGCCGTTCCTGGTCATCCTGCGTGGCTGCGACGAACTCGAGGAAGCCAAGCTCGGCTCGCTCGGCTTCACCTTGCGCCGACCCGCTACGCCGGAGGAGATCGAGCCGGTCATGGGCGCGAAGCCCGGCAGCCTCGGTGCGGTCAAGGGCACGATCAAAGACCCTGGCGCGCTCGCCGGTGTTTTTGCCGACCATGCCATCCGTCTCATTGGCAACGGAGTCACCGGCGCCAACAAGGACGGCTTCCACCTCCGCCGGGTCAATGTCCCGCGCGACCTGGCCATCACCAAATTCGGCGATTTCCGCCGCGTGCGCCCGGGCGAACCGGATCCCAAATCGGGCCAGCCGCTGAAGGTCCGCCGCGGCATCGAGGTCGGCCACATTTTCAAGCTCGGCACGAAATACTCGGAGAAATCCGGCGCCGTCTACACCGACGACCAGAAGCAGTCGCACCTCATGGTCATGGGCAGCTATGGCATCGGCATCAGCCGCACACTGCAGGCCGTCATCGAGCAGAGCCATGACGCCGACGGCATCGTCTGGCCGTGGCCGGTGGCGCCGTTCCAGGTGCTCGTCTGCATGCTCGACCCGCAGGACGCTTCCGTGGCCGATATGGCGAAAAAGCTGGCCGCTGCCGCCGAACAGGCGGGCGCGGACGTGCTTGTGGATGACCGCATTGAGCGGCCCGGCGTGAAGTTCAAGGACGCTGACTTGATTGGCGCGCCGCTTCGGGTTACAGTGGGCGGCAGAGGATTGAAGGAAGGCATTGTCGAAATGAAATGGCGCGCGCAAAAGGACGTGACCAAGCTTCCGCTGGCCGAAGCCGAGGCCCGGGTGGCTGCGGCCGTGCTTGAAGCCGCAAAGCCAATATGATTTTTGCGCAGTCCAAAACCGCCGCGAATCCCTCCACGCGCGCCGAGACCCAACTCGCGCTGCAGGGCCTGTGGCGCGTCGTCGTGCTGAACGACCCGGTCAACCTCATGAGCTACGTCGTCATGGTCTTCAAAAAAATCTTCGGCTTCGACGAACCGACCGCGCGCCGCCACATGCTTGAGGTGCACGAGCAGGGCCGCTCGGTCGTCTGGACCGGCCTGCGCGAAAAAGCCGAGGCCTACGCCTTTTCATTGCAGGAATGGCATCTCACCGCCGTGCTGGAGCCGGATGAAAAGAATTGAGGTCAAGCTCAGCCTGCCCGTCGTCGCGCCGTTGCTCGACGTCATCAAGTCCACCATCGACGACCTGGACGGCTCGCTGGCCGCGACCTTCGCCGTGCGCGACGTGGACGAGGACCTGCGCGCGACATGGACCGACGGCCTGCTCGCCTCGCAGACCGGCGACTGCCGCACGCTGCTCTCGCTCTTCGACCGCGATTTTTTTGCGACCGGCGTCATCGCCTTCGATGCGACCAACGCCGAGCCCATCGTGCGCGCCTGCGCGGCGGTGCGCCTGCGCCTGCGCGACCGGCACCTGAAGACGATGGAGGACGAATCGCTGGAGAGCGGCAACATCGAGCTGGAGGAACTGCCCCAGCCGCAGCGCCGGGCTTTCATGTGCTATCTTTTTCTGGCCACCATCCAGGAGCTCATCATCCAGCATCTCGACTCGTCGATCATCGAGTCGTGAAATAATTAGCTTGGTGCTAATAATACCTGCCGCGATAGAGCCTTTCGAACCAGCTACCTTCAACGGATCACAGGATCATTGTTAGATGAAATGGCCTTGAGAGGAGCGCGTTGCCAATACCGGTGTGATTCGGTCGAGCTGGGGGCGCCGTTATTATGATATCCTTCAATAATTTCATCCCGCTCGACGACGATATCCTTCCCTGCGTTTCGGCGCAAATAGGCGGTGCCCTTGCTCCCGCCACCTTGTGGGTTTTTTCCAATTGTGTCGGGCAGAGAAAAAGAGGCCGCACCATCCGTAAAGGTCACTTCCAATTCACTCCGAGCCAGTTCGCCTTGTTTCCCCCGTGCGATGATCAATAGCCGACTGGCAGAAACGACCCTGATCTCCAATTCGGACGACATACTCAAGTTAACGCCAGTTGGCCGAACCTTGAAAAAAATACTCGTCACTGACCCCATATTCCATCGTCCGAAAATTCCTTCCAAATCCTTAGTGCTGGTGATCGGGACCAAGGCTGGCCAGTCCGCTGGCATCAGCTCCCGGCCATTGGCTCTGGCTTGCAATTGATCCGCATGGCTTAGGATATCGCCCTTTAGCTTCGCCAGTCCGGTGCGCTGCGCCGCGTAGACCGATGCAAATTTATTCTTCTCGGTGTACCCGTTGGCATGGGCATCGTCCCAGGCCAGCGCACCATCAATTGCTGCCAGCCATTGATCTATATGCAGCGCGCCGTATCGATTGAGGGGAATGCCTATCGATTGATTTAACGCCCCAAAGAGGCTGGAGTCTTGGTCGGGATGAGCCTGGAGGTAAATCCGATACCGCAACTGACCGATGTAGAACCAACGCAAGGCGCCTGAAGAATGCCTGCCTTCATCAAGCGTCCGGCATAAAGATAATAGGCCGAAGGATGTTCGTTCGGGAGCCGGGCTTCGATTTCTGCAGGCGAAAGCTTGGCCAGGATATCATCCGACTCCATGGCTGCTTGATTGGAAATTGCGGCAAAAAAAACGAAGGCGACCACAAGAAAGCGACCGAATGAGGAAACAGGTGAGATCAGCATTGCGGTGGTGGCTCGGAGTTCAGCGAATGAGACCGATCTCCGAGTGGCAAGAGGGAATCGCGTGCTGGTGGGTAACGCTGAAAGAAGATCGCAAAAGCAAGAAATTTTTCTGCGGCAAAAAGGCATTGACCGTTTGACCGTCGGGCCCGGCCGGGTAGCCTCAGGCCGACACCCTGCAGTGTTCGAGGTGCCTTCAATAACCGCTCTTTGCCTTTGCTTCTTTTCGGGAGCTGAAACCGTGGTGGAAGCTGCTAGGCCGTAAATCGGAAAGCAAACGCCGCCGCGGATGTTCCCACCTAGACTTAAAAAGGACAGAGCCTTTGGGCGCACGGCACAAGGCGGGGTGTCATTTTCTTTTTCCACATTTCATGAATCCCGAGGAACTCAATACGCTGCATATCGTCCATCTTCTCGCCGTGCTCGGGCTGACCGGGGCGACGTTTTACGCCTTCGCGGGCGCGCCGGAGTCGCGCAAGCGCGTGCTCATGTGGTCGGGCATCGCCAGCCTGATCGTGTTTCTTACGGGATTTCGCATGTGGCAGGGACTCTACCACTTTCATGCCGGCTGGTGGCTCATGGTGAAGTTCGTCTGCTGGCTGGGCCTCTCGGCTATCGGCGGCATCGCCTACCGCCGCCGCGGTATCACCGGGCTGTTGATATTTATAACATTGGCGTTGCTCGCGACTGCCCTGGCCATGGTTTACGTGCGGCCGTTCTGAGCGGGCCGCGCGCAGGCAAGGATCCGTTTTGCTTCCGCCGGCCGGATCGTCTTGGCTGGTTTGTCCGCCTTGCGGCCTGGACTTCGCCTGAATGACCAACCAACCACCAGTTTTCTGCGGCGTATGGGTCGATGACGACGGCCGTGCGCACGTGAGCGTGGCGACGGCGGACGGCGGGCGCGAAGAGCGCGTGGCGCCGCTGCGGCCGTTTGCCTGGCTGCGCGACCCGCCGGTCGAGGAAGAGATCGCGGACCTGCAGATCGAGCCGCTGAAAGGCGAGGGTGCTTTCCCGTGGATGGCGCACGCGGACTCGCTGGCGGCGTACGACGGTTTGCTGAAGCTGGCGAAAGACGGCAATGGTGTGGACGCCATCCGGCTGCTCGAAAGCCAGTTTTTGCTGCAAACGCGCGCCCGGCTTTTTGGCGAACTGTCGTTCACGCAACTGCGCCGTTGCCAGCTCGATATCGAGACAGCGTCGGCGGAAGGGCATTTCAGCAACGCCACCCGGCCCGAAGACCGTGTGCTGGCCATCGGCCTGCGCTGCGGCGCACGCGACCGGACGCTCGTGCTGGCGGAAATGACCGACACCGCGGAGAAAAAGCTGCTTGAAGACCTCAACACCGTGCTGGCGGAGGAGGATCCGGACGCGATCGAGGGGCACAACATCTTCAAGTTCGACCTCGATTATCTGCGCCAGCGCTGCCGCCTGCACAAGGTGCCCTGCGCATGGGGCCGCTTCGGCCAGCGCGCGACCTTCCGCAACAGCCGGCTCAAGGTCGCCGAACGCCTGATCGATTTTCCGCGCTGCGACCTGCCCGGCCGCGCGGTCATCGATACGTATCTACTCGTGCAGCTTTACGACATCACGACGCGCGAGCTCACGGCGTTTGGGTTGAAGGACGTGGCGGTTTATTTTGGCGTGACGGGCGGGGACGCGGCGGAGAGCGGCGAACGCACCTACTTGGCGGGCGACAAGATCTTCGACGCGTATCGGAACGACCGCGCGAGGTTTCTCTCGTATCTCATGGACGACTTGCGCGAGACTGGCGGCATTGCCGATCTGCTGCTGCCGACCTACTTCGAGCAGACGAAGACGTTTCCGATTACGCTGCAGGAGGCGACGCTGCGTGGAGCGACGAACAAAATCGACCTGCTGTTTCTCGAAGAATACTACCATGCGCGCCAGGCGTGTCCGCAGCCGCCGATGGTCGCGCCGTTCGAGGGCGGCTACACGCGCAGTTTTCAGGAGGGCGTGTTCAAGCACGTGCTGCATTTCGACGTGGCCTCGCTCTATCCGAGCCTGATGCTCACGATCGGCCGCAATCCGCGCAACGACACGCTCGGCGTCTTCATCCCGATGCTGCGCCGTCTGCGCGAGTACCGGCTGAAGTTCAAGCTGCTGGCGCGCAACGCGCCGACCGAGGAGGAGCGCGCCGAGGCGCAGGCGCGGCAGGCCAGCTTCAAGATCCTCATCAACTCGTTTTACGGCTACCTGGGCTTCTCCGGTGCGCGCTTCGGCGACGGCGAGCTCGCGGCCGAGATCACGCGCCGCGGACGCGAACTGCTGCAGGCGCTCATCGGAGAGTTCGAAAAAAACGGCTGTACGCTGCTCGAGGCTGACACGGACGGCATCTATGTGTCGTCCGACCGGTTTTTCGATAATCCCGACGACCTTCTGGCCCGGGTCGAATCCGTGCTGCCGCCCGGCATTGAGCTCGAATATGACGGCCGGTACGAGGCGATGTTCTGCTACAAGTCGAAAAATTATGCGCTCTACGATGGCAAAAAAATCACGCTGCGCGGCAGCGCATTGCGTTCGCGCGGCATCGAGCCGTTCTTGAAAAAACTTTCCGACCGGCTGATCCGGTTTCTCGTCGGTGCATCAGCTGAGTCGCCGGTGGAATTGATCGAGGAGTATCGGAAGAAACTCGCTGGCCGTGCTCTGCCGGTGGCGGAAGTCGCGAAGACCGAGGCGCTGAGCCAGAATCCCGACGCCTATGAGCGTTTCATGGCCGAGGGTGGGAAGCCGCGCCGTGCCTCCGCCGAGGCGGCGTTGCAGCTCAACCCGCGTCCGCGCATGGGCGACCGTGTGAGCTATTACATCACGGCGAAGGCCAAGGGAAAAACGAACGACTGGCAGCGGGCCCGGCCAATGGCGCTTTATGATCCGGCAGCGGCGCCGTACGATCCTGACTATTACGTGAAGAAGCTCGACGACTGGCTGGAGCGTTACGGAAGTTTCCTCGGCGTGAAGCCGCCGGGAGACGGCCAGTCGGAGCTGTTTGGCGGCTAATGGGAGGTCGTCGGGGCGGCACGCAGAAGTTCGGCGGTGTCCGCATCGAGCGGCGCGTCCTTGAGGGCATTGAGCAGCTCCGGGATGCGCGGTGCATAGTCGGGCGGATTGTCGGCGCCAAATGAAAGCTGTGCCTTGAGCGTGAAGCGCAGGGCGTTGAGAAACGAACCGCGCGCCATCGGCAGGTTGCCCATCTCGGTGTAGATCCGGCCGGCCTCGGCATTGAGCGCGGCATAGAGCAGCGCCTTGTCGCGGGCGGCCTCGGGCGGCTCGTTCTCGGTGAGCATGGCATACTGCTGCTCGGGCGTGAATTGAAACAGCTGCTCTCCCTCCATGTCGAAGAGCCGCTCGCAGGCCTGCACGACGGACTGCAGGGCGTCCTGCAGCCGGCCCTTGCTCCGCTGAAAAATCACGCGGGCCAGCAGCTGGATGGCCTCATCAAAGAGGCGGAGAAGATAATCCCGGCGTGAAGTGAGCATAAGAAATCAGCTCCAGCTTAGATCTGTGCGCGAGATGGGCAACGCGCGTATGCGCTTGCCGGTGGCGGCGAAAATGGCGTTGCAGACGGCCGGGGCGAGTGGCGGAAGCGCGGGCTCGCCGAGGCCGGTGGGAGGATAGTCGGTTTTGGCGAAATCAATCTCCACCTGGGGCGCATCGGCGATGCGGATCATCGGATACTCGTGAAAATTGCCCTGCACGATCCGGCCTTTCTGGATGTCGAGCTCCTGGAACCAGGCGGCGCCCAAGCCATCGACGATCGCGCCCTGCACCTGGTTTTCGGCGCCGCTCATGTTCACGATCTGCGAACCGACGTCCACCGCAGCGAAGACCTTGTTGACGTGGAGCGTGCCGTCCTGGTCAACGGTGACGTTGGCCACTTCGGCGATATAGCCCTGATGGCTGAAATAATAGCCGAGGCCCTGGCCCTGGCCGCGCGGCAGTTTTTGGCCCCAGCCGGACATTTCGGCGACTTTCTTCACGACAGCGCGCATGCGGGCGGCGTTGTAGGGCCGGCCGCGTGGACCGCTGGCGGGAACGATGTTGCGGGTGCCGAGCACATCGAGGTTGAAGGCCACCGGATCGCGTCTGGCGGCATGGGCCAGTTCGTCAAGGAAGCTGCAGATGACCCAGGCGTAAGTGCAGCTGCCGGGTGCGCGCCAGGGTCCCATCGGAATGTTGTTTTCGAGCGTGCCAGTCTGCAGGACATAATTGGGCACGAAACGCGCGGGAAAATCGTCCCCGCCAAGGTTCGAGCCGAAAGCGACGTGCTGGCTCTTCCAGACGGAAAGCTTGCCGTCGGCATCGACGCCGCCTTTCAGGAAATGAAAACCGCCCGGGCGGTAATGGTCATGCTGCAGGTCGTCTTCGCGCGTCCAGGTGAGCTTTACCGGCGCACCGGCTTTCTTGGAAATGGCCGCTGCCTCGAGGGCGTAGTCGGCATCGAGCCGGCGGCCGAAGCCGCCGCCGATGCGCGTGATCGTCAGGGAGATTTTTTCCTCCGGGATGCCGAGCAGCTCGGCCACTGCCTTATGAACTTTGCCGGGATTTTGGGTCGGCGCCCAGATTTGGACGCGGTCGGGCTCGACGCTCACCGTACAATTCTGCGGCTCAAGATTGGTATGCGAAATGAAGGGATAACTGTAAGTTGCTTCCAGGGTTTTTGCGGCGCCGGCGAGCGCCTTGTCCGGCTCGCCGTCGCGGCGCGTCTCGTGCAGGCCGGAACCCTGGGCCATCTGCTTTGCCTGTTCCGCGAAGTCCGCCCAGCTGCTGTTGGCGAAGGAGCCTTCGTCCCACTGAACCTGCAGCTGCCTGCGTGCGCTGAAGGCCGACCAGGTGGAGTCCGCCACGATGGCGACACCAGGCACGAGCCCTGTCACGCCGCCGAGGGTCTGGTCGATCACGAAGGCATCCTTTACACCGGGCAGCGATTTCACGTGGTCGAGGTTGGCGCTGACGACTTTTCCGCCGAAGACCGGGCATTTTTCGTAAGCGGCGTAAAGCATCCCGGGCACGGTGTGATCGATGCCAAAAAGCGGCTGGCCGGTGACGATTTTCGGATTGTCCACGCCGCCGACACGCGTGCCGAGAAGCTTGAAGTCCTTGGGATCTTTCAACTGCACCGATTTTTCATCGGGTACCGGCAGCGTGGAGGCTTTGGCGGTGAGTTCGCCGTAAGTGAGCTTTTTGTCCGAGGAACGGTGAAACACGGCGCCTTCTTTCGCGTAGCATTCGCTGGCGGGCACGCTCCAGGTTTGGGCCGCGGCTTCGACCAGCATGGTGCGGGCGGTGGCGCCGGCGCGGCGCATGATCAGATAGGAATTGGGCGTGGAAGTGCTGCCGCCGGCGGACTGCGAGCCGAAGGCGGCGCCGAACGGCGCGGTGATGACGTTCACGGTCGGCCAGGCGACCTCAAGTTCCTCGGCCACGACCATCGGCAGGGAGGTCTTGATGCCCTGGCCAATTTCCGGCCGGGCGGAGAAAATGGTGACCGCGCCGTCCGGGGAAATGCGGATGAAGGCGTCGGGCGCGAATTCGCCGCCGGCCATTTTTGCGTCGGCCTTGACGACGTCGGCGCCCAGCATGCGCCGGGCGGAGCTGAGATAAAAGCCGAGTACGAGGCTGCCGCCGGCGAGGGCGGAAAGTTTGAGGAAACCACGGCGGTCGAGCAGAGGGGTGGCGAGCGTGTTCATTTGACCGCCTCCTTTCCGGTCGAGGCGAGTTCGGCGGCGCGGTGAATGCCGGCGCGGATGCGCAGGTAGGTGGCGCAACGGCAGAGATTGCCCGCCATGGCGGAATCGATGTCGTCGTCGCTCGGCTGCGGCGTGTGGGCGAGAAGCGCGGAGGCGGACATGATCTGGCCGGCCTGGCAATAGCCGCATTGCGGCACGTCCAGTTCGCACCAGGCACGCTGCAGCGGATGCGAGGCATCGGCCGCAAGGCCTTCGATGGTGGTGATGGCGGCGGTGCCGAGTTTGGAGACCGGCAGCTGGCAGGAGCGCATGGCAGTGCCGTTGAAGTGCACGGTGCAGGCGCCGCACTGGCCGATGCCGCAGCCGAATTTCGTGCCGACCAGGCCAAGGTGGTCGCGCAGCACCCAGAGCAGGGGAGTATCGGGCGCGGCATCAACGGTGCGCGACTGGCCGTTAACGTTCAGGGTGAATTGGGCCATAAAATCTCGGGAGTGAAAGCATGACGACCCTTAGCCTGGACTGGCGGACAGTCAAATCGCGCGCGGCTTAAACCATTAATCAAATCTAGCCTGGTCAGGCGGCGGCTTTTTGCGTGATTGCGCTGCGAGCGGCAACCCAGTCGGCGATGGCTGCGTCGTTCTTCTCATTTCGCCAGACCAGGGTGAGGAATTCGGCCGGATGGATGTCGTGCGTTTTAAAGAAGCGCCGGTCGCCGCCGCAGCAGTACATCAGGCTGGCCGGCAACTCGCCGCGGAGCTTGGCCCGGGCTTTCGGAATGATGCGCGGAAGCCATTCAATGCCGCGAATGGCCTCGGTTTTGGCCGGCATTTTCGCCTCATCGAGCACGGCGGACGACGGCTTGCCGTGCTGGACATTAAGAAAGTAGTCGCGCCGGACCAGCTCGATGCCGAGGGCGATGTCGTAGCCGGGTTCGGCCGAACTGTTCTGGTCCTCGGCATAGTCGTAAAGGTGCTGCGGGGTGAGGCCGGTGGCGGCGAGCCAGGTTTTTTCCTCGTCGGTGAAGAACGTGCCGGCCTCGCGCTGACCGCTGGCGTAAAGGCTGGTGGCCTTGGCATAGAGCTCACGAAACTTTTCAGTGAAATTGTAATTTTTCATGGTGAAAAATTTTAAACCGGGGGGAGGAAAGATGCAAATGGATGGCGGACTTTTCCCGCCGCCGGCACATCCGCCCTTCAGGCCACGCGGAAGTCCATCATGCGCTTGAAGCGGTCCACCTTGTCCACGACGACGGTGGTCCTGTCGCCGACGGCAAAACGGCGCTTGGTGCGGCGGCCGATGAGGGCGTTGCCCGCGTTGTTGAGCACGTAGAAGTCGTCGGTGAGGGACGAGGCGTGCACGAGGCCGAAGCTCATGGCCTCGGGCAGTTCGACGAAGAAGCCGTGGTTGCGCACGTCGGTGATGACGGCGGCAAAGGGGGTCTTCTTTTTCTTCGCGACCTCGCGTTCGAAGAACTCGAGCAGCTTGATCTTCTGCGACTCGCGCTCGGCCTCGGTCGAGTTGACCTCGGTCAGGCTGAGGTGCTCGGCGAGGGTCTCGAGACTGCCCTGCTGGTAGCCGGGCGCGGAGCGCGCGGCGGTCTGGCCGGCCTGCTTCGCCAGGTAAAAATCGAGCACGCGGTGGACAACGAGGTCGGAGTAGCGGCGGATGGGCGAGGTGAAATGCGTATAATCTTTTTTCGCGAGACCGTAGTGCCCGTCGGGCGAGGCGCGATAAACCGCCTTTTTCAAGCTGCGCAAGAACTGGGTGCGCAGCGTGTAGCCCTGGGGGTGCGTACGTAGCGCATCGAGCAGCTTGATGACCTCGGTGTGGCGCGTGAGGTCGCCGGCCTGGATGCCGAAGGTGGCCACGAACTGGCGGAATTCCTGCAGCTTCTCCTCGTCGGGATTGTCGTGCACGCGGTAGAGCGAGGGCAGGTGCTGCTCGCGCGTGAGCCGGGCGACGGCCTCGTTGGCCGAGAGCATGAATTCTTCGATCAGCTGGTGGCTCTCGTCGTGCTCGATCTTCTCGATGCGGTCGGCGTAGCCTTCCTTGTCCACGAAAACCTTCATTTCCGGCATGTCGAGGTCGAGCGAACCGGCGGCCATGCGGTCCTCGCGGAGTTTTTTGGCGATTTTCCAGAGGCGGCGCACCCAGCTTTGCAGGTCGACGAGCTCCAGATCACTGAGGGAGGAAAGAGCGCGGCCGGTCGAGCCGGTCTGATGCGCGGGCGGCAGGGGCAGCGCGCGGATGGCCTCGAGCGAATTTTGAAAGAGGAGAGCGTGGGCCTGGCGGTAGGTGAGGCGCTTGCGGCTGCGGATGACGGTGTTGGCGAATTCGGTCTGTTTGAGGCGGCCGTTTTTCGCAAAAGTGAGCAGGGCGGCCTTGGTCAGGCGGTCTTCGGCCTCGACGAGCGAACAGAGGCCGTTCGACAGTTTTTCGGGCAGCATCGGAATGACGGTGCCAACGAGATAGGTCGAGTTGCCGCGCCGCTGCGCTTCGCGGTCGAGGGCTGTGCCGGGCCGGACATAGCTTGAGACGTCGGCGATATGCACGCCGACCCGCATGTCGCCGCCGGGCAGCTCCTCGAAGGAGAGTGCGTCGTCGAAGTCCTTGGCGTCGTCGGGATCGATCGTGAAAGTGGGGATTTCGCGGTAATCGAGCCGGCCGGCCAGCTCGGCCGGGCGCACGCGGGCGGGCAGGGCGGCGGCCTCGCGCTCCACCTCGGCGGGAAAAGAGACGCTGAGATCGAATTTCTCGTAGATGCCGAGGAGCTCGGCGCGCGGTTCATGGGTGCGGCCGAGCCGGGAGATGATTTCGCCCTCGGGATTGGCGTTGCGTTCCTTCCACTCGAGGAGGCGAACGACCACCTTGTCGCCGATCGCGGGCGGCGGGGAGAGTTTCGATTTTGCCGGGTCGGGGACAAGGATATGGTGCACCAGGCGCGGATCGTCGGGTATGACGAAGAACATCACCCGTGCGCGTTGCAGGTTGCCGACGATGGTGTCGCGGGCGCGCTCGACGATGCGGATGACGCGGCCGGAGGGGCGGCCGTCGTCGCGGCGCGGGCCGCCGGTGCTGAGGCGGGCGACGACCTTGTCGCCATGCAGCGCGACGTCGGTGTCCTCCGACGCGATGAACACGGCCGGGCGCTCGGGACCGGGCTCGTTGACTTTGCCGTCCGGGATGACGATCGCGCTGCCATTCTGGCGGAAGGAGATGCGGCCGGTCACGAGGTCGGCTTCGCCGGGTTCGCAGAGCCGGTCGCCTTTGATGCGCACCAGGCCGCCGGCGGCGAGCAGGCGGCGGACCTCGAAGGCGAGGGCGCGGCGTTCCTGCTTTTTGAGATTGAGCGCGCGGGCGAGCCCGGTCTCATTGGCCGGCACATAGTCGGAGGCGCGCAGGTGCGCGAGGAGACGTTCGCGAAGAGTCATGGCAATGAAAAAAAACGGGCGCGGGCTTTCTGGTTGGAATCAACCAATAACGCCGCTTAGCGTGGCGCGATGAAAATCGTTCACGTTGCCAGCGAGATGTTTCCCTACGTGAAGACGGGAGGTCTGGCGGATGTCGTGGGTTCGCTGACGGCGACGCTGGCCGATCATGGGCATGAGGTGGCGGTGTTCATCCCCGGCTACCGGGCGGCGCTCGAGCATTCGCATGCGTTGCGGGCGGAGCGGCGACTGAAGCTGCACATCGAGATGGGCGACGTCTTTTACACCGGCGAGGTGTGGACGTTTTCACCGCGCAAGAACCTCACGGTCTACCTCATCTGCCGGGAGGAATTTTTCGACCGCCGCGGTCTCTACAGCAACGGCGAGCGCGATTATGAGGACAATCACCACCGGTTTATTTTCTTCTGCAAGGGTGTGGTCGAAACGATCCGCCTCTCTGAGCTGCAGGCCGACATCGTGCACGGACACGACTGGCAGACCGGCCTGCTGCCGCTGCTGCTGCGCTACGCTGAGCGCCGCCACGGCGGGACACTGGCTCTGAAGACCGTGTTCACCATTCATAACATTGCGTTCCAGGGCGTTTTTCCCGCGCGCTCGTTTTACCGCACGAACCTGCCGGATGAACTGATGAGCATCGATGGCGTGGAGTTCTACGGGCAGATGAGCATGATGAAGGGCGGCATCCTTTTTGCCGACCGGGTGACGACCGTCAGCCCGCGCTACATGCAGGAGATCCAGACGCCCGAGTTCGGCTGCGGTCTCGATGGCGTGGTGCAAACGCGGGTTGAGGACCTTGCCGGCCTGCTCAACGGCATCGACATGAGGGTGTGGAGTCCGGCGACGGATGCGCTCCTGCCCGCGACTTTTTCCGCCGGCGATCTTGAGGGCAAGGGCCTGTGCCGGGCCGAACTGCTGCGCCGTCATGGCCTCGATCCGAAATTCACCGGGCCGGTCTTTGGCATGGTCTGCCGCTTGACCGAGCAGAAGGGCCTGGATCTCGTGCTGGCGAACAAGGAATTTTTCATCGAGCAAAACTGCCGGCTCATCATTCTCGGCACGGGTGAACGCCGCTATCAGGAGGCGCTGCGTGAACTCGCCGCGGCGCATCCGCGCCAAATCGCTCTCAGTGCGCGACTGGACGAAGCCATGAGCCACCTGATCGAGGCGGGTAGTGATTTTTTCCTGATGCCGTCGCTTTTCGAGCCATGCGGACTCAACCAGATGTATTCGCAGATTTACGGCACGGTGCCCATTGTCAGCCGCGTTGGTGGTCTGGTGGATACGGTGACCGACGTGGATGAGCTGCCGGCCGCGGGCACAGGGTTGATGTGCGCACCCAGCGCCGAGGGCTTGCGCGAGGCACTGCATCGTACGCTGAAGCTTTTTGCCGATGCACCACGCCTTGCCGTGGTGCAGCAGCGCGGGATGGGCCGCGACTTCGGCTGGAAGAAGGCCGCCAAGGCCTACGAAAAACTTTATCAGGACGCGCTGTAAGCGGCACTTGCGCCTGCGCTTCCACCAAAGGCCGCATGCGTGACGAAATATTTTCCCGGACCTCCCTGATTGCCCGTCCGGCGGCGGAGGTGTTTGCCTGGCATGAACGGTCGGGGGCGTTTGAGCGACTGTGCCCGCCATGGGAGCGCATCGAGGTGCTCTCGCGCACGGGCGGCATCCGCGACGGCGGACGCGTGACGTTGCGCATGAAGGCCGGGCCGGCATGGATACGCTGGGAGGTCGGGCATTGCGACTATGTTGCCGGGTTGCAGTTCCGCGACGTGCAACTCCAGGGACCGTTCGCGCGCTGGGAGCATCTGCACCGCATTGATCCGGCGGGCGCTGATGCCTGCACGCTCACAGATGAAATCCACTACCGGCTGCGGGGCGGCGCGGCGGGAATTTTTTTCGGACGGAATTTTGTGCGCCGAAAACTTGCCGGACTTTTTGCCTACCGGCATGCGGTGACGCGGCTTGACCTCGAAGAACGGTCCGCAGGTCCGCCGCTCTGTATCGCGGTGACGGGTACGGGCGGTCTCGTGGGCCGCGCGCTTGTGCCGTTTTTGCAGACGCAGGGCCACACGGTGCGCCGGCTGATGCGCCGGAAGCCGGCGGCGGAGGACGGTTTTTTTTGGAATCCGGGCACGGGTGAACTGGCCGCGCCGGCGCTCGAAGGCGCGGACGCGGTGGTGCATCTGGCGGGCGCCAATCTGGCGGAGGGCCGCTGGACGGCGGCGCGGAAGGCGGAGATTTTGCGCAGCCGGGTCGAAGGAACGCGTACGCTTGTAACGGCGCTGGCAAAAACATCGGACCGGCCTCGGGTGCTCGTGAGCATGTCGGCAACGGGCTTTTATGGCGATCGAGGAGATGAAGTGCTGGAGGAGGGAAGCTCCATGGGCCGCGGATTTTTGTCCGACGTATGCGCGGCCTGGGAACGCGAAGCGCAGGCGGCCGGGGCCCTGGGGGTGAGGACAGTATGTCTGCGGGCCGGTGTGGTGCTGACGCCGGCCGGCGGTGCGCTGGCCCGGCTGCTGCCGGTGTTTCGCGCGGGATTGGGCGGACGGCTTGGTTCGGGGCGGCAGTGGATGGGCTGGATTACGATAGATGATTTGCTCGGCGTAATCGGGCGCGCCCTGGGCGATGAGCGGCTGCGCGGGCCGGTCAACGCCGTTGCGCCCGGTGCCGTGCGCAACGATGAATTTTCCCGGACGCTCGCACTGGTTCTGCATCGGCCGGCCTGGTGGCCGGTCCCGGAACCCCTTTTGCGCGTTGCATTCGGTGAAATGGCGAGGGAGGCATTGCTGGCCGGCGCGCTCGTGCGGCCGACAAGACTGGCGGAGGCCGGCCATGCCTTTCGCTGGCCGGAGCTGGGAGGGGCGCTGCGTTACATGCTGGGAAAGACGCCGGGCGCGTAATGATGCTAATTAATTGCGAAAGCCGGCTGGAATTGCAGGCGACTATCAGCTGCCGGACCTGACCCGGGTTTTTTTCTCTAGGGTCACAGGTGGGGTATTGCCCGGGTGGGTAGGGGGTGCACCCCCTTCACACTGACGGGAGTGCCTATGACCGATGGGGTCGTGCTCGGTAAAGTTTGAGTAAAGGGAAACCCCGAACCCAGAACTAGGCCCGATACCCAAAATTCTCCTATGCGCGTAGGATGGGCCCATGAAATTCGCCGCCCTGCTCCGCTACTCGACCGCAGTAACTATTTTAATGGTTGGCGGGAGTCTCGCGCGAGGCGCGGACGAAGTGCCGGTCTCCCCGATCTCACTGGAGACTGCGCTGGCTGACGCGCAGGCGCTGGCCGCCCAGCATTCAAATCTGGCGGTGATGCGCATCGAGGGTATTTCGATGCTGCCCTATTTTGGCGAAGGCTCGGTTGTGGTCGTGAAAAAGATCAACGCGGCCCGGCTCCACGAGGGCATGGTGGTCGTTTACCAGAATCGCTTCGGTGAGACCGTGGCCCACAGGCTTGTGGCCCGCGTGGACGGTGGCTGGCAGGTCAAGGGCTGGAACAACAGCACCGCGGATACGACGGTGGTGAACGCGAGCAACCTGCTCGGCGTGGTTTATGCGACTTTCCACTCGAGCGGCCTGTCCCACCGCACTCCTGCCCTCTACGCGGCGACGCTGGATCAGGTGCCGGTCGCCCTGGCGGCTCCGGCCAGGTAAGGCCTGCAGGGCCGGCGGATGGGCGGGGAGGGGCCAAAATCAGACTTTCCAAGCGGGGCGCGAGCTGTAGGCTCGTCCCTTTATGGAGAAAACCCTGATTATTTTTAAGCCCGATTGCATGCAACAGCAGCACGTGGGCAATGTGCTCGACCGGTTCGAGAAAGCCGGTTTTGCCATTGTCGGTTGCAAAATGATGCGCCTCACGCCTGCGATCCTGCGTGAACATTACGCGCACGTGGCCGACAAGCCGTTTTACCCGGAAATTGAAGCATTCATGAGCTCGCGGCCGGTCATCGTAATGGCGTTGCAGGGCAGCCAGGTTGTGCAGAAAGTGCGCGACCTGCTCGGGCCGACTGATTCGCGCAAGGCGCCGAAAGGCACTATTCGCGGAGATTTTGGCACGGAGATGATGAAGAACGTCGCGCACGCCTCCGACAGCGTGGAAAACGCGAAGGCCGAGATCGTGCGTTTTTTCAAGCCTGAGGAAATTTTCTCGGCCTGAGCCTTGCGCCTGCGCGCTTGACGAGCAGGCGTCCGGTGCGCTTCGCTTTCCCTTTGCGCCAACGCCCTCATCGTCTAGCGGCTAGGACGGAGCCCTCTCAAGGCTCAAACCGGGGTTCGATTCCCCGTGGGGGCGCCAGCAGCACAGGCAATGGTTAGAAATCCTGGGAATTCCGATTCTTTTCAATCCGGCTTCAAAGCTGGCGGCGCATAGTTTCCCGGTCCGCCCTGCTTTTGCCAGTAATGGCGAACCCGCAAGGTGCCGAGGAGCGAAAATGAAAAAAGCATGGCCAATATAAGATAGATGAAGCGATAGGGGCCGATCGACAGCGGCCCGATGAGAGGCAGCGTCAGATGAAACGTGGTGCCTCGCATGAGATCCAAAAACCATCCGGTCGCGGGACTGGTCACCAGGGCGATGACGGCGGACTGCAAAAGAATGTTGGCCGAGCTGAGCTGGCCCATTCGCGCAGGATGAAAGAGTTGTTGCGACAGCAGGACCTGGGCGAGGGAGACAACCCAAACAGCTGTGCCGGTGATGAGCGTGCAGATGAAAAAAGAGGTTTCTCCGGTGATGAAAAAGAAAGAGCCGAGACAACTGGCGGACAGAATCGCCAGCGACACGGCCAAAACTGGAATGGGACCGCGCCGGTCGATCATCAGTCCGATCGGGTAGGCGAGGACAATCCAGCAGAAAGAAGGCCAGGCTAGGATCTTGCCTGTGACATCGAGGCTGATTCCGATCTCCCGTTGCGCAAAAAAAATCAGGAATGAGGCCACGGGTATCGCGGCATAAATCAGCAGGCGGGTCACGTAGATCCACCAGTAGAGGGGCGGGCTAAAGGATTCGGCGGCGAAATTAAAGCACGCTCTCGCCACCGGCCAGCGGGCGGGGTTTTCACCCAGCCGCGGTTTTTCCTCCGTTGATGGATACGCCTGTTCTCGCACAAAAAGACACATGGCGAAAAACCCCAGGAAGTTGGCGGCACCGATCCCGGCAAAAACGTATCCCGCGTGATGCCCGGCCAGCCCAAACAGCCAGTAATTGAATCCGAATGTGGCGAACGCGCCCACCATTCTGAACAGCGACATGAAGCGGCCCAGGTGACTGGTGGGGACGACATCCCGCAGGAGGCAGAAATACGTCGGGCTGACCACCAGCTGAAATGCCTGGTAGAGCATGGCCAGGAGACCGAAGATCAGGATGGCAGGCGCCAGCGGGACTTTGGCCAGCCAGAGCGAAAGCCAGTGGATCCGAAGCAGGGACGAGGAAATTTCCGACGTGAAGGGAATGAGCGCGAGAAACAACGCCACGCCGGGCGCCGCCCACAAAATGTACGGTATCCGCCGACCGCGTGGACTCCGCTTGCGATCCGATTGATAGTTCACGATCGGATTGAAGAAGAAGCGCATGACCGCGGGAATGGAACTTGCCATGATCGCGATGGCCTTGTCCGAGGCGCCCTCCTGCTTCAGAAAGACGGGAAACATGCGCAGCTCAAGCTGGCCCACCAAAGTAAAGACCAGGTCGCCCACCAGCAGCCAAAAGAAAAGGCGATAGAGAGCCTCCTTGGTGTAGGTCAACGTGCCAGCCTGATAGATCGGCGGGGCGGGCGGGGAAAATGGCGGCGCGGCGAGGGGCATCCGGATGACTTTTATTGCACGGACAAAAGACAATCATCGCACAATGAGTAAGCCAACCTTTTGACCGGCGTGACATGGACCAAACAATAAAATCACGGTGTAATGACAATGTCTGGCAATACTGGATGCACCGTGACGATGCAGTGAATCCAGCCTGCGCGCGAATCACGTCCGCCTTGGTGAAAACTGATTGCAATGTTGTCGGTAGCAACGTCGGTGAAGATTTGCCCTTGCCTTGATATGCCAGCGACCTGTCACAATCGAGCGTGACCCCGGAGGCACAAACCCCACTGAAACGAATGGCTAAAGCGCCTTCATGGGGCGTTGCCCTGGCCGGTGTCGGCATCGTTCTCGCTGCGCTGGCGGCTTATCATAACAGCTTTTCCGTCCCTTTTCTTTACGATGACATTCCGACGATCACGGACAACCCCTCGATCCGACATCTCTGGCCGATCTGGCCGGTGTTGTCTCCGCCGCCGGATACGACCGCCACCAGCCGCCCGTTGGTAAATCTTGCGCTGGCCGTCAACTATGCCTCGGGCGGCACGGCCGTCTGGGGTTATCACGCACTGAACCTGGCGATCCACATCCTCGCCGGGCTGGCCCTTTTCGGGGTCGTGCGGCGCACATTGCTGCTTCCCTCCCTGCGAGGGCGGTTCGGCGATGCGGCGCTGCCCCTGGCCCTGGCTGTGGCCGCGATCTGGACACTGCATCCTCTGCAGACGGAGTCGGTGACCTATGTGGTGCAGCGGGCGGAGTCGATGATGGGATTGTTCTATCTGCTCACGCTTTACGGTTGTATTCGCGGAATGGATTCACCTGCTCCCGCCCGCTGGCACATCTTCGCCATTGCGGCCTGTCTGCTGGGCATGGCCAGCAAGGAGGTGATGGTTTCGGCTCCAGTGATGGTGTTTTTGTACGACCGGACATTTGTGGCCGGATCCTTTGGGGAGGCTTGGCGGAAACGCTGGCAGTTGTATCTTGGACTGGCCGGAACCTGGGTGCTGCTGGGCTATCTCGTGGTGAGCGCGGGCGGCAATCGCAACGGAGCGTTCAGCTTCGACATAGGTCTTTCCTGGCTGGCTTACTGGATGACCCAGTTTCAGGCGATTGCGCGCTATCTCTGGCTGTCCATCTGGCCGCAGCCCCTGATTTTTGAATACGGATTTTATTGGGTCAAAAGCCTGGGTGAAGTTTTGCCCTATATGCCGGTGGTTCTTGGGCTGGTGGCTGGCACGGTGATCGCATTGTGGCGCTGGCCCTTCTTCGGTTTTTTGGGCGCGTGGTTCCTGGCCATCCTGGCCCCGACTTCGCTGCTGCCCGGCACATCGCAGATGATCGTCGAGCACCGCATGTATCTGGCCCTGGCCGCGGTGGTGGCCTTCGTGGTGCTGGGAGTTTATGCTCTGGCCGGCCGGCGCAGCGTGATCATATTCATGGCCGCGGCCATTGTGCTCGGTTTTGTGACCTGGCGTCGCAATCAGGATTTCCAAACCGAACTGGCCATCTGGAGCGACACGGTGGCCAAGCGCCCGGACTGTGCCTTTGCTCATGATAGCTTGGGTAGCGCTTTGATCGATGCGAACCGGATTCCCGAGGGCATCGGGCAGTTCTGGGAAGCGTTGCGGCTGAAGCCGGATTACCCTGAGGCACATTACAATCTGGCCCTTGTCCTGGCGCGGATCGGCAAAATACCGGAGGCGATCGAGCAGTATCAGCAGAGTCTGGCTGCGAGACCCAACCATGCCGACACCCATAATAATCTGGGGAATGCCTTGATGCAGGCCGGCCGGCTGCCGGAAGCCATCGAGCAATATGCGCAGGCAATACGGATCAGGCCCGATTTCGCCAAGGCTCATTATAATCTTGGTCTGGCTCTAGCCCAGGCGGGCCAGCCGGCGGAGGCCATTGCGCAATACGAGGAGGCCCTGCGACTGGAGCCCGGCAATGCGGATGTGTACGACGATTTCGGCGTGGCCCTCGTTCGCGAAGCAAAGATGGCCGAGGCCATTCAACGCTACGAACAGGCCCTGCGCATTAATCCCGATCACGCCAAGGCCCACAACAACCTGGGCAATGCCTTGCTCTGGACCGGTCAGATTCCCCAGGCGATCGGCCACTACGAACAGGCTTTGCGCATCCAGCCGGATTATATTGATGCGCAGAACAACCTCGGGGGAGCACTGGCCCAGGCGGGTCGGCTGCCCGAAGCAATCGCGCATTTTGAGGAGGCGTTGCGGCTCAGGCCCGATTATGCGGGCGCGCATTATAACCTGGGCGTGGCTCTGGCCGATTCGAACCGGCCGGCGGAGGCGATCCGCCACTTTGAACAGGCCTTGCAGATCGATCCCAATTTTACTGCGGCGCGGGAGAGTCTGGCCCGGCTGCAAGCCGCGCAGTCCGCGACTGGCACTGGCCATAATTAATGCAGTGGCGCGTATCGCGATGGGTTCCAGTAAACAGGATTCGGTCAGGCCGGGATTTTCTGGTTCCCTGCCGCAGGTGGTGCGCCGGCGTAGAGTGGATGCACCAGCAGCAGCGGTTTGCCACTGGCCATCAGACCGGTTTCTAGTAAAGCGGTGATGGTGTCCGCCCCGACGAAGACCACCCCTGTGACCGGCCCCATTGCGAAATCAGCCTGGGGAACTGTTGCCGTGTTGCTGGGGCTGTATTTCATCATGGCTCTCAGCGCGGCAAGGGAGAAAGGACCGGCTTTCGATGAGACGGAGCACCTCGCCATCGGCTATGACAACTGGCTGAACCGGGATTTTCGGATGGAAACGGCCAACGGGGACTTCATCAAGCGTTGGGCGACACTTCCGTTGCTGTTTTCACGGCCCAAGTTTCCACCCACGACGGATCCGATGTGGCGACAGGGTGAAGCCTATGTTCTGGGTTTTGAGTTTTTGTTCCAAAGCGGCAATGACCCCGCCGTGCTGCTGGGGGAGGGGCGGACGATGGTGGCACTTCTCGGCGTGGCCTTGGGCTTGCTGGTGTTCCTCTGCGCCCGATCGTTGTTTGGCCCGGCCGGAGGACTGCTGGCTTTGGGTCTTTTTGTTTTCAGCCCTGAAATGCTGGCACATGGCGCGCTCATCACGTCCGATCTGTCGCTTGCGCTCGCCCTTTTTGCCTCCACTTGGTGCGTATGGAAACTGCTCCATGAAGTAACCTGGGGATGGTTGATAATCAGCCTGGTGGCGGTCGGGGTGCTCCTGCTGTCCAAAATGACCGCCATATTGATCGTTCCGATCACAGCCGTCATGCTACTGGTGCGCTTCATCCAGGGTGGCCCGCTGAAATGGAAGTTCGGCCACGAGCGGGCCATCGCCACCCGCAAGGGGCAGGCTGCGATCGTGGCGGGACTGATGGCGGCGCACATGATCTTTGGCTGGGCGGCGGTCTGGGCCAACTACGATTTCCGATATTTGGCCCGCGCCAATCCGGCTGACGAGGGATTGGGATTTTATCACGCCAATCCCAACGCCACGCCGATCTCTCCGCCCATTTCCTCTGCTCTGGGCTGGTGCTACCGCTGGCATTTTCTTCCGGAGGGTTACCTGAAGGGCAACGAGGCGCTTTTGGGCGAAATCAGGGAACGGCAGACGTTCCTGAACGGCCAATGGAAAATAGGCGGCTGGCGAATGTTTTTTCCGTATGCCTTTCTGGTGAAAACGTCGCCCGGATTGCTGCTCCTTTTGCCATTGGGATTTGCCGGCTGGTGGTACCGGCGCCGGCGGCAGGTGGCGGAAAAGCCGGCTGGTCAGACCAGTGAGGCGCCCTCCTTCTACGCCGCCACTCCGTTGCTCGCCTTGTTTGTCGTTTATGCAGTCGTGGCGATGAGGCAAAATATCAATATAGGCCATCGCCATATCCTTCCGCTTTACCCGGTGCTCTACGTGCTTGCCGGCTCGGCGGCTCTATGGTGGCCGGCGCGTGCCATTTGGGCCAGAGCTTCCGTGATCCTGCTGATCCTGTGGCATGCATTCGACTCGTTCTCTATCCGCCCGCACTACCTCGCCTATTTTAATTTTATCGATGGGGGCCCGTCCCGAGCCTACCACCATCTCATCGACAGTTCGCTGGACTGGGGCATGGATCTGCCGGGTCTCCAGCACTGGCTTGCGGTCAACAACCCCGGCGGGCACGCCCAGGTTTTTTTCGCCTATTTTGGCACGGGCAGTCCGGAATATTACGGCATACAAAGCAAGCGTCTGCCGGGGGTCTTCGACTGGCGGCCGCGGGAAACCTATCCGCTCACACCCGGGATTTATGCCATCAGCGCCTCGCTACTGGAGAGCATCAATCCGCTGACCTTTGGTCCGTGGAGCCCGATCTACGAGAACGCTTACCAGCAGGAATTAACCAACATGCAGATTCTGGAGCAAGCCGGCGGGAATGCTTCCGCCCATGCCGCGCTCCTCGAAAAATATCCGCAGAAGTACTGGGACGAACAATATGGCAACCTTGAGTTGCTGCGCGCCGCCCGGCTTTATGCCTGGCTGCGCCACAATCGCCAGCCGGACGACAGCATCGGCTATTCGATCCTGATTTTCAAACTTGATGCGGCGGCGCTCCAGGCGGCGCTCCAAGGTCCGCCCGCCGAGTTGCAAGAATTGGCAATCGACCGGAGATAAGGACGGGGCAGGAAGCGCCGCAATTTTTTCCGCTTCACTGGCCGTTTGGATTCCGGCCCGGCAACCGCCGGGAATTACTGGCTTGAAGCGAATGGTATCCAACCCGGTAAATCACGGCTTTATTACAAAATATAAGTGTCTGATATATAATAGTTTGTGGATTATCCGACCAGAAACCCATTTTACCGCCGAATCGTTTCAAAAACAAAATTGACCGCCGCGACTCGCTACCTGTTATTGAGTATAATACCCTATTGATATGGCCAACCGACGACAAGCACCGCGGTCTGGGCAAATGTCGCCCGAAGCCGCGCCGGCCAAGCCCTCGTTTCGAAAATCCCGAAGCGCCATACTTCTTTGCGCGGGCATCATCATAATCGGCGTAATCATTTCATATCATAACAGTTTTTCGGTTCCATTCATCTATGACGACCGGCAGGCGATTCTGGAGAACCCGACGATCAAGCAGCTTTCGCCATCAGTGCTGACGCCGCCACCGGAATCAAGCGCGGGTGGCCGGCCATTGGTCAATCTTTCCCTGGCCATCAATTACGCCCTCGGCGGCACCTCGGTCGAGGGCTACCATCTGCTGAACATACTCATCCATATTTTTGCCGGGCTGGCCCTGTTCGGCATTGTGCGCCGGACGTTGCAACAGCCCGTATTGAATGAGCATTTTAAAAACGCCGAGCTGCCCCTGGCATTGCTGGTGGCGATCTTCTGGACCCTTCATCCGCTGCAAACCGAGGCGGTGACTTATACCATCCAGCGGGCCGAATCGATGATGGCCATGTTTTACCTGCTGGCTTTGTATTGCTTCATCCGTGGAACCGGGCGATCGGCCACGCCCATCTGGTATGCCCTTTCGATTTTGGCGTGTCTCCTGGGCATGGCCAGCAAGGAGGTGATGGTTTCCGCCCCATTGATCATATTGCTCTACGACCGGACGTTTGTCGCCGGGTCGTTTAAGGAAGCCTTGAGCAAGCGTTCGCGGGTCTATGCCGGACTGGCGGCCACCTGGCTGCTGCTGATTTATCTGGTCGTGGCCACAGGCGGCAATCGCAGCGGGGCTGTCGGCTTTAACGTTGGCATCTCTTGGTGGGCCTATGCCCTTACCCAATGCAAGGCGATTGCGCGCTATCTCTGGCTTTCGATCTGGCCGCGTGGGCTGATTTTCGAATACGGAAGATTCTGGTTCGATGATGTGCTGCAAGTGGTGCCCTATGCCCTGGTCGTCATCCCCTTGGTGGCCGGCACAATTGCCGCATTATGGCGCTGGCCGGTGCTGGGCTTCGCCGGCTTCTGGTTTTTTTCGATTCTCGCCCCGACCTCGCTGCTGCCCGGAACAACGCAGATGATTGTGGAACACCGCATGTACCTCGCGCTGGCTCCGGTGATCGCGGTGATTGTCCTGGGCGGTTATCATCTGGCCAAGCGGCATCACCTGGCCTTTTACCTGACATCGGCAGTCAGTCTGGTGCTAGTCATCGTTTTGGGCCTGCTCACTTCGCTGCGCAACGAAGACTACGGCAGCCGGCTGGCCATTTGGAGTGACACCGTGGCAAAGCGCCCGAAAAACGCCGTGGCACATAACAATCTGGCCCTGGCCCTGTCCGATGTCGGCCGCTTGGAGGATTCCATCAAGGAGAACGAAATCGCTTTGCAGATCCGGCCCAATTATCCCGAGGCCCAGTACGATTTGGGCAGTACGCTGGCCCAAATGGGCCGGATTGCCGAGGCACTGCCGCATTTTGAGGCGGCGGTGCGGCTTAGCCCCGGTTTTGCCAAGGCGCATAACAATCTCGGAACGGCCCTGTTCATGATGGGCCGCGGGCCGGAGGCGGTCGTTGAATACACAAAGGCCCTGCGGATTAAGCCGGATTATGAAGAGGCCCGGATTAATTTGGAACGGGTGCGAGCCACGGTCGAAATGCAATCCAGCTCGCCACAGGAAGCCACGTATTCCGATGACAAATTATCCGGCTCACAATAGCCGGGCTTGATCTTTGGTTTTACCGTTCCCTGCTCCTTTTCATTCGTCCGCACAAGAGGACAAAAATCAGCCTCTTGCGTTTGCCAAAAAAATTGAATCGAAGCCCTCAACGAACTCGTGGCTATTCCTCTTTTAAGATGGGCTTATCCGGAATAGCCGAGGCTCTGCGAAAGTTCGCGCGCGGTCGCTTGCACATGCCGGGCAACCTCAGGCATTCGATCGAGGGGGAAACGCGCCAAGGCTGCAGTGATGCCCATTGCTGCGATCACGGATCCGTCCGAATTATGCACGGGCGCGGCCAGGCAGCGTACTCCGATGTGACACTCCTCATTATCGAAACCGTAGCCGCGTTTGCGCGTGAGCTCGATTTCTTTTTTCAAGCCACGATGGGTCGTGATTGTGCGGTGGGAATAGCTCGTCATGGCCTGCCTGGCGCCGTAGGATTTTTGCAGCTGATCCGGCAGGAAAGAGAGAAAAACCTTCCCCGTCGCACAACAGTGCAGTTCGACCAAGGTTCCGGGGCGTGAAGTCGCCCGCAAGGGATGGGGGCTGGCCCGGACCGCAACGATGAGGGCGCGATTATCGCACGGAACCGCCAGATGGGAAGTTTCACCTGTTTGCCCGGTGAGCTTTTGCAGAGCAGGCTGCGCCAGCACAAGCAGCTCCGTTGAAGCCAGGGCCGCGTTGCCGAGATACATCAAGACTGGGCCCAGATAATAATAGTTACCACGATCTTTTCGCACCAGCCCTTCGAGGTACAGGGTATTCATGATGCGCAACGTAGTCGTTGCAGGCAAAGAGAGGTCCTGCGCGATTTCTTTTGCGATTAATCCGGAGTTATTCTGGCCGAGGTGTTTGAGAATGCGGCAGGCATTTCTCAGATTTGGAATAACGTATTTATCCACGAGGTGGTGATGGGGGTCTTTTGGGGACGGCAAACGCAGGCTGAGTCAAATCGCATTAAGAATCAAGTTCCTGCCGAGTAAGATGCGGGGGATGCCATCCCGACTGCTTCGCGCCTGGCGTGGACGTCCGGGCTCACCGGTAAATTTGTCGGAACCACCCTGCGAGAGTTTGCGGATGCTCAAGGGCCGACTCTTCCGGGTGTGAGCTCCCATGGCCTGAATTTTGGCGAATGGCCTTCAGTTTGACCGTTCGAAAAGAGATTTCCAGTTGACAGCAATTTGCAGATAAATTCGCTTATGAACCAATAATTCATTAGTGAACTTTGCGCATTCCTGCTTCGCGCCAACCACCCTAAGCCCTCCCGAAAGATGAAAACTATGCATGCCAAGCCCAAATTGCTCTCCCTGGCAGCCGCGACGCTGCTCAGTTGCCTCATGTTCGCTTCGTCTCGCGCCTTTGGCCAAAACCACATTATAATACCCTACCAGCAAGTGTCCGCTCCGGTCTTTTCGCCTCCACCCGGCACTTACGTTTCTTATTTCCCTCCAGTTGTGATCACCTCGGCCACCAGCGGCGCCTATATTCGCTATGTCATTTCAACTGACCCAGCCACGCCTCCGCCGACGACTACTTCGGGCACCCTTTACTCTGGCCCGGTCTATCTCTCTCTGGCTGCTTATACTTATACTGCGAAACTCCAGGCGATTGCCTATACTGGGTACGTCAATCTGTATCCGAGTGTTGTGACAGTCGGGTATTACACTGTCGTCCCGCCGCTACCCCGCCGCCCCTAACGAAGACCTTCACCGCGTCTCAGACGCTTCAGGTACTTGGCTGCGACGCAGGACGCGACTACGTATTGTTAAAGGTGCGTAGATTAAATACGGGGGTGACAGCCCCAGGCTCAACGCGGACAGGCTGGCACCGTTTTCGCTGCGCTTGTCCTCGTGTGGGTCAGCTTTAACCCGGTTGTTCAGTAAAATATGTTGCGATCGAGACTGCGGTACTGGATCGCCTCGAGCAGATGCGGCGCCTCGATTTTTTCGGCGGCCGCGAGATCGGCGATGGTAAGTGCGACTTTGAGAATGCGGTCGTAGGCGCGGGCGGAGAGCGAGAGCTGTTCCATCGCTTGCTGCAGCAGGTCGCCCAGGGTTGAATCGAGCGTGCAATGCTTGCGGATGAGTGCCTGCGTCATGCGCGCGTTGCTCGTGATTTTCGTGCCGGTGAGGCGTGCCTGCTGGCGGTTTCGCGCGGTCTGCACGCGTTCGCGGAGTGAGGCGGAGGATTCGCCGGGTTTTTCGGCGCGCAGCTCGTTGAGCGAAAGCGCGGGTGCCTCGATGTGCAGGTCGATGCGATCAAGGAGCGGGCCGCTGATGCGCGCGCGGTAGCGCTGGATTTGCACGGGCGAGCAACGGCAGGAATGCTTGGCGTCGCCGAGATAGCCGCACGGGCAGGGATTCATCGCGGCCACGAGCATGAAACTGCAGGGCAGGGTGATTTTGCCCGCACTGCGGGAAATGGTCACATGGCCGTCCTCCAGTGGTTGGCGCAGCACTTCGAGCGCGGAGCGCTTGAACTCGGGCAGCTCGTCGAGAAACAGCACGCCGTGGTGAGCGAGGGAAATTTCGCCCGGTCCGGGAATTGCCCCGCCGCCAAGCAAACCGACGTCGGAAATAGTATGATGCGGCGCGCGAAACGGCGGCGTGAGCCAGGGCAGTGTCCCGCTGAGCGTGGCTCCCGCGGCGGAATGAATGCTCATCACCTCCAGAAATTCGTCGAGCAGCGGCGCGGGCAGGATGGTCGGAATGCGTTTTGCCACCATCGATTTCCCGGCTCCGGGCGGGCCGATCATGAGCAGGTTGTGTCCGCCGGCCACGGCGACTTCGACTGCGCGGCGAAGCGCGTGCTGGCCCTTGATTTCGGAAAAATCCAGTCCCTCGGACGCCGGCGTGGCAGAACGCAGTGCCGTGGTGCCGGAGGGAAGAGCGGCAATGGTGATTTCGCCGGTAAGGAAACGAAGCGCGCGGTCGAGCGAGTCCACGGGATAGACTTCGACGCCTTCGACGAGCGCGGCCTCGGCGGCGGAAACGGGCGGGAGCAACAGTCCGCGCTTGCCGATTTTGCGGGCAAGCCGGGCAAAGGCCAGTGCGCCGCGCACGGGCCGGGTTGCGCCGGAGAGGCTGAGTTCTCCGGCAATGAGAAAATCACCGAGGGCCTCTGCCTTCAGCTGGCCGGTGGCGACGAGGATGCCCAGGGCGATGGGCAGGTCGTAAAGCGGACCCTCCTTGCGCAGGTGGCCGGGCGCGAGGTTCACGGTTGTGCGGGTGCGCGGCCGGCGGAAACCCGAATTGGTCAGCGCGGAGGCCACCCGGTCGTCACTTTCCTTGACCGCCGCATCGGGCAGGCCGACGAGGATGAGCCGGGGTTCGCCGGCCTCGCCGGTGTTCACTTCAACGTGGACAAGTTCGGCCTCAATGCCCTGAAGCGCAGCGGAGGAAAGAGTGGCAAGCATGCGGCGCAGAAGTCCGTCATGCTTTCGGCCGTGCGCGAGATTTTTTTTGAGGGAGACGGGCGCTAATGACGGCGATGTTGCGCTTGACGGCGGCCAGATAGGGATTGGGACCGTGCGGGTAGGGTTGGGCGAGAAAGCGGTAAAGGCCCTGGTATTGGGTCTCGAGCTTGGGAAAAACGATGCGCTGCCAGAAGGCGGGCGTGCGTGCGGTCAGCTCATCGACGGATTTGAATTCGCGCTGGCCGGCCGGCACGTTGGCGAACTCGTCGGCTTCGCGGAATTCGCTGAAGAGAATTTCCATCTCATCGGGATAATCGGGCGCCGCCATCTGGCCGAGGTAGTCGGCCGTGGCCAGGGCGCAGCCGATCATGCGTTCGCTGGCGGTATCGAAGTGGAGTTGCGCGATGTCGCCGCTCGGGCCGGTGCAACGGATGGCGCCCAGCACGCCGCCGAGTTCGTTCGGCGTCACGCCGAGGGAGGGCAGATAGGCGGCGGTAAAGGCGCAGCTTTTCAAAACATGCACGTGCGTGTATTTTGCGCCGGTTCCGACCCGGTCGCTGCGGAGCTTCAAATAACCCGAGTCGTGCAGCAGCACGGCGGCAAGACCGAGCTCGACCTGGCGCGGGGTGAGCCGTGGCTGGGCCCGGGCCGCATGGCGGCCGGCCAGCAGACGGACAAAGCAGAGCGCCGCCTGCAGGGTGTGCTCAAAATCATGATAACGCAGATCGGCCACACCATAGTCCAAGTAGCGGCCGGTGAACATCCGCTCCACGTCAAAAAACAGCCGGTCGATGAGCCCCGTGCTGGCGCGCGGGAACATTTTTCGGAAAGCAGCCTGGGCCACTGCGGCCACGGCGGGAGCGCTTTTGGTGTCGATGTCGGGTAACATAAACAGCTGGGCGAAACTGACGCCTGCGGCGCCGCCGGTTGCCCGACGGCGAGCCGGTGACTATTGGTTTGCTCAAAACTTGCGCAAGCCCAATTATATAGGCAGTTTATTTGCGCTTGCCTGCGATGATTTTGGGACTCACCGGCGGAATGGGCTGTGGTAAAACGACCACGGCCCAAATGCTGGAGCGACGTGGCTTTCGCCGTATCGACTCCGACGCCCTCGTGCGTGCGGAAATCTTGACCGAACCCGAAGTGGCCACCGCCATCGGCGCGCGCTTCGGCCCCGGTGTCCTGGCGGCGGACGGACAGATCATACGCGGGCACCTCGCCGAAATCGTATTTTCGGATGAGGCAGCCCTCCGCTGGCTTGAAGAGATTACGCATCCGCGGCTTTTTGCGCGCTGGCGTGCGCTGCTTGGTGCGGCTCCGGAGGCCGATTGGGTGGTCGAAGTGCCCTTGCTCTTCGAAAAACAGCTGGAGAATTGGTTTGATTTCACCCTCTGCGTGGCTTCAGACTCGTCTCTTCAAATCGCCCGGCTCGAGCAACGCGGCCTCTCACGCGCGCTCGCCGAGCAACGAATTTTCAAGCAACTGCCTTTGGCGCGAAAAATTGAGCTGGCTGACTTCGTTCTGCTGAACGACGGCTCGCCGGATTTTCTGCAACAACAAGCCGACCGGCTCGTATCAGTCCTCGCCGCCTGATCACACGCCGCGCCCCGGGCAGTGCGGCCACCCCCTTCCCACCACATGGAAACTCCTCCCAAAAGCGACGCCGATGACACGTCTCATGCCTCTGGCTCCGAGCCCGAAGCCGGCGAGACCAAGAAGACGCCGCGCCGTCGCACCCGCTATTACAGCAAGGCAAAATCCGCGGACGCCGCGCCAAGCGAAGGCAGTCCAGCCTCCGTGGCCGAGGCTCCTGCGCCCGAACCGGCCAAAGCCGTCTTCGAGCCTGCGCCGCGCGAAGAATCGCCTGCCAAAGAGCCGGCTCCGGCCGAGCCGGCCGTCCACGATGCGCCGGCCGAAGGCGGGGGCGGGCAGGGCGGTGGTGGCCAGGAAGGTCACGGCGGCTATAACGACCGCGGCTTCTGGAAGCGCAACAAGCGGAAACGTGGAAAGCACGGCTGGCAGCCGGGCGGCGGCGGTGGTGGCCCCAAGGGCGGCAATCATTATCCGCCGCAACCCCCGCCACCCAGTCTGGCCCCCGTGTACGGTGATTTGCCGTCTCCGGCGCGTTTTGCCGATCTCGCCGCGCTCGACAAGCTCGCCGACGAGGTTTCCTCCGGCAGGGGCAAGCCGCTCTATCTGGACGAACTCTACGCGCTCACGCTCGCTGACCTGACCACGCATGCGCGCGAGCTTGGGCTTACACTTGATACCGCGCCCAGCCGCAAGCAGCTCCTGGCCAAGATTTTTTCGCATGTCGCGGAAGCGAAGCGTGAGATCCGCGATCGCGGCTGGCTCGATCTCACCGATCGCGGCCATGGCTTTGTCGTGCACGAGCATGTTAATTACCGGCTTTACCCTGAGGATGCCTACGTGCCGGAGAGTCTCATCCGCCACTTTGGTTTGAAGCGCGGCCATCAGATTGAAGTGCTGGTGCAAGCCCCGCAGGGCGATGAGCGCTGTCCGGCCGTCGTGCGCATCGACAAAGTCATGGGCGGCAAGCCCGGGGCTATTGCCTTGGTCACGCCATTTGAGGAGCTCATCCCGTATTATCCGCTCAAGCGCATTCTGCTCGAGGCGCCTGACGTGCACAAGGATGTCTCGATGCGCGTCGTGGACATGCTCACCCCCATTGGCTTCGGCCAGCGCGGCCTTATCGTGGCTCCGCCGCGCACCGGCAAGACGGTGCTGCTGCAAAACATCGCCAATTCCATTTCGCACAACAGCCCGGAGACAAAGTTGATCCTGCTGCTCATCGACGAGCGTCCCGAGGAAGTGACCGACTTCCGCCGGCACACGAAGGGCGAGGTCGTCAGCTCGACCTTCGACGAGGCGCCCGAAAGCCACGTGCATGCCGCCGAGATGGTCGGCGAAAAAGCGCGCCGCCTCGTCGAGGCTGGCGAACACGTCGTCATCCTGCTCGACTCGATCACGCGCCTCGCGCGCGCCTATAATGCCCTGGCGTCGAACTCCGGCAAAATCATGTCGGGCGGCGTGGAGGCCACCGCTCTGCAGAAGCCCAAACGGTTCTTCGGCGCCGCGCGCAATATCGAGGGCGGCGGCAGCCTCACGATCATAGGCACCGCGCTCATCGATACGGGCAGCCGCATGGACGAAGTTATCTTCGAGGAATTCAAGGGCACCGGCAACATGGAGCTGCACCTCGACCGTGGTCTGGTGGACAAGCGCATTTTTCCCGCGATCAACATGGATCGCTCCGGCACGCGCAAGGAGGAGCTCATCTACCACCCCGAGGAAATCCAGCGGGTTTACAGCCTGCGCCGCGCCATGCAGGGCATCCCGGCGATTGAAGCGATGGAAATGCTCATTTCCCGTCTCAAGAAAACCAAGAACAATGCCGAGTTCCTCATGACGCTCAGCCGGTGATTTTCGACCGGACAGCCGTCAAAACCACGTGAAAAGTGCGCCGCTATCTGGCTGTTAAAGCGGCAAATGCGCGGTTACAGCTCGACTGGGCGCAATGAGTGAGATGTCTTTTTCCGTACCGCCAATCCGCCCAAATCCAACCCGTTTCGCGCCATGTCATACGAAATGAACGAATTGCTCGAACTCGTCGTCGAGCAAAACGCTTCCGATCTCCATTGCCAGGTGGGCCAGCCGCCCACACTCCGCCTCAGCGGCAGCATGACGCCCATCGACGGCCCGGCGCTCAAGCCCGAGGACACGGAAAAGCTCATGCTTTCCATCACGCCGGACAACCACCAGCAAAGCGTGAAGCTCAACGGCGGCGCCGACTTCGGCTTCGCTTTCATGGAGAAAGCCCGTTTTCGCGTCAGCATCCTCAAGGCGAAGGGTAATTATGGCATGGTGCTGCGGCAGATTCCCAACCGCATGTTCGGCCTGCGCGACATCGGCCTGCCCGACAAGATCAAGGAACTCCTCTTCCGTCCGCGTGGCCTTGTCCTGGTCACCGGACCCACCGGTTCCGGCAAGTCGACCACGCTCGCGTCGATGATCAATTACATCAACGAAAACCGCGACGGTCACATTATCACCATCGAGGATCCGATCGAGTATTACCATCCGCACAAGCATTGCATCGTTACGCAGCGCGAGATCGGGGTGGACGTGCCGAGTTTTTCCGAGGCCATTCGTCGCGCACTGCGCCAGGATCCCGACATCATCCTCGTCGGTGAAATGCGCGACCTTGAGACCATTGAGGCCGCAATCAGCGCGGCCGAGACCGGTCACCTTGTCTTTGGCACACTTCACACCAATAGCGCCGCCAAGACCGTGGATCGCATTGTCGACGCCTTTCCCTCCAACATGAAGGAGATGATCCGCACACAGCTTGCGTCGTCTCTGCAGGCTGTCATTTCCCAGGTGCTCTGCAAAAAGATCGGCGGCGGACGCATCGCCAGCTACGAGATCATGGTCAGCACCACATCGATCGCCTCGCTTATCCGCGAAAACAAGACCTTCCGCATCAATTCGGACATCCA
This sequence comes from Opitutaceae bacterium, assembly GCA_035485575.1. Classification (GTDB taxonomy): domain Bacteria; phylum Verrucomicrobiota; class Verrucomicrobiia; order Opitutales; family Opitutaceae; genus DASRHD01. The sequence goes on along the minus strand of DATHNW010000016.1, from coordinate 67,671 downwards.
GACCGGCGCCCAGCTGGGTATGATCACGATGGATACGCACTTGATGAACCTGGTCAACCGCGAGCTGGTTTCACCCGACGAGGCAGTGGAAAAAGCCCAGGATTCCGTGGCGATGCGCCAGAAGCTCATCGACATGGGCATCAAGCTGAAGACGCTCTAATCGAGCTTGCGCAGGAGCAGGGGCGAATTCAGCCCCGGCAGCCTTTCGGAAAATTCCTCGCCCGTGCCGGCCTGCCGCAGCACCCGCTGCACCATGCCCATCTTGGCGTCGAGATTGTCCACGAGCGATACAAACACCGCCTCCGGCGTGGCGGCGAGCGCGGCCGCGCCCCATTCGAGTTCGCCCTGATGGCTGAGGACGATGTGCTCGAGCCGTTCGAGCCGCCCAGAGTCGAGTTTTGCCTTGAGGCCGGCCTTGCGCACGAGCTGGTAGCCGAGCACGACATGCCCTTGCAGGATGCCACGGCGGCTGCGCTTGGTCGCGAGCGAGCCCTCATATTCAATGGTCTTGCCCGTGTCATGCACGAGCACGCCGGCCAGGGCCAGATCGGCATCGACCTCGGGATAAAGCGGCAGCAGCGCTTTCGCCGCGCGCGCCATGTGAACAGTATGCTCGAGGAGGCCATGCCGGTAGGCGTGGTGCATCATCACCGCCGCCGGCGACCAGCGGAAAATTTCACCAGCCTCGTCGAACACCGCACGCACTGTTGCCCGCAGCTCGGCGTGGCCGACCGAGTCGATGAAATCATTCAGTTCCTTCCAGAGCGCATCGGCATTTTCGGGCGCGGTCTCGACCAGATTTTCCAGCAGGCCGGGCGCGCCCAGTTCCTCCTCGGCCAGCACTCGCGCGCGGGCCAGACGGGGCGAGAGGCGGTCCTGAAAGTAGTCGATTTTCCCTTCAACCCGCACCACGGCGCCCTCGCCGGCGGTTTTGATGGGCTCGAAAAGCGGGCTGTCGTTGAAAATGGTGCAGCCGAACGAGCCCGTGCGGTCGCCGAGTTCAAGGCTGAGGAAAGGATTGCCGTTGGCGGCGGTCTTGGCCGCGATTTTTTTCACGACGAGCACGCTCGCGAACGGCCGGCCGCTGGCGTTGTCGAGCGCCTTCAACTGGCGGACAGAGAGGAGTGCTTCGGCGTCAGGCATATTTTTTCACGAGTTTGGTGAAGTCCTTGAAAAAGGGATGCTTGGCATCATGCAAGAGCGCATAAAACACCGTCTCGCTGGGGAGCACGTGCACGCCGAGCTTGGTGAGCGCGGGCAGGCAGGCTGCAGCATCATTCGGTCGCCGTGCACCGATGCAATCGCTGAGCAGCGTGATTTGCAGCTGGTGGTCGATGGCAGCGAGCGCGGTTTGGTAGAGGCAGATGGGCGTCTCGAGTCCGCACAATATCAAGTGCTCGACGTCGAGCACCCGCAAGGCATCCCGGATGCCGTCATCGTCGAGCGCGGAGAAGGTGGACTTCCCGAAGACCGGCGATTTTTTGCCGGCGAGCGCGAGCAGTTCGGGCGCGGTGCTGCCCAATTTTTGCGGCATCTGCTCGGTGAAAGCCGTGCGCAGGCCGAGGCCGGCGGCGGTCTCGACCGCGAACTGGCACCGTCGCAGCACACGCGGGCCTTCGGCGATGACGTCGATGAACACCGGCTGCAGGTCCAGGCAGAGGAGCAGCGCACCGTCGATGAAATGGTTGCCGTTCATGGGGAGTAATAGCGTTTGCGGGCCTTGACCTGCACGAAGCGCTTTTCCGGGAGGATGTAGGCCGTGAGATAGCCGCCCATCACGCAGGCGGTGTCGATGCCGACTGACCACTTGAGCTTGTAGATTTCGGCCCGTGGTGTGTGGCCGTAGACGACGAACGGCGGGCCGCTCCAGAGGTCGGCCCACGCGGGCGCGTCGGGTGCGTCGGCGCGCTTGCGCGGCTTGCCTTCGCTGTCGATGACCTGGACGCGCGTGACCACGCTGGCCGGCTGCCTTGGCCACGGCTCGGTGGGCAGGAATCCGCCATGGACGAACACGATGTTCAATTCCTCAACGTAGTGGATAAGCGGCATGGCTTCGAGGAATTCCCAGTCCTCGGGCCGGAGCTTGTTGAACGTATCCTCGTCGGTTTCCTTGAGGAAGCCGTGGTCCTTGGTTTTTCGATAGTTGAGCAGGCGCAGCTCATGGTTGCCGAGCAGGCTGATCGCGCGATGCTGGCGGGCCAGGTCGATGACCCGGAGGCTGTCGGGCCCGCGGTTCACGAGGTCTCCGAGGAGAATGAGCTGATCGTCCTTCGCCAGCTCGACGCGTTCAAGCAGCTCGGCGAACTCGAGGTGGCAACCGTGGATGTCGCCAATGGCGATAAGACGTCCGTTCATGTGGTGCTGCGGACGAAATTTGCTAGCGTCGGCCCATCGAGCAAGTAAACAAGGAACCTGAATGGAACTAAATTTGCAGCCGAGAGCGCAGGCCTGTCTTGTTTCCGGCCGTCCTTTTTCCGATGGCGATCGCGTCGCGAGCCTGCTCGTGCGCACGGCGGACGGCGCGCTCACGCGTTGCGACGTGCTGGCGGAGTGCGCGGCGGAATTCGTGCCGCCCGGCTACGTGGTCTGCCGCTGGGTGCAGGTCTTCAAGTTCCGCGCCCGGGAGGAAAACACCGAGCGCGCGCTCAAGCTCACGGCGGAGAACCTGTTCCTGACGCTGGCCGATCCCGCGACCGAGCCGGCGTCGGAAAACGCCCGGCTCGTGCAATTCCTGGCGCTCATGCTCGAACGGAAAAGACTGTTGCGCCCAAGAGGCCGCAGTGCGGACGGTGAGAGAAATATCTTCGAGCATGTGCGCACGAAGCAGCTTTACGAGGTGCCGTCGGGCGGGCTCACGCCGGAATTTTTCGCGGCGATCCAGGAGCAGTTGGGCGCGCTGGTCGGCGCACCGAAGGCGATCCCGCCGCCGGCCGCGGCTACTTCCTGACCGTCACTGCGTGCGAGGCGAGGAAGTCCTTCACCTGCGGCACGGTGAACGTGCCGAAGTGAAACAAGCTGGCCGCGAGCACAGCACTGGCGTGGCCCTGGTTGAGCACCTCGGCAAAATGGTCGAGCTGGCCCGCGCCGCCGCTGGCGATGACAGGCACTTCGACCACATCGCTCACCGCCCGCGTGAGTTCGAGGTCATAGCCGGCCTGGGTGCCATCGCGGTCCATCGAGGTGAGCAGGATTTCGCCCGCGCCGAGCGATACCCCGCGGCGGGCCCACTCGACAGCGTCGAGGTCGGTGGGGTTGCGCCCGCCATGGGTGAAGACGCGCCAGGATTTGCCATCGCGCTTGGCGTCGATGGCGAGAACGATGCACTGGTTGCCGAATTTTTTTGAGGAGTCGGCAATGAGCTGCGGATTCTGAATGGCCGCGGTGTTGAGCGAGACCTTGTCGGCCCCGGCATTGAGCATGGCGCGGATGTCCTCCACGCTGCGCAGGCCGCCGCCGACGGTGAGGGGCATGAAGCATTGCTCGGCCGTACGCGCGACGACGTCATACATGATGGCGCGGTTGTCGCTCGACGCAGTGATGTCGAGAAACACAAGCTCGTCGGCGCCCTGCGCGTCATAGGCGCGGGCGGCCTCGACCGGGTCGCCGGCATCGCGCAGCTCCTGGAATTTCACGCCCTTGACGACACGGCCGGCCGTCACGTCCAGGCAGGGGATGATTCGCTTCGATAGCATGGTTCTCGGTTCACCGTTTACCGTTCACGATTTTAAAACAGTGAACCGTGAACCATAAACCGTGAACATTTCATCACTCAACCCGTGCGATGTCGGGGTCGAACTCCACGGCGAGACGATAGATCTGGCCGGGGCGCATGACCAGCGGGTGGTCGCGCACGAGGAACTGAAGGTAATGGATCTTGCCGTAGTTCGTGCGATAGGTGGGATCGGCGGTGACGACCTCGGTTTCCTGCCACACGGCTTGAAAATCGTTTTTCGACACGACACAGCGGTGGCCGCCCGGGCCCAGAATGGGCGAGCCGGCCACGCGGTACTTCGAATGCGGCGCGGCGAGGACGAGCGCGTAGCGGAACTTATCGAGCGTGACCTGCTGCTTCACGGTGTAGGCGAATTCGCAGGAGATTTTCGCGCCGGAGAAATTCCACTGCACCTTCACGCTGCCGAGGTTCTTGACGATCTCCTCCTTGGTCGAAATGAGCTCGGGCTGGTCGTAGCGGAAGTAGAAACTGTTGCGCAGGCCGAGCCCGGTGACGCAGTTCTTGCCATAGAACGCCGGCAGGGTGGTATGCTCGCCGAAGGTGAGCTCGGGCAGCATGACCGGCGTGTAGACGTTGTTGGGCCAGTCGAACACGCCCGGGCAGTGCGGAAAGGCCAGGGAGTCGGCCGTGAGCACGCTGCCGCTGCTGATGAGCGGCAGCTGGAAATGCAGGCCGCTCTCGGCGTCGCGGTAAAGGAAAAGGCCCTGCTCCTTGCGGTTGCTTTTGTCGAAAATGACGAAACGGCCGACGGTGCGCACCGGCTCGTTCGAGCGGCCGGAGCCGGACGGCATCTGGACGGTCTTGGCAAGGCGCGCCCACTGGCAGAGGTAGCGCGCGGCGTCGAAATTGGCCATGCGCGTCGTGTGCGTCGCGTAGGCGGTGCGCTCGGTGTCGCGCAAATCGAGGAAGCCGTGCTCCTGGTCAAGGTACGTCTGGTAGAAAAACAGGAACAGACGGCGCAGCAGATCGAAGAACTTGGGCTTCTGGTCGTCGGTGATCCAGTTGTCGCGCAGGCCCTGCAGGATGAGGCTGATGCAGTGCATCTGGCCGTAGGCGCCGGCGGCGCGGCCGAAGGCCCAGCCCAGCCCGTCGGCCCGGACGAGGTCGGGCATGAGCTTGATGTATTTCTCGGCATACGTGCGCAGTGTCGGGAGTTTGCGTTCGCGCACGCCGGGATTCGAGTGCAGCTGGAGGGCCGAGCGGATGAACACGAAGGTCAGCACGCCGTAGAGATTGAAATTGCCGCCGAAGCCGTGCGTGGCGTCGTCGAAGAAGCCGTTTGAGCTGGTGGCGTTGATGCGCTCGACGAGGCGCTCGATCAGGCGCGAAGTCTCGTCCTTTTTGGATAGGCCCAGGCTGAAGCGCGCGACGGCCTTGGCGACGTTGAAGGCCTGCCAGTGGTTGTCATAGTCGCTGCGGTGCAGGAGGGCCTTGTCGATGCGCTGCTTGGTTTCATCAACGAGGCGTTCCCACACGGGGTTGCGCTCCTTCGACGGTCCGAAGCAGAGAAGGCCGAGCGCAGCGTAGGCCAGGCCGTTTTCGGCGGGTGGCTCGGTGAACATCTGCGCGGTGATGCAGCGGGCCGAGAGGTCAACGAGGTCATAGCCCTGAAGGGTGGTTTCGCCGGTGGCGCGATGATATTCGCCGAGCGCGAGGGCGACGTGGCCGGGCTCGTCATGGCGGGGTGATTCGCCGGGAGCGGATTGGATGGTGCCGTCGGGCTGGATCGCGTCGAGATTATGGCCGAGGATTGAGCGGGCCATGTCCAGACATTGCTCGGAAAAACTATGCATGCGTAAAAGGTTGCGGCTGGCATTTCCGCCGGCGCACTACGCGCGAGGCGGAACAGAAAGTTGTTTAGAAACTTGCCCTGCGGGGCAAGAGGGAAGTTACGGCTAAATACGGGGAGGTCTTTCCTCCCGTTTTCGGCCGGTTGCACGGCCGCCCGGCTCGATCGGCGGGCCCGATTGTTCCTAGCGGGCGATCAGCTTGAGGAACTCCTCGTTGGTCTTGGTCTTGGAAAGGCGGGTGATCATCGTCTCGGTGGCTTCCTCGATCTTTTGCGACACAAGTGCGCGGCGGAAGAAATGGATGCCTTCGAGCTTCTTCGGCTCGATCAGCAGCTCCTCCTTGCGGGTGCCGGACGAGGCGATGTTGATGGCGGGCCACAGGCGCATCTCGGCGCACTTGCGGTCGAGCACGAGCTCCATGTTGCCGGTGCCCTTGAATTCCTGGAAAATGATGTCGTCCATGCGGCTGCCGGTCTCGACGAGCACGCTGGCCACGATGGTGAGCGAACCGGCCTCCTCGGTCTTGCGGGCGGCGGCAAAAAGCTGGCGGGGTTTTTCCAGGGCGCGGACATCGAGGCCGCCGGAGCCGGTGCGGCCGGAATTGCGCTGGGTGTTGTGGGCGCGGGCCAGGCGGGTGATCGAATCGAGGAAAAGCACGACGTCCTTGCCGGCCTCGACGAGACGCTTGGCGCGCTCGATGCAGAGATCGGCGATACGGATGTGGTTGTCGATCTGCTCGTCGTTCGACGAGGCCCAGATCTCGGCGGGCACGCTGCGCTTGAAGTCGGTGACTTCCTCGGGGCGTTCGTCCACGAGGAGGATCATGACGATGCACTCGGGGTTGTTTTCCAGCACGCCCAGCGCCATGTCGCGGAGGAGGGTGGTCTTGCCGGTGCGCGGCGGGGCGACGATGAGGCCGCGGGTGCCCTTGCCGATGGGACAGAAAAGATCCACTGCGCGCGTCGTGAGACGGCCGTCCTTCAGCTCCATTTTCAAGTGCTGGTTGGGCGAGACGGTGGTGAGCGAATTGAAGTCGAGCTTGTGGCGGCGGTCGTCGAGATCGAGGCCGTCGACCTTCTCGATGAATTTCATCTTGGGGTTCTGAAAGCGGCCGTCGGGCGGAAACGCGGTGCCGCCGATGAGGCTGCCGGAGCGAAGCTTGAAGCGGCGGATGAGTTCCTTCGGCACGAACGGGTCGGTGGGCCGGCGTTTGCCATTGCGGGCCAGATCGAGGAGCTGGCCGTTGCCGCCTTTCGAAATGTCGATGTCGAGGACGCCTTCGACCCGGAGAATATTCTCCGGAACGGCGGGTGCGGCTGCTTCTGTGCCCGCAGGAGCGGGCGAGGGGGGATTTTCCATGGTGCGATACAAATGTACTCCCGTGCTTGACGCTCGAAACTCAGGGCGGGATAAGAGGCACACTTTCGCAACCTCAACCCCGATAAATCAGCCACTCACGTGACAGACCAGACGATTACCTCAGTATCCCGGGAACACCGGGTGTTCAGGCCTTCGGCCGAGTTCAAAGCCCAAGCAAATCTTGGGAGCAGTGTCACTTATAAGAAACTCTATACGGAATCTGTCAACTCCCCAGAAAAATTTTGGGGCCGGCAAGCCAGGGAGCTGCTTACCTGGCGGAAGCCGTTCAGCAAGGTGCTGCAATGGAAATTGCCGCATGCCAAATGGTTCCAAGGCGGCCAGCTCAATATGGCCGAGAACTGCCTCGACCGCCATCTGGGCACGGTGCGCGAGAACAAAGCCGCCCTTATCTTCGAGGGAGAACCGGGCGACATCCGCACGCTTACCTATAAGCAGCTGCACCGCGAGGTCTGCCGCTTCGCCAATGTTCTCAGCGCAATCGGGCTGGTGAAGGGTGATCGGATCGCGATCTACCTGCCCATGGTACCTGAGGCGGTCGTGGCCATGCTGGCGTGCGCCCGGATCGGCGCCATCCACACGGTTATTTTCGGCGGCTTCTCCAGTGAGGCGATCAAGGACCGGGTCAACGACTGCCAGGCCAAGCTCATCATCACCGCCGACGGCGGCTTCCGCCGGGGCAAGGTCATCGAGCTCAAAGCCAATGTCGATCGCGCCCTCAGCGCCACGCCCAGCGTGCAGCATGTCATTGTGCTCAAGCGCACCGGCTCGCCCGTCACCATGATGGAGGGCCGCGACCGCTGGTGGCACGAACTCGTGACCGGGGTAAAAGCGAGCCATAAGTCACGCGGATTCGACAGCGAGCATCCGCTCTTCATCCTCTACACGAGCGGCTCGACCGGCAAGCCGAAGGGTGTGCTCCACACGACCGCCGGCTATCTCCTGGGCACAGCCATCACCACGAAATACGTTTTCGATTTGAAGGAAACCGATGTCTACTGGTGCACGGCGGACATCGGCTGGATCACGGGCCACAGCTATGTCGTTTACGGGCCGCTCGCCAATGGCGCCACGGTGTTCCTCTACGAAGGTGCGCCCAACCATCCCGAGCCGGACCGCTTCTGGGACATCATCGACCGGCACGGCGTGACGATTTTTTACACCGCCCCGACCGCCATCCGTGCCTTCATGCGCTGGGGCGACGATTACGTGAAAAAGCATGATCTGAGTTCGCTCCGCCTGCTCGGCAGCGTGGGCGAACCGATCAATCCCGAGGCTTGGATGTGGTATTTCACCCTTATCGGAAAAAAGCGTTGCCCCATCGTGGACACCTGGTGGCAGACGGAGACCGGCGCCATCATGGTCACGCCGCTGCCCGGGGTCACACCGCTCAAACCGGGCTCGTGCACCCTGCCGTTTTTTGGCGTCGTGCCAAAGGTCCTGGACGAAAACGGCAAGGAGGTTCCGCGCGGCCAGGGCGGGAAGCTTTTTCTGACGAAGCCCTGGCCCTCGATGCTGCGCACGCTCTGGGGCGACGACGAACGTTTCAAAAAACAATACTGGAGCGAACTGCCCGGCCTCTATTTCGCCGGCGACGGGGCGCGGTTCGATGAGGACGGCTACCTTTGGGTCGTCGGCCGCATCGACGATGTGCTCAATGTTTCGGGCCATCGCATCGGTACCGCAGAAATCGAAAGCGCGCTGGTCTCGCATCCCTCCGTGGCGGAAGCTGCGGTGGTGGGCCGGCCTGATGATCTGAAGGGCCAGGCGCTGGTCTGCTTTGTCACGCTCAAGAACGGCGTTGCACCCGGACCTGAGCTCAAGGACGAATTACGCCAGCATGTTGCCCGCGAAATCGGCTCGCTTGCGCGACCGGACGATGTGCGTTTCGCCGCCGGCCTGCCCAAGACCCGTAGCGGAAAAATCATGCGCCGCATCCTCAAGGAAATCGCCGGCGGCGGCGAAGTGAAGGGCGATACGACCACGCTCGAAGATTTTACCGTCATCACCAGCCTTCAGCACGACGAATGAAAGCGAAGCGAGCCTGGCCTTACCTGGCTTTGATAGGAGCGGCTTATCGGCCGGGCGCCGGCCGGCCTGCCGGCCTTTTGATTTAAATTGGTGCCAGAGGCCGGGATTGAACCGGCGACCAAAGGCTTATGAGTCCTCTGCTCTACCACTGAGCTACTCTGGCGGAACCAACCTCCGGCGGTGAAATCCATCGCCGGTGAAAACAAAGGTGCTCATTACGTTTTGCGCAAGCACGGTGACAAGCCTTTTGTCGGCCGGAGTGGGGGCCAAAGGTGCCTAAGCCGGCCGGACTTCGGGCCTGGCAAGCCAGCGTAAAATCCAAGACGAAGCGCGGGTGCGCTTTGAAGGCACACCCGCGCGCGTTGTTCGAAGAGATCAGGGATTCTTATTGTCCAACCAGCGTGAACTTGTCCGCGGAGAGCTGGTAGTCGCTCGAGGACGAATTCTTGCCGGTGACCGTCAGCTTGATGGTGTGCGTGCCGGCCGAAGCGAAGGTCACCGTACCGAAGCTCGTCGTGGGATAGGACTGGGCGGCGGAATACTGGTCGAGCGTGCCGCCGACATTCTTGCCGTCGACGGAGAGCTGCAGGATGCCGCGGCTGGTGTTGCCCTTCCATTCCATCTTCACCTGGTAGGTGCCGGCGACGACGCTGGGGATGGCGAAGCTGATATTATCGCCGGTGCTGTTGCCGGCCAGTTCGATCCACTTGCCGCCGCTGGAATTGGTGTCGGTCTGCACGGAAGCAGTCGCGCCGCTGGCCGTGTAAGTCAGGCTCTCCGCCTCGAAGTTCACCGTGGGCGCAGTCACATTGATCGTGTAAGTCGCGCTGGTGACCGAGCTATCAGTCGAGCCGCTCTTGTAGGCGATGGCCTTGAGCGTTTTGCTGCTGCTCACGCTCACCGGGCTGGAGTAGACGGTGCCCGCGGTCTCACTCGGCGTGCTGCTGTCGGTCGTGTAACGGATCGAGGCGCCGCTGGTGGCCGAGGTGATCGTCACCGTTTGCGTGCTGGTATAAGTGCCGCCAGCCGGACTGAAGGCCGGCGCGGCAACGACGGAGGTGACTTTGTTCGCCGTGACATTGGAATGCTGGACGTAGTCGTTGGCGCTGAAACCGGAAGTCGTGCTGGCGCCGCGATACAGGCCCCATTTCGGATAATATTGGGTCGTAGAAGGACGGCACACTTCAACATTCGTCACGCCTTGCAGCGAGTCGCCATTGAGCGAGACAAGCACCTGGCCGGTGGTCTCTCCATCCGCGGTCGTCGTTACCCGGATTTTTTGCGCCAGCCAGGTGTTGGGAGCCCATGTGATATTGCGCACGATTTGGGGGGTGAACACATTGGCTGGGGAAAAGGAAGCTGATGCGTAGCGAATCGCGGCGGAGTTTGTGCCCGCGAAGATTGAGGTCGTGATCATGGGCGCTCCCGATGAACCTTCGACACCATCCACTGGCTTCAACTGCGTGATGTGACAGAAGTCGCCGGAACCGACGAACGCGGAATTGGTGCGCCATGTCGTCGTGTAATCATAGGTCTCGTGAATCAACTGGTTGGCACCGAGGGTCTTGACCTCGCCGCGCTGACGATCGTCATTTGTGGTAGTGCGGTCGCCGTCCCACTGGGAAGTGCTGTAGCGGAGCAGCACCTGAAAAGTGCCGCTGCCGAGATCCGTGATGTTCACATAGCTATCGTTCGTGAAGGTATTGGTGGAGGGATGATAAATCACCTCGGGCTCTTCAATACCGCCGAAACTGCTAAGGCTGGTGGCGGTTGTGGCGTGGAGGGCCAGGGGCGCAACAAGAGCGCTAAAAAGCAGCGCTCTGAGGACGGAGATATTTTTGGTGTACATGGGGAAAAACTAATCGATGGGCTGAGCTGAATTGCTGGGATGATTTCACGCATTGAGATACGTGCAATCGACTAGGGGTTATTCTGGGTAGAAGAATGAGGCAAACACCCTACGTCACTGTTCAATTCCTTCTTCGCTTTTTGGTCAAGGTACTCTTCATTTTTCAGGATCGACCATCTGGTATTTCACAATTTTATTACACCGTTTTTGTAAAAACAAAACTGGCGCAAATATATTGCAAATAAATAGAATAGGAAGGCCTGACCCGTTTAAGTGATCTCCATTCCAGCCAAAAATTCCAAATTCCCCGTCTTTTGTATGTCGAAATTTGACGGTTCGGTATGAGCAAATCGCGAGGTATCTCTATCTGTATTCGCTGCCCTCCGTAAATGTGCCCCATCAGCCAACTTATCGTTTGGACAATAAGTGATTCCTCACGTTTTGCTCATGGCGCGGCGAAAGCCACTCCATCATGATCCCATCATAGCCATGTCCCCAAAACTTTTTATATCCTCATTCCTCTTGCTTTGCATGTCCTCTGCCCACGCCTCCACCATCCCCGTTTACATCGGGACCTACACTGACGATAGCTCCAGCCAGGGAATCTATGCCCTGCGCTTCGATCCGGCTGACGGAACGATGTCGGCACCCATTCTCGCGGCCGAGGCGCGAAATCCCACCTTTCTCGCCTTGCATCCAGATAAACAGCATCTTTATGCGGCCGGTGAACTTCTGCCGCCGGCCGGCCCCAAGACGGGCGGCATCACGGCATTCGCCATTGATGCGACGACCGGAAAGCTGAATTTCCTCAACCAGCAACCCACTGGCGGCGGCGGCACGACCCATCTGGTCGTCGATGCCACGGGCCGCATGGTCATCGCCGCAAACTACGGCAGCGGCTATGTTTGCGCGCTGCCTGTCGCAAGCGATGGCCGGGTCGGCGCGCGCAGTGCGTATTTCCAGCTGACGGGCCCGCTGGGGCCCAACAAGGATCGCCAGGACAAGCCCCACGCCCATTCGATCACGCTCTCGCCCGACAACCGCTTTGCGTTCGCCTGCGACCTGGGCCTTGACCGCGTCTTCAGCTACCGTCTCGACCCGGCCCACGCGGCGCTGACGCCAAACGCCCCGGCCTTTGTCTCCACGCCCCCCGGAGTCGGCCCGCGGCACAGCAAATTTTCGGCAGACAGCCGCTTTTTTTATGTGATTAATGAAATGGGCGGATCGGTCAGCGTTTTTGCCTACGATGCAGCAAAGGGCTCGCTCACACTGAAGCAGACCATTCCCTCATTGCCTGCGGACTTCCATGACCTGAATACGTCGGCCGAAATCCGCATCCATCCCAACGGCCGTTTTGTTTACGCTTCCAACCGCGGACATGACAGCATCACGGTCTTTGCGCGCGATGCGCAGACGGGCCTGCTCTCGCTCGTCCAAATCGTGCCGTGCGGTGGCAAGCATCCGCGCAATTACGCCCTTTCGCCGGACGGAAACTGGCTGCTCTGCGCCAATCGCGATACGAACAATGTCGTGGTTTTCCGCGTCGATGCTGAAAGCGGCCGGCTCACGCTGACGAAAAACAGCGTCACCATCGGCCGGCCGGTGTGTGTCGTGTTTTGCGAGTGAGCCTGATGAAAATCGCAGCCTGGCTGCTTTTTTTTCTGGGTTTTTCCGCCGGCGCACTGGCCGAGTGCAGGGACCGGAGTGTGCGCATCGTTGAAGAGCGGCTGGACGACGGTCGCGTCCGTTTGTGCGCACAATCCGATAATCTGCTCGATTTTACGATCACACTGGAAAGCCTGCGCCTTGAAAACATGGAGGCTTCGCGTCCTTTGCCGGTCACGGCGGACGCAAAGGGACAGAAGACAATCGAACTCGTCGTGCTTCGCATCAAGGATACGCAGCATGCCTGGCATTACGAACCTCTTTTCAGCTGGCGGTATGGCGCGCGCGGGGGCGGCCAAGGCCGCGTTGCCTATCGGCTGCCGTACTCCCCCGGCGAAGAGCACCGGCTCATCCAGGGCTATTTTGGGGAGTTCAGTCATAATGCCGGCTCGCAGAATGAATACGCCTATGACTGGGCCATGCCGGTCGGCACAACGGTATGCGCGGCGCGCGAAGGGGTGGTGGTTGGCGTGCGGCAGGATTCGGATCTCGGCGGTCCCGACAAGGCGTTCACCAACTGCGGCAATTATGTCATCATCCGGCATGATGACGGGACCTATGCCGAATATTTTCACCTGAAAAAAGACGGCGCCCTGGTCGCACCGGGCGCATTCGTGCAGGCGGGCCAGCCCATCGCGCTTTCCGGTGCCACTGGCTTCGCGTCGGTGCCCCACCTGCATTTTGCCGTGTTCCGTCCGCTCGATGGCTACAAACGTGAAACTTTGCCGGCTTTTTTCAGAACCAGCACCGGCTTGCATTCACGCCTCATCGAAGGGCAGGACTATTGAGCCGGCCCGGCCTGTGCCCGCGCTACGGTGGTGGGCGCCGGCGCAGGCGAAGATTGCCGGGCCGCCCGGCTTTCCGCAACGAAGCGTTCCAATTCCTCGATCGCCCGGGCGGGGCCGTTTTCTTTCAATAAAACTTTCTGCACCTCGACGGCACGCGAAGCGTACCTTGAATTTGCGTTGATGCGCTCGGTTGCGGGGTAGAGCTGCTGCGCCCAGCTGTTTTTAGAAATGCGGAAACCGCAGCCGAGCCGCTCGACTTCCTGCCCGAAAAAAGTCTGGTCGCCGATATGCGGCACCACGATATGGGGCACGCCGGAGTGGAGAACGCTGGCGGTCGTACCGGCGCCGCCATGGTGGATCACCATCGAGGCGTGGCGGAAGAGCTGGTCGTGCGAGGTCTTGCCAATGACCTTGATGTGCGGAGAGTCGGCCGGCGCGGAAAATCCGGCCCAGCCGCTTTGCACGATGATTTTTTTGCCTCGCGGCCAGTTTTTCAGGAAACGCCGCATGGCCGCGCGGGGATTGTCGTAGACCATGCTGCCAAAAGTCAGCACGGGCACGCGTTCGCCGCCCGTAAAGACCGACACCTCCGCATCCAGGGCGGCGCTTTCCGGGGCCTGCCAGCGGCAGTAGCCGGTGAAGCGGAAACGCGGGTCGATTTCCGCCTGCATTGGTCGCATGAGCTTTTCGGAGACGGCCACGAGCACGCGATCGGCGGGTTCGGAGAAAAATTTCCGCACCTTCGGCAGGCCGGCGGCGCGCAGCGGTCCGGCCACGGTGCGGTTGATCACTGTGTCGACGGCGGCGTTGCCCAGCCGCCAGAGCAGGCGGTTCCACAGGCGGCGCAGCGGTCGGGGAAACCACGCGGGCGAGGGCAGGTTTTCCGGCGGATAGTCGGGCGATGGCACGACATGATGCGCGAAGGCAAAGGTGGCGAAGGGCACGCCTTTGCGGTCGGCCACGCTCTTGTTCATCGGAAAAAGATAGGAGGAAACGAGCAGGTCGGCGTCATCCAGGGCGCGTTCCATGCGCTCGAGCATTTCCGGGATGTAGGGCAGTGCACCGACGTAGATTTCGCGGAGCTGGTAGAGCGGCAGGCGGATTTTTTGCAGACGGCTCATCCAGTAGCTGAGATCGGCCTGCTGCCAGTTCGGACAGAGCGGAAGCACCTCCACGCCCGCGGCTTCGATTTCGCTTTGATAATGGGGGATCGTCGCAAAGCGTACGTGATGCCCCGCGCGTTGCAGCGCAACCGCAAGGGCGATGACCGGGTAAATGTCGCCGGTCGAGCCATGGGAGGTGAGAATGACGCGCATGGGCGAGCTTGAGCTGATTTTTCCGGCGCGCACGACGAAACTTGTGACCGGTGTGTGACGTTTTTGTGACGGCCCGGCGATGGCCGATGCGGCTAAAGTTCCGCCAGCAGGGCGCGCAGTTCGCGTTCCGGATCCTCGTGTTGCTGTGCGACAGCGAGCTGCAATGCACCTTCGAGCAGGGAACGCGCCTCCTCGCGATGGCCGAGCTGAAGCTGGAGTTTCCCCAGCAGAATCCTGGGCATCATCCAATCCGCTTTTTTCTGCACGCAAAATTCGAAATGCGGCACGGCCTCCGCGCCGCGGTTTTCCGCCATCAGCGCCTGGGCAAGGCTGAAACGGAACAACTCGTTGTCCGGCTGGCGCGAGACCAGCGCGGCGAAGTGCGCCGAGCGCGCCGGCGCGTTATTCGAGCCCATCGATGTTCACCAGCACGCCGGTGATATTATCCGGGCCACCGCGACCGTTGGCGCCGTCGATGATATCTTTCATTGTGGCGGCCGGATCGTCCGTCCGCCCGAGGATTTCCTCCAGCTCGGCTTCCTGGATCACGCGGCTGGCGCCGTCGCTGCAAAAGAGCAGGCGTTCGCCCACCGCGAGCGGGCGTACCATAAAATCAACCTCTGGCGGCTCAGGCTGTCCGAGGCAGCGGGTGAGAGCTCCGCGACTGGACTCGTTGAAGTACGCCAGCAGGCGTTGCGCGCCACGCAGGCGGGCTTCGTTTTCGAGCGAGTGGTCGAGCGTGAGCAGCTCAAGTTTGCCCTTGTGCCATACGTAGCAGCGCGAATCGCCGACATGGGCTAGGTAAAGCTGGCCGCCCATGATCAAGCCGAGGGTGAGCGTGGTGGCGATGCCCAGTTCGGGACTGATGTTTTGGCCGAGGGCCCAGACGCGCGCATTGGCCTCGTGCATGATGCGGATCAGGTCGACGACTTCGCCTTCCGGCAGCGCATGATAAAGCTCCATCACCGTGTTCACCGCGAGCTGGGCGGCATCCGCCCCGCCGGGCAGGCCGCCCACGCCATCGGCCACGGCGAACAAGCCGGCGGCTTCATCGCAAAGGTAGCGATCTTCGTTTTGCCGGCGGACTTTGCCGATGTCGCTCAGGGCTGCTGCACGCAGTTGCATGTGATAACAGACGAAATTAGACCACGAAAGGCTCAAGCGAAAGGCAGAAATCGTGCCGGGCGGGTTTCCATGGTGAGTTTTTCCCATTTCGAGGTCGGAAGGCTCTCCAGAAACAGCCGTCCGTAAGCTTTTGCCAGGACGCGCGCATCGAGGATAGTCACGACGCCGCGGTCGGTGGCGGTGCGGATGAGCCGGCCCACGCCCTGGCGGAACTTGATGAGCGCATCGGGTAGGGTGAGCTCGTTGAAGGGATTGCCGCCAGCGGCGCGGATATGCTCGGCGCGGGCTTCCAAGATAGGGTGCGTGGGCGGGTCGAAGGGCAGGCGTGTGATGATGACCTGCGCGAGCGCGTCGCCCGGAATGTCGACGCCCGTCCAAAAGCTGTCGGTGCCGAAAAGGACCGCGTTGCCGTCCGCGCGCATGCGTCGCGCCAGTTCGGTGCGTGAAAGTTCGTCGCCCTGCAGCAGAAGCGGCCGGCCGGCGGCCGCGAAATCGTCTGCGAGCGTGGCGGCGCACTGCCGCAGGTCGTTGTAGCTGGTGAAGAGCACGAGCGAGCCGCCGCTTACCCGCAGCGCGCAAAACTTGATCCAGTCGGCGAGCGCGTCGAGCGCCAGCCGCGCGTCCTGCGGCGCGGGCAGGGGCACGTCGGCCGCGACATAAACGCGCATGTTTTTTTCGAAATCGAACGGAGAGGCCTCCGCGGTGGCGCGCGCGTTCTCTGCGCCGATGCGCTGGGCAAAAGTTTCAAGGCTGCCGCCAAGGGCGAGGGTCGCGCTGGTGCACACCACGCTCGTGCCGCAGCCGAAGAGATGTTCGCGCAATGCGGGCGCGACGTCGATGGGCGCGCTGCGCAGCGCGACAATGGTCTGCCGCCGGCCGGTGCGCTCGGCCCAGTAGACGTGGCCATCGTCACCCAGCGTGAGCCATTCGGTGAGGCCCGCGCACAGGCCCTTGAGGCGCGCCGCCTGTTCGAGCAGCTCGTCGCGCTCGCGGCCGTCGTCCAGCCGGTCGGCGAGTTTGGTCACGATTTTATGCAGCGCGGTGAGCGGGCCGTCGAGCATCGGCTCGGCCGCGTCCTTTTCGCGCAGGCGCACGATGGGCTGCGTGGCCAGCAGCGTGGATGAGATGAAATCAAAAAACTGCCGCGAAGCCTCGAGGGCATCGAGCACGAGCTGCTGCGCCTCCGGGCCGCCCAGCTTGCGCAGCAGGCCGCGCTTGGTCTTCGGGTTGAAGAGAAATTTCAATGCGCGCTCCACACCATAGCTGCTCAGGCTGAGGCCAAAATTCGCCGTGGCGACCTCTGGCACGGTGTGCGCCTCGTCGAGCACGAGAAAGTCATCGGGGAAAAGCACGCCGCGCACCTCGCGCGTCGCGCCCTGGGCCTGGGCACCGCCGGCGTTGATGAGCGCAAAAAGCAGGGCATGGTTGACGATGACGACGTGGGCCGAGCGCAGGCGGGCACGGGCCCGCTGGTAAAAGCATTTTTCGCCATCGCAGTGTTTGCGCGAGCAAGCGGACGAATCGGCGCTGACCGTCTCCCACACCTCGGGCCGCGGCGGTGGCCGCAGTTCGTGGCGCAGACCGGTCTGGGTCGTATCGGCCCAGGTGGCGATGCGCTGCAGCTCGGCGTATTCGTCGTCGGCGAAAAGGCTCGACCGGTCGACCAGCGCATGGCTCAGGCGCGTGGTGCAAAGGTAGTTGGACTTGCCAACGAGCACGGCCGACTTGAAGGCGGCATAGGGCTTGAGCTCTTCTGCCGAGGCAAAAAGCCGACGGCAGATCGGCATGTCTTTCGTTTCGAGCTGCTCCTGCAATGAAATCGTATGGGTGGACACAATCAGCTGACGCGACTGGTCCATGGCGTGCACGATGCCGGGCAGAAGATAGGCGAGCGATTTGCCCACGCCGGTGCCGGCCTCGAAGAGCAGCGGCTCGTCCGCCTTCATCGCCGCGGCTGCGGCGCGCGCCATCTGTTCCTGCTGCGGGCGGTGCTCAAGCCGGAGGGCCTCGCACAGCCAGCCGCGCTCGGAAAAAATCTTCGCGGCAAATTCCGGCGCGCGGGAGGGTGGCGGAGGCGGCTCGAGGCCGGAGTTTTCATTGAGCCCGATCATTTTGATAATGAGTGGGCCAAGCAATGAAACGCGCCGCGGCTGGTGCAAATGAATTTGCGATGACGTGCAGGTGTGGCTTCTTGGTGTCCATGCCCGATAACTCCTCAGGCCGCGACTGGGTCGGGGCCCTCGCCGAATTTTTGCGCTCGCAGCCCGGCGTGAATGCCGTGCGGGTCGACGCCGGTTTGCACCGGATTTCCGTGGCCACGCTGGGCGAGGTCGACCTGGCCGGGCTGGAGCAAAAACTCGCCGCCACGATCACTGCGGTTGAATCGCAGCTGGCAGATCGTGGCATGGTGCAGGCGCCGGCCGGCTTTATCCTGCGACAGGACAGCGGCGCGACCGTGCTGGGCCGGCAAATGTGCGAGAACGCGGAAAAACTCTGGCTTTGGCGCGAAGTAAAATGGCCAGAGCTGACCCACGAGAAACCCTCGCTTGAATCGGAGTGGAAGGAACTAGCGGCCTTTGCCACCGTGTGCGGTGGTTGCGGTCTGGCCGGTCTGGTCGCGGAGCATCTCGTGCCCGGCCTGCCCTGGCTGCATCGCGGATTTTATCTCGCCGGTCTGCTGGCCGGTGGTTGGGACGCCGCTCATGATTCCTGGGAAAATCTCAAGACGGTCAAGCTCGACATCCATTTTCTCATGATCGCGGTGGCGGTCGGCGCCATCTGCATCGGCGCATGGGGTGAGGCGGTGCTGCTGCTGTTTTTGTTTTCCTCCGCCGGTGCGATGGAGGAATACGCCCTCGATCGCACCCAGCGCGAGGTCAGCACGCTGCTCAAAAGCGCCCCGAAGCATGCCGTGCTTGTGCTGCCTGATGGCGGCGAGCGTGAAATCGACGTGGCTGAACTGGGCATCGGCGACCGCGTGCGCGTGAAGCCAGGCGAGGGATTTCCCGCCGATGGCACGGTCGTTCACGGCAAAAGTGCGAGCGATGAATCAGCGCTTACCGGTGAGGCGGTGCCCGTGGCGAAGGGGGAGGGTGACATGGTCTTCAGCGGCACGCTCAACCTGTGGGGCGTAGTCGAGTTCAATGTCGCACGCCTGCCAGCCGAGAGCACGCTGCAGAAAATCATCCGTCTCATCCAGACGGCGCAGAAATTGAAAGCGCCGAGCGAGCGCTTTACGGACAGATTCGGCGGTGGCTATACCTATGTGGTCATAGGGGGCTCACTGGCGATGTTTCTTGCCTGGTGGCTGGGTTTTCACCTGCCGGCATTCGAAAACATGCCGGGGATGCGTTCGGCGTTTTATCGCGCAATGACGCTCATGGTCGTGGCCAGTCCCTGTGCGCTGGTCCTTTCCATCCCATCGGCGATCCTGGCCGCCATCGCCTGGGGTGCCCGACATGGCGTGTTGTTTCGCGGCGGCGCGGCCATTGAAAAGCTGGCCGAAATCAACGCCGTCGCGCTGGACAAAACCGGCACGCTCACGACCGGCGAACTGGCGGTTGTCGGCTGCGAAAGTTTTCCAGCCGGCCGTGATCGCGAGGTGATGGAGCTGGCCTGCGCGCTGGAGGCAAAATCACAGCATCCGATCGCCCGGGCCATCACGCGTTACGCACGCGCCAGCGGCGTGCGCGAGCTCGATGTCGAGGACTTTCGCTCGCTCACCGGTCAGGGCCTGCGCGGCCGACTCGATGGGGCCACCGTACTGCTCGGCCGCCGCGAGCTGCTGGAAAGTGGACCGCTGGCCGATTGGGCCAAAGCTCTGCTGCCCGCTGCCGCCGAACTGAGCGAAGTATGGGTGGTCGGGCGCGACCTCGTGGGTCGGGTGCTGCTGAAAGACCAGATCCGCCTCGAGTCGAAGGGCGTCATCGCCGAGCTGCGCCGCATGGGGATGAAGACCGTCATGCTGACGGGCGACCGCCGCCATGCCGCCGAGGCCGTGGCAAGGGAGATCGGACTCGATGAAGTGAAGTCGGGGTTGTCGCCCGAAGACAAGGTGGCGGCCATCCAAGCGCTGCGCGCCGAAGGCTACAAGGTCGCGATGGTGGGCGACGGAGTGAACGATGCGCCGTGTCTCGCCGCCGCCGATGTGAGCGTGGCCATGGGTGCGCGCGGCAGCGACGCCGCACTCGAACAGGCCGAGGTAATCCTGATGCACGACCGCATTGAGAATTTTCTCGCGGCGGAACGGCTGAGCCGCCGCGCGCGCGCCATCATCCGGCAAAATCTGACGATTTCCCTTGGCGTCGTCGTGGTAATGGTTCTGGCGACCACGCTTGGCGCTGTGCCGCTCGCCGCGGGCGTGGCGGCGCATGAAGGCAGCACCGTGGTCGTTTGCTTGAATTCGCTCCGGCTGTTGTTTGGGAAAAATCGCTAGTCCCCGATCCACACCATGTCCCCGACGCGGACTTCCTCGTAGAGTTCGATGATGTCGAGGTTGCGGAGGAGGACGCAGCCGGCGCTTTGCGGCTGACCGATGCGGTCCTCGCGGTTGGTGCCGTGCAGATAAATATAACGCGTTTGGCTGTCCACGTTGCCGCCGGCGTTTACCCCGGGCTCAAGGCCGCGCAGCCAGAGAATGCGGCTCGTGATGAGATTGTCGGTATTGATTTCGTCGGGGGCAAATTCACTGAAGTGGCGGCCGGTCGACACGCGCGACTTGAAGACTATCCCGGGCGGCTGGCCGGCGCCGATTTTCTCCGCGATGGCGTGCAGCCCGCGCGGCGTGCCCAGCGAATCCTTTATGTTCGAGGGCGGGCGCTTGGAAGTGGAGACCGGGTGGCTGCGCACCAGTGCGCTGTTGCGAAAAAATTGCAGGGTCTGGCTGCCCAGGCACACGACAAGAATGCGCTCTGCGGGCTTGATGCCAAGCGTCGCACATGTTTTAGTGGCCTGTTCCAAAGGAGTCTCCATCTGTGAAAAACCCATCATCCTACAACGTTGGTATCGTCGGCGCCACGGGCGCGGTCGGTCAAGAGTTGTTGAAGCTGCTGCTCGCGCGCGCTTTCCCGTGTGCGTCGCTGCGGCTTTTTGCCTCGGCGCGAAGCGCAGGCAAGACCATTGAGGCGGGCGGGAAGAAATTCACCGTGGCCGAGGCCCGGCCCGAAATTTTTGAGGAACTGGACGTGGCCTTTTTCGCCGTCGAGGGCGGCCTGGCCCGCGAACTGGCGCCCCATGCGGTCAAAGCCGGCTGCCTCGTGCTCGACAAGAGCTCCGCCTTCCGGCTTCAGCCGGACGTGCCGCTGGTCATCCCGGAGATCAATTTTCATGCCGTGCGCCAGCACAAGGGCATCATCGCGAGTCCCAACTGCTCGACCGCGGTCGCGCTCATGGGCTTGTTTCCGCTTCATCGTGCGTTCGGCCTGCGCCGTTATTTCACCGCCACCTACCAGTCGGTCTCCGGCACTGGCGCCGATGCCGTGCTTGAGCTGGAGGCCCAGGTGCGCGCCCATGTACAGGGTGAACCGATACCGCGGGCGATCTATCCCTACCAGATCGCCTTCAACGTCATTCCGCAGGTCGATTCCTTCCAGGCCGACGGCTACACCGGCGAGGAGGCGAAGATGCTGGCGGAGAGCCGCAAGATCCTCGAATTGCCCGAACTCAAGGTCTCGGCCACCTGTGTGCGCGTGCCGGTCGTGCGAGCGCATTCGGTCGCGATCAACGCCGAGTTCGAACGGCCGGTCAGCGTCGAGGCCGCTCAGGCCGCCATCGCCGCCTTTGAAGGCGCGCAACTCGTTGATGAACCGGCCAAGAGCGCCTATCCGACGCCCCTGGCATTCAGCGAAAAGGCCAGGTGCGGCGTGGGCCGCATCCGCCGTGACACCGCGCTCGACAACGGCCTCGCGCTGTGGGTGAGCGGCGACAACCTTTGGAAGGGCGCCGCACTCAACTCCCTGCAAATCGCCGAGACCATGCACCGCGAAGGCCTGTTGCGCGCCAAGCGCCCGGCGCTGGCTAGCGCGTAAACGCCTCCTCATCCCCGGAATTAAACCTTGTCTCCGCCACCTCGCGTCCGTTTTGCTCACTTTTCGGCTCGGACGCCTAGCTCAGTTGGTTAGAGCATCTCGTTTACACCGAGGGGGTCGGGGGTTCGAGTCCCTCGGCGTCCACCATTTCCATCATGCGACATACAATTTCGGTCCTCGTTGAAAACCAGTTCGGCGTCCTTGCGCGCGTGTCCGGCATGTTCTCCGGCCGCGGCTTCAACATCGACACGCTCAACGTCGCGCCGACCCACGACCTCGCGCTCTCCCGCATCACGGTTGTCCTGAAGGGCGACGACAGCTCGCTCGACCTGTGCATGAAGCAGCTGCGCAAGCTCATCAACGTCGTCGACGTCGTCGATTTCAAGGAAGGCCAGGCCGTCGGCCGCGAACTCGTGCTCGTCAAGGTCAAGGCCGACTCGAAGACGCGCTCCGAGATCATGCAGATTTGCGACATCTTCCGCGCGAAGATCGTCAACGTCGCGCACGACGCCGTCATCATCGAGATGACCGGCGACGAGGGCAAGACCACCGCGTTCCTCGGCCTGATCGAGTCTTTCGGCATCATCGAGCTTTCCCGCACCGGCCAGCTCGCGCTCAAACGCTGAGGCCAGTCAAGAACTGTAAACCGAAACCATAAACTGATTTTTACCATGCCCGCTAAAGTCTACACCGACCAAGACGCCGACCTCGGCGTATTCAAAAACAAAACCCTCGCTGTGCTCGGCTACGGTTCCCAAGGCCACGCTCACGCGCTTAATCTCAAGGATTCCGGCTGCAAGGTCCTCATCGGCCTGTATCCCGGCTCCAAGTCACGTGCCGTCGCCGAACAGCACGGCTTTGAGGTCGTCGACACCGGCGAGGCCGTGCGCCGCGCCGACGTTATCATGGTCGCCCTGCCCGACATGAAGCAGGCGGGGGTTTACGAACAGGACATCGCGCCCAACCTCGCGCCGGGCAAATGCCTGCTGTTCTCCCACGGGCTCAGCATCCATTTCGGACTGATCAAGCCGCATCCCAAGATCGACGTCATCATGGTCGCGCCCAAGGGTCCCGGCCATATGGTCCGCCGCCTCTACGTCGAGGGCAAGGGCATGCCCGCGCTCGTCGCGGTTGCGCAGCACAAGTCGAAGCAGGCCAAGAAGCTCGCACTCGCCTGGGCCAAGGGCATCGGTTCCACCCGCGCCGGCGTGCTCCAGACCACCTTCAAGGAAGAAACCGAAACCGACCTGTTCGGCGAACAGGCCGTGTTGTGCGGCGGCGCCAGCGCACTCGTCCAGGCGGGTTTTGAAACCCTCGTCGAAGCGGGTTACCAGCCCGAGATGGCCTATTTCGAGTGCCTCCACGAGCTGAAGCTCATCTGCGACCTCATGTATGAGAGCGGCGTGGCCGGCATGCGTTTCTCGATTTCCGAGACCGCAAAATACGGCGACATCACCCGCGGCCCGCGCGTCATCAACAAGCAGACGAAGGCCGAGATGAAAAAAATCCTGAAGGAGATCCAGTCCGGCAAGTTCACTGCCGAGTGGGTCAAGGAGTACAAGGGCGGCCTCAAGAATTACAAAAAGCTCCTCGCCGCCGGCGAAAAGCATCCGATCGAGAAAACCGGCCTGCGCCTCCGCGGCATGATGCCTTGGATGTCGAAGAAGAATATCAAGGGCGTGCAGGCGGCCTATTGAGCAGCACGTTTTGAATCCGGAGGTCGCAGAGGATGAAGGAAGGACGCAGAGTCCTTTGACTTCGCCTCCGCGACCTCTTCTTTTTTATCCACGCCCAACGTGTTGAAGAAATTCATCCTCGCCACCCGCAAAAGCCCGCTTGCGCTCGCGCAGGCCGGAATGGTCGCCGCGCATTTGCAGGCGAAGCTCGGCGTCGAAACCGAACTGCTCAAGGTCGTCACCACGGGTGACCGGCAGGCGGAATGGTCGCTCGAAAAGCTCGGTGGCAAGGGGCTTTTCACGGCCGAGCTTGAACAGGCGTTGCTCAACGGCACCGCCCACCTCGCGGTGCACAGCACGAAGGATCTGCCCGGCGAGATGACGCCCGGCCTGGCCATTGCCGGCTATCTGCCGCGCGAACATCCCGGCGACATGCTCGTCGTCCGGGCCGGCGTCGAGTCGCCGCGGACCATTGCCACGGGCAGCCCACGCCGGCGCGGACAGCTCGCCGCGATTTTCCCCGACGCGCAATTTTCGGAAATCCGGGGCAACGTCGACACGCGCCTGAAAAAAATCGCCGAACAGCACGCCGCCGATGCCACCGTGCTCGCGGTCGCCGGCCTCCGGCGCCTCGGCATCGCTTCCTGGCCCGGACTCGAATTCCACCCGATGGCCTTCGGCCAGATGGTGCCGGCGGTGGGGCAGGGCGCCATCGCCGTGCAATGCCGGGCGGACGATGCCGCCAGCCTGGCCGGAATCTTCGATGCGGACACGAAGCGCACCGTTACGCTCGAGCGCGCCTTCCAGCAGAAACTGGGCGCCGGCTGCCAGCTGGCGTTTGCCGCGCACGCGGCGGCGGACACGCTTTATTTTTTCCATGAACAAACCGGCCTGCGCAGCCTGCCGCTATCCGCGGACGATTTTGTCGCGCCGGTTGAAACGGCGTCACGCCTCCTGAAACATTTCGGGTTTCAAATTTGAACCGCAAAAACACAGGGTGGATGGAGATTGAGGCAGGATTTTCTCCGTGTCCTTCGGGCCTCAGTGGTTCAATTTAACTTCATGTCTTCAGGCATTGTCCATCTCGTCGGTGCCGGTCCGGGCGACCTCGGCCTCGTGACCTTTCGCGCCCGCGAGCTCATCGCGTCGGCCGATGTGCTCGTTTACGATTACCTCGTCCATCCCGAGATGCTGACGTGGTGCCGCGCTGATTGTGAAAAAATCTACGTCGGCAAGCGCCCGCACCAGCACGCACTGCCGCAAGAAGACATCGAGAAGCTGCTCGTCGCCCGGGCCCGCGCAGGCAAAAGCGTCGTTCGCCTGAAGGGCGGTGATCCGCTTGTTTTCGGCCGTGGCGGCGAGGAGGCCCGCCGGCTGGCGACCGACAGGATTCCGTTTGAAATCGTCCCGGGTGTGACGGCCGCGCTCGCCGCGGGCGCCTATGCCGGCATTCCGCTCACCCAGCGCAACACCAGCTCCTCGCTCATTTTTCTGACCGGCCACGAGGATCCGCAGAAGCACGAGTTGCAGATCGACTGGCGCAGCTACGGCGCGCTGAAAAACGCCACGCTCGCCATTTACATGGGCATGGGCCACCTGCGACACATTCTGGACGAGCTGGTCGCCGGGGGCCTCGCCTCCGACACGCCCGCGGCCGTCGTGCAATGGGCGTCGCTCGGCCGCCAGCGCAGCGTCATCGGCACGGCGTCCACCCTGGCCGGTCTGGTGGAAAAAAAACAACTGGGCGCGCCGGCCATCATTTTCGTCGGTGCGGTGGTGCGCGATCACGCCGCGATCGACTGGTTCGAACACCTGCCGCTCTTCGGCCGGCGTGTCGTGGTCACGCGCACGCGCGAGCAGGCCAGCGAACTGCGTGCGAAGCTCGAAGCGCTCGGCGCCGAGGTCCTGGAGCTGCCGCTCATCCATGTGACGAAGAAAATCGTCCCGCAAACCCGCGACGACATTTTCGCCGAGCTCGGCAGCTACGACTGGCTTGTCTTCACCAGCGCCAACGGCGTGCGCTTTTTCTTCGACGAGTTTTTGCAGAAGTTCAACGACGTGCGTGCCCTTGGCCTCATCCGCATCGCCTGCGTGGGCGAGGCCACGGTGCGGGCGCTGGCCGCCCTGCATCTGCGCGCCGAGCTGGTGCCGGCGACGGCCACGGCCGAGGCGCTGGCGGGCGAACTTGTGGACACCGGCAGCCTCGACAGCGCAAAGGTACTGGTCGTAACCGGCAATCTCAACCGCGACACGATGGTCAAAAAACTCGAGGAGGCCCGCGCCATCGTGGATTGCCTCCCGGTTTATCAGACCGAAAAGACCGATCTCTCGGCCGAACCTGCCGCCGATGAATTTCGCGCCCGGGGCGCGGATGCGATCCTCTTTGCCAGTTCGTCCGCGGTGGAGTCGTTTGTCGCCCAGGCCGCCGCGCTCAAGCTCGCCAAGGATGCCAAACGTCCGCTGGCCGGCAGCATCGGCCCGCAGACCAGCGAAACGATGAAGAAGACCGGCATGCCGGTGGATTTCGCGGCGAAGACGCCTGGTCTCGACAGCCTCATTGAAGCTTTGATTAAAAAGCTTGGCGTATGAAAGTCCCGTTTCTCGATCTCAACCTTCAGCATCGCGCGTTGCGCGAACCGATTCTGGCTGCGCTCGCGGCCACTTATGATGGCACGCGCTTCTGCCTGGGCCGTGACGTGGAAGACTTTGAGCATAACTTTGGTTCGACCCTTGGCTATCCGCGGGTGCTCGGTCTGAACAGCGGCACCTCGCCGCTCCATATCGCCTGCATGATTGCCGGCTTCGGACCGGGCGACGAGATCATCACGACGCCCTTCACCTTCATCTCATCGGCCTGGGGCATCAGTTACGTGGGCGCCACGCCCGTTTTTGCCGACATCGAGGAGGGCACATTCAACCTCGATCCCGAAAAACTCGCGGCGGCCATCACCCCGCGGACCAAGGGCATCGTGGTCGTGCATCTCTTCGGCCAGCCCGCTCGCATGGATGAAATCCTCGCGATGGCGAAGAAGCATAAGCTTTTTGTCATCGAGGACTGTGCACAGGCGGTGGGCGCAAACTACAAGGACACGCCCGTCGGCCTGCTCGGCGATGCCGGCACATTCAGTTTCTATCCGACGAAAAACCTCGGCGGCTGCGGCGAGGGTGGCGCCTTTGTCTCCAGGCATGAAGAAGTGCAGGCCAAGGCCCGCCACATCCGTGTGCATGGCTCCGACCGCCGCTATTATCACGACATTATCGGCGGCAACTTCCGCATGGATGGCTTTCAGGGCTCGGTGTTGAACGTCAAGCTGCCGCATCTGGCCGCGTGGACCGCCCGCCGCCGGGCCATCGCCGCCCGCTATCGCGCCGGCATCAAGCTCGCCGATGTGCGCCTGCCGGCCCAGCCCGGTTACGGCGAATCGGTCTATCACCAGTTCACCCTGCTGCACCCCCGCCGCGATGCTTTGCGGGCGCACCTCGCGAAGCACGACATCGGCACTGACTTGATTTATCCTGTGCCGCTGCACCTGCAGAAATGCTACGCCGGCCTTGGCCACGGCCCCGGTTCGTTTCCGCGGGCGGAGAAAGCTGCCGAGACCTGCGTCAGCCTGCCCATCTTTCCCGAGCTGACCGACGAACAGGTCGACCATGTCATCAAAGGAATCAATGGCTTCTGATTGGCAACGGAACCCGGACTCAGAGGGCAGGAAGTTTACGACAAGCCTTTCTTTGAATTCTTCCTCCCTTCGTGATAGGGTTTTCCCATGATCGACGGTATCCGGTTCAAAGTCTGCGGCCTGACTTCGCTGGTGGACGCCGATTTTGCCGACCGCTGCGGGGCGGATTATCTCGGTTTTATTTTTTATCCGGAATCGCCGCGCCATATTTCCCTGGTGCAATTTCGCGCGATGCAGCCACAGCTCCCGCCGCGAAAAAAGGTCGCTGTGTCGGTGATGCCAACGCTCGATGAGCTGGGTGCCTTTGCCGACGCCGGCGCCGATTTTTTCCAGGTGCACTTCCCCCATGACACGCCGGTGGAAACGATTCGCACCTGGTCGCAAGCCGTCGGCTCCGCCAGGCTCTGGCTCGCACCCCGGCTGCCGCCGCATATTGACGTCGCGGGCGCGTGGCTGCCGCTGGCCGGAACATTCCTGCACGACAAGTTTCACTCCGAGAAATTCGGCGGGACCAGCGAAGCCAGCGACTGGGAGAAATTTGTGCGCCAGCGGCGGAAACATCCGCAGAAAACGTGGATTCTCTCCGGCGGCCTCGGTCCCGACAACATCGCCGCGGCGCTGGAAAAAACCGGCGCAAAATTTGTCGATGTGAACAGCGGCGTCGAGTCAGCCCCCGGCGTGAAGGACTCGACCAAGCTGAAAAAATTCGTGGTCGCGCTGCATCACGCGCGCACCGAATCCGGATCGTAATTTCCGTTTGCTGCAGTTTTTTGGATTTTTCGCGCGCCGAAATTTTTTGTCTCAGACAAAATTTTGAGCGTGCTACTGCGCAAAATTTCTACGACACTTTGGCATGGCTACCAAAAAACCGGCTAAGAAAAAGTCCAAGAAGACTTCCAAGAAGAGCAAAAAGTAACGTTCGCGTTGCTTGTCTCTTCCCCCCACAAACGCCGGCCCGCAAAGCCGGTGTTTTTTTCTTTTCAGGGCCGATCGCCCAGCGGATCGATGCGATTCCCGCTCGATAAGTGGCAGATAAAATCGCGCCGCCTAGGCGGCGGCCAGCGCGCCCTCGTGCGCCAGCAGCCGGTGCTTGATATCTTCGCCGAAGGCAAAGCCGGTGAGCGAACCGTCCGCGCCGATGACGCGATGGCAGGGCACGATCAGGCAGACGGGATTTGTCGCATTGGCGCGGCCGACCGCCCGCGGAGCACTGCCAAGCCGGGCCGCCAGTTCGCCATAACTGCGCGTTTCGCCGAAGGGAATGGCGCGCAGCGCCGCCCACACGCGCCGCTGGAACGCCGTCCCGGCCGGCGCAAGCGGCAGGTCAAATTCCCGGCGCCGGCCGGCAAAGTAGGCACGTACCTGCTCCTGCACGGCGGCGGTGGCTTTTGTCTTGTCCGCCAACAGTTGATCCGGCTCAAAGCGCGAGCGAAGGGCGTCCAGACCGCCAAACGCGGTGGCGGCAACCGCGCCGGTGGCATCGACGGCCACGGAAAAATCGCCGAGCGTGGTGGTAAAAGTGGAAAAATAGTGGGTCATGGGATGGGTTGGTTAAATTGCCAGAGATGAAAGGTGGCGAAGCTGCGATAAGGGGAAAAAACGGCCATAAGGCGGCGCGTGGCATCGAGGTCCGGCCGTTGTTCCAGCTTGAAGAGTGACTGCAGCCCGCTGGTCACGCCGGTGTCGCCCAGCGGCACGCAATCGGCGAAGCCGAGCGAGCGCATCATCAAGTAATTGACCGACCACGGGCCGAGTCCGTGCACCGCCAGCAGCGTGCGCTCGGCGCGCGTGGCCGACAGGGTGCGGAGCGCGGCGAGATCGAGTTTGCCCTCCGCGGCGAGCCGGGCTGCGCCGATGACGTATCCGGCCTTCTGTCGTGAGAACTGCAGCGGCAGCAATTCAGCGATCTTCAGCTGCGCGATCTCTGCGGGTGTGGGCAGGGCATAAAGGCCTTGGGCGAGCGGCTGGCCCGCGAGTTCGACAAGCCGCCGCTTCAGCATGCAGGCAAAGGCAAAGTTTATTTGCTGGCCGATGATCGACCAAAGCAGTCCATCGAAGACTGATAGCGTCTGGCTGATGCAAAGCCCGGGCCGACCGGCGACCAGCCGCGCAAAGCCTAGCCGCTTCGCCAGCCGGGCAAAGCCCACGGCGTCCTGATCGAGACCGATCCGGCCAAGCACCAACGCATGGGCTTCGGCCGCGGATCCGTCGGAAATTTCCGCACGCACAGCACCGGGCGAAAGTTGCAGTGTAAGGACGGCCGGGGCCTGGCCCAGCTGCACCGCGGCGGTATAAACATCGCCGTCCAGCCGCTCGGTCAGGCTTTGCGGATCGCGACCCAGCGCCCGCCGCAGATAGGGCAGAGGATAACCCTCGGGCAGCGCCAATTCGAAGGAGCGCGCCGTCCGCAGTTCGCGATAAGCCGCCGGAGTGAGGCCGTTGAGGCGGCGGAACTGCTCGTGAAACACCGAGAGCGACTCGAAGCCCGCGCCGACGGCGATGGCCGCGAGCGTGTCGTCGTCCGCGAGCAGCTTTTGTTTTGCGACGTCGAGCCGGGCGCGCAGAAGCAGGTCGGCCGGTGTCGTGTGATAATGCTGGCGGAAAAGCTCGAAGAGGCGCGTCGCACCGAAGCCCGAGCGTTCCACGATGGCCCGGGCGTCCGCGAAATTGGCCGGCGCGGTGCGCACCCCGGCGACCAGCGTCTCGATGGTTTCGAGCACCGGATCGGCGCCGCGGGCGAAGTCATCGGGATGGCACTTCCGGCATGCGCGCAGGCCGGCGGCACGGGCGGCCTCGCAGGTCGGGAAAAACCGCACGTTTTCCGGCCTCGGTTTGCGCGCCTTGCACGAAGGCAGGCAGTAAATGCCCGTCGTCAGCACGCCGGTGAAAAAGCGCCCGTCGTAGTTCGCATCGCTGGCCAGGAAGCGCGCAAGCATCGTGGCATTCGTCATCCGCATGGGACAAACTTAGCACAATCCGCGGCGCCTGTCGTCCGGATTTCTCCGGCGCAATTTTTTGCACGATAACCCTGCCGCCCGACTGCCGGCTGGACACCGCGAAAATCCCGCGCACTTTCATCCCATGCCCACGATCTACGAAACCCTCCGCGCCGATATTGTCACCGCCATGAAGGCCCGCGACAGCGGCACTGTGACGGTGCTGCGCACCATGGACGCTGCGATCAAACGCGCAGAAATGGACCAGAACAAGCCCATCGACGACACGCTGGTCATTGCGACGCTGCGCAAGGCAATCAAGAACCTGACTGACGCCAAGGCCGAATTCGAAAAGGGCGGGCGGCCCGATCTGGTGGCGGCCAACGAGGCTGAGATTCTCATCTTAAACAAATACCTGCCGCAGGGTCTCGATGCCGCCAAACTGGAGGCGCTCATTGCCGGGGCCATTCAGGAAACCGGCGCACAATCCAAGAAGGAAATGGGCAAGGTCATCGCCGCGCTCAAAAAGCTGCCCGAGGCCGCGCAAATCGACTTCGGCGCGGCCAGCAAGGTCATCCAGGCGAAACTGCCGTGAGCGGCCGCGCCCCGGCGATTTCGCTTCACAGGGAGGAACCAGAAGGCAAATGCAACGACTAAGCCGGACTGGGCACGCCGTCGTGCCTGGATCAACCGTGAACCAGCCACCCAAGACGGGAAGCGTTACCACTTACATCCTCATTGCGATCACGTTGATTGTCGTGGCGGTGCTGGTCTGGCGGATGGCGGACGTGTTTGTCATCGCCTTTGGCGGAATCATTTTCGCCACCCTGCTCCGTGCGCTCGCCCTGCCTCTGTCGCGCGCGACCCGGCTTTCGCCGCGCTGGAGCGTGATTGTGGTGGTGCTCGGCCTGCTGGTGATATTCAGCCTGCTCGGCTGGCTTTTTGGCAACCAGGCGGCCCGCCAGATCACGGAGCTGCCCCAGCAGCTGCCGCAGGCGGCGGCGAAATTCGAGGCCTGGCTCCAGCAGTCACAAGTCGGCCGCTCCCTCGATGACTCGTTCAAGCATGCGGCGGTTGATTCCAAGACGCTCGCGAACCTTGGCCTGGCCGCCACGGCGCTGGTCAGGGGAGCCACCGGCCTGCTGCTCATCCTTTTTCTCGGTGTTCATTTTGCGCTCGATCCCCGGCTTTACCGCGACAGCGCGCTGCGGGTGATTCCACCGGCGCATCGTCGGCGGGTGGGGCAGACGCTGGATGAAGCGGGCGTGGCATTGAAAAAATGGCTCCTGGGCCAGCTTATCGCGATGTCGTCGATGGGCATTTTGATCGGAGTGAGCCTGGCGCTGCTGGGCGTTCCGCTGGCGCTTTCCCTCGGAATTCTGGCCGGGCTTTGCGAGTTCGTTCCCGTGCTCGGGCCGATTCTGGCTGCAATTCCCGGTGTGCTGCTGGCCTTTTCACAAAGGCCGGAAATGGCGCTGTATACGATGATCATGTATGTCGTAATGCAACAGCTTGAAAGCAATCTTATCACACCGCTGGTCCAGCGCTGGGCCGTCCAGCTCGCACCGGCCGTCAGCTTGCTCGCGGTGGTGGCGTCCGGCTTGCTGTTCGGCGTCATGGGCGTGGCCTTCGCCACTCCCATTGCCGTCGTTGTGATGGTGATGGTTAAGCATCTGTACATCGAAGATGCCTTGGAAAACGGCATGACCGGCAGACGAAAGGCGCATTGATTGACAACGGTGCGGCTCGCAAGGTCGTCCTTCCGCCTTCCATGACACTCATCGATCACCTCCTTTCCATTGGGCCGATCCGCAAGGCGATCTGGCGGCTCTGGTATTCCTTTCTCACCGGGCGGCTGCGGGGCGAAGAAGTCCTGTTTCTCAACTATGCCTTTGAGACGGATCCGCCGATGAACCTGCCGCTCGCGCCGGCCGACGAACCCAACCGCGCTTGTATCCAGCTCTATCATCACGTCGCCACCCAGGCCGACCTGCGCGGAAAAAACGTCCTCGAGGTGAGCTGCGGGCACGGCGGCGGTGCGTCCTATCTCGCGCGCACGCTGCAGCCAGCCCGCTATACTGGCCTCGATTTGAATTCCGCCGGCATTCGCTTCTGCCAAAAGCGCCATCAGGTCGATGGACTCGGTTTTATCCAGGGCGATGCCGGACACCTGCCGTTTGCGGACAACACCTTTGATGCCGTCGTCAACGTCGAGGCGTCGCATTGCTATTCGGCGTTCCCCCAGTTTCTGGCGGAGGTGGCGCGGGTGCTCCGGCCCGGCGGGTATTTTCTCTATGCCGATTTCCGCTTCAGCGACGGCTTCGCCGCATGGGAGCAGGCGCTCGCGGCCGCTCCGCTCCGGCAGCTGCATTCGCAGGAAATAAACGCCGGCGTGTTGCGCGGCATGGACCGGAACTCACAGCGTTCACAGGATTTGATCCTCCGTCACTTGCCTCGGTTTCTGCACAAGCTTAGCCAGGACTTCGCCGGCACCCGCGGTTCACGCGTTTACACCGCCCTTCAGCACGGCGAACTTTCCTACCGGTCGTATTGCTTCGAGAAGCCGCACCTTCCGGCCTTTTCAGGCGCCCAACATGAGCCCGCACGGGCGGCACCGCTATGGGGTGTTGGCCCACCGGCCACCCGCTTGCCCGAAAGGTCTGCTCTCCGCAGATTGCAGTGATATGACACAGGACAACGCAGCTTTCGTGATGACCGTGGCCGGTACGGTCTGCTGGGCCGTCTGCTTTTGGTGGATGGGGCGAATTTCCGCCAAGCAGAATCATCTGATGGATCAGCTGAGCGCACAGGGCCGGCGCATCGAAAAACTCTCCCGGATCGAGCACGACCTCATCAAAGAAGTGCATCCGCAGGTCGGCGAAATCAAGGAAAGCATGGAAGAGGTGATTGCGGCCGTGAAGGAAAACACCGCCAGCCAGCCCATCGCCGTGGAAAGAAAATGATCAGACCAGGATTCAGCTTCCTGACTTCCAGCGCACATAAATCTCCTCCACCTTCGACCGGGCCCAGGGCGTTTTGCGGAGGAAGGTGAGGCTGGACTTGATGCTCGGGTCGAAAAGAAAACAGCGAATAGCCACGCGCTGCCCCAGTTCCTCCCAGCCGTACTGTTCCACGAGTTCGGTGAGGATACGCTCCAATGTGAGGCCGTGTAGAGGATCGTTGGATTTGAATTCAGGCATGTTTGCAGTGTCGCGGCCGGTTTAGGAAGCGTGGGTCAGTTTCCAGACCCCGGCGGCGAGCGCCATCCAGACGACAAAGGCGCCGAAAAATTTCAAGAGAAAGGACGCTTTGGCCGATTTGTGCCGGAAGAGAATAATGCCGAGCAGGCCGCCCGGCCAGCCGCCCAGTGCACTTATGAGACAAAGCGAGAATTCGGAAATGCGCCGGCTGCCGCTCCGTCCCGCGCGCCATTTATCGAAGCCGAACAGCAGGAAGGCCCAGAGGCTGGTGAGGCCAATCCACGCGAGCAAAAGCTGATCAACGTTCTTCAAATGCACTTGATGAATCACCTCACACCGTCTTGCTCTTGGCCGCTTCAGATGTCTCATCCGCCGCGACTTTGCGCTTTTTGGTCTCGGTGACGCCGGGAATCGGCAGCGGCGGGGTCTCGACGCCGGGGACCTTGCGGTTGCGGTAGACTTCGTAGTCGGGGACCAGCCGGTCGTAGGTCTTGTCCATCAGCGGGGACGAAATGATGAAGTCGGCCGAGGCGCGATCGCAGGCGATCGGGATGTTCCAAACCACCGCCATGCGCAGGAGCGCCTTCACGTCCGGGTCATGGGCCTGCTGCTCGAGGGGATCCCAGAAAAAAATCAGGAAATCGATTTCGTTGTCCACGATCTTGGCCCCGATCTGCTGGTCGCCGCCGAGCGGACCGCTCTGGAGCTTGTTGATGGGAAAGCCGAGTTCGCGCTCGAGTAGGGCGCCGGTCGTGCCGGTGGCGAAAACCTTGTGATGGGCGAGGAGGTCGCGGTTGAACTTGGACCATTCGACCAGGTCGCGCTTCTTGTTGTCGTGCGCGACCAGCGCGATCTTCTTGTTCGGCTCCATCGAGATTTTTTTGTAGGCCATAGAGTTCTCCGGTTCGGCCCGCGGGGGAGGGGCGGACACTTTGGCGACGATGGACCAAGCCGCCCGCGTTGTCACTCGGAGTTTGGGCGCTGCCGGCGCAAAATTGCCTGAGCGTTTGCCAAACGGACGAAAGCTACCACTCCTGTGGACATGAAACGCACCGCCACTGCCGTCTGGAACGGATCGCTCAAGGAAGGTGCCGGCACGCTCAGCGCGCCCGGCGGCGCCCTCCACTCCACGCCTTATTCCTTCAATTCCCGCTTCGCCTCAGGCGTCGGCACCAATCCCGAGGAGCTGATTGCCGCGGCTCACGCCGGCTGCTTCGCCATGGCGCTGTCCGCCGCGCTCGGTGAGGCCGGCTTCAAGCCCGACCGTCTCGAATGCACCGCCGAGGTGAGTCTGGACAACGTTCCGCCAAAGGGCTGGACGGTCACCGCGTCGCACCTGGTCCTTACCGCGAAGATTCCCGGCATCGAGGCCGCGAAGTTCGACGAGATCGCCGCGCAGGCCAAGGCCAACTGCCCGATTTCACGGCTGCTCAACACCGCCATCACGCTCAGCGCAAAGCTGGCGTGAGAATTCGCCTCAGCGCGGAAGGCCTGGCTGGGGTGGAACCAAGACCGGCTGGGTGTTGCCATTATCATGGCCGTCACGCGGATTGGGCTGGCCCCTGGCCGGGGCGGCCGGTGGCGGCGTCCAGTTCCTTGGATAGTCGTGCACCACGCTGGCGTGATGGGTTGAGGGATGATCGTGGAAATTCATATGCACGGACGGCGAGGCGTGCAGCACATTGACCGCCACGCGCGGCGGCGGGGTGGGGCGTGTGACCCAGCGGGAGCCGTCCCGGTACACATATTGGTGGCGGACACTGCTGTAATAAACCTCGTAGGCGGGATAATAAACATAATCGTCCGGCACGGCCGCATCGTAGGTGGTCTCCGGCGGTGGCGCCTCCACGACACAGCCCGCCATTACGGCCAATCCTAGTGCGCCAGCCAGCACGAGGCCGGCCTGGCCGAGGATCCGAACATAAGCAGCTATTTTCATATTATAGGGGCATTGATTGAAGGACTGCACCGCCGGAAATATTTCTCCGGCGCGGAACGAGTACAATTCCTCGGATAAAAGTTTCGGCCAACCCGTCGCAAGTCCGGCGGCGGCTCAAACTGCCGCCGCCGGACGACCGCTATTATTTCCAATAGCCCTCGTAGAAACGGTAGCCGTTGCCTTCCGGCTCCCAGTGCGGAGGAATCCAGGCGGTGTCGCCCTCGGGCGGAATGGCCCAGCGGCCAGTGACCCATTGATACTGGCTGTTCTGCCAGGTCCAATAGCCCGGCACCCACACATGGGCGGACGACGGTTGGGTGCCCGGGTTTTCGGTCTGGAGCGCCGGCGGGGCCTGCGTGACGACAATCGTATTGCCGCCGGCCGAAGCGACAGCGGGGGCAGCTGTCCCGGACTGAGTGACAACGGTCACGGGTTGGGCGGCCCCCGGCGCTCCGGGCGGAGGCGCCGACACCACATGCGAGTCGGGTTCGGTGCTGCATCCGGCGAGCAGCATTAAACCAGCGGAAACAATGCCGATCTGGGCGGCATGAATGAAGAGATGAAGCGGGTCCTTTTGGATATTAAGCAAGGGTTTCATCCCGCAATGGTAACGGTCTTGCGGAAAAAGTTTCCGGGAAAAACTTCGCTTTCGTGGGGAACATGCCTGCCGAAAATTTTGCTCACTTAAAATGTCTACTCAGCACTCATCAGCAAAACTAGACTCTACGATATACTTTTAGAGAGGAATCTCATCCAAATTTGACAAATATTCTGCGGCCAAGTCGTCCGCGGCTGCCTCAGCGATATATGCCGCGATCATCGTCTTATTGATCGTAGAAAATGACACAGGAACAGACGTGTTTACTCCGTGCGCTTTTGCTAGAAGCTGTTCGATCAGAGCTTTAATCGCAACTGCGTCGGACTCTTGAAGGTATGGCGATATAATGATTTCGTGAATACACTCTGATAAACGTGGTATCTTCACAATTAGAGAACGGTCTGTTTCGTGACACCTAGTCACAATTCTCACTTCCCTCTCGTGTTCAAATTCTCGACCCTTGAGTAAGTATGGCCGTAATGCCAAGTGAGGGAATTTTTCGTAGTTTCCGATCCCGATCGTCAGTTTTTCTCGATGGCGATATCGTACGGCCGCGATCGAAAATTCTCGATCGTTTGAAAGTGCCTTGCAAAGGCTTCCAACGGTAGTCCGAACGGCGACACCTTCTGCAGCAAACGTTGCCCACATCGCCGATGATTCAAAGTTGTTCGCATACCAGCACGAAGCAGCGCGTCGCCTACTGACGAAAGAATGAAATGCTGCGGCGAGCGTTCTTGTTTCCGATACTTCACCGGGTTGGGCTTTTCTTGGCAGGTCACGAACAACCGGATAGGACATGAGCTCTGTGTATGCTGCAGTGCTATGTTCAAGCTCCTCTAGTAAAGTATCGATGACAATTGGGTCAGCAATTTCACGGCCTTCCAGTGGATCATTGATGGAGCGCAGCCGATGCATTGGCGTGAACGAAAGCCCATTGTGCAAAAGAGTGAGAAATCGAGGGAATTTCATGTACCGCATCAATTGCGTGTCGTCGTTCAGCACAACTGAACCTTTAGGAGAAGGAATTCTGCTTATAGCCATATCCTCATTGTAACGGTCATGCTACTGCCCGACGAGTTTTAACATCGGGTGTAACTTTGCGTCACATCCCCGGAAAGCCGCCCTTGCCCTTCATGGCTTCCATCTGGCGCATCATCTTTTTCGCGCCGCCGCCCTTCATCATCTTCATCATTTTCTGCATCTGCTGAAACTGCTTCAGGAGCTGGTTGACCTCGACGAGCTTCACGCCGGCGCCATTGGCGATGCGCTGACGGCGGCTGCCGTTGAGGAGGTCGGGCTTGCGACGCTCCTGCGGCGTCATCGACTTGATGATGGCCTCCGTGCGCGCCATCTGTTTGTCCGCGCCGTCGGGCAGCTGCATGCCGCTCATGCCGGGCATCATCCCGATGATGCTCTGCATCGAGCCCAGCTTTTTCACCTGCTGCA
The DNA here is from genome assembly GCA_035485575.1 of Opitutaceae bacterium. Taxonomy (GTDB): domain Bacteria; phylum Verrucomicrobiota; class Verrucomicrobiia; order Opitutales; family Opitutaceae; genus DASRHD01. The sequence continues at coordinate 30,496 of DATHNW010000016.1, read as the reverse complement.
TCTGCGCGAGGAAGTCCTCGAGGTTGAAGTCGGCCTTGCGCATTTTGTCCGCCATGCGCTCGGCTTCCTTCTGATCCATGCTCTCCTGCGCCTTTTCGACGAGCGAAACGACGTCGCCCATGCCGAGGATGCGCGAGGCGAGGCGGTCGGGATAAAAGGTGTCGAAGTCGGCGGTCTTCTCGCCGGTGCCGATGAACTTGATCGGCACTCCCGTCATGGCCTTGATCGAGAGCGCCGCGCCGCCGCGGGCGTCGCCGTCGAGCTTGGTCAGGATCAGGCCGGTGAGCGAAAGCGCGTCGTGGAAGGCCTTGGCGACGTTGACGGCCTCCTGGCCGAGCGCGCCGTCGGCGACGAGGAGGATTTCGTCGGGCTGCACGCGGGCGCGGAGTTTTTTCACTTCCTCGATCAGGCCGGTGTCGATCTGCAGGCGGCCGGCGGTGTCGAAGATGATGCAGTCGCAAGCCGCGGTTTGCGCGGCGGCCAGTGCGGCCACGCCGATGGCGGGAACGTCCTGCGAGGCGCGGTCGGCATAGAAGGCGAGCTCCTCCTGCTTCGCGAGGATTTCAAGCTGGTCGATGGCGGCGGGGCGGTAGATGTCGCACGCAGCGACGAGCGGGCGGTAGCCGCGCTTCTTAAGGAGCTTGCCGAGCTTGGCGGTCGAGGTGGTCTTGCCCGAGCCGTGGAGGCCGACCATGAGAATCTTCAGCGGGCGCGCGGCAGAGAGGGAGGTTTCGCCCTCACCGAGCAGGCGGACGAGTTCGTCGTTGATGATCTTGACGATCTGCTGGCCGGGCGTGACGGACTTGAGGACCTCCTGGCCGACACACTGCGTCTGCACGCGCTCGATGAATTCGCGGGCGACCTTGAAATGCACGTCGGCGGCGAGCAGGGCCGTGCGCACTTCCTTGAGCGCATCGGCCATGTTTTCCTCGGTGAGCTTGCCAACGCCGCGGAGATTGCGCAGCGCCTGGCCTAGTTTGTCGGTGAGGGATTCGAACATGTGGAAAATCGATTGAAACCGCTAATGGACGCTAATCCACGCTAATTTTAAGATGAAACTCAGGAAATCAGTTTTGGCGAAGGGGGAAGCGAGGAAACCCGGAATTTTGATCATGGAGGGCGAGGATTGATCAGGTTTTCTGTCTGGCCATCCGGCGCAAGGCTCCATCCCATTCTGCAGATGAGAGAGCCAGCAGAACTTCTTCATCGTTTTGCCGGCAAGCAGGATCTCGACCTGCTGGCGGAGTGGAATCATCAGCTCATCCGCGACGAAGGGCATCGCAACCCAATGACGGTGCCGGAGCTCAAAAAACGCATGGAGGACTGGCTGGTTGGCGACTACAAGGCGGTGCTGTTTTCCTCGGCAAATGAAGCGGTGGCTTACGCCTTATATCGCGAAACAGTGGATGAGCTTTATTTGCGGCAGCTTTTTGTTCGTCGAAACCAGCGGCGCGCAGGCATCGGCAGGGCTGCCATGAAGATTCTTATGACGCAAATCTGGCCGAAGAAACGGCTGACGGTCGAAGTCCTGTCCAAGAATGTCACGGCCCTCGTATTCTACCGGGGCATTGGTTATCAAGACTACGCGCTCACGATGGAAATCATGCCGGAAGCGAAAACAGCTTCGCCTACTTTATAACCGTCGCGAGATAATCTCTTCCGGGTTCTGTGCTCTCAACAGTTAAATTATCCCAACGATGATCAAAGATTAGTGTGGATTACCGGGGGTGTTTCCTGCGAGGCTGCCCCTCCTTATGAACCCTGTTCTCAAGCTGTTGATCGAAGGCGGGAGCCTCACGACCGCGCAAATGGCGCAGGTCGGGGGCTTGTCCGAATCGGAGGTTAACCAGCATCTGGAACAGTTGAAGAAGGAGAAAATCTTCCTCGGCTGGCGTCCGGTGCTCGATCTTTCGCACGAGGCCACCGCCGCTGCCGTGGTGCACGCGGTCATCGAGGTGAAGATCACGCCGGAGCGCGGGGGCGGTTTCAATCGGCTGGCCGAGCGCATCGGGCGCTTTGCTGAGGTCGAGTCCTGCTACCTTGTGTCCGGCGGCTACGACCTGCTGCTCTTCGTGAAGGGCTCGTCGTTGCAGAAGGTGGCGAGCTTCGTGTCGGAAAAGCTCTCGACCATCGAGGGCGTGCTTTCGACGTCCACCCATTTCATGCTGCGCTGCTACAAGGACCAGGGCTTCCTGTTCGACCAGGGCGAAGCGCAGACCACGCGGCTCAACGTCGCCCCATAACCGCAGGAGCATGCCATGAGCAACGACCCGAAACGCTGGGTGGCGGGCCATGTGGCCGCGCTGCCCAAGAGCGGCATCCGCGATTTCTTCGAACTGGTGGCCAAGATGAAAGGCCAGGACGTGATCTCGCTCGGCGTGGGCGAGCCGGACTTCGTCACGCCGTGGCACATCCGCGAGGCGGCGATTTACGCGCTGGAGAAGGGGAAAACCTATTACACGTCGAACCTCGGCCTGATCGAGCTGCGCCGCGCGATCGCGGAATACGTGGCGGAGCATTTCAACGTCAGCTACCGCCCGGAGGACCAGGTCATCGTGACGGTCGGCGTGAGCGAGGCGCTCGACCTGGCCTGCCGCGCGTTCTGCAACCCCGGCGACAAGGTGATGTTCCACCAGCCATGCTACGTCTCGTACCACCCGAGCGTGCGGCTGGTGCACGCGGAAGGCATCGCGGTGCCGACGTATGCGAAGGACAATTTTGCGCTTACGGCCGAGGCGCTGCGCGCGGCCTGGCAGCCGGGGGCGAAGATGCTCATGCTCAACCTGCCGTGCAACCCGACTGGCGGCACCTGCACGCGCGAACAGCTCGCCGCCATCGCGGAATTCTGCCGGGAGAAGGACCTGCTCGTGCTGAGCGACGAGATTTACTCGGAGCTGACGTTCGACGGGACGCACACCAGCATCGCGAGCCTGCCGGGCATGGCCGAGCGGACGATCTTCCTGCACGGCTTCTCGAAGGCCTTCGCCATGACCGGCTGGCGCATCGGCTATGCCTGCGGACCGGCGCCGTTGATCGACGCGATGATGAAGGTGCACCAATATTCCATGCTCTGCGCCTCGATCATCGCGCAGGAAGCCGCACTTGAGGCGCTGCAGCGCGGTTGGGACAGCGTGTTGAAAATGCGCGAGCAGTACCACCGCCGCCGGGATCTCATCGTGCGACGCTTCAACGAAACCGGTCTCAAGTGCCACTCGCCGCGCGGTTCGTTTTACGCCTTTCCCGACGTCACCTCAACCGGCCGCGCCGAGAAGGAATTCGCGATCGGCCTGCTCGAGAAGGAAAAAGTCGCCGTGGTCCCGGGCGTGGCCTTCGGCGAAAACGGCCGCGGCCATGTGCGCGCCTGCTTCGCCACCAGCTACGAACAACTCATCGAGGCCTGCGACCGCATCGAGCGGTTTGTCCAAGGCTTGAAAAAATAACCCCCGGCCGGGACGCGAGGTCGCAAGAAAATCATTCTTTGCGGACTTCGCGTTCCTGGCATAAAACAAAACCATGTCCCGCACCGTCGCCATCGTGGGCCGGCCCAACGTCGGCAAGAGCCGCCTTTTCAACCGGCTGGTGCGGCGACGCGTGTCCATCGTCCACGACCAGCCCGGCATCACGCGCGACGTCATCGCGGCCGAGGTGAAGGAGGGCGGCTACACGCTGCTCGACACCGGCGGCCTCGGCCTCACCGGCAGCGACACGCCAGCACAGATCACCGCAGCCTCGGAGCAGCAGGTCGATTTCGCCATCGCCTCGGCCACGCTGATCCTGTTCGTCATCGACGGGCTCGAGGACGTAACGGCGCTCGACATGCGTATCGCCGAACACCTGCGCCGCAGCGGCAAGCCCGTGCTGCTCGTGGTCAACAAGGCGGACTTCGACGACGAGAAAATCGACATCGCCGCGGTTTACAGGATCGGCCTGGGCGAACCGCTGGCCGTCTCCGCCGAGCACGGCCGCGGGGAGGGCGCATTGCGCGCCGCCATCATGGAAAAGCTCGGGCCGCCGCCTTCCGAGGAAAACGTAGCGACGAAAACCGCCGCGGATCCGCTCTGCATCTGTTTTATCGGCCGGCCCAATGTCGGCAAATCCTCCCTCGGCAACCGCCTGCTGCAAAGTGACCGCCTGATCGTCAGCGATGTGCCCGGCACGACGCGCGACGCGGTCGAGGTGGCGTTCCAATTCAAGGGGCGGGACGATCAGCTGCATCCGTTCCGCCTGATCGACACGGCCGGCATCAAGGCCGCGACCAAGCTTGCGTCGCCGGTGGAATACTTTTCGCGCCTGCGCTCGCTCGAAGCCATCCAGCATACCGATGTCGTCTTTCTCGTGCTTGACGCGGTGGACGGCGTCACCCAGCAGGACAAGGCCATCGCAGGCGAGGCGCTCAAGGAGCGCAAGCCGATCGTCATCGTCATTAACAAATGGGACCTCGTGGTCGAATCGTTCCGCAATGCCGACGGCCTGGCCCGGGTCTACGAAAGTGAGCGCGATTACCGCGAAAAATACGAATCGGCGCTGTTCGACCGGCTCTTTTTCACCCCGGGCGCGCCGGTCGTGTTCGTTTCCGCGCTCAAGGGCCGCGAAATCGACCGCATGCTCAACGCCGCGGTGAAGCTCCACCGCACGCTCGACAAGAAGCTGCCCACCGCGCGCCTCAACCAGACGCTGATCCGCCTTGCTGACCGCACGCCGCCGCCGGCCATCGGGGCGCGGCGCTTCCGCATTTACTATGCAGTGCAGACCGGCAATCGCCCGTTCCGCATCAAGCTTTTCTGCAACCGCGAGGAAAAACTCATGGAAAGCTACCGCCGTTACCTCGAGGCGGGGATCGTCGAGGAATTCGAGCTCAACGGCTGTCCGGTGCATTTCGACCTCGTCGGCAAGGAGCGCCACGAGGACCGCGCGGCCAGTTCGAAAAAATCCTCCAGCCGTGAAACCCTCGAAGACTGATTATCGCAGCGCCGAGGCGCTGCGCTTCACCACCCGCGCCCTCGAGCTCGTCGTCACCACCGGCGTCGGCCCGCGCATCGTGTCGCTGCGTTCGCTCGCCGGCAAAGCAGGCAATTTGTTTTTTCAGTTTCCTGCCGATGAAAAGCGCTACCACGGCTATTATTTGCGCGGCGGACACCGGCTCTGGCACTCGCCCGAGCACATCGTCCGCTCGTACCAGCCCGACGATGAGCCGCTGGCGGTGAAGCCGCTCCCACAGGGCGTGGCGCTTACGCAGCCGGTCGAGGCGCTGACCGGACTTCAGAAGGCGATGAAGATTGAAGTGTCCGGCGAGCGCACCGTGCGCGTCACGCATACGCTGACGAATCGCGGCTTGTGGCCGGTCGAGGCCGCGGCCTGGGCCCTGACCATGTTTCGCGGTGGCGGTTATGGCGTGATCCCGCTGCCGCCCAAGGGCTCGCACGAACGCGGCGACCTGCTGCCGAACTACGCCCTCGTGCCATGGACCTACACCGACCTCGCGCTGCCATGCTGGGAGCTGCACCGTGATTTCATGGGGATCGATGTCGCGCGGGCGCCCCAGGCGCAAAAACTCGGGCTCACGAATTATGCCGGCTGGTCCGCCTACTGGCTGCGCGGCGTCACGTTCGTCAAATACGCGGCGATCATACCCGGAGCGGCTTATCCCGATCTCGGTTGTGCGCTCGAAGTGTTCACGAACGGGCAGATGATCGAGATCGAAACACTTTCCCCGCTGGTGAAACTCAGCCCTGGCCGGAGCGTGACGCATGTCGAAAACTGGACCGTGCTCGACGGACTGCCCAAGCCGGACACCGATAAAACCTTTGCGAAGTCGCTCGCGCCTGCGGTCGCGAAGTGGCTGAAAACGTTGAAGTGACTCCGCTGCGACTCGTCTTCCTCGGTTCCGACCCCATCGCGCTGCCCTTGCTCGACTGGCTGGCAGGCGAAGGAAGCGCGTTCGCGCAGGTCGTCGGCATCTTCACGCAACCCGACCGGCCGGCCGGCCGCGGGCAAAAAATCGAGGCCAACGCGATCAAACGCTGGGCGCTCGCGCGCGGACTGGCGGTGCTGCAGCCGGAAAAACTGGGCGAGACCGATCGCGCCGGACTGGCTGCGCTGCAGGCCGACGTCGCGCTCGTCATGGCCTACGGGCACCTGCTGCGCGACGATTTCATCGCCACACCACGGCTCGGAACGCTCAACCTGCACGCCTCGCTGCTGCCGAAATACCGCGGCGCATCGCCGATCCAGACGGCCATCGCCAGCGGCGAACCTGAAACCGGGGTCACGCTCATGCGCATCGTGCGCAAGCTTGACGCCGGCCCGGTGGCCGACGCCGAGCGCGTGGACATTGGGCCGCGCGATACCGCGGCGGAGGTCGAAGCGAAACTCGCCGCCGCCTGCGTCCCGCTGCTCGCCCGCACGCTGCCGCGGCTCGCGCAAGGCGAACTCGCTTTCGCAGAGCAAGATCATGCCGCCGCAACCTATTGCCGCCGGCTCAAAAAAGATGACGGTGCGCTCGACTTTGCCGCGCCGGCCACGGTGCTTGCCGCGCGCATCAACGGCCTTTTTCCGTGGCCTGGCTGCACGGTTGAAATTTCCGGCGAAGCGGTGAAACCGGGCCTGGCCGATTTCGAGGCCGCCGCGGTGGCCTCCGCGCCGGGCACCGTGCTCGGCACCGATTCGGAGTCATTGCGCGTGGCCACCAGCGACGGCGTGCTGCGGCTGCTGCGCCTGCAGCGACCGGGAGGAAAGATGCTGCCGGCACCGGAATTTCTGCGCGGCTTTCCCGTTGCGCCAGGCACTTCGCTCCCTTCGCGGCCGATGCCGCTGCTGGCCGGCCCGGCACCCTTTCGCTGACGATCTGCAACCTGCGCTTGTTTTCGCCGCCGATTTTCGCAAGCGTGGCCGCATGAAACTTTCCCGTGTGCTGTGGGCGCTCGGATTCAGCGCGGCCCTGGGGACGGCCCAGGCGCAGACGAACCCGGAGCAAATGGATCTCGTGAACCTCCGCGAAGACGTCCGTGTGCTCACGCAGCGCGTGGGCGACCTGCAAAACCGGGTCGAGCAGCTCGAGCGCGAAAACAACGAGCTGCGCAGCCAGACGGGCACCGCCGCCCAGACTTACGCGACGGTCGCCCAATTGAACGACACCGTGGCCCAGCTCAATCGCACGATCAAGGCGTCCGCCGCCGAGACAAAATCGGAAACACTGGAGCAAGTTAGCGGACAAATGGAGAAACTCGCCAAACAGACCAATGCCGCATTGGCCGACCTCGCCAAGGGCCAGGCCACCCGCACCGCCGTGCAGACCACTTTCACCGACGATTATCCAAAGGAAGGCGTCAGCTACACCGTGCAGAAGGGCGACACCCTTTCGGCCATCGCGAAAAAGACCAACGCCAGCATGCACGACATCATCAACGCCAACAAAATCGCCGACCCCACCAGGCTGATGGTCGGCCAGTCGCTCTTCATCCCGCAAGCGCAGCAAGCCCCCAAAAACTGACATGTCCGCATCCAAATCCCGTCTCGGCCGCGGACTCGGCGGCCTCATTGCCGCCGCGGCGCCCGCCGCCCCCAAACATGATCCCTCGGCCAAACCCTCCGGCGGTCCGTCGGCTGCACCGGTGGCCGCGCCCGGGTTTCAGGAAATCGCCGTCGAACTCGTCGAGCCCAGTCCTTACCAGGCCCGCCGGGAAATTCCCGTCGACCAGCTCAACGAACTGGCCGACAGCATCCGTTCCGAAGGCCTGTTGCAGCCGATCGTGGTGCGCCGGAACGGCGAAAAGTTCCAGCTCATCGCGGGCGAGCGCCGCTGGCGCGCCTTTCACCTGCTCAAGCTCAAGACCATTCCCGCCCGCGTCGTCGAGGCGAGCAACGCCTCGTCGGCCGCCCTCGGCCTGATCGAGAATTTGCAGCGCGAAGGGCTGAACCCGATCGAGGAAGCCTACGGCTACGCCAGCCTCATCCGTGATTTCGATCTCACGCAGGAGGCCGCCTCCGGCCGGGTGGGGAAGGGCCGGGCCACCGTGGCCAACGCCCTGCGGCTGCTTTCGCTCGACGGCGAGATCCAGGGATTCATCGCCAAGAACCTGCTCAGCGTGGGCCACGCCAAGGTGCTGCTCGGCGTCGAGGAGCCCGCGCAGCGCACGGTGCTCGCCCGCCGCATCATCGAGGAAGGCTTCAGCGTGCGTGCGACGGAAAAACTCGTGCAGGCGAAAAAGGCCGGGGCGCCTTCGGCCTCCGGCCGTCCGGCGCCGCCGGTGGAAGCCGCGGCGGTGGCCAGCATCGAGAAAAAACTCACCTCGCACCTCGGCGCGCGCGTCGCGTTGAAGCATGCGCCGAAAAAGGGCCGCATCATCATCGAGTACCACGGCAACGACGACCTCCAGCGCATCCTCGAGAAGCTTGGCGTAGAGGCCTGACGGCATGAGCACGGCGGAAACGTTGAGAGAGACGCTTTCCGATGCGTCCGCGATGAGCGCGAAGATGTTTCGCGTGCGGCTGCCGTTCATCGCGGAATTCCGGAATTACTCGTGGAAGAAGCTGCGCGCCGATCTGCTCGCGGGCGCGACGCTCACGCTTGTCTCCATTCCGCAGGCCATCGGTTTCGCACTCATCCTCGGCCTGCCGCCGATGAGCGTGATTCTCTCCGTGGTCATCGGCGGCTTTGTCAGCGCGCTGTTTTTTTCGTCGCATCACCACGTCTTCGGCCCGACCACTTCGGTCAGCCTGATCACGGCCACGACCATCGCGGCCAACACCGGCCTCGGCCTCGACCCGCTGCCACTGGCCGCCTACCTGGCGTTTCTCATCGGCGCGGTGCAGTTCCTCGCGGGACTGCTCAATTTTGGCGAAATCACCAAGTTCATTTCGCGCTCGGTCGTCGTCGCCTACACCGCCGCGATCGGCATCCTGCTTATCACCAGCCAGCTGCCCAACCTGCTCGGCTTCGGCGTGCCCGCCGGGCAGAGGTTTGTCACCATCTTGACGGATGTGTGGGGGGCGCTTGCACGCGTGAATGTTTCGCCGTGGGCGATCGGCATCGGCCTGCTCACGTTGGGGATTTTCGAAGGTATCAGGCTTTACCGGAAAACGTGGCCCGAGGCGTTGATCGGCCTCGCCACGCTCGGCCTTCTCTCCCGCCTCCTTGCGTTCTTCATCGACCGCAATCATCTCTTCGGCCTGTCGGCCGTGCCGTTCCGTCTGGTCAAGGACGAGGGCGCGCTCATGGCGGCATTCCCCAAGTTCGCCGGCTTGCCGGCCTGGTCCGAGCAGATGGAAATGCTGCCGACGCTCGCCAGCACAGCCATCGCCGTCGCCATCATCGGCATGCTCGAAGCCACCGCGATCACCAAGTCGCTCGCGGCCAAGAGCGGCCAGCGGCTCGATCCGAACCAGGAGCTCATGGGCATGGGCGCGGGCAACATCGCCGTCGGTCTTTTCGGCGTCACGCCCGGCTCGTCGTCATTCACGCGTTCGGCGGTCAATTACCAGAGCGGCGCGGCGTCGCAGCTGTCCACCATGCTGAGCAGCGTGGTCGTGCTGCTGATCCTTTTGTTCGTCACGCCGGTTTTCAATTACATCCCCGTCGCCGCGCTGGCTGCGCATCTCATGCGGGTGGGCTACCGGCTCATCAACCGGCCGCAAATCCGCGTGGCCACGCGTTCGACCCGGTCCGATGCGGTCGTTTTCATCGCAACGCTCGGCGCCGCGCTGTTTCTGCGGCTCGACACGGCCATCTACGTCGGCATCGGCGTGGCACTCGCGCTGTTCCTGCAAAAGACGAGCATGCCCTCGCTCGTCGAATATTCGTTCAGCGACAACGGCATCCTGGCCGAGCTCGTCGATCCGGCCAAGCGGCCCAACCCGCAGATTTCCATCATCCATGTCGAGGGCGACCTGTTCTTCGGCGCCGCCGATCTCTTTCAGGAACATCTCCGGCGGCAGGCGGAGGATGAGAACATCCGCATCTTCATCCTGCGTATGAAAAACGCCCGCCATCTCGACGCCTCCACCGTCATGGCGATGGAAACGCTGCATGACTACCTGCGCAAAACCGGACGGTACCTGCTGATCAGCGGTTGCAATCTCGATGTCCTGCGCGTGCTACAGCGCAGCGGCCTGCTCGCGCAGATCGGCGAGGAGAACGTGTTTCCGGCCGAGGTGAATCTCACCATGAGCACCAAGCGGGCGTTGAAACGCGCCTCGCAATTGTTGAAACAGGACGGGGCGGCCGGCTCGCCCGACGTGCGCATTTTCTACGACAGCCGGCGCCAGCAGGCGAAGGCCGGCGGCCCGGCCAGCGAGCCGGAACGGCCCGAAGATTACTCCATCTAGCTGGGCTGGAAGTACTTTTCCGGTTTCGAACCGCGCATTGACAACCTTGGCCGGGGTCTGCTGTCATGGTCAGTTCCATGAGTATTGTCCTGGGCATTCTTACCTTCATCCTGATCCTCGTTTCGCTGTTCCTCATCCTGGTGGTGCTGGCGCAACGGGCCAAATCCGACGGCGGCATGGGCTCGGCCCTCGGCGGCGGCATGGCTGAATCCGCGTTCGGTGGCGAGACGGGCAATGTCCTCACGAAGGCCACGATCAACGCGTCCATCGCTTTTTTCGTGCTCAGCTTCCTGCTCTACCTCGGCAATGTCTATCAGCGCAGCCATGGCAGCGCCGCTGCCGGTGCACTGCCCAGCATTCCCGTGCCAGTGACCAGCCCGATGGCGCCCCTCTCCACGACGCCGCAGCCCGGCCTGCCGGCACCGGCGGTCAGCACGCCGGTCCAGCCTGCACCCACGGCGGCAACCACCGCTTCGGCTCCGGCGCCGAAGAACCCCTGAGCGCGCACTGCGCGCCGGTGGCCATGCGTGGCCCAGGAAAAATCCTCCCTTTACTGCTCGGCTTCGCGCTGGCGGCGAGCGCCCAGCAGCGTTTTCTGCCGCAGCCGAGCTACGTCCAGCTCAACCCGCCGGACCAGGCCGAGGGCCGGCATATCCTCGAAGAATTTCGCGCCAAGGGCATCACCGGTGATTATTTCCTTGAATTTGAACTGCACGTGCTGCCACGCCGGGGCGACGAGCATGTGCTGACTGGACAATTCTGGGGCACGCGCAACGACCAGGGGCCTCTTTCGCGCGTGGAGGTGGTCACCACCGCCGGGAAACCGGAATTGCGCCTGCTCGTGCAGAACGGCCCGGCGCCGGCCGTGTGGAGCTGGAACGGCACGGGGCCGGCCCAGCCGCTCGACACGGCGGCCTTTTTTGCGCCAGTGGGGAATACGAACCTGACGGCGTTCGACCTGCAGATGCCGTTTTTGTACTGGCCCGATTTTGTTTATGAGGGCCTCACGCGCTTGCGCGGCCGCCCCACACACCAGTTTTTGCTCCGGCCGCCGAAGGATTTCGCGGACAGGTATCCGGCGCTCACCGGTGTGCGCGCTTATCTCGACTCACAGTTCACCGCGCTGGTGCAGGCGGAACTCGTCGGGGACCATGGCCAGCTGCTCAAGACGATCAGCCTGCTCGAGTTGAAACGCATCGGCGAGCAATGGATACCCAAGACGTTTGACGTGCGCGACGAAGTCACGCGCGACAAGACGAGGTTCGTGGTGACCGGGGCCGCGCTCGGGCTGTCGCTATCAAAGGATATGTTCGCGCCCGCGCAGCTGAGCGAAGCGGTGAAGCCGCCGGACGCAAAACGCATCGTACCGGTGGAGTAGGGCTCAGCGCACGGCCTGCTCGGTGGCGGTGTCGAACAGGTGCGCCTTGTCGGCGCGGAAGGAGACCTTGATTTTCTGGCCGATGGAAAAAGAGTCGGTTGGCCGGACTCGCGCGATGAAGGTAGTCGCACCCGTGTTCAGGTGCAGGTAGGTCTCGGCGCCCATGGGCTCGGCGATGTCCACCTTGACCTCGACGGCGGCGGCGGGGTCGGCCGGCGCGTCGCTGATGTCTTCCGGCCGGATGCCCAGGACGACGGGTTTGTCCAAATACGCGCCGGCCTTGGCCGCTAGCGCATCAGGCAACTGTAGCGTCAGCGGCGCGCCGGCCGGGTTGTCCTCGGTAAAACTAAGGCCGTTTCCCGCGCGGCGCAGGGTGCCCTTGAAGAAATTCATCGGCGGGCTGCCAATGAAGCCGGCGACGAAAAGGTTCGAGGGCTCATTATAGAGTGTGAGCGGCTCGGCCACCTGCATGATGTTGCCGTCCTTCATCACGCAGATGCGGTCGCCCATGGTCATCGCCTCGACCTGGTCGTGGGTGACGTAGATCATCGTGGCGCCGAGGCGGGCGTGAAGCTTGGAGATCTCGGCGCGGGTGGAGACGCGCATCTTGGCGTCGAGGTTGGAGAGCGGCTCGTCGAAGAGGAAGACCTTGGGCTTGCGCACGATGGCGCGGCCCACGGCCACGCGCTGGCGCTGGCCGCCGGAAAGGGCCTTGGGCCGGCGCTCGAGGTAGTTTTCCAGGCCGAGCATGGCCGCCGCCTCGCGCACGCGGGCCTGGATCTCGGCCTCGGGAAACTTCCGCAGCTTCAGGCCGAAGGCCATGTTGTCATAGACCGACATGTGCGGATAAAGCGCGTAATTTTGAAAAACCATGGCGATGTCGCGGTCCTTTGGCAGGACCCCGTTCACCACCTTGCCGTCGATCGCGATGGTGCCGCCGGAGATTTCCTCCAACCCGGCGATCATGCGCAGCGTCGTGGTCTTGCCGCAGCCGGACGGCCCGACCAGCACCATGAATTCACGATCCTCGACCGCGAGGTTGATGCCGTTGACCGCGCGCACGCCCGGGCTGTTTTTCTCGGGGTAAACCTTGACCAGGTTTTCAATGACGACTTTGGCCATGAGGGCGCAGCTGAGGGGGGAAGAAGGCAAAAATCGGTCAATCATCGCGCGAGTCAATCCCAAGCGCTGAACTTTTGCTTGCCCCCGTGCGCGGCGCCCGGCTAGCTCCCCATGCTTCGACCACGCGAATTTTTCAGCAACCCGTTTTGCCTTCATGGCCAAGAAAACGCCCACCAGCCAGCCCCTTACTTTTGACCTGCCCCTCGAGCTTATTGCAAAAATCGAGGCGTGCCGCCGGGCGCTCACCCTGCGCTCGACCAGCGAAGTGGTGCGCGAAGCCCTCGCCGGGTTCGATTTCAACCGTTTCAGCGCGCCAGAGCGGGAACACCGGCAGATTTCCGTGCGCCTGCCCGTCGCCTTGAAGGACCGGCTGGCCCGTTATTCGAGGAAAAACAAGATCAGCGTGGGCGAGCTCCTCCGCGGCGCCTTGGGCGGGTTTCAGGTGAAGTCCGCTAAAAAAGGCGGCGCAAAAACGGCGCCGGCCAAGAAAAAGAAGACCGGCTCCCGCTGACCGGCTGAAAGCCGGGCGGAAAAGCCAGTGCGTGCGCCGGGCTTGCCTTCCATGGGCGCGCTCGTTTAGTCCTCGGGCCCTTTCGCATGAGCACTTCGCCTTCGCCGTTATCCACCTGGGCCCAGAACATTGCGCCGTCCCCGACGCTCGCCATTGACGCGAAAGCAAAGGCGCTCAAGGCCACCGGTGAGGACGTCTGCAGCTTCGCCGCAGGCGAGCCGGACTTCGACACGCCCGACTTCATCAAGGACGCCTGCATCGCCGCGCTCCGCGGCGGCAAGACGAAGTACGCCGCCACCCCGGGCATCGACGAATTGCGCGCTGCGCTGGTGGACAAATATGGCGTCGACTACGGCCTGAAGATCACGCCGGCGCAGGTCGTGGTCAGCCCCGGCGGCAAATTTTCCTGTTATCTCGCGATCTTGGCGGTCTGCTCGCCGGGCGACGAAGTCATCATCCCCGCGCCTTACTGGGTGAGCTATCCCGAGATGGCCAAACTCGCCGGCGCGGTGCCGCGCGCCGTGCTCGCGGATGACACTACCGGCTTCAAGCTCACGCCCGCCCAGCTCGAGGCCGCCATCACGCCGCGCTCGAAGCTGCTGATCCTCAACTCACCGTCAAATCCGACCGGCGCGGTCTACACGCGCGCGGAACTCGCGGCGCTCGTCGCCGTGGCGCTGCGGCACAATCTCTACATCCTGTCCGACGAAATCTACGAGCACCTCGTTTATGACGGCGCGCAGCCGACCTGTCTGGCCACCCTGAGTCCCGAGGCGGCGGCCCGCACCATCGTCGTCTCGGGCTTCAGCAAGACCTACTCGATGACCGGCTGGCGCCTCGGCACGCTGGTGGCCGCCGCGCCCATCGCCAAGGCCGTGGGCGAACTGCAAAGCCAGATGACATCCAACGCCACGACGTTCGCTCAATACGGCGCGCTCGCCGCGCTGCGCGAGAGGGACAAGGCCCGCTCAGCGCTGGCCGGCATGATGGCCGCGTTCGATCGCCGGCGGAAATTCCTGCACGCGGAGCTCAACAAGATTCCCGGCGTGTCGTGCCTGCTGGCCCAGGGCGCATTTTACCTGTTTCCCAATATCGCCCAATTCGGCCTCAGCTCGCAGGACTTTTGCGCGCGCCTGCTCGAGCAGGAAAAAGTCGCGGCCGTCCCCGGCGGCGCATTCGGCGCCGAGGGCTACTTGCGGCTTAGCTACGCGACGAGCGATGAGATCATCGCCAAGGGCGCCGGCCGACTCGCGAAATTCTGCGCTGGTTTGAAAAAATAAACCCTACCACCTTTTCCAAAACTCTCCCGCTTCAACATGCCTCACAAAGACGTCACTCCGTCCGCCGGCGCCAAGATCACCATCGCTGGCGGCAAACTCAGCGTACCGGACAATCCCATCATCCCGTTCATCCGTGGCGACGGCACCGGCCCCGACATCTGGGCTGCCTCCGTGCGCGTTTTTGATGCCGCGGTGAAGAAGGCCTACGGCGGCAAGAAGAAGGTCTCTTGGCTGGAGGTCTTCGCCGGCGAGGAGAGCTTCAAGCGCTTCAATAACTGGCTGCCCAACGACACCATCGAGGCGTTCAAGCAATATCTGGTCGGCATCAAGGGCCCGCTGACCACGCCCGTTGGCGGCGGCATCCGCTCGCTCAACGTCGCGCTCCGCCAGATGCTCGACCTCTACGTATGCCTGCGCCCGGTGCAGTGGTTCACCGGCGTGCCGTCGCCGGTGAAGCATCCGGAAAAGGTGGACATGGTCATCTTCCGCGAAAACACCGAGGACATTTACGCCGGCATCGAATACGCCTCTGGCACGCCCGAGGCCCAGAAGATCCTCGACTTCCTCGCCAAGGAATTCCCCAAGGCATTCGACAAGATTCGCTTCAGCACCCGGGCCAAGGCGGACGAATTCTGGAAGCTCGTCGGCGCAAAGGATTTTCCCACCGATGTGCAGGTCGGCATCGGCATCAAGCCGGTGAGCTATTCCGGCAGCGTGCGCCTGATCCACAGTGCGATCAGCTACGCGATCAAGAACAAGCGCAAGAGCGTCACGCTCGTACACAAGGGCAACATCATGAAGTTCACCGAGGGCGCCTTCCGCGACTGGGGTTATCAGGTCGCCAAGGAGCATTTCGGTGCAGTCGAAATCGACAGCGGCCCCTGGTGCAAGATTCCCGAGGGCCGGGCCGGCGCCGGCCTGGTCATCAAGGACAGCATCGCCGACATCACGCTGCAGCAGGTGCTCACGCGCCCGACCGATTTCGATGTCATTGCGACGCTCAATCTCAACGGCGATTACCTCTCCGACGCGCTGGCCGCCCAGGTCGGCGGCATCGGCATCGCGCCCGGCGGCAACATCAATTACATCACCGGCCACGCCATCTTCGAGGCCACGCACGGCACCGCGCCGAAGTACGCAGACAAGGACGTCGTCAACCCCGGATCGGTTGTGCTCTCCGGCGAAATGATGTTCCGCTACCTTGGCTGGAACGAGGCCGCCGAGCTTATCCTCAAGGGCCTCAATGGCGCCATCGGCTCGAAGAAAGTGACCTACGACTTCGCCCGCCAGATGACCGGTGCGACCGAGATCAAGTGCAGCGAATTCGGCGACAACATGATCGCGCACATGTGAGGGCGGCCGAGCGGTTTCCGCTTTACCGTGCGAACACGAAAATCGAAGTGCCGGCCGCGATGGCGATGTACTGTTTGCCGTCGAGTTCGTAGCTGATGGGGCTGGCCCAGATCAGGCCGCCGGTCTGGAAATGCCAGAGCGGCTGGCCGGATTCCGCATCGAGCGCGAAAAAACTGCCCTCGCGGTTGCCACTGAAGACCAGGCCGCCTGCGGTCGAGAGGACGCCCGCGGAGGGCCCGGCGTGCAGCTTGAATTCCCACCGGATGTGCCCGGTCGTCGGCTCAAGGGCTTTGATGACAGCGTAGGGCTCGCTGCCGTCCACGCTGCGCGTGCCGCCGCCGTCGAAATGATCGCCCGGGGCGTAGTCGCCCTGCAGCTTGTAGAAAACCTCGGCATAGTCCTCCTGCGCCTGCACGTAAAACAATTGGTTTTTCGGGCTGTAGGACGGGCTGAACCAGTTGGTCGCGCCAGCCAGGCCGGGATAGATAAGGACGCCTTCGGGCGTCGGTTCGGTATGCGACAAAAGAATCGGCCGGCCGTGTTCGTCGAGTCCCTTGGCCCAGGTTTGCTTTGCATAGTCCGTGCCGGCCAGAAATTCGCCGGTTTCACGGTCAATCACGTAATAAAATGAATTGCGGTTGGCCTGCAGCACGAGCTTGCGCGGGCGACCGTTGACCACCGCATCCGCCAGCACCGGCACCTGGTTCGAATCCCAGTCATGCAGGTCGTGCGGCGTGTATTGGAAATACCAGCGCAACTTGCCGGTGTCAGGATCGAGGGCCAGCAGGCAGTCGGTGTAAAGATTGTCGCCCGGCCGGTTGTCGCCGTTGTAATCGGGGCCGGGATTGCCGGTGCCCCAGTAAAGGGTGTTAAGCTCGGGATCATACGTTCCCGTCACCCAGGTCGGCCCGCCGCCATGCTGCCAGCTGTCGCCGGCGCCCCAGGTTTCGTGGCCGGGCTCGCCCGGCGCCGGCACGGTCCAGAAACGCCAGGCGAGCTGGCCCGTCTTCGCGTCGTAAGCGTCGAGAAATCCGCGGATGCCGAATTCGCCGCCGGCAATGCCGACGATGATCTTGTCCTTCACCGCCAGGGGTGCGGCGGTGATAGAATATCCCTTGGTGTAGTCTGCAACGGTGATGTCCCAGCGCTCTTTGCCGGTATTGATGTCGAGCGCGACAAGATGCGCGTCCAGCGTGCCAAAATAGAGCGTGTCGCCGAGGATGGCCAGGCCGCGGTTGACTGAGCCGCAGCAGGTCGGCACCTCGGGCACGGCGTTGCGTCGGTACGTCCACAGCGGCCGTCCGGTGCGGCCGTCGATCGCCGTGACGATGTATGGCTTTTCAGTGATGTAGAGGATGCCGTCGATCACGATGGGCGACGTCTCCATCTTGCCCGCTTCGCGTGATTGGAAGACCCAGGCGGGCTTCAGCTCCGCGACGTTGGCGGGGGTGAGCTCCGCAAGCGGGGAGTAGCGCTGTCCGGCGTAGTTGCCGGAATAGGTGAGCCAGTTACCCGGCTCCTTTCCCGCGTTGAGAATGCGCTCATACGACACCTGCGCGCGGGCCGCGGAAACAAGCATGAGCAAAAGAAAGAGAGGTCTTTTCATGGTTCGCCGCGAAGGGAGGAAAGGAAGGCCACAAGATCATCAAGTTCGGCCGGGGTGAAGACCGCGCCGTACGGAGGCATGGGCGACTGGCCCCAGTCCTTGTGCAGTTCGGCGAGGTCCGATTTGAAAAACGAATGGATATGACTGGAGAAATCGCGGAGCTGGATGGAGAACGTGTCCTCGTTGATCCGCACGCCGGTGATCTCGCGGCCGTCCTTGGTAACCACACGAACCAACAGGAAATTGTCCGGCAGGCTCACTTCGGAACGGTAGCTGGAAAAACTCTTCGGCACGTCGGCGCCCGGATCGACGAGTGCGCGCCGGAGATAGCTGGCGCCACGGCGGAGGCCGACATCCGTCAGATCCGGGCCGATGCTGCCGCCGTGGCCGCCGATGCTGTGGCATTGCACGCAGCCGCCCTTCGCGAAGTAAAGCTGGCGGCCGTGTCCGGCATCGCCGGGTATTTTTTCGGGGGCGATTTTTCCCAGCTGCCAGACCCAGGCGGCGACCTGCCGGATTTCGTCCGGCTCCAGCCGCGAGCGGGGCATTTCCGTGCCCTCGATGCCCCTGGTGATGATTTTGAGCAGCGCTTCCTCCGAGGAGGCGCGTGGAAGATGGGCCGCGGCCAGGGTGGGGCCGACAGCGCCTTCGCCATGCGGACCGTGGCACGGCGCGCAATGGATCAGAAAAAGGTGCTCGCTGGCCGCCGTGGGCAGCCCGAGCGGAACGAAAGCAACCGGCACGGCCGGAGCCGGCGACGAAGCCGACGAGTCCGGCGGAGTCTGGCCGGTCAGCAGAGCCGCCATCGCCGCAATTTCGGTGAGCAGGCCGGCCCGGATAAAAAATTTCCGGACGGTATCACGTGGGGCGAAAGCGCACATGGGAAAGCAAGCCAGGGGATTGGCGCGAGAGAAGAAATGGAATCGTTCGCGCATGCAAGCCCGGTCAAAGCGCCCGCGTGATTTTAAACTTAAGTAAATCTCGAGGAAACTATTTCGCCCCGCAGGCGTCGGACTGTCATTATGGAGTCCCCAAATTTATTGAATGTAAAAATCCTCGACGAAGACCTGCAGATCGTGCGGGCCACGCTGGCCACCATTGTCGGTGCCGTGCATTACGTTTCAGGAGAAGCCGGCTATGCGATTGTGGAAGCGCTGGAAAAGATCAACCACGCACAGGAGGAAGTGGCCCGGTTGAGGACCGACTGACCGCCAGCGTCATCCGAGGATGGTCAACACGATGCCAGCGAGGACACCCAGGACGGCGGGCAGCTTTTGCCGGCCGTTTTGTTCGCGAAAAAAGAGCAGGCTGCCCGCGAACGCCACCAGTACGCTGCCGCGGCGGAGGCTCGACACGAGCGAGATGAGCGCATGGGGATTGCGCAGCGCATCGAAATAAACGAAGTCCGCGACCAGCAGGGCGCACGAGAGCAGCGGAATGCTCCAGCGCCAGTGAAATTCGTGGCGCGGCCACCAGCGGAGTTTCCAGCCGATCGCCAAGGGCAGGAAAAGCACAGCGAGGTAGATGGAAAACCAGGCCTGCACGGTCGAGGCGGCGAATCCGGCATGGCCGAGCAGGTATTTATCGTAGAGCGCGCTGATGCCGTTGAAGATCGTGCCCACGACGAGCCAGCCGATCCACTTGTCGCGATGAAAATGGATGCCTTCGCGCCGGCCGGCCAGCGAGAGACCGAAGAATGACGCCAGCGTGGTCGCGATGCCCAGCAGCTCCAGCCCCGTCGGCCGCTCGGCCAGCAGGATGAGCGCGCCCAAGAGCGTCCAGATCGGACTGGTCGCACGAATGGGCGACGCGATGGAGACCGGCAGGTGCTTGACGGCGAAATAGCCGCAAATCCATGAGGTCGCGACGATGACCGACTTGAGCAGGAGTTGCAGGTGCTGAAGGAACGTCAGCGGCGCGACCGCGAGGCCCGCGGGCAACGTGCCGGGATGCAGTGCGTGCACGCCCATGAGCAGCAGCCACACCATGGCGCTGCAGGCGTTGCTGAAGAAGAGCACGGGCAGCACGGCGTTGTCGCGGACGGCGTGCTTGATGAAAAGCTCGTAGCATCCGAGAAAAAAGGCCGACACGAGGGTGGCGACGATCCAGGGCATGAAACGTCGAGGTCTGACCCGTCGTACCGCGCCGGGCAAGGCTGCAAAGGCCGTCAGGGTGCGACGCGGCGGCCGACGATGACGAGGTCGCGCTCCACGGCGTCGAGCTCGGCGACGCGCGGCAGATGGCCCCATCGCACAAAACCAAAATTTTCAAACAACTGCAGGCTCGGTTCATTGTGCGCCCAAATCAACCCCAGCAGCGTGCGCACCCCGCAGGCCGGCGCGCGGTCGATGGCTTCACCGAGAAGAAATTTTCCGATGCCATGGCCGCGGTGCGCCTCCGCCACGTAAAGGCCGACTTCGGCCGTGGGATGGTAAGCCGGGCGGCTATGGAACGACGATAAGCTGAGCCAGGCGCACACTCGTCCGCTGGCGGGATCATCCACGGCCCAGATCGGGCGCGTGCGCGGGTTGTGCTCAAGCAGCCATGGCCGGCGGCTCTCGACGCTGACGGGTTCGATGTCAGCGGTAACCATGCGGCCGGGAATCGTGGCGTTGTAAATCTCCACGATGGCGGGAAGGTCGGCTTCGCTGGCGTCGCGCAGGATCATGGCGGAGCAGATTTTGCCGGTGCCACCGGCTTGGGCCAGTCGAATTCCAGCACGGCATGTTTCATCCGGCCTTGCAGGTGCAGCACCGTTTTCGTGACGGGATCGAGCGTGAAGGTGAAGTCGATTTTCCCTGCGGGTTGCGACGCTGAGACCCCCGTGTAGCGATAATGGACCAGCAGCCGGCCGTCATCGCGACTCTGGGTATCAAGCGGCGCGCCCAGGAAACGCAGCAGATCGGCCTGCGTGAGCGGCAGGCCAGCAGACGAGGAGAGGGCGGCGCTGGCGCTTTGCTTCGCCTGGTCGACCCGGGCATGCCCCAGCGAGCGCAGGGCCGAGAGGATGAGCGACTTGGGCATGAAGGCGAAGATGCGCTCGGGCAGGTGGACGCGCCGGAGCTTGTCCTCCGCGAAGATAAAATCGGCCGTCACTTCGTAGTCCTCCGGCCGCTCGTGCGGCATGGTGTAGTCCTTGATCCAGCGCAAATGCCAGCGCCGCGCGACACCCAGCCGGATCTCCTTTTCGGGCGCGAGATCGAAAAAGGCCAGGTCTTCCGTTTCCAGCACGGGCTTTTTCAGCGTGAGGGTCAGGCCGTCGGAGTCATCGACGGCAAAGAAGCGGTCGAAGTCCGCAAACTGGTGTTTAAGCTCCAGCAACCGCAGGTAAACACAGCCTTCGAGGAGCAGGCAGGCCCCCAGCAGCAGCGCCAGGCGGGCCAGGATCCGTCCCGACGCCCACCAGGACGCGCTCATTTTTTGATGAAGCGCAGCAGATAGAGGAAGATCAGCGCTCCGATGACGGCGAAAATAATCTGGCCGAGCAGCCCGTAGGCAACGATGCCGAGCAGCCTGAACAAAAATCCGCCGAGAAAGGCGCCGACGATGCCGACCAGGACGTTGCCAAGCAGGCCGAAACCCGAACCTTTCGTGATCAGGCCGCTGAGCCAGCCGGCCAGCGCGCCGACGAGGAGAAAAATCAGCAGGCTTTCGAGTGACATGGCTTTCTCATGGCGCGGCCGGGGCCGGCGCGCGAGCGGAAATTTCCCGCGGTGTGAACTACTTTTTGTCCGGGGCCGCAGACGGCGTGGCGAACTCGATGCGGCCGAGCAGGTCGAGCAACCGGTTGTGCAGCAGTTCATCCTCTTCCGCCGTGGTCTTGTGATAGGTGGTGTGCTCGAGCACACGCTCGGCCAGCTCCGTGCTGATGACAAAAACATAGCCGTTCTTCACGAAGAGCAGGTTGCCGCGTTTGGCCACCAGCGATGGGTCGGAATCCCCATTGAGCGAAACGTGGTCGGCAAACATCGAACCGCCCGGCAGCAGCGTATAGACAATGAGCGCGCCATCTTCCGCGCCGGGCAGGAACCGGGCGCTTTCGATTTTGGCCCCGGGCGAGCGCTTCTGAAAATCGGGCAGCACGTAGTTGCTGAAAAAATAGACCAGGTAATCGCGCCGTCCACGGGTGTCGTCCTCCTGGTGTTGCGCGGCGTCCTCGGGAAACGCCGCCACGCTCACGTGCGTCTTGAAGGAATCCTCGAACGTGACGACATTGTCCGTATCGATGATTGTGCCGCCCAATTCCGGCAGCACCGGGATCGACATGCGGAACATCCCGGTCGCGGAAGTGTAGACGTTGCCCTCGACCTTGCCGTGCAAAGGCGGCGGCGGCGCATCCGGCTGGTCGCTCGACTGGTCATCGGATTGCGCCAGCCCGGTGGCAAAAACGGCAAGGAAAACCGAGGCGAGGACAAGGGCGCGCAGATTCATCGAGGGAGGTGCGAATGAAATGATGGCTGGAGCGGATGATTTCAACTCGTTGATTTGACGCATATCAGCGCCGACAGTTCCACCCAGGCTGCCACCGGCACGTCTTCCGGTCGGGAAAGCGGCGAAAGGCCGTGCCGGGCCAGCAGCCCCGCCAGCCATGCCGCGTCATCGCTGGCTAGGCGGCCGCGCAAAAGGGCGCCAAGCTGCTTGCGACGCTGCTGGAAGAGTGTGCGGATGATGGCCTTTGCTTCCGGCTGAAAGACAATGGGTTCCGGCTTGCGCACCAGATGCAGCAGGTGCGAGCCGACCTCCGGCCGTGGATAAAAACACGCCGACGACACGCGATGTCCGGGGGCGATATTGCAAGCCGCCTGCAAAAAAATCGAAATGGCCCCGAATTGTTTCGTGCCCGGCTGCGCGGCATAGCGTTGCGCCGCCTCCTGCTGCAGCATCAACACCATGCGCGCCGGCAGCGGACCGCTCAGCACGGCGTCCATCCACGGCGTTGAAATGGCATAGGGCAGGTTGGCCACAATTTTAAAATCGCCCGCCGCCGCGCGTTCCGGCGGCAGTGCGGCCAGCGGGCATTCGACAGCGTCATCTTCCAGCAGCTTGAACGCCTGGGGGTATTTTGCAGCCAAGGTCGCACGCAGATGCCCGGCCAGCGCGGCGTCCCGCTCCACCGCCCACACTTCGGCGCCAGCCTCGAGCAACGCCTCGGTCAGCGTGCCAAGCCCGGGTCCGATTTCCACCACCGTGTCGCCAGGCGCGACTTGCGCCAGCTCGAGCGATTTGCGGACGATGTTGCCGTCAACCAGGAAATTCTGCCCGAGCGAGCGCTTCGGCCGGTGCCCGAGCCCGGCCAGGAGTTCCCGCGTGGCGGTGGGCGTGAGTGGCATGTCAGGCGCCGTGGAAATCCGCGACCAGGCGCGCGGGATCGGCGGCCCGCATCAGCGCCTCGCCGACCAGCACCGCATGGGCGCCGGCCTTGCGGACACGGGCGGCGTCGGCCCCGGTCAGGATTCCGCTCTCGCTCACGGCGACGACGTCCTTGGGAAATTGCGGGATGAGCCGCTCGCTGAGTGCAATATCCGTCTTGAAAACAGCAAGATCGCGGTTGTTCACACCGATGATCTTCGCCTGGTGCGCGATGGCACGGGCCAGCTCCACCTCGGCGTGGACTTCGAACAGCGCGTCGAGCCCGGCGGCATCCGCGGCCTCGTGCAGGGCCTTGATTTCGTCGTCGGCCAGCACGCGTACGATGATGAGAATGGCGCTGGCACCGGCCTCGCGGGCCTGGAGGACTTGCAGCGGATGGAAGAAAAAATCCTTCCGCAGGCAGGGCAGGGCAGGCGGTGTGGTGAGAAAGCCGTCCGTCACGCCGCGCAGATCCGCGAGCGCGCCGCCGAAATATTTTTCATCGGTGAGGATCGAAAGCGCATCCGCGCCCGCCGCGCGGTAGGCGCGCGCCTGCGCAAGCGCGTCGGCGTTTTGCTTGATGTCGCCGGCCGAGGGCGAGCGGCGTTTGATCTCGCTGATGACCGCGAGATGGCCGTCGGCCCGGCGCAGCGCGCCGGCGAAGGACGGCGGCCGGGGCCGGGCGGCGTCGATGCGCGCGAATTCGCCCGCGGCGACCGGCCGCACGAAGGGCGCGAGCTCGCGGCGCTTGTGGGCCATGATTTCGGTGAGCTTGTCGGACATTGGAAACCGCCACGATAAAACACGTGGCCTCCCGAAGACAAAGGCGAATTTTCTTCTTACCTTTCGCGGGTTCCTGTATTCCGTGTGGGCCATGAGCGCCATCGACGACCTCCGCCGCACCGTGGCCCGGCTGCGCGCGCCCGACGGCTGCCCGTGGGACCGCGAGCAGACGCACCAGACGCTCACCCGCTGCCTCATCGACGAATGCAGCGAGCTGCTCGACACCATCGACCGGATGGACCTGCCCCACATGCGCGAGGAGCTGGGCGATGTGCTCATCCAAGTGGTCTTTCACGCCCAGCTCGCGGCCGAGCGCGGCGATTTCGATTTCGACGACGTGGCCCGCGAGATCAACGAAAAGCTCATCCGGCGGCATCCGCATGTCTTCGGCGACGGCAAGCTCGACACCTCCGACCAGGTCATGACGCAGTGGGAGCAGATCAAGGCCGCCGAGAAAAAGGCCGCCGGCAAGGTTGAGGGCCTGAAGATTTTCAAGGAGCTGCCGCCGCGCCTGCCCGCCCTGATGTTCGCCGAGGCGGTGTGGAAGCAGATTCAAAAAAACAAGCTGCCCGCAAATGGCGCCGTGGCCGCGGCGCGCGTGGAAAACCTGGGTGAAAAGCTGACGGAGGCCGACGCCGGCCGGCGCCTGTTCGAGCTCGTTGCCGCCTGCCGTGCCCAAGGCATCGATCCGGAAAGCGCACTGCGGCTCGAGACGGCGCGCGTCATGCGCGAGGTGGAAGCCCAGGCCGCACCTGCGGCTCAAGCCTGAAGCGGCCCGGGTCCGCCGGCATCATGACCGCCGAGGCCGCCAAACCCCTGCCGCCCGCCATCGCCGCCGAGTGGCTGGCGCCGTTTCTCGAGTTTCTCGAGAAGGAGCGGCGTTACTCCGCCTACACGGTGCGCAATTACCGGCAGGCCTTCGAGGATTTCTGGCGCTGGCTCGACACGACCGGACTGTGGTCGCGCGGGCTCGACCGCCTTGAGTCGCGCAACGTGCGCGATTTCGTCATCGAGGCGCAGCGGCGCTTCGGCCGGCGCACGCTGCACAACCATGTGTCGGGCCTGCGCGCGTTGTTCAAATTCTGGATCAGGCGCGGGCGGTTCGCGACCAATCCGTTCACCGGCCTGGCCCTGCCGAGGTTGGAAAAGGCGCTGCCGAAATTCCTGACTGAAAAGCAAACGGCCGACTTCCTCACCGGGCCGCTCCGCCTGCTCGAAAACGAAACGCTCGACGCCTTCAGCGCCTGGCGCGACCGGCTCGTGCTCGAGCTGCTTTACGGCGGCGGCCTGCGCGTGAGCGAACTGGTGGGTCTCGATTACGGGCAGATCGAGTTCGAGCGCGGCGTCGCGCGCGTGCTCGGCAAGGGTCGCAAGGAACGCCTTTGCCCGCTCGGCCAGGTCGCCATGGCCGTGCTCGGGAAATGGAAGGCCGAATTCGCGCGCGACACGGGTTTCGCCGCGCCGGTCGTGGTCAACGCGCAGCATGAACGGCTCAATGTCCGCGCCGTGCAGCTGCTCATGAAAAAATATCTCGCGCTGGCTGACCTGCCGATGGACCTCTCGCCGCACAAGCTGCGGCACAGCTATGCGACGCACCTGCTCAATGCCGGGGCCGACCTGCGGCTCGTGCAGGAACTGCTCGGCCACGCCAGCCTCAGCACGACGCAAATCTACACCCACACCAGTGTGGCGCGGCTGAAGGAAGTGTACGACAAGGCGCACCCGCGGGCGTGAGGACAGAAAACACAAAGGAGCAAAAAAATACCGGGAAGTCCGAGGCTCTCTTCGTTTCTTTGCTTCTTCATGTTCAAACAATCCTCAGGGCTTGCCACAGACATGAAGACCGGAAACACCAAGCAATGCCGAGAAAACTGGAGATACCGGGAGGAAACTGAAGCATTGGTCACGAGGGTGGTAGATGCCTGCTTTCGCGTGCATTCCGAGCTTGGCGCAGGGTTGCTGGAAAGTGCTTATTCAGCCTGCTTGCAGGAAGAATTGCGCCTGCGCGGCATGCAATTTCGCACGGAACAATCCGTGCCGCTGGTTTATCGGGAACGACAAATTGACGTTGGATTCCGCGTCGATCTTTTAATCGAGGATCGGGTTGTGATCGAACTTAAGGCGGTGGAAAAAATCCTGCCAATACATAAGGCGCAATTGATAACCTACCTGAAAATCCTCGGCCATCCACTGGGCCTGTTGGTCAATTTCAATGAAGTTCTGATTAAAGACGGTATCCACCGTGTCTTTAATCCTAGACTCGCTTAGCTTCTTTGTTCCTTCGTGTTTAAATTGATTCTCAGAGCTCAGAGATAAAGAACACCAAGAAGCAAAGGAGCAAAGAAATGCCCGGGAGAGCCGAGGTTCCTTAGCTTCTTGCTCCTTCGTGTTTAAAAATCTTCAGAGCCCGGCAATGGCCTCGGTCATGACTTCGCAGGCGCGGGCGATCGCCGCGCCTTCGTGCGCCGTGCTGAGAAAGCAGGTCTCATAAGCGCTTGGCGGCAGGTACACGCCGCGGTCGAGGCAGGCGTGGAAAAACTTCGCGAAGAGCTTCGCGTCGCCTTTGAGCGCGGTCGCGCAGTCGCGCACGGGTTCGTCGGTGAAGAAAAGCGAGAACATCGAACCGATTTGCCGCACCTGCGCGGGCAGGCCCTTCTTTTTGGCGGCGGCGACCAGCGCCTCGCCCATCTGCCAGCCGAGCGTATCGAGGCGCACGTAAGGGTTTCCCTCCTCCAGCAATTTCAGCGCGGCGATGCCCGCGGCCATGGCGAGGGGATTGCCGCTGAGCGTGCCGGCCTGGTACACCGGGCCGAGCGGCGCCAGCATATCCATGATCTCTGCCCGGCCACCGAATGCGCCCACGGGCAGGCCGCCGCCGATGATTTTCCCCAGGCAGGTGAGGTCGGGCTTGATGTTTTCCAGCTCCTGCACGCCGCCCTTGGCCAGGCGGAAGCCAGTCATCACTTCGTCGAAAATGAGCAACGCGTCATTGGCCGTGCACACGTCGCGGACATGCTGCAGGTAACCGGCGCCCGCGGGAATGAACCCGATGTTGCCGATGTAAGGCTCGATGATCACACAGGCAATTTCACCCGGATTCTCGGCAAAGGCCGTGGCGAGGGCCGCTGGCTCGTTGAAGGGGAGCACGATGGTCTTTTGCGCAAACGCCTGCGGCACGCCCGCACTGTCGGGATGGCCATGCGTGAGCGCGCCCGAGCCCGCCTTGACCAGCAGCGAATCGGAATGTCCGTGGTAGCAGCCGGCAAACTTGACGATCTTGTCGCGCCCCGTGAAGCCGCGCGCGAGCCGGATGGCCGACATCGTGGCCTCGGTCCCGCTATTGCACATCCGCACTTTCTTGATCGACGGCACGAAGCGCGTGATGAGCTCGGCCATTTCCACCTCGTAGGGATTGGGCGTGCCAAACGACGTGCCGTTTTCAAGCGCGGCGGCGATGGCGGCCTTGATCACCGGGTGGTTGTGTCCGTGGATGGCCGGACCCCAGGTGCAGACGAAGTCGATCAGCTCGCGACCATCGGCCGTGATTAGTGTGGCGCCACGCGCGGCTTTGACGAAGAACGGCGCGCCGCCGACGGAGCGAAATGCGCGCACTGGCGAATTGACGCCGCCCGGCATGAGCTGCAACGCACGGGCAAAAAGTTGGTCGGAAGCTGAATTGGTCATGGCTGGATAAAAACCAACGCGCGATACGTTTCCATTGCAGACCAGTGACTGTCCACAAGCAATCCTGCGTTGGGCTTCCCGCCGTCTAGAGTGGACAGGATATCTCGAATCAGGTCAGGCTAATAACGTTAGATGTCTCGGCAAAAGCTTTGCGGCTCTGAGCACAAAAAAATCAAAGCCATGTGCCTTTGTTTTCAAAACCGTGAATTTTACCTTTCTGGCGATGAGATCCAAAGATCGAGGAAGAATTCGAGATCAGTCTTGGGCATCAATGCGAGAGAGAATACTGTTGGCCAACAGGGCAAAATCGTTGCTGGCTTCCTGCACCGCATAAGAGTGATTGCCGATGGCTCCGTCAGCGCTTGTTAGATGGAAAATCGGCTTTCGCGCTTCTTGTGCCATGGGGACGAGGCTGCGGTAATGCTTGAGGCGGGCTAAGCAATGAGGATCAGCAGACTCGTCGAGAAGAGAATTCGGAATATCGAGCACGCTTTCGCGATAAACCTCGGGAATGCGCTTTAGCCAACGCTGATAAGATTTCACAGGACGGGAGAGACGTTCGGCGTGTTGAAGAATTACATAACCTAGCGGCGTCATCCGACCAGCAGGAAGGGAAAATTCCTCCGCAGGCCATTGGCTCGTACGATCAGTCCACTCCTGACGCCATTTGCGAAGAGTGGGACCGAGATTGCGAAGACCTTGTAGAGAGTAAAGATCTGCGGCGAGCGGAATAACGACATAGTCGGTGCCTATAAGCACCGAGCGATTAATGGCGCCAAGGTTTGGCCCAACGTCAGCGACGATTAGGTCTGCCTCATGTTTTTCCGCTGCTGCTTGAGCAACCTGCCAAAAAGCAGTCAGAACACGCATGGCGCGAAACTTCGTATCGGAATCGCGACTATTGCTATTTCCCCATTCCTGAGATAGGAGATCTTCGAATGCAGCTAATCCAAGATCTCCTGGAATAAGACGCAGATTTGATGTGATTTTTATGGTCTTGGCCTCTCGAACGTCGCTGGTGCGACTTAGTGGACGGACGCATTGGTGAATCGTATCGGCGCGACTCGAAGCGGTTTCGGGATCCCAGATGCGCTCCAAGGTCTCTTCGTCTAAAAACGCCGCGGTTAGATTGGCTTGGGGGTCAAGGTCTATTGTGACGACGCGGCGGTTTAGCTCAGAAAATTTCCAAGCGAGATGGTAGGCAAGCGATGTTTTTCCAACGCCACCCTTATTATTGAAGAAAGTGAGAACAGGAATACTCATGACTTGCGCCGAATAATAGCGCCAATAAAATTAGACTCGATCTCAAACGAAAGCAGTGGATTGCCATTCTGGGCAAGCGCTTGACGGGCTAGTGCGATGCCGGCGCCAAAGCGCTGGGCAAAACCAAGCACCTTGAATGCACCAGCAAGCTGGGGATTACGGTAGTCAGCGCGACCGGGCTGACCGAAGTTTTGCGCTGTGACACTCCCATAAGGGCCACCGGGGTTGATGATTTCGATACGATCATCAAACCAATAGAGGCGAACTGGGGCATTAGTATTTTCGTAGGTACGGTGCATGACCGCATTTCGCGCGAGTTGCTGCAACGCGACCATGGGATAAGGGCTACTTCGAATTTCGGTGGTCTGCGATGTGAAATCGACACTAGTGGTCAAATGCGCTGTAAGTTTCTCATCAAGACGTCGGAGCATTGTGCCGACAGTGCCATCGATTTCTGCTTGGTCGATCACAGGGTCGGAAAGCTGGACGCCCTGAATGCGAAGAAATTGGATATAGTCTCCAGCAATCCAAGTGCGGGGCGATTTTCCGAGACAAAGGACACCAAGCACAGTAGGAACAGGTTCAGAGACAGAAGCTATCATGCCACAGGAGGCCAGTTGCTGCTCGTAGGAACGCGAGTTAGCTGCGAGCACATCGGGCGCGACAGCGTTGGGCAGGTATTCCTGTTCGAACATAGGTTGACTAAGTTCCGAGAGCGGGCAGGAAGAAATTGGGTGCGCTTCGAAATGCAAATCGCGATACCGGCGCTTTTCATTGAGGATACGTTCGTCCTGAGCACCGGCTAGGCGGCGACTAGGACCGACGCGAATCCAAATACGACCCTCGTAACGAACTGGAGGGGCGTCCGCCGGCCAGACACAAACGACCGCCATCTCAGCACCCTTCAATGTTCTCTTTTCAACGGTTAGTGTAGGCGGAGGAACAGTTTTGCCTTCAGTTTTGATATCAGCCAAGGTGAGAAGTAATTGGTCGGTTACAGAGAGGCATGAAGCTGCACCATTGTCTTTAGCACCGATGAAAAGCACACCAGGCAATTGATGATTTGCGAGGTCGTTAGCGAAAGCGCAAATGGCCTGACGGGATTTTTCTGGAGCAGAGCCGGTCCACGATTCCTTGCGCTCGACACGATCCGATTCGAGGTTGTTTAAGAGAACTTCGAGTTCGTGGTCAGAGAGACGCTGCATGGAAGAAGAGTGCTTGAAACAATGCAGTAGAGGGTGGCTGACTTAATGAAGCAGGCAAGGAGAGAACGAAAAAGGAAACGGCGGAGAAAAACCAAAGATAATCGAGCTACGAGATCGCAATTTTTTGCCTCTGTAACAAATTTTGCGAAACTCGGTTCACAGCTCTCTGACTTCTGCACAATCGGGATCCGTCAGCCAACGCAAAAGCAAGAGGCCGTCGTGAATCACGACGGCCTTGGTGAAGCTTGAGGGGATGAAACTGCGGTTGGCTACTGCCCGACGAAGGTGAACTTGTCGGCAGTGAGGTAGAACTGGGTAGCGGCCGAGTTCTTGCCGGTAACCGTCAGCGCGATGGAGTGCGTGCCTGCGGAGGCGAAGGTCACATTGCCAAGGGTGACCGTGATGTAGGCCTTGGCCGAGGCGTACTGGTCAATCGTGCCGCCAACCTGGGTGCCATCGACCTTCACCGTGTGCTGGCCGCGGGTGGTGTTGGCCCAGTAGCGCAGCTGGAACTGATAGGTGCCGGCGGGAATGCTCGGCGTGGTGAAGGTCATGACCTGGCCGGCCGCGGTGGAGTTGAGGAACTCGACGATTCCACCGCTGGCATTGGCATCGCTGCTGGTGCTGACCGTCGCGCTG
>DATHNW010000015.1:0-33978 GCA_035485575.1 Opitutaceae bacterium | reverse complement strand
CGGGCTGTCGGTGAAGCCGCTTTCATAGGCAATGGCCTGGAGCGTCGTCGTGGCGCTGATGTTCACCGGAGCGGAGTAGAGAGTGCCATTGGTCTCCGTCGGCGCGGTGCCGTTCGTCGTGTAACGGATGGAGGCGCCGCCAGTAGACGAAGTGATTGTCACCATCTGGGCCGTGGAATAGGTACCGCCAGCCGGACTGAAGACGGGAGCAGCGGCCGGGCCGCTCCCACCGCCGGATTGCGGCGTGAGCGTGAATTTGTCCGCCGTGATGTAGTACTGGGTGGCAGCCGAATTCTTGCCGGTCACCGTCAGCACGATAGTGTGTGTGCCGCTGCCAATGGTCGCATTGCCCAGGGTGGTGGTGACGTAGCTCTGGCTGGCAGCGTACTGGTCGATCGTGCCGCCCACCTGGACTCCGTCGATCTTCACTGTGTGCTGACCGCGGGTCTTGTTGACGGAGTAGCGCAGCTGGACCTGATAGGTGCCCGCCGTGATGCTCGGGGTCGTCAGCGTCATCGACTGGTTGGCCGCGGTGGAATTCAGGAACTCCACCACCCCGCCGCTGGCGTTGACATCGTTGCTGATGCTGACGGTCGCGCCGGTGCCGACGGGCGACATGCTCTCAGCCTCGAGGTTCACGATCGCTGCTGCTGGCGTGAAAGTGAAGCTGTCAGCGGAAAGAACGAAGCCGCTGGAGGCAGAGTTTTTGCCGGTGGCGGTGAGACGAATGATGTGGTTGTCCGTCGTGGCGAAACTGACCGTGCCAAAGGTCACGGTCTGGTAACTGGAGGCAGCGGCATACTCGTCGAGCGTGCCGCCGATTTGCGCGCCGTCCACCAAGAGGCTCAGGGTGCCGAAATTGCTGCCGGTCGGGTAACGCATCGACAGGGTGTAAGTGCCGGCTGGAACCAACGGCCCCGCGCCGCCACCGGCGGTGCCGATGTTGTACTCGATGTAATCGCCGGCCGCGGCCGCGTTGAAAGAAACCCACTCACCGTTGCTCGCATTCGGATCGGATTCGATCGTGCTGAGGGGGCCGCTCGTCGTGTGACCGCTGTCCTCCGCCTCGTAAGTCTCGGTCGTCGGCAGCGGATTGACCGTGTAGGTGGCGCTTGTGACGCTGCTATCGGTGAAGCCGCTCTCATAAGCGATGGCCTGGAGCGTTGTCGCGCCGGGCCCAATCGACACCGCCGTGCCCGAATAGAGCGTGCCATTGGTTTCGGAGGGCGTGCTACCGTCCGTCGTATACCGGATGGAGGCATTGCTCGTCGAAGTCGTGAGGCTCACCGACGTGGTGCCGGTGTAGGTTCCACCCGGCGGGTTGAACGAAGGCGCCGCGACTACCGGCATGCCGCTGATGGTATAATTGCCGAGAACGACATTGCTGTCACTCATCCCGCTTTTGTAGGCAATGGCCTTGAGCGTGGTGGTACTGCCGATCGTCACTGGACCGGAGTAAAGCGCGCCGGCGGTCTCGCTGGGAATGCTTCCGTCCAAGGTGTAGCGGATGGAGGCGCCGCTGGTGGTGGTGCTGATTGTCACCGACTGCGCAGTGCTGTAATTGCCGGCCGGCGGACTGAACGTCGGATCGGCCACGGGCGGAGGCGGCGTGGTGCCGAGACTCCATGCGCGCAAATGGCCGCCGGGGCCACTGAAGCCACCGGAATTTCCATCCGCCATGTACAAGATGCCGTTGGCCAAGATCGGGCTGGCCCAGTGAAATTCGTCGATGGCGCCCGTCCACAAGACCGCACCGGTGGTGGGATTTATCGCCTGCACCTGGCGGGGCGATTCAGTGGAGGTGTCTTCGCCGCCGCCGACGGCGGCGTAGAGCACGTTGTTGGCGACGAAGGATGAGGTGGTCCAATGGATTCCGCCCGGTATGTTCGACCACTGCAGCGACAGACTCGGATTGCCCGAGCCGTCGATCACGACTTTGAAGCCGGCGATTCCGTTGTTGCCGGAAGCGAAGACCCAAACATGGCCGTCCGCGGGATTGGTCCAGACACAACATTCCGCGCGCATCAGGCTCATGGCGGAAAAACTATAAAGAAAGAGTTCGCCGCCGGTGTGGCCGGGGCCGCCTTGGCCGCTCATATTGGCCAGATTAAGTATGCGGATGTTGTGGTCCTTTCCGGGATTCACGCCGAGATGCGGATATTTGCTGCTGAGTCCGACCGGCAGAATGCCGAGGCCGCCGCTGCAGATGTCCTGGTCGGATTTGACCGAGGCCGCCCAATTGGTGGGCGTGTAACTGTCCACCGGCCAGCCCAGGCCGTTTGTCACCTGGGTGCTGCCGTCCGCGGCGAGCGCGAGATAGCTTTGCCGCCAGACGTGGCCGGGAATCCAATCCGGGCCGTTGTTGGTGCCGCAGCCAACAAAGAGACGGTCAAGGCTGGCATCATAGGCCATGCCCCGGGACCACGGATTTGCTCCGCTTTCCATCTGGGTGGGCGAATGGGTGTCGGGCTGGTCGGACGCCGCAAGGTTGAACACATGCTGGGTGCCGGTGTTGAGATTGATCGTGGTGATGCTGGCCACACCCTGGTTGGCGCAATAAAGATAGGTGCTGCCGTTTTTCGCCGTTGCAATCGTCAGCTGGCAGCTGGTCTTGGCTCCGGCCGAGGTGGTCTCGGGCCAGCCGCCGGCGGTTACTTCGCTGCCGTCGCCAACATTGAGTTTATGCGCCTGGGTGGCGGTGTTGATGTAAACGAACTGCCGGTTGGGATCGATGGCCGCGGTGGCGTTGTTGGCGTGCGGGCTGGCAAAGGCCTTGGTCCACACGACAGCTCCGGTGTGCGCATCAAAAGCGGTGATGTGGCCCTGCGTGCCTTGCACAAAGACCAGGTCTTTGACGCCCACCGGCGTGGACACTCCCGTCAGCAGCACCGGCGGGCCATCGGGATTGTCGCTGGCGGGAAGAGCCACGTTAAAAAGCAGCTTCAACTGGGAAACATTGGAGGCGTTGATGGTCGTCTCCAGAGTGTTGTTGCCGGTCTTGTCCGGTGTCATTTGAAACTGCGGCCAATCGTAGGCGCTCGCAGTGTTTATAATGCAGCCCATCAGCATCGCTGCCGAAATGAGGGCCGGGCGGATCGTCGCGTGACTACTGATCATGGTGGGGTCTCCGGTTAAATCGGGCTTTGCGCGGGACACGCCGCGCCTGGTTGTACGACCAAAGTGAAATTGTCCGTGGCGATGGAGAACCGCGGCGACACCGGGTTCCTGCCGTCACCGTCAACACGAAGGTGATGCATCAGCTTATGCTATGGGGTGGTTTTCCGGATGCGGGGCAGGCGCACCTTGAGGGGCTAGTTTGCAAGGACGGCGGGGGGATGCGTCCAGGCAGGGTTACGTAAAAAAAGACAGTCATTTGCATGTGCCTGCTTCCATTTGCGGTCAAGATGACCGTTGCTTTCCACGTAAACCTGCGTCCGGCTGATTTTAGGTCCTGCCTTCGCCGCTGACGCCGAAATGCCCTGGCAGACGTCGGATGAGTGCAATTTTTTTCCCTCACCCCAGCCTTTCGCGCCCTCCCTTCAATTTGCCGCCGAAGGCCTTGCACGTTTCATGCATCTTTCGGCAGAAACCAGGGTCTAGGCACGATCCAGTTTCTGCATGAATTTCCGCCCTGCCCTTTCCCTTGCTTTGTTAACCGGCCTGATTTTCTCCGGCTGCAACACCGCCGGCACCGGCCAGCTAAGCCGAGTTCAAACCGGCATGACCAGGGAACAGGTGACCGCCATCATGGGCGCGCCGGATCACACGGTCATCGCAGGGAATCAGGAAAACCTGATTTACTATCTGTATGCGGATGTGGGAATCGCAAAGCACGCTTATGTGATCCAGCTGGTCGAGGGTCAGGTGCACTATGTCGCAGAGATGCAGACCATGATCGTGCGGCCGGCCGCGACTCCATAAGCCGGCCCGCGACTCACCGGCCCCAATCCGCCGTTTTCGCCGAGCAATTTCACCCCAAAAGAGGGGCCAGCCGACCGGCCATTTACTTCACGCTGGCGCCGACGGCATCCAGCATTTGCTTCACGTCATCGACGTGGCCTCCCTGGGGGGCCAGCTCCAGGTATTTTCTGAGCGCCGCCAGGGTCTCCGCTGAAACCACAAATTTTCCGCTGGCATCCACCGTCGCATTGCCAAACAGAACCGAGCCTTTGATGAAGTAAGCGTCCGCCTTGGTCGGATCGAGCGCAATGGCCTTGTCGGCCGCGACGACTGCGCCATCCATGTCGCCTGTATCATATTTGACGGCGCAAATATTGAACCAGGCCGTGGCTGGATTGGCCACGAAAGGGACCGCCTGCTCATAACACGCCGTGGCTTCCTTGGATTTTTTTAATTTAAGGAAGGCATTGCCTTTCGACATGAGCGCCAGACCCATGGTTGCCTTGAGCCCGGTAAAATCTTTTCCGCCATCGAGAAGGCCTTGGCCCAGCCCGACGCTTTTGTCGTAGGCAGCAACGGCGTCATCATACTCGCCCAGATTCAAATGCGCATCGCCGAGAAGCCTGGCATACTCCGGCGCGGAACCGGGAAAACTCATGTCACCCGGATAAGCCGCAGCCAGTTCGGCATTTGTTGCGATCAATTTTGCGGCAAAATCTTCTGCCTTCGGCCAGTCCTTGGCCTGCATGGCGGCATTCGTCTGTGTGATCAGCTGGTTAAGCCCCACCAGCTTGTCGCGCTTGATTTCAGCCGCCGTCGGCGGCCGCTCCGTTTGCCCTTGGGCCGGAATCAGCACAGGCAGAAGCAGACCGGCCAAAGCAAATCTGAATATTTTCATCGCTATCTCCCTGTCCCAAGCCCCGCCCAGCCAGCGCCGGGAGTCAAGACCCGCAATGCAACTGAAGCAAAGTTCCACACTGAAATCCGATTCGAGTGATTGCCTCCCGCGAAGGCGGAGTTTTTCATGACCTTCAAGTTCAACCTATGCGCGTCCACGTTTTTCAACATGTACCGTTTGAGGGGCCGGCGGAAATCGGCCGCTGGCTGGAGCGGCGCGGCGTCACGCCCACCTTCACGCATTTCTTCGCAGAAACGGCACTCCCGCCGGTCGAAACGGTGGACTGGCTCGTCGTCATGGGCGGCCCGATGAGCGTGAACGACGAGGCCACCCTGCCCTGGCTGCGCCAGGAAAAAGACTTCATCGCCCGTGCCATCCAGCGCGGGGCGACCGTGCTCGGCGTCTGCCTTGGCGCGCAGCTCATCGCCGACGTCCTCGGCGGCAAGGTCACCCGCAATCGCGAACGCGAAATCGGCTGGTTCCCTGTCACACGCACCGCCGGCGCGGAAAAACATCCACTGGGGTCGTGCTTTCCGGCACAAGCCGACGTATTTCACTGGCACGGCGAAACTTTTTCGCTGCCGGCCGGGGCCACACACCTGCTGCGCAGCGCGGCCTGCGAGCATCAGGCGTTTGCCGTGGGCGACCGCATCCTCGGCCTGCAATTTCACCTCGAGACGACCGCCGCATCGGCCTGCGCGCTGATCGACAACGCCGGCGACGATCTCCGGCCCGGCCCGTTCGTGCAGGACGCCGCCACCATGCTGGCTGAGGCGGATCGCTTCGAATGGGTGAACAAAATTCTCGACCGCGTGCTGTCCGCCCTCTGGGAAAAGACCGCCGCCACATCAGCCAAACAGCCAGGATAGGGGCCGCTTCAGCCCTCCACGCTGAAACCGACTTTGATCGTCACCTGCCAGTGGTGCACCTTCCCCTTGTCGATGTTGCCGCGCGTCTCAACCACCTGAAACCAGCACAGGTTCTGGACGGTTTTGTGTGCGCGCCTGATGGCCTTGGTCACGGCATCCTCGATGGAGGCGGTTGAAGTGCCCGTGAGTTCGATCAGTTTATAGACGTGGTCTTTCATGTTGGATCCTCCCAGCGGGGAATTCGCGTCAGTCCCGCGGGCCAAAGCCTCCCATTAAAAAGATGATGAGGCAGATCAGCAGAACGAGACCCAAGCCTCCTCCGCCAATGGCCGGCCCGCCGATATAAAAGCCGCCGCCACCGAATAACAGGAGGAGAATAATGATCAGAAGAAGTGTATTCATGTTGTTTTTCAATGTGGTGCTCCGCGGCGATCGATCACCATGATGGATCGGCCGCGTTGCCGGTGGGGGATGATGGAGCGATAGACCCGATTCCGCCGGTTTGTTCCGGCTCATGGCCGGGCCATGCGTAAAAATACCGCCGGCGTCTGGACCACGGCTCGGGCGGGAATGGGGATGCATTGAATCAATATAATCATAACGAATTAAAACAGTGATTATAATTAATGCCTCCGTTGATTATTTCTTTCGGTCATCCCGCGAACTTTAATTTAAACCGCCGGTCTGTGCGCAAGTCAGCAACTCACCGGAGCGTGATTACGCTCCAATATAATAAAACCGAAAACCAACTCACTCATGAAAACCTCCCTCCGTTCATCGACCTTCGCCGTGCTCCTCGCCCTGACCGGCGCCTTCGCCTTCAGCGGTCTCACCAGCGGCTGCGCGGCCACCTCCACCAGCGACAGCACCGGTGAATACGTGGACGACGCGACCATCACAACCAAGGTAAAGGCCGCCCTCCTTGACGATGCCGCCGTGAAATCATTCGAAATCAAGGTCGAGACCTTCAAGGGCGTCGTCCAGCTGAGCGGCTTCGTCGACAACTCCGACCAGAAATCCGCCGCCGAGAAGGATGCCTCGGCCGTCGCCGGCGTAAAGGACGTGAAGAACAATATCACCGTCAAATAGGACGCGCACCTTCATTCCGCGGGCGGAGGTTAGGTGAAATGCTTAACCTCCGCCTCCTGCTTTTCCTGCCACGGCCGCGGTGAAATGCTTTTGGCGCCGGCCGTGATCTTCCAGCCTCGACGATTATTTGGGCGCCCGGAATGGATGGGTAAGCCCCGCCGGCTCCCCGGGCTCCCGGCCGGGCCGGTAGGCCAAGACCCCATGGAACCGCTCCTCCACTCAGCGTACTATCGTCCCGCTATGGCCCACATCATTCTTGCCGTTTTTCTCGTGGTATTCGGACTGAATATAATGTTCGGCTTGGCCATCCCCATGTGGGTCATCGGCCTGCTCGCGTTGATCGCCGGCGTCCTGCTGATGGCCGAGCGTTTTCGCGTCCGGGTGGACCGGAAGTAGCCGCATGACTTGACCGGGCGCAGACGCTCCCGGTTTCCCGGGCCACGGCAGAATCCGCCGGGCCTCTCCTCCACGCTGCCCGTCATACTTTATACTACATGATAAATTCCCCGCGTCTTTGGAAACTGGCCGCCCTGCTCCTGGTTTGCGCCGGCCTGAACCTGCACGCCCAGGAACTGACCTTCCTCGGCGGCGGAATGGCCCGGGCGGATTTCAAGCAATCGAGCTACACCTGGCAGATCGATTACCGCCAGGATTTATACCGCTACCTCGCCACTTCGATTGCCTATATCAACGAAGGCCATGTGCCGGGGCATCATCGCGACGGCACGGCCTGGGAGATGTGGGGCGAGCTGCCTCTTTTCAACAACCGTCTCTCGCTCGCGCTGGGCGCCGGTCCCTACTATTTCTACGACACCCAGCCGCTGCCGGGCGGCGACACGGCCAATGTCCATGGCACGGCGGTGATCTTCAGCTTTTCCGCCACGGCCTATTTTTCGGACCGGTGGTTCACCCGGTTCATGATCAACCGCATCAATCCCACGAACGACATGAAGGTGGACACCGCGGCGGTCGGCATCGGCTTTTGGTTTGGCCGGGATAAAAAGCCCACTCCCGGAAAACTCGGCGACGCCGCAAACGAGCATGACTACGTCACGGAAAATGAGCTCACCCTCTTCGCCGGCCAGAGCGTCGTGAACACTTTATTCAGCGCAAAGGCCTTCGCCTACGCCCTGGAGTATCGCCGGGGCGTGATGCCCCACCTCGACTGGACCGCCTCCTTCATTTACGAGGGCGATCCACAAATCGTCCGGCGCAACGGATTCGCAACGCAGATCTGGCCGGTCAACACGTTTTTCAACGAGCGCATCGCCGTCGGCCTCGGCGTCGGCCCCTATGTTTTTATCGATCGCCGGCACCCGGCCAATCCCGCGCAGAAGATCCCCGTGTCGGTCGCCCCCCTCGTTTCGCTCACCTTTTCCGTCCGGCTCTCCGAGCACTGGCTCGTGCGGACCGTCTGGGACCGGGTCGTCAGCAATTACAATCGCGACTCGGATGTTTTCCTCGTCGGGCTTGGCTATCGCTGGCTGTGATGAAGCCGGCAAAATCCGGATGATAACACCAGGGCGCGGCCCGGGGGTTTGCGCAAGGACTGGATGGACGATGCAAAGTTCGCCCCGGCGTGGATCAGCAGCCCATGGCGTGCCCCAGTTCAGCCTTCCACGCTGAAGCCGACCTTGATGGTCACCTGCCAGTGGTGCACCCTGCCCTTGTCGATGTTGCCGCGGGTTTCAACCACCTCGAACCAGCAGAGGTTCTTGATGGTTTTGTGCGCACGTTTGATTGCCTTCCCCACGGCATCCTCGATGGAAGCGGTCGAAGTGCCGGTGAGTTCGATGAGTTTATAGACGTGGTCTTTCATGGCTTCCGGTCTTCGTGCCTTCCATGCCTTCGCAATTTCAAAGCGTCCGCTTACTTGCAGCCGCAGTCGGAGGATTCCTTGATCGCTTTTTCAACCGCTTCGCGGGTTTCGCCGGTGCATTTCTGAATGCGGCCCAGCAGTTCTTCCTGCTGGCCTTCGATGTATTGGAGATCGTTGTCCGTGAGCTGGGCCCACTTCTGCTTCAACTTGGCTTTGGTGATGTTCCAGTCGCCCTTGATTTCGAGTGTGTTCATGATGTGTTTTGTTCGCCGCCAATGTGATGGCAAAAGTGTTGCCGCCCTCGGCCGTATTTTTAGCGCCGAAGCGCCCATGCAGCCGGCGGGCTGCATGCAGAGGAGGAAGGCCGGATGAGCCCGCTCACGCGACCCATCCCGTCAATCCGCTTTCGTGCGGAATCCGCCCATCAAAAAGACGATCAGGCAGATCAGCAGAACGAGGCCGAGGCCTCCTCCGCCAATGGCGGGCCCGCCAAAGTAAAAACCGCCGCCGCCGAACAAGAGAAGGAAGAGGATAACCAGTAGGATGACATTCATGATCACAAAATAACATCCCGCAGCCATCGCTCCAATGGGGCCTTCACCCACCGCGCCCCAGCCGCCGTGCCGAATCGAACGAAGACGGGGCAAAGGAAAATTAACCCTGACCTTGTCTACTGCCCAATCGCCGCCCCTGGCCCGACCACGCGGCTTCAGGGCACAAACATCACCGGGCCGCCGCTTTTGTTATACTGTTTCATGATGGCCGCAATCTGGCGGTTTTCAATCTGATCGGTCTTCAGAATCTGAACCTGGGCGGGACTCAGCACGAGGGCGGCTGAATTGATGATCCGGTTGTCGTGGGGAGTGAGCCCGGTCGTCGGGTCAGGAGTGTTATACCCCGCAGGACGCGTCGACGTGTCCTTTCCCGCATAATTGGCGTCGGCCATCGCCTGCACCAAACCGCTGGCTTGCGCGGGAGTAAGCGGAACGCCTGCATCCGCGAAATCGGATGCATAGCTGCCATTGACTTGATTCTGCATGCCGGTCCGGGCCTGGAGTTGCGTCAGTGTGGCGTCGGCGTTGCTCCCCAGAATGGTCGTGATTTGCTGCTCCGTGTCCTGGGCCGCCTGCTTCATCGCATCCTGCCAGGCAGGAGATCCCCGCTCCAAACCGGCGGCGGTCGCCAGTTGCTGGGCGTCGATATTGCTCATCTGGCGTTCCGTCAGCAGGTCTTTCAGCTTGGATAATTGGTCCGGCGCCAGGTTGAGGGTGTCCAGGCCGGTGCCATACATGCGGTCGACATTCCGGCGCATCTGCTTGGCGTAAAGGGCGGCGTACTCGGGGTGATCCTTCAAGATATCGCCAATATGAATGATGGTGCCGCCCCCATTCGCGCTTCCTGTTTCATTCGCACCTTCGCCTTTGGAGGGTGCGAGCGCGGCCATATCCTGCTTCTGCTGGGCGATCTGTTTCTCCGCCAGGATCTCGGCCTCCCTGGCCGCAGTGAGCTGATGCTGCAGTTCCAGTATCCGCTTTTGTTCATCTTTTTCCGCCACACTCCACTGTAAGTGAACCTGCGTGACATCGGCCTTGGCCTGAGTGATCTCGGTTTTTTGATGAGCGACGAAATAGCCGAGAATCACGCACCCAAGGAATAAAATCGCAGCCAGCCAGGAGATTGCGCGGTTCATGGGGAGAACGAATGGGATGCGATCATAACATCCATTCCGCAAGATGCTTTTGGCGCCGGCAGATATCCGGCCCCGTCAAGGGCGGGTATCCCGGGAAGCGTCATTTGGCTTGGAGCATCCTCCGCAGGATTCGGGCATGGGCTGAAAATGCGCCCAATGACTGGGCTCGCGAGGGCAAAAGGCAGGCCCGATCCGGAGCCAATCGTGCAAGCTGGAATAGCACTCATGATGCAGGTGCATGAAAGCAAGATTCCCTGGGAAAATCACTTATAATATCAATGGATTTTCCCACTCCATCCCCGCCCCTGGCGGACCAGGCGCCCGCAGGGTCCAAACCTGTCCGGCCCGTCCGGAAACGCGTGACAAAGCCGCCGTTTTTCTTTTTTTCGGCGGTTTTGGATTTTCCGCATGAACAACTCTCTCGACGAACTCAAGGGCCTGGTCGCAGCCATCGCCGCCGACCGCCAGACGCAAAAGGACAAGGAAAAGCGCGAGGCGTGGACGAAATACGTCTCTCTCTCGATGATTGCCCTGGCCGTGCTCGCCGCCATCGCCACCCAGCGCGGCGCCGCCTATTCCTCGGCCACGATGAAGCAGCTCAACGAGGCCACCTTCAACCAGGCCCAGGCCTCCGACCAGTGGGCCTTCTACCAGGCCAAGGGCATCAAGCAGAGCCTGCAGGAAGAGGAGCGCGACCGCTTGAATGCCGCCGGCACTCCCGAGGCCAGCAGGCTCGCCGCCGTCACCGCCCGGATTGAGCGCTACGAAAAGGAAAAGCAGGCCATCGCCGCCGAGGCGCAAAAGTTCGAGGCCGGACGCGACCGGGCCCGGACCGCCGCCACGCACGCCGCCGACGGCTCCCGAGGGATGGGTCTCGCCACGACCGTTTTCCAAATCTCCATCGCCCTCGGCGGCATCACCCTGGTCATGAAAAAACGCTGGCTGTGGTTCTGCTCACTCCTCGCCGGCGCCCTCGCCGCCATCCAGATGGCTTGCGTGCTCCACGTGATGTGAGGTCGCGAGAACCGGCCCATGCGTTCTGATGCCCAAGAACTTTCGATTTAGTGCGACGGCCTCGAGCGCGAAGCACGGCCGGCGGCGCGAAGAGAGGAGAACCCTGCTTTGGGCGATCTTGCCTCGGCTTCTGCCCAACAGCTGCCCCGCCGGGACTACGGCGCCGGAATCGGCGTGAGCAGATAGGCGTGAGGCGTTCCGCTTTTGGTCGTACCGGTGCCCACGATATAACCGGTGTTACTGATCGCCGTGGCATCCGACAGTTGGGTGAAATTGCTGCCCGAAAGATCGACCAGTGTGTTGAGGTCGTAGAGCACGCCGCCAGAGTACAAAGAAGCATATTTTTTACTGCCAACAGCGAGCAGGGATTCGTACCATCCGACGACTTGGCCCGAGGCATTGATGCCTTCTTCGCTTGCGATATTATAACCGCCGTCCCCAAATCTGATTGGCGTTTGTCCGGGATAGCCGACGAAACCGCAGGGACCGAGATCGCCGAGAGGATCGCTCGAAAATTCGCCCACGACCCCGGTATCGCTCACCCCGAGAGGATTAGTGGAAGTGCCGCTGAGATTGAACAGTCCGCCGAAAATTGAAAGGTCCTGCATCTGGCCATTGATAAAGACGAACCCGTGTTGGTTGTACAGATCGGGGAACAGGCCACTGCTACGTGCCGCCCAGCCCACGACCACGTTATTGTCATCGATAGCGGTGGCGGTGGAATAATCGCCGCCGAGCGTGCCCAGATCGTGCATCAGGCCGTCCGTCGAAAAGACAAAGGCGCGGTCGGAACCCGTGGAGAGCGCGGCCGTGCCAACGATGAGGCCATTATTATTGATGGCGGCGGCCGTGGAATAATTGCCACCCAAGGTGCCCAGGTCGGTCATTACGCCAGTTCCAAAGGAGAAATGGAAAGCGTGCGTCGCGCCGGTGGAGGTAGACGATTCTCCGACTACCTCAGCCTCATCATTGATGCCGGTCGCTGCGGAATAATCGCTGTTGAGCGTGCCCAAGTCGATCATCGTGCCCTTCCACCAGGCAAAGGCCCGGTAGGAGCCGCTGGGAAGCATCGCCTTCCCGACCACCTGGCCGGATGCGTTGACGGCAACGGCATAGGACTCCGTCCCGCCCAGCGTGCCAAGATCAGTGATGGTGTAACTGAAAGCCGCATGCAAAGCGGACGGCAGGAGGGCCGCAAAGGCCAGCATCAGGGAAAAACTTAGATCGGGGCGTGATTTCATAAGGGATGGGTGAAACAGAGCAGAAGAGATGCCGCTTGCGACAGGTTTTTCATCCGATCGAAAATTAAAAAGAAAGCCAGATCCATCGCGCGGGAATGCCACCGGATCGTCACGCCGCCGCTTTGCCTGGTTCGCCTTTGGCGGCGTCGCTTTCACGTTTCGGCGCCCGGCGCGTTCATATTTGTTCGCGCGACGTCAGCCCGCCCCTACCTTGGCGGCAGAATGAAGGTCACCCGAGGTCAGATCATCGCCCGCGGGCTCACCAATCACTGCCCGAACTGCGGCGCCCACACGCTGTTCAAGCTGGGCACGCTTTATAAAATCAACGAGCAGTGCTCGAACTGCGGATTGAAATTCGAGCGCGGCGACGGTTTTTTTCTCGGGCCCTTCGTCATCAATTATGGCGTGACGGCGTTCGGTTTCATCGTCCCCGTCGTGCTCTGCTACTTTTTTGACAAGCTCAGCGGACCGGCCACGCTCGCCCTCGCGGGCATCGGCGCCTTCGCCCTGCCCGCTTTGCTCTACCGGCTGTCCTGGAGCTGGTGGCTGATGGTCTATTTCTACTTCCTGCCGCAAAAGCTGCCGAACAACCGGGACGAGCTGCACGAAGACGAAGAGGAATAAAAAGGCTTCGCGCCTGCCCTCACGTCTCATTTCCAATCTGATTTTAACGCAGGGACGCGGAGTGCGATCCGCGCTCAGCCCGAGGCGCAAAATCAACCGCACGATCGTGCATGCCGGCCTGAAAAACGGCCGCGGATTCATCTCCCTGCGCGATTGAAACTTGCGCGAGAGCTGGGAGAAAACGCCCGTGTTTGAAACACATT
The DNA here is from genome assembly GCA_035485575.1 of Opitutaceae bacterium. Lineage (GTDB taxonomy): Bacteria > Verrucomicrobiota > Verrucomicrobiia > Opitutales > Opitutaceae > DASRHD01. The sequence goes on along the minus strand of DATHNW010000015.1, from coordinate 20,631 downwards.
TATGCCATTCGCTTGCAATAACTTCGGTCTACTCATTTCCCCTATTTTGTGGGGTATCTTCCCTAGGCGAATTGCGGTAGAATCATTGGATCGTAACTACCCCTCACGAGCCGTCTGGCGGCGCGGTTAAGTTGTCCGCTTTCAACCCTCATCCCAAAATTGCATGAAAAATGAACTCCTGTATTGCGGTGCGCTGACCCTCGGCGCACTCATCGCTACCCCCGTTTTTGCCACGACCGCTGCCACGCTCAGCGACTTCGGCGGCATCGAAGAGCCCGAGGTGATCTACCATGTCTCCAGCAACAGCTTCACCAACGACAGCTTCGTTAACATCACCGACGAAGGCGGCGGCATCTTCAAGATGTACCTTCGCTTTTCCACCTCACAATGGGATGGCGACCGCACCACAACCAGCACCGACCGCCAGCGCGCGGAAGTGAAAGTGCTGGGCGACCGCCAGGCCCCGGGCGAAACCTACGAATACGCCTCCACCTGGCGGACCGATCCGGCCATGACGGTGGGCGATCGCTTCTGCCACATCACCCAGGTCAAGGCTTACGACGGCAACGACACCAGCGATCCGCTCGTGGCGACCACCCTCTATCCCGCCGGCGTCGCGAAGGCCGAGAAGGACTCGCACGATGATTCCGGTTTGATCGGCGTGCGCACCTTCAGCTGGACGCCGAATACATGGACGAAGGTCGTCAACCGCCTCAAGACCAGCTCCAGCGATGGCACCGCCGACGGCGCGCTGTCCACGTCGGTCAACGGCGATTCCTTCACCGGCGTTGCGAACACCCCGATGTACCGCGCCACCGCCACGCAATATCAGCCCAAATGGGGCCTCTATCGCGGCGTCGACGTCAACCAGACGTTTGGCAACGATTACATGGAGCATTCGGCCGTCTCAGCCATCAAGGGCACCTCAAGCCCCACGGTTTCCGCTCCCAGCTTCAGCCCGGCCGGCGGCACTTACACGAGCTCGCAGAACGTGACCATCACCTCCTCCACCAGCGGCGCCTCGATTCGCTATACGCTCGACGGCAGCACGCCCAGCGAGACCGCCGGCACGATCTATTCCAGCCCGGTGAACATCACCAGCACCAAGACGCTCAAGGCCATCGCCTACCAGAGCGGCTCGACCGACAGCTCGGTCACCAGTGCCACCTACACGATCACTGTCGCGCCTCCGCCCACGGTGAACTTCGAGGCGGAAAGCCTGACCTACACGGCCAGCGGTGCGACCGCCTCGGTCCAGACCGATACCAATTCCAGCGGCGGCAAGTGGATCGAACTCGCCGGCAACAGCACGGGCGACAACATCAGCTTCGCCATCCCCAGCGTGGTCGCCGGCACCTACCAGGTGAAGATGGAGTGGAAGGGCAACAACTCCCGCGGCATCCTGCAGCTTTCCGTCGACGGCAAGAACGTCGGCGGCACGCTCGACCAGTATTCCGCCGCCCAATCCTATCCCACGACGACCTTCGGCACCGTCACGTTCGCCTCGGCCGGCACGCATACGATCAAGCTGACGGTCACCGGCAAGAATTCGTCCTCGAGCTCCTACCAGCTCTCCGCGGACAAGTTCACCCTCGCCGGCCAGTAATCTCCCCGGTTTCAAAGCGCGGGTGCGGTCAAATCGCACCCGCGCTTTTTATTTTTCACGATCGTATCCGACCGGATTTTTTAATGCAAAGACACGGAGCCCGGCCGGCCATACGAGAAGCCGCGACCGGTCCAATGCCTGGTCCCCGACCGTGCCTGCGACTTTACGGGCCCAGTTTTACCTGGGAGGGAGACTTTCCTCCGCGTGCCTGCGTCACGTATTTCGGCTCAATAATATCCGCTTGTTTTCCCAGTTTCATCAGGCGCCGCGCATTTTGGATGTCCGTCAGCGTGATCTTCAGCTTAGCGGGATCGGCCGTGTCCTCCGGATGGTCGCTGTCCAGCAAATGCCGCCCGCCCACAGTGGCCCAGAACCGCCCGCCGGGAGCGGACGCCGGCAGGCGGTTCGCATCTTCCGAGCTCTTGGCGTCCTTGGCATCCGGATGCGGATTCGCCTGAAAAGATTCCCTTTTATGCTGATCGTATTTGTCCGCAGCCTTTTCACCCAGCCCGACCATCAAGGCCGACTGGGTGGGCCCGGGCGGTTCGCTTTCGAGCGGCAGCTCCCGCCGCCATTCCTGGATCCGCCCGACCAGATAATGGTCCACATCCCGCAAGACCAGATTCTGCGAGATCTTGGGCCCATGCGTGCTACGATAGGGCGTGACATGGTTGAAAAGCGCATTGCGCAAAAGCTCGTACTCCGTGACCGGCCCGGTCGCCTTGCTGTCCTCGGCCGCCGCGTCGATCGCGGCGTTCACAATGTTCACGACGGCCTGGTCATGCGCAGTCGTCTCAACATTCACATCGACTGATTTTTCCCGCGCGGTGGTCGGCGTCTTCTCGTCGATGAGATTGCTTTCCACCGCCTGGCTGAACTTTGCCGCGCTCTCAGCCAGAATCTGCATGGGCGGCGCTTTCGTGGCGCGGTGGATCAGGCGCCCGCCGGCCGCGCCGGAGGTCCGGCCTTGCTGCACGACGTGCGCGAGCTCGTGCGCCAGCAAGCGCTGTCCGGCGGACGAACCGGGCGCATACTGGCCGGCGCCAAACACGAGGTTGGACCCGACCGTGTAGGCGCGGGCGTTGACCGCCTCGGCCGAGTGTTCCGCCTGTGCACCGCGAAAGACCCGCACGCGGCTGAAATCCTGTCCAAAACGCGGCTCCATCTGCGCCCGGGTCGCGGCATCGAGCGGTTCACCGGCACTGCGCAACGTCTGCGCCACGCCCGTGGGCAGGCGCGCCGTGTCAGGGCTGGGCGCCGCGGCGGCGCGCGAGATCGGTGAAGGCGCGGAAGAGGGCGAACGCATCACCGCGTCGGCCGTGCGATCCGCCTCCACTTCCGAGCGGTCGCCGGGCTGGCTGAGCAACCCACTGCGTTCACACCGGGGGCAAACTCCACCACAAGCGCAGCGGGCGGAGCCGGACTCACCTGACGAATGCGGTGACGGCGTCCAGCGTGCCGCCACGGGTGCCGGCCCGCGCGGGGCGGCCTTGCGGTGGATGACACTGGCGGACATCGCCGAGGGCGCGGCGCTTTTCATCGGCCGGCATCTTCATCAGCGACCGTCAAAAGGCGAGTGTCGTTTTCTACGCTCGTCAGCCGCCGTCATTCGCCTGCGGAGGCGAAAAATCAAACGGTATTTCGGCCGCGATTTCAGCCGGTTCGCCTTTTCGAATTAAGGGCAGGAAGCGCCACGTGCGGATTGTCTCCAGCGCCGATGCCCCGAACGCCGGATCGGACGCCTTCACCACCTGCGGATTCTGCACGCGGCCATGGACATCGATATGGACACGCACCACCGCATTCCCCGTCACCCTGGCCGTAAGGAGGGCCGCCGGATATTCAGGAGCGGGAGCGATGAAGGGCTGGGGCGGCCCGTCGCCGGCTCCTTCGATTCGTCTGGCCACCATTCCGTCGAGGATTTCTTCGCGCACGCCCGATGGGATCAGTGAACTCAGCGCCTCGTGGCCCCTGACGAATACGTGCAGGCGGTAATGCGTCCGCCCCCAACCGCCATTCAAGGGAAGGGTCATCTCCAAAGTCCGGGGCTGGTACCGGGCCAGCGTGCCGATTTCCCGGAGATAAATCACCTTCCCCGCTTTTTCCGTGATCAGTTCGAGCGCCATGAACACCTGCTCTACGGGATAGGCAGACTCGAATTCGGCGTTGAACATAAAAGTGTGGTTCGTCTCCTGTCCGTCCTGCATGTTTTCGACCTGGGTATTTCCGACCTGGAGGTCGTGCACCGAAATAAAGACCGGCGTATACTCGGGAACGGAGAGCAGCGCGAAGCTGCGGGTGGGCGCCGCCACCAGTTTGCCGTTCTTTTCGATCATGGGCGTGCTTTCGGTGAGCGAGCTTTTGTCCTTCGCCTCGAGGACCAAAGCCATCGACTGGCCATCCTGCACGTAAAGCGCCACCTGACCGTGAAGGGCCGCGGCCATTCCGGTCAGCAATAACAGGCTGAGTTTCTTCATTGGTGGCTGATGCTAGTAATGATCTCGGCGAAAAAACAATACTAAGACAACTGACGCTTTGTGCGTGACCCTATCATCTCGTCCCCACGCGGAGTTTTGGCTTGCCGCACCTCCCTTTGAAGCGCCTTTTACCGCATGAAATTCCACCGCTGGTTCTCTTTTGCGAGCCTCGCCGCCCTGGCTTTTTTCCCTTTGCTTCGTGCCGCGGATGTTGCCGGCGATCCGGTTTTTACAATCGATGTTCCGGGCGGCCTGGGCACGTCCAGTGTGCACGATGCGGTGAAAGCCGCCGCGGTGGGTCGCGAATACTTGATCAAGGAAGACAAGCCGGACGAACTTGTCCTGGCCCTTACTCATCGCAAATACGAGGCCCACTTCACCGTGGTCTTCGATGCCAAATCGGTGAAACTCTATTCCGACTCCTACGAAATCGATGGCAGCGGAGCGCGCACGAAAAAGACGGTGCCTGAACTATGGGTGAGATTTCTGCACGAGGATTTGACCGCGAATCTCGACAAAGCGGCGACCCCGGGGCTCGTGGGCGACTTCGTTTGGACCATGGATACTCCGCGTGGCCTGAGCGCGCCGGAGGTGCATGATATCGTGAAAGCGGCCGTCATCGCCCGCGAATACTCGATCAAGGAAGACAAGCCGGATCGTCTCATCTTTGGCCTCACCCATCGCAGCCACGAGGCCCATTTTACCGTGGTTTTCGATGCCAAATCGGTGAGGCTCTATTCCGACTCCTACGAAATCGACGGCTCGGGAGCGCGTGAGGGAAAAGAGGTGCCCGACAATTGGGTGCAAAACCTCCACGAAGATTTCACGGAGAATCTCGGCAAAGCGGCTGCTTTGAAAAAGTAATCGCCCACGCAGGGCGGTCTGGCGGTGGATGACACCGACGGGCATCGCCGCAGGTGCGACACTTTTCATTCGCAAGCGCGAAAAGGCAGGTGCCGTCTTTTCGCGCTCCGGTTTCCGGCCGCCGCTAACCGGATTTTTGACGCCTAGGCCTCCTGATTCGGCTCATTTGCCGAACATTTTCGCGATGATGAAAATCAGGATGGCGCCGCCGATGCCGCCGCCAAAGAGGAGATAGAGCAACGAATAGCCGGCAGCGGCGATGGGTGGGAGAAGGAAGGCGAGGTCGTTCATGGTATTTGTTGAGTGGAATGGTTGGTTATTTCCTGGATTTTTTTGAGCCGGGAATTTTTCCGCCGGCGGCGAGCGCGTCGTCATTCACCTTGTCGGCAATTTCGCTGAGTTTTTTGTTGGTCTCACCTTCCTCGTCGAGGGTCGTCTGGAGAAGGTCGGCCACTTGATTTTCTCCCAAAATCCGCGCAAATGAGCGGGCCGTGCCATAGCCGGCCATTTCATAGTGCTCCACCCGCTGGGCCGCCCCGATGAGAGCCGCGTCGCGCACGGCCACCGGCCCTTTCGCTTGGATGGCTTCGGCGCCTTCCTTGACCAAGCCGAGCATGGCGTGACAGGTTTTGCCCTTCGCCGGGACGCCCAGGATTTTCAGGGACCTGGCGAGTCGCGTCACATGCCCGCGGGTTTGCGCGAGATGATGGGTGAAGCCCTTCTTCAGGTCGGGATTCGTGGCGGCTTTCGCCATTTTGGGGAGGGCCTTGACGAGTTGGTTCTCGGCAAAATAGAGATCTTTGATCTCGTCGATCAGGAGGGCGTGAAGAGTCGGAAGGGAAGACATGTTGAAAGGAATGTAGGTTGGGATGACGGAGCACGGCGGGACGAACGATGCGCCGCAGAGGGTCAAACCCGCGCAGGGCGCGAAACGGTCCCGAGCCCGCAGGGACGGAGTCCGTCGGACTCCGCCCCCGGGATTTAATTTAAAAGCACGGACGGCGAATTACTTCAGCGTCTTCTGGAGATCCAGCGCCATTTCCAGGTGATGCTGAAGCGTGGGAAGAGTGTCCCGCGCGAAGGCTTTCGTGTCCTCGTCCTCGCCCTTGTCGGCTTCCTTTTGGAAGAGCTCCACGGCGTCTTTATGGTCGGAGACCATCTTGTCCAGGTAGTCTTCATCCAGGTCCTTGCCGCTTTTCTTGCTCCACTTGTCGGCATTGTCCATGTCCTTGGCCGGGAGCTCGACACCCTTGCTGGCGGCGAGCTTGGCGATCGCCTCATTTGCACTGCCGTGGTCATCGACCATCTTCTGGGCAAACGTCCGCACCTCAGGATTCATCGTGCGATCCGCGACCACGCGGGAAATATCGACTTCCCCGGTGCTGGACTTGGCCGCTTTTTCAATGAAGCTTTTGTCCGAATGGCTGAGGGACGTATCGGCCGACGCGCTAAGGGCAAGAAACACGGTTGCAAGCAGAGCCGTGAAACGAAGTGGCGTAACAATGTGGGATTTCATAGTTCGCATGGTGCAGTTTGGCGGACTTTGGTTCCCGATTGAAATAAATTGGCCGATAAAGATAGGCCGATTTTTCAGGGAACACATAAGCACGAAGCACGCGAAAGCTGAACCGCGGTGTTCATGATCCCTCTCCACAAGCGGACGGATCTTTAACGCAAAGGCCCCACGGGGCGGAGTGCGGTCACCCGCTTGAAGAAAAATGAAAGATTCAACGCCGGATCCGGCCGGCGGCTTTCGTTACAACGAGGTCGTTTCCTGGCCGGTCGGCCCAGGGAATCGTTCCTCCAGCTCGCGCGTGATGTCGTCACCCGCCGGGTTAAATTTAAAACGCCGATCGGCGAGCCCGATGACCTCCGCCTTGTTCAATTCGAGGGGCCGCTGATGGGACAACTGCCGCTCGGCTTCCAGCCAGATCTCGTCGTCGCAGCCGGAGGGACATCCTTTTCCCCGCCAAAGCGCCTCGGCCCGCGCCGTGATTTCTTGATGAGAGGGAGTTCTCTGGGCGCCGGGGCAGGATTGTGAGTTAACGGAAGAAGTGGTCTTTTTCATCAGGCAGGCTACGCCACCGGACATCCGTTTGCAACGGGACCACCCCGAAAGACGGATTCATGCCTCTGGTCCGGACGGTGAAAATCAAGGATTCAGGAGATGGCCGGCTGTTACTGAAGGATTTAACCCCTGCCCCATTCCGCCGCTCCCCTATTCGCTTTTTATGGCAAAGGTGATCGGCTCACTCAACTTGACGGCCACCGCCTTGCCCTCGCGAACCCCAGGATCAAATCGCCAGTCTTTGGACGCGTCCAGTACCGCAGCCCCAAGCAAGGGATCGGGTGCGCTGATGATTTTAACCTCGTGCGCCATTCCGTCCGTCCCGACGATAAATTCCACGACCACCACTCCCTCAATGCCGCGCTTCTTCAAATCCAAGGGATAAGCCGGTGTCGGCATCGTCACGGGCCTTGGCGGCCGGGTTAAGCCGGTCGCCGGCGGTGTTTGCACGATCTTTTCCAGCTCGGGACGCAACTGGGCGAAAATTTGTTTATAGGCATCGAGCGACGATTGCCGGATGGCTGATTTCATGGCGAAGGCACCCCCGAAGAACATTTTTGTGCCCTGGGTTGCGCCTTCCGCACTGTAATCTTTTTCCCACAGGAGCATGGTTCCGGGAGCATATACGGCCGCATGCACCGTGATCGAAGCATGAAAATCGGCAAATTTGTAGCTCGGGATTGTCAGCTTTAGAATCGCCCGGTGTGTGCCGGTGGCGGGCTCCTCATATGCTTCGACGAGCTTGGTCTGGCCGAAAATCTGGGGAAACTCGATGGTGGCGACGTCCACCAGCATCTGGCCGGGATCGGTGTTCCAATCGTTGCCGATGCCGGTCATGAACGAATGAATGGTGACCGTTTGCGTGCGGGTTTGCGGGTCGATCACAATGGTCAGGGCGGTATCGGGATCTTTAGCCCCGGTGGATGGCGCCACGGCATAACTTACGTCCTGAAACCCTACCTCGTGGGAAATGCAGCCCCCGAGTAAAAGCACTGCGAGCAAAAGCATCGCCGTGCGAAAAATGCCGTTAAAAAGATAGCGTGAAGTCATGGCAGGAAGCGGGAATATTCTGACACACTCAAAAGGCTGGCATGCTGAAGCCAGTCCCGATGCAGGCAATCGCAATTCTGCCATCATCGGGTTCATCGCTTACGTGTGGCGGTTCATCATGAATCGCTCAGCAAGGTCGGCACCTATGCGTACGTGAACCCGGTGGTGGCCGTGCTGCTCGGCTATTTCCTGGGCGGCGAAGCGCTGGGCCTGCGAACCATTCTGGGAACGGTGCTGGTTCTGATCAGCGTGGTGGTGATCACCACGACAAGAGCGAAGAAGCGGGTCGGAGCAGAGGAGCGAAAGATTTAACGCCTGACCCCTTCTGGTGCTCTTTTCTAGACAATCTTCGACGCCCGATGTGATGATTCAGGCATGACCGTTATTTCAAAACAAAAAAAATGCGTCACCTATATCAATGTCTTTACCACTGAACCGGCAAACCAACAGAAGCTGGCTGAACTGCTGATTCTGGTGACTGAAAAATTCGTGCGTCAAGCCAAGGGGTTCATTTCAGCGAGCCTCCATCGAAGCCTGGATGGCACAAAAGCCACGATGTATTCCCAATGGCACAGCATGGAAGATTATCAGTCTTTTCGAGAAGAACCCGCCCCGGTTCCCTATTTTGCAGAAGCTCTCAAAATCGCGAAGTTTGAGCCTGGCATTTATGAGGTGATGGAAACCTTTGATGGAGCAGAGGAGCGAAAGATTTGACGCCTGACCCCTCCTGTCTCTCTTTGCAGGACTCGCGTTCTCTTTGTCTCGCCCGGCCGAAATTCGGCTCAACGCCCTTGCCAGAACACTCCAACGGCAAAAACTAACAAATGACCAAACTCCGGGTAGAAAGCTTCACCATTTCGATTGATGGCTTCGGCGCAGGCCCGAATCAGGACCTGGAGAACCCGCTTGGTATCGGCGGAACTGCCCTTCATCGATGGGCGTTCGCTACTCGCACGTTTCAGGCGCAACTGTTCGGCGCCCCAGGCGGAGAGACCGGGATCGATGACGACTTTGCCGCGCGGGGTTTCCACAATGTAGGCGCTTGGATTATGGGCAGGAATATGTTCGGACCAGTCCGCGGTCCCTGGCCTGATGAGAGCTGGAGAGGTTGGTGGGGTGATAACCCTGTATATCACAAGCCGGTTTTCGTGCTCACTCATCATCCTCGTGCTCCACTCGTAATGGAGGGCGGCACGACCTTTCATTTCGTCACCAAGGGGATCCGCGTCGCACTCGAACTAGCTCGCGAAGCCGCCAACGGAAAGGATGTCCGCATCGGAGGCGGAGCGGCGACAGTCAGGCAATATCTTCGGGAGCGACTGATCGATGAACTGCATGTCGCCATCTCACCTGTCTTGCTTGGCGCGGGCGAGCGGTTATTCGACGGCATCAACCTGCCAGACTTGGGATACACATGCACCCAGCATGTCGCATCGCAGCGAGCCACCCACATCGTGCTAACCCGCACATGAACCCAACGTCGCCTGACCAACCGCCTGTCTCCGGCCTCGATGGCTGGGCACCTACGCGTACGTGAACCCGGTGGTGGCGCTACACTGCTCGGCTATTTCCTCGGCGGCGAAGCGCTGGGGCTGCGAACCATTCTGGGAACGGCGCTTGTTCTGATCAGCGTGGTGGTGATCACCACGACGAGAGCGAAGAAGCGTGTCGGAGCTGAAGAGCGAAAGATTTAACGCCCACCTCTTTTGTTTTCCTCCAACTAGCCTAAAAATTATTTAGTTAGAGCTGGCGGGATAAACCCCTGCGCTCCTACGGCATTCTTGTACGCATTTCCTATTAAACCGTATAAAACTAATATCAACGTACTAACCACAGCGCTAATGACGATGATGTTCCCAATCCAATTCTTCACCGGCACAGAAATCTTTCCAAGCCATTCCAACGATTTACTTAGTGCCGCAAAGACTAACATCACTAGTAGAATAGATGACACTCCTTTGATAAGCCGCCATGTTGTCCTCAACGCAATATCCCCGGTCGGCAATGTCTCAGCCGGAGCAAAACTTTTAACGCCTTCAACAACGCCATCGAGATAAAAACTAGCAGGCTGAGGAGCGGCGTAGAGCACAGTTAAAGTCAACCCATCGGTCGGTTCAAGAATATCAAAAACAATTCCGATGGCGCCAGGATGTGCCATTGCCACAGAAAGTTTTGTGACATCTGGCCGGGAAACCTTGGCAACTTTGGCATCCAATATCTCACAGCCTTCCGCTTCGATATTCAGTGGCTTCAAAATTGAATCCCTCCGCAACGACACTGTGCCTGAATTCCAAAGATATAGTCGGGCAGTATAAACACTCTGAGCTACAGGGCTACCATCTTTTCTCAAAAGCCGAACAGGCGAGTCGCTAACCGCCCCATAGTTCATCACCAATGAGTGAGGCTTTGAGTCAAAAAAGCTCAGCGAAGGAAACTGGATTGAAGCCCGATAAAATAAATATCCCGTGACGATCCCTATCACGCCAATTGTCGTGCCGATTAGATTCCAGGCATTTTTTTTGATCCAGTCCATTTTAGGCAGAAAATATGAACGAATTAATGGCGCAATAATTTAGTTTTTGTCTACTCGCCGACCCAGGTTGGAAAATTGTCATAACCACTATTGGTATTCCAATCATACACTGAATACCATTTTTTAAGCTGATAAACTTGCCCTCTCACAGATTGATCCTTTGCTTCAGGAAAGGACCATCCGCGAAGATCCGTGTAAGCGATCCACTTTTGACCATCCCACTCGAAGAGTTCGACGCTTTTCCCGTCTTGCGCAAAACGAACAGCGAGATACTCAAATGGATTCGGACCGGCCAGCTTGGTTTGTCGATCTTTTCCAGGGATGCAATTAATATGGACTCCAAAAAGTCGGTTACCCCTACTAAGGCTTTTAAAAATTTCGTAGCGCACCCAGCGACGCGCATAGGTCTGGCTTCCGATAAGAACTGATGTAACCGTCGTTTCATCCAGCCCACCGTTAATCAATCTTTTTAACGATTCATCACCCGTTTTTTTGCTAGCTTCCCAAAGCGATGCGTCGAAATAACCGGCTTCCTCGTGATCGTCTTTTGTTATCCAATGGTTTCTCACGACATTCGCGCGAAAATCGATGACATCTTGATAATGAAAGCTGAAAAAAACGCGCTTGGCCATGGTGATTACTGGCAGAGCCTGTTGGTTAGAAAGACAGCGGCCGCGAGTATCATATAAAAACCTCCTGTGGATACCGACGTGACCGACGCGCACAGTGTGAGGCAGATGGTTTTCCCGACACCCTTGTGCGAGACGATCACAAGAAGTTTTTTTGAATCAAAGCCACCCTCATGAATAGATCGGACAAGCGCGTTGGACTGGTCCCGGAATGCTCTCTCCAAGGCGTGGTAGTAGGAATCAAGAAGCAGAAAAATCGCGATGAGCGCGTAGGCAAGATGGTAAACAACCTCTTGCTTGACCTTTAGATCTGCAGTGAAGGAAAGCACGACCGCGCCAGAGACGAGCGTAATGCACCAGTTCTTGCATGTGCTGGCGTTGCCAGCGAGTCGCTCAATTATACCTTGGAGGATGTCGAGATGCTTCTGTATAGCCGGATTTTCGAGTAACTCTGGAATACCACGAGGCGATTGTGAAGCTGGAGATGTCGAGTGCATGTGCATGCTTTGCTATACAAAAAGGCCGCAGACTGCGACGTCTGCGGCCAAAAAATCAAGAACTGGTTTTATTGGCTCACCATCAGGCGTGGCAGATTTCGCATTGGATCAGAATCCATCGGAGACGAGAGAAGTGTGTTGCATGAACGAGTGGCATCACTGACACGCCTCGCACGTCCCGCCGTTTCTCATGGCCTCAATCGAGCAGGCGTTTTTCTCCTCGGCGGTGTAGGTTTTTGGACGGGAGTCCAGCGTCGAGAGTCCAGCGTCAAGAGCGGCCACCGAATGCGAACCGCCGGCGTCGCCGGAGTTCTGGCCGCCGGCTGAGCCTTCGTTCACGGCGCCGCGCATTTCCTTTTTCACGCTGACGGTCGCCTTCTCGATGTTGGAGGCGCCGAGGGTGCGGAGATAGTACGTGGTCTTGAGGCCCTGGTGCCAGGCCGCGCGGTACATGTGGCTGAGGGTCTTGAGATCGGGCGTCTTCAGCCAGAGGTTCACCGACTGCGCCTGGTCGATCCATTTCTGGCGGCGGGCGGCGGCGTCGAGGATCCACTTGAAGTCGATGTCGAAGGCGGTGAGGTACTTCTGCTTGAGGTCCTCGGGCACGCCGGGGATGTCCTTCAGCTCGCCGTCGAAATACTTCAGGTTGTCGATCATGTCCTGGTTCCACAGCCCGCGGGCCTTGAGGTCCTTCACGAGGTAGGGATTGAGGATGATGAACTCGCCCGAGAGGTTGGACTTCACGAAGAGGTTCTTGTAGGTGGGCTCGATGCAGGGCGAGGTGGCCGTGATGTTGGAAATCGTGGCGGTGGGCGCGATGGCGAGGACGTTGCTGTTGCGCATGCCCTGGTCGGCGATCTTCTGGCGGAGCGGCTTCCAGTCCATCCGGCCGCCGCGCGGCACCTCGACGGGCACGCCGCGTTCCTGTTCGAGCAGGTCGAGCGTGTCCTGCGGGAGGAGTCCGCGGTCCCACTTCGAGCCCTTGTAGGTGGAGTACGGGGCGCGCTCGAAGGCGAGGTCGGAGCTGGCCTCGTAGGCGTAGTAGGCGATGGCTTCCATGGCCTCGTCGTTGAACTCGACGGCGGCATCGGAGGCGAAGGCGATGCCTTTCAGGTAGAGCGAATTGGCGAGGCCCATGACGCCGAGGCCGATCGGGCGGTGGCGCTGGTTGGAGAGCTTGGCGGCCTCGGTCGGGTAGAAATTGATGTCGATGACGTTGTCGAGCGCGCGCACGGCGGTGCGGATGGTCTCGCGGAGCTTCGGGTGGTCGATATTGCCGGCGGCGTCGAGGTGCGTCTCGAGGATGATCGAGCCGAGATTGCAGACGGCGGTCTCGTCGTTGGACGTGTTGAGCGTGATCTCGGTGCAGAGGTTGGACGAGTGGATGACGCCGACGTGGTCCTGCGGGGAGCGGATGTTGCACGCGTCCTTGAAGGTGATCCACGGGTGGCCGGTCTCGAAGAGCATCGAGAGCATTTTCTTCCAGAGCTCGAGCGCCTCGACCTTCTGGCCGGAGATCTTGCCCTCCTCGGCGAGCTTCTCGTAGGCGAGATACTTCTCCTCGAAGCGGCGGCCGTAGAGGTGGTGGAGGTCCTTGACCTCGTTGGAGCAGAAGAGCGTCCAGGGCTGGCGGTTCTCCATGCGCTTCATGAACAGGTCGGGGATCCAGTTGGCCGTGTTCATGTCGTGCGTGCGGCGGCGGTCGTCGCCGGTGTTGCGGCGCAGCTCGAGGAATTCGAAGATGTCGTTGTGCCAGGTCTCGAGGTAGGCGCAGCCGGAGCCACGGCGCTTGCCGCCCTGGTTGACGGCGACGAGCTGGTCGTTGTGGAGCTTGAGGAAGGGAATGACGCCCTGCGACTCGCCGTTGGTGCCGGCGATGTGGGCGCCGGTGCCGCGGACGCTGGTCCACGAGCCGCCGAGGCCGCCGGCCCACTTGGAAAGGAAGGCGTTTTCGGCGATGCCGCGGACCATGATGCTCTCGATCGTGTCGTCGACGTAGTAGAGGTAGCAGGACGAAAGCTGCGAATGGAGCGTGCCGGAGTTGAAGAGCGTGGGCGTGCTGCTGCAGAAGCGGCGGCTCTTGTAGAGCTCGTAAAGCGCGGCGGCCTTGTCCTCGCGGCCGGATTTCTCGTCGAGGAAGAGGCCCATGGCGACGCGCATCCAGAAGAACTGCGGCGTCTCGAGGCGGCGCGCGGGCTTCTGGGTCTTGTCGACGATGAGGTAGCGGTCGTAAAGCGTCTGGATGCCGAGGAAGTCGAATTCGAGGTCGGCGGAGGGATCAAGCACGGCGCCCAGCTTGGCGAGGTCGTAGTCCAGCAGGCGCGGATTCAGGCGCTTGATGGCGACGCCGTGCTCGAGGTATTTCTTGAAGGCGCGCTGGTGGAACGTCTTCAGGGCGCCGATGCCGTCGCGCACGATGTCCCAGCCGAGGATTTCCTCGTAGAGATAGGTGAGCTGGATGCGGCCGGCGAACTTGGCGAAATCGGCGTCCCGCTCGATCAGGGTCTTCGAGTTGAGGATGATGGTGGAGTCGAGGTCCTTCTGCGTGATCTGGTCGAAGACGGCGCGGCGGAGCTCGGCCTCGATCTCGTCGTTGGTCAGGCAGAGGTCGAGGTTGATGCGGGCGAACTCGATGCGCTTCTTCAGGTCGACGCCGTCCCAGAAGACGGTTTCGCCGTTGGCGCGCTTGACCATGACCATGGAGACCTGCTGCGGCGCAGGCGCGGCGGCTGCGGCGGCCTCCTCGACGGAGGGATGCGCGGCACGGGCGGCGGCGCGGCGGTCGCGGTAGATGATGTACTGCTCGGCGACCTTGAAGTGGCCGGCGCGCATGATCTCCTCCTGCACCATGTCCTGGACCTCCTCGATGTGGACGAAGGCCTGCTTCGAGTTCAGGACGCGCGCGGTGACGGCCTGGGCGATGGCGACGGCGGGCGCGGAGTCGCGCTGGAGGGAGAGGAAGGCCTTGCGGACGGCGATCTCGATCTTCTGCTCGCTCCACGGCACGACGCGGTTGTTGCGGCGGATGATGCGGAGGGTGGTGGTGGCGCCGTCGCGCTCGAAGGAGATCTTGCGGCTGCGGTTGACGAGGAGGCTCTTGGCGACCTCGTAGGAATTGTTGTCGACGAGGGTCTTCTCGATCAGCTCGTAAAGGGCGTTGAGCTCGAGGCGGAGGGGCTTCTGCTGCGCGGTGAGCACGGCGAGGTTGTTGGCGACCTCGCGGGCGATGCGCGCGACCCACTGCTGGTTGGCCTCGGTGAAGATGGCGGACTCGCCGCGCGCGAGGTGCACGTGCGTGAGGGCCTTGCCGAGCGTGTCGGCGACCTCGGCGAGGTCAAAGGGCTCGTCACCCTGCGGGCAGACCACGATGACGTCGTGGTGCAGGTGGGCGTCGCCCGCGACGACGTCGCGCCACGCGTAGTGCGGCTTTTGTTCGAGCGGGATGTTGATGGTGCGCTTGAGCGCGAGGTCTTGTTCGAGTGAATGATTCATCGGAGCGGTAGGTAGCAGATTCCGGTTGAGAGCAGTGAAAAATCAGGCGCGCAGAGCGCGGCGGACGGAGAAAAGACGGTTGGGAACGATAAACGGCCGGCGCGAAAAGAGAACGCGCCGGAGGAACGGCAGACAGTGCAGGACGGTGTAAGCGGCGGGGGGCCGGACGGGCGCTGGGGACTCAGAGCTCGTCGTCGCTGGCGACGTGGAGGGCGGATGATTTCTGGTATTCGGTGACGCGACCTTCGAAAAAGTTCTGCTCCTTCTTGATGTCCATCATCTCGGCCAGCCAGGGGAGCGGGTTCTTGATCCCGGCGGCGAGCGGGGTGAGGCCGCAGCCCTCGAGGCGGCGGTCGGCGATGTAATCGATGTACTGGGTGAAGTCCTCGACGCAGAGGCCGACGGCGTTGACCGGCAGGCAGTCGCGGATGAACTCCTTCTCGAGCTCGACGGCCTCGCGCATGAGGCCGCGCAGCTCCTCCTTGAACTCGCCGGTCCAGATCTCGCGGTTTTCCTCAATCAGGTCCATAAACAGGTTGCGGAAGACCTCGATGTGGTTGGACTCGTCGCGCAGGGTGTAGCGGAACATCTGGCCGATGCCGGGGAACTTGTTCTGCCGGTAGAGCGAAAGGATCATGCCGAAGAGGCCGTAGAACTGCGTGCCCTCCATGCACTGGCCGAAGACGAAGATGTTCTTGGCCAGCAACTTCTTGTTCTCGGGCAGGGTGAGATCGAGGTCGCGGCGGAGGTCGCGCGAGATGCGGGTGACGAACTCGTTCTTCCGCACGATGGTCTGGACGTCCTCGAACATGGCCTCGCACTCGTGCGGGTTGATGCCGAGCGAGGCGATCATGTAAAGGAGCGAGTCGGCGTGGATGTTTTCCTCGTGGGCGTGGCGGCCGAGCACGAGCTTGAGCTCGGGGGCGGTGACAAGCTCGCGGACGACGTGCTGGATGTTGTCGCCGACGATGCCCTCGGCCGCGGAGAAATAGCCGATGCCCATGCGGATGATCCAGCGCTCGACGTCGCTCACGACCTTGGTGTCGCGCCACTGCTCGATGTCCTTGCCCATGGGGATGTCCTCGGGCTCCCAGTGGTTGGCCTTCATCTTGCGGTAAAGGTCGTAGGCCCACTGGTACTTGAGCGGCAGGAGGTTGAACGTCATGGTCGCACGACCGTTGATGACTTTCTTGGCGGCAAAAGCGGCTTCGGCTTTGGCCTGGTCGAGGACGAAGGTTTTGTTACCGACGGAGAAGGTCTTTTGCATGGCAAACGGGCAAAGGTTGGGAAATCAGAGGGAGCGCAGGGGGTGTTTTTAACACGCAGGGAACTTTGGCCACCAAAAGTTGTTAAAACTTGTTGACGAGTTGTTGACCACTACCGGCTGTGGGTAACACCCGCGCTAACCACAACGGATGGTATCGCAGGGATATTGCGTCAATAGAAATATCGCAACTTTTGTGTGAATTTTTGCTGCCCTACCCTATCCCGGGGGCGAATCGGCGCAAGGGACGCCGGCGTTATTCCCCGGCGGTCGCTCCCCTCCCCGGCGGTCCCCACCGTCATGAAAAAATCATTACGCGATCGCCGGAAGCCGGCCGCCAGAGGGAAAAACCGCGTTTGTATCCGTTTTCCGATTCGTGTATCCATTTTTCTATGACATTGTTTTCGCGCCAGCGCGGGCTCAGAATTTCAGGCGCGCGCCCAGCTGCGCCTGCCAGCGCGAGAGGTCGGTGAACGTGCCGTAATCGTCGAGCGTGTTGCCGTTGAAATTGTAGACGTACTGGCCACGGCCGGAATTGGCGGCCTTGTCGTAGGTGGTCGAGACGATCGCGCGAGTGTAGGAATAGTCGATGCCGTCGACGATGCCCCAGTGCTTGTTGATGAGGTTGGCGAAATTCAGGACGTCGGCAAAGAGCTCGAGCTTGAGGCGGCGGAAGACGGCCAGCTCCTGCGTGATGCGCAGGTCGAGGGTGTTGATCCACGGGTTGGTATCGCTGTTGCGGGGCATCACCCGGCCGGCGTAGTGGGCGAGGCTGGTGCCCTTGATGTAATTGAAAAATGCGTCCCGGCTAGCGGCGTTGTTCCAGCGCACGCGGGGATCGTTCGGCCCGGTGGGCACGTAGAAGAGGTCATTGAAAGCGACACCGTCGCCGTTGGCATCGCCATAAAAGACCCAGCTGTAAACGTGGCCGGTCTGGCCGCGATAAACGAAGCTGATGGTGGTGGGGGCATGCTTGAAAAACTCGAACTCGCGTGTCACCCGGAGCACGATTTTATCGGCCACATCGTAATTCGAGGTCGAGGCGACCTCCTCGTTGGGATTGTAAACGGCGCGCGTGTTCCAATTCGTGAGGGCGCGTGAGGAGGTCATCGGCGACACCTCAGCGGCATGGTTGTGCGTGTAAGCGAGCGAGGCCGACCAGCGGTTTTTCATCGGCCGCCGCAGCTGCAGGGTGAGATCCTGCGCCTCCCCTTTCCGGGTGTCAGTCAGGTAAACCACGTCCGCAAAGGCGGGATTGGCATAGGTGGTGGTGGGGCTCGAGGAGGTGGTGACGGGAGAAGCGTAGCGGATCCGGCCGTCGGGCAGGGTCGCGGGACCGCCATCGGCCGCCAGCTTGACGTTGCGGTTGACCACGTAGGGGGCTTTTTCCGTCCAGAAAAGGTCCATGTCGACGGTGAAGATGAGGCCCCAAAACGGCAGGATCTGGTCCAGCGCAAGATTGCCTTTCCAAGCGAGCGGCTGCCGGAAATGCGGGTCGGTGACGTCGACCTCGGGCGCCGGCAGCGTGCCGGGCGGCACCGGCTGGTGATACGGATCGGGGTTGAACGAAAAACCCTTGGGCAGCTGCGAGCTCTTGGCCTGGATGGAGCCGAGCGCGCCGGCATTCTGATAGGGATTGATCAACCAGACGGAGGGATTGCGGCCCTGGAAAAGACCGATGCCGCCGCGCAGCTGGGCCGTGCGCAGAGGCGACAGCAGATAATTAAAGCCGAGCCGGGGCGCGACGGTGTAATTGCCGGTGCTCGTGGTATCATTGCGAAAACCGAAGGCCTTATAGAAAGCCGCATTGAACGGCGGCGCGGCCCCGGCATAGGGATAATCAAACCGCAGTCCGGCCAGCAACGTGAGGCGCGAATTCGGACGCCAGGCATCCTGGGCAAACAGGCCATACATCGTCGTGGACAGGCGGGCGAAGGCGTCGGGCAGGGCGAAACCGGCCGCCGGCACCGCCGACTGGTAAGTGGAAACAGGCGTACCCGCCTGCCACGTGGCCGGGCTCGAAAAGGTGTAACTGCCAAACGCATAAGGCGCGTACTCGTCGTCGGTCTCGGTCCTTTCCGCATCGCCGCCAAAAGTCAGCGTATGGTCGCCCAGCAAATAGACCCCGACGAGGCTGCCGTTCGTGGTCTTGGTATTGAGCTCGTTGATCTGCCGGAACCGCTCCGTGCCGAGGAAAACATCGCCCTTGGCCGTGTGCGTGGCGTTGTCTACGCCATCCACCTCGACCTCGGGGAAAGGGCGGCCGTTGTTGACGGGAGCGCCGTTGTATTTCGTGTAAGCGATCGTCGCCTCAGTGTGGAAGGTGGGGGTCCAGTGGCTGAACAGCTGCGCGGTGTAGCTGTTGGTCAGGCGCTGCTGCTCGAACCAGTGGTTGCTGAACGAGACTTTCCGGCTGGAAGTCGAAAAGTCCGTGAATTCCGGGGTGGTGCCGTCGTTGCGACGGTAGGTGAAGGAGAGGCGCTGGTCGGTGGAAAGGTTCCAGTCGAGCTTGGCGAGGAAAGTCTTCTGCACGGCGATGTTGTCGGAGGCCGTGAGCGTGCCGACAGGATAGCCATATGATTTCGCCTTGGCTGCGATGGCAGCGAGCTCGGCCGGATCAGGAGTGAACACAGAGGTGGGCGGCAGCTGCGTGCGATGGAATTCGTCGTAAGCCAGAAAAAAGAACAGCTTGTTCCTGATGATCGGGCCGCCGAGGGTCGCCCCATAGGTGCGGTTCTGAAAAGGCGTGCGCACGCCGGTCACCGGATTCTTGGCCAGCATTTTCTGGTTGGCATAATGATAATAAAGCGAGCCATGAAAATGATTGGTGCCGCTTTTAGTGACGGCGTTGAGCAGTGCGCCGGTGAAGGCGGCGCGGCGGACATCATAGGGGGAGAGCTTGATCTCGAGCGCGGCGATGGCGTCAAACGGCACGGGGCTGCGCAGCGACGAGAAGCCGTTGCCGTTGATGCCGAAGGGATCGTTGGCCTGCACGCCGTCGACCAAGGTCGAGTTGTAACGGTAATTCTGGCCCTGGGCGGTGAGCTGGAACTCCCCGGTGGTGGTATTTTCATCCAGGCCCAGGCGCGGATCGAGATCGGCCACGTCCTGCACATCGCGGCGCACCGAGGGCGTGTTGAGGACTTCCTCATCGGTATAGTCGTCGCCCGTGGTCATGCGGCCGGAGCTGAAAGTGGTGTCCCGGGTTTCTTCCACCTTAAGGGGGTCCATGCGCACAATCGAAGGCGCCAGGGTGAAATTGACCCCGCTGCTGTCATCGAGCGAAAGATAAATTTCGCTGCGCGTTGCGGACTGGAAGCCCGAGGCGGCGACCGTGACGGTGTAGGGTCCACCGACGCGCAGCCCGCTGAAGTCAAAGCGGCCGCCGGCGCGAGTGTTCGCCGCTGCGTGGGTGCCGGAAGGTTCGTGGACGACCGTGACGGTGGCGGCGATCGGCCGGCCCGCCTCATCCGTGACCAGGCCATTCAGGTCCGAGGTCGTGAGGCCCTGCCCGAAGAGAACCGGGGCAAAGGCCGAAAGAATGAATCCGAGAACGGGGAAGCAACGCCAGTGGAAGAAGCGCATAAGTTGGAATGCGCGCTAAGGCAATATGTGTGCCACAATCGGTGGAAAGCACAAAAAAGATGGCCCGGATCTTCTTTCGAAAATCCGGGCCATAAATCTGGCAACGACCTACTCTCGCGGGACCTATCGTCCTACTACCATTGGCTGCTCGGGGCTTAACGGCCGTGTTCGGGATGGGAACGGGTGGAACCCCCGGCATGTAATCACCAGAAAGTGGTTCTCTTTCGAGAAAGTGACTAAAAGTTCGATGTAAAGAGCAAGGAGGTGAAACAAACGCCCAGAATTCGAGGTGTGCATAAACCGGCAAGGTCATTAGTACCAGTAAACTGAATACGTTACCGTAATTACATTTCTGGCCTATCAACCGGGTGGTCTACCCGGACCTTGCACCGTCTTGCGACGGATTGTGATCTTATCTTGGGACAGGCTTGGCGCTTAGATGCTTTCAGCGCTTATCCCTTCCGAACATAGCTACCCGGCGCTGCCACTGACGTGACAACCGGAACACCAGAGGTTCGTCATTCTCGGTCCTCTCGTACTAGAGAATGAACCCCTCAAATCACAAA
>DATHNW010000014.1:0-100271 GCA_035485575.1 Opitutaceae bacterium | reverse complement strand
GGATCGCTTTACGAAGTCGTGACTCAAGCCATCATTGCTCGCAACCAAGGTTTCATCAATCATGCTGATTATCAGAAGCTCTACGCTGCAGCTGAAGAAATTCCGCGCATGCTCAGCGGACTGCGCGGCTCTCTCGACAAGTCAAGGCAATGATCGGACTCTCATCACTCAGCTCTCAACCCTCAACTCGACTTGACCGAATTTCTCCAGCAACTGCTCAACGGCCTTTCCCTCGGTGCCATCTACGCGCTCATCGCGCTTGGCTACACGATGGTCTACGGCGTGCTGCGTTTCATCAACTTCGCGCATTCCGACGTGTTCATGGTCGGCGCGTTTATCGGCTACTACGCCGGCCGGCACCTGCCCGAAAACACGCTGTGGGGCGGCCTTATTGTACTCACCGCTGCGATGCTCGGCTGCGCGCTGCTCGGCGTGGCGATCGACCGCCTCGCCTATCGCCGCCTGCGCGCTGCGCCCACGCTCAACGTCCTCATCACCGCCATCGGCGTGTCGCTGCTGCTTGAATCCACCGGCCAGGCCGTCTTCGGCGCGGAGCCCCGGACCTTTCCCGGCGTTTTTCCCGTCAAGAACCTCACGCTCGGCCCGCTGGTCATCTCCAGCAGCCAGCTGCTCGTCATCGGCGTGGCCGCGGCACTGCTCGTCGCGCTGCAGTTCATCGTTTTTCGCACCCGGATCGGCACCGCCATGCGCGCCGTCTCGCTTAATCCCAAGGCCGCACAGCTCGTCGGCATCAATAACGACCGCGTCATCAGCTTCACTTTCGCCCTCGGCTCCGCGCTCGCCGGCGCGGGCGGTGTCCTCTACGCGCTCAACTATCCGTCGATCGACCCACTCATGGGCGTGATGCCGGGCCTGAAGGCCTTCGTCGCCGCCATCCTCGGAGGCATCGGCAACATCCCCGGTGCCGCGCTCGGCGGCCTTATCCTCGGCACAGTCGAGACATTTGTGAGCGGCAGCCAGTTCTCGACCTACAAGGATGCCATCGCGTTCGGCGTGCTCATCCTAATCCTGCTTTTCCGACCCGCCGGCCTGCTGGGAAAATTCACCGTCGAAAAGGTCTGACCTCATGCCGCGCGCCCATCTCGCCCTGATCGCCGCGCTCCTCGCCGCAGTCGCCGTCTCGATTTTCTCGGACAAAATCGACCCCTACTTTCTCGATGTCCTCACCAGCATCGGCATCAACATCATCCTCGCCGTCTCGCTCAACCTCGTCAACGGCCACACCGGGCAGTTTTCGCTCGGCCACGCGGGCTTCATGTCCATTGGCGCGTATCTTTCCGGCTGCGTCACGGTCTTCCTCGGGCCAAAGTTATTCGGCGATGCCGGTGGCACAGCGCTCACGCAGAATGTGCTCTTTTTTTTCGCGCTGCTGGCGGGCGGTCTCTCCGCCGCGCTGGCCGGCCTGGTCGTCGGCATCCCTTCGCTGCGGCTCAAGGGCGATTATCTCGCGCTCGTCACGCTTGGCTTCGGCGAAATCATCCGCGTCGTTTTCCAGAACATCGACGCCGTCGGCGGCGCGCTCGGCTTCATCGGCCTGCCGCCCTACACGAACTTCGCATGGACCTATGGCGCCGTCGCGCTCACGGTCTTCGTGGTCGTCTGCCTCGTGAACTCCACTTACGGCCGCGGCTTTCTCGCGACCCACGACGACGAGATCGCCAGCGAGGCCATCGGCCTCAACACCACGCGCTATAAGATCACCGCCTTCGTCGTCGCCGCGTTCTTCGCCGGCATCGCAGGCGGCCTCTACGGACATTACAAGCTCTCCATCGATCCGCGCGGCTTCGACTTCATGCGCAGCATCGAGATCGTCGTCATGGTCATCCTCGGCGGCATGGGCAACACCGTCGGCGTCATCCTCGCCGCGATTCTGCTCACCTTGCTGCCCGAGGGCCTGCGCTCGGCCGCCGACCTCACCGGCCTGCAGCAACTGCGCTCGCTATCAGAGTACCGCATGCTCATTTACTCTTTCCTCCTCATCGTGCTCATGCTCGCGCGACCGCAGGGCCTGTTCAATTTCCGCTTCGGCAAGGCCAGGGTCTGATCCGCCATGCCCGCCCCCCTGCTCCAGCTCGAAAAGGCCACGGTCCGCTTCGGCGGCCTCACCGCCGTCGATGCCGTCGACCTCACACTCGGCGAGGGCGAATTGATCGGGCTCATCGGCCCCAATGGCGCAGGCAAGACCACCGTCTTCAATCTCATCACCGGCGTTTATCCGGCCGACTCCGGCCGCGTGCTTTTCGCCGGACGCGACCTACGCGGACTGCGGTCCGACGACATCGCCGCGCTCGGCATCGCGCGCACCTTTCAAAACATCCGCCTCTTCGGCCATCTCAGCGTCTTCGACAACGTCCGCGCCGCCTGCAACCTCCACCGCGTCACTTCACCCCTGCAAACCCTCGTCCGCGGAAAAAAATTCCGGGCCGACGAGGCCGACATCGCCCGCCGCGCCGAGGAGTTGCTTGAATTGTTCAATCTGCTCCGTTTCCGCGACGCGCCCGCGAAGTCGCTGCCCTATGGCGAACAGCGCCGCCTCGAAATCGTCCGCTGCCTCGCCACCCAGCCGCGGCTGCTCCTGCTCGACGAACCTGCCGCCGGCATGAACGCCACCGAGAAGGTCGAACTCATAAAACTCATCCCGCGCCTGCGCGAGCAGTTCAAGCTCACCATCCTCCTCGTCGAGCATTCGATGCGTGTCGTCATGGGCGTGTGCGAGCGCATCGCCGTGCTCGATTACGGCGAAAAAATCGCCGAGGGCCCGCCCGTCGAAATCCAGAACAACCCCAAGGTCATCGAGGCCTACCTCGGCGAGGACCATCAGAAAAATCTATCCCATCACTGATGATACTTAACCACAGAGACACGGAGAACCCAGAGAAAAGGCCGGCCCCATGAAATTCTTTCCGAACTCCGCGCCCTCCGCGTCTCCGCGGTGAAATCAGACATGCTTCGCGTCACCGACCTCTCCGTCAGCTACGGCGCCATTGCAGCGCTCAACGGCGTCTCGCTCGAAGTTCCCGCCGGCGCCATCGTCACACTCGTCGGCGGCAACGGCGCGGGCAAGACCACCGCGCTTCAGACCATCTCTGGACTGCTTCGCGCGAAAAGCGGCCGGGTCGAGTTTCTCGGCGAGGACATCACCGCCCTGCCCGCGCACCGGATCGTCGCCCGCGGCCTCTGCCACGTGCCCGAGGGCCGCATGGTCTTCGCCAACCTGACCGTCGACGAAAACCTCGCGATGGGCGCATATCTGCAGAACGACCCGGCGCTCAACGCAAAAAACCGCGAACACGTCTTCAGCATTTTTCCGCGCCTGCAGGAACGCCTCAAGCAAAGCGCCGGCACGCTCTCCGGCGGCGAACAGCAGATGCTCGCCATCGGCCGTGCGCTCATGGGCAATCCGAAATTTCTCATGCTTGATGAGCCCTCGCTCGGCCTCGCCCCGCGCCT
Organism: Opitutaceae bacterium; assembly: GCA_035485575.1. GTDB lineage: Bacteria > Verrucomicrobiota > Verrucomicrobiia > Opitutales > Opitutaceae > DASRHD01. The sequence continues at coordinate 96,800 of DATHNW010000014.1, read as the reverse complement.
GATTTCCACGATCTTCGAAAAGATCATCGAGATCAATAAGACCCGCGGCATCACCATCCTGCTGGTCGAACAGAACGCCAAACTCGCACTCGAAATTTCAACCTACGCCTACGTCCTCGAAACCGGCCGCATCGCCCTCCAGGGCCCAAGCCAGGACCTCCGCAACGACCCGCAGCTCAAGGCCGCCTACCTCGGCGGGTGAAGGTCACTGCACCCATGCCTCAAGTAATCATTCAGCATTACCTTGTAGCGTTCATTGACGTGTTAGGCCAACGAGCCCAAATGGAGGGCCTCCTGTTCATGCCCCCAAAAGCGAATGTTGAGGCATACGACGCATTTAGAAATAAAATCCTAAGATCGCTGGAAGCGGTTCAATTCATTCAACACAATTTCTCGAATTTTATAGATTCCTCCAACGATTGGCACCAATCAGAAATCGAAGGAATAAGTAAAGATGTAGGAGAGAAAGTTCAAAAATACAGAATCACCGGAATCAGATCCCAACGATTTTCCGATGGGTTGGTTTTATTTTTCCCGCTGAGAGAAGATGGCCACTACCCATTGGGCAGCACATACAGTGCCCTGTGTGCCTGTGCATCAATGATGCTTTGTGGATTAGATCGCGGGTTTCCATTCAGAGCGGGCATAGCAATTGGCGCGGGTTGCAGTTTAAACAGCAGCGATATTTACGGACCCGCATTAGCCGAAGCATATCGGCTTGAAAGCAAAGTCGCAGTTTATCCTCGAGTAGTCTTAAGTGATTCAATTTTGGAATGGCTGGATTCATTCGAAAATAAATCATATGCATCGGCAGAAGATCAAAGAGTGGCATATGCCATGAAAGAAAAGTGCAAGGAAATGCTAATGCACGACGAAGATAATGCATTGGCATTGGATTATTTGAAAGAATCCACACTAGTTTCACTGGGCGGGGAAACAAATGTAGCAAAACCCATCTCAGGAATGAAACTGTTTGTGAATGAGATGATTAAAAAATTCTCTTCCGAAGAAAACCCGCAGATTCTGGACAAATACAAATACGTAGCTCGCTACATAAATTCTAGGGCCAAAAAATGATTTAGACTCGCACGCATTAGGCCGCTTGATTTTTGCCAAAGCCTGCTAAACTGGCAGGCTCTTTTTGTCTTTTCGTCCTTTCAGCTTTTACTTCTTAACCCTCAACTCTCAGCTACTGACTCTCAACTCATCCACCCATGTCCACCGCCACGCCGCAGAAATTCGAATTCCAGGCCGAGATCAAGCAGCTGCTCGATATCGTCATCCATTCGCTCTATACCGAGAAAGAAATCTTCGTGCGCGAGCTGGTGTCCAACGCCTCCGACGCGCTGGAAAAGCTCCGCCACCTCCAGCTCACCGAAAAGGAGGTCTTCGACGACAACCTGCCGCTCGAGATCAACCTCACGACCGACGACAAGGCCAAGACGCTCACGATCCAGGATTTCGGCATCGGCATGACCAGCGCCGAACTCGTCGAAAACCTCGGCACCATCGCCCACTCCGGCTCGAAGGCCTTCCTCAAGGCGCTGAGCGAGGGCGCGCAGAAAAACGCCGGCCTCATCGGTCAGTTCGGCGTCGGCTTCTACTCCGCGTTCATGGTCGCGAAATCGGTCAAGGTCTTCACCCACTCATGGCGCGCGGGCGAGCCCGGCCAGCTCTGGACGAGCGACGGCGCCGGCAGCTATGAAATCGAGGAAAGCGACGGCCAGCGGCGCGGCGCGAAAATCGTCATCGAGCTGAAGGACGAGTGCTCCGAGTTCAGCCAGGAATGGCGCATCAAGGAAATCCTCGAGCGCTACAGCGCGTTCGTGACGTTTCCCATCAATCTCAACGGCAAGCGCCTTAACACCGTGCAGGCGCTCTGGCTGCGCAATAAAAACGAGATCAAGGACGAGGAATACACCGAGTTCTACAAGTTCCAGGCCCACGCCTTCGACGAGCCGCGCCTGCGCCTGCATTTTTCGGCCGACGCTCCCCTCTCCATCAACGCGCTGCTCTTCGTGCCGAAGGACAACCCTGAAAAGCTCGGCCTCGCCCGCACCGAGCCGGGCGTCGCGCTTTACTGCCGCAAGGTGCTCATCGATTCGAAGCCCAAGGACCTCCTGCCCGAGTGGCTGCGCTTCCTCAAAGGCGTGATCGACAGCGAGGATCTGCCGCTGAACATCTCGCGTGAGACGATGCAGGACAAGGCCCTGCTCGATAAAATCGGCAAGGTCATCACCAAGCGCTTCCTCAAGTTCCTCGAGGACGAAGCCAAGGCGAAGCCCGACGTTTACGCGGAATTTTTCGGCGAGTTCGGCCTGTTCCTGAAGGAAGGCGCCGCGCTCGACTTCACGCACAAGGATGCATTGGTGAAATTGCTGCGTTTCGAATCCACGCTCACCGAGAAGGGCAAGCTCACCAGCCTCGCCGACTACGTCTCACGGATGAAGGACGGCCAGAAGGAGATTTATTTCCTCGTCGGCCAGAGCCGCGAGTCGCTCGAGGCCGGCCCTTATCTCGAAGGCTTCCGCGCCCGCAATCTCGAGGTGCTGCTCTGCGCCCACCCGATGGACGACTACGTGATGAACCAGCTGCGCGAGTTCGATGGCAAGAAATTCAGTGCCGCCGACAACGCCGACGTGAAGCTCGATGAACTGCCACAGCCGCCCGACGGCGACGCACTGGCCGAGGCCGACGTGAAGAAACTCACCGAGTGGCTCAAGCAAACGCTCGGCGACCGTGTGGCCGAGGTGAAGGCCAGCGACCGCCTCGTCGGTTCGCCCGCCGCCGCGCTCAACGCCGACCAGATGATGTCACCCCACCTGCGCCGCATGATGAAGGCGATGAACAAGGACGGCGCCGACACCCCCGCGCGGGTCGAGTTCGCCATCAATCCGCGTCATGCCGTCATCAAACGCCTGGCGGCCGCCCGCGAATCCGCGCCCGAGCGCGCCGCGCTCGTGGCCGAGCAGCTGCTCGACAACGCCCTCCTCGCCGCCGGCCTGCTCGACGACCCGACGAAGATGGTCGCCCGGCTCTACAAGATTCTGGAGAACGTCTGAGCGAAAAAGCCGGGCCGTTTTCGGCGGGCCGGCTTTCACCTCTGCCCAAAACCATCGCCATCCTGAATGAGCTCGATCCGGTTGCCGAAGGGATCGGATGTATAGACGCGCTTTCGATCCGGTAGCGTCGTTTCCGGGATGACGGGAAATCCTTCGGCGCTGAGCCGGCGGCACAATGCCTCCAGGTCGCGGACGCAAAGCGCCGGATGGGCTTTTTTCTGGGGCAGAAACCCTGGCTCGACGCTCGCGTGCACCAGCACGCTGCCGGACCGGAACCAGCAGCCACCGCGAACCGCATAGGCCGGAGGCTTCGGCTCTTCCTCCATTCCCAGCAGTTCGCCAAAGAATTTTCGCGCCGCGGTCTCCTGTCCCGCAGGCATCGTAAGCTGAACGTGGTCAAGGCGTGTGATCATTTCCCGAGGATTAAAATCTGGTCGCTTGTGCAGCATAGACCAAGCCTTCAGAGCTGGCCCGTATTTTTTGCATGGTAATCGATGAGATCCATGCCGAACCGATAATCGGAAGGAATGATCAGCGCCAAACTGATTCTTGTGCAATTTCTGAATTCTCGGGCAATTTGACTGGCTCTGGAACCACCCACTGCCAGAATTAAGTTTATTGTCTCCGCTATGCTGAAACTTGCCCGACTCGCCTTGGCATTTGCGTTGTCCGCCATCGGCCTCTCCGCACAGACACCCGCTGCCACCGAGCAGACGCGCCTGCTCCGCTTTCCCGCCACCAACGGCTCGCAGATCGTGTTTTCCTACGCCGGCCAGCTTTACACGGTCGGCCTGGATGGCGGCGTCGCGCGCCGGCTGACCAACGGCCCGGGTTACGCCGTGTTTCCGCGCTTCTCCGCCGATGGCACGCAGCTCGCCTTCACCGCGCAATACGACGGCAACACCGAAGTCTATGTCATGCCCGCCGATGGCGGCGCGCCCCGGCGCCTGACCTTCACCGCGACGCTCGGTCGCGACGATGTCTCCGACCGCATGGGGCCGAACAACCTCGTGATGGCCTGGAAGAACACCCGGCCCGAGATCGTGTTCCGCTCACGCATGCGCTCGATTGATGACTTCATCGGGCAGCTGTATTCGGTCGGCCTCGATGCCGAGTTGCCGCAACAGCTGCCCGTGCCGCGCGGCGGCTTCATGTCATTTTCCCCCGATGACTCGAAGATGGCCTACAACCGCGTCTTCCGGGAATTTCGCACCTGGAAGCGCTACCGCGGCGGCCAGGCCGACGACATCTGGATTTTTGATTTCAAGACCCGCGCGCTCGAAAACATCACCAACAACCCCGCGCAGGACATCATCCCGATGTGGGCGCCGGACGACAAAATCTATTTCGCGTCCGACCGCGACGGGCACATGAATCTCTTCAGCTACGACCTCGCGACCAGGCAGACGAAGCAGCACACCTTCTTCAAGGACTACGACCTCAAGTTCCCCTCGCTCGGCCGCGGCGGCATCGTCTTCGAGCAGGCCGGCTATATCTGGCACTTTGATTTGAAGACTCAAAAGGCGCGCCAGGTTCCCATTGTCATAAAGGAGGATTTCGCCGGCAGCCGCACCGAGCTGGTCAACGTCGCCCGGTTCGTGACCGACGTGCATCCGGCGCCCGACGGCAAGCGCGCCGTCGTCGTCGCACGCGGCGACGTCTTCACCGTGCCGGCCAAGGACGGCGCGACCCGCAACCTCACCGACACCTCCGGCGCGCACGAGCGCGACGCCATCTGGTCGCCCGACGGCAAATGGATCGCCTATGTTTCCGACGAGACAGGCGAAAACGAGCTTTTCATCCGCTCGCAGGATGGCCGCGCCAAACCGGTCCAGATCACCAGCGGTGCGGACACGTATTATTACGCGCCCCTCTGGTCGCCAGACAGCAAGAAGCTCCTCTGGAGCGACCGCCGCCAGCGCCTGCGCTTCGTGGATGTCGGAACAAAAACCATCACGAAAGTGGACCGGGCTACCGCCTTTGAAATCATGAACTACGCCTGGTCGCCCGACAGCAAATGGGTGGCCTATGCACGCCCCGAGGACGAATCGCTGACCAAGGTCTGGCTCTACTCGCTCGACTCGCAAAAGCGCCTTGAGGTCACCGACGGCTGGTATGCCGCCGACTCGCCCGCCTTCAGCGACGACGGCAAATACCTGCTCTTCGCCTCCAGCCGCGATTTCAAGCCGCTACTCGGCGACACCGAGTTCGAGCATGTCTATCGCAACATGCAGCGCGTTTACCTCGTCACATTGGCCAAGGCGACCCCTTCCCCGCTCGCACCGAAAAGCGACGAGGTGGCCATCGGCGGAGATGACAAAAAATCCGACGACAAGGCCGCCAACGGGAAGGACGAAAAAGACGGTGAAAAAAAGGCCGTCGTCGTCAAAGTCGATGAGGATGGCCTCAAGGATCGGCTGGTCGGCCTGCCGGTCATACCCGCCAATTACGGCTTCATCCAGATGGCGGACGGAAAAATCTTCTATCTCCGCCAGGGTGACGAGAACGATGACGACGACATCGAAGGCCCGCCCACCGTCAAAGGCACGCTTGCCGTCTATGATCTAAAGGAGCGCAAGGAAACCGAGCTCGGCGAAGTCGGGGGCTTTGAAATCACCGCCGACCTTAAAAAGATGCTGGTCAAATCCGGCGACGACTACGCGCTCATCGATCTGCCCTCGGCCAAGATCGAACTGAAGGACAACAAGCTCGATCTTTCCAACCTGGAGATGCACCTCGACCGCCGGGCCGAATGGACACAAATCTACAACGAATGCTGGCGCCAGATGCGTGATTGTTTTTACGCGCCCAACATGAACGGCGTGGACTGGCCCGCCCTGCGCGCGAAATACGCCGCGCTTCTGCCTTACGTCCAGCACCGCAACGACCTCACCTACCTCATTGGTGAACTCATCGGCGAACTCAACAGCGGCCACACCTATGTCGGCGCCGGTGACCGTCCCGACGTGCCGCGCATTCCCATGGGGCTGCTCGGCGCCACGTTCTCGCGCGATTCCGTCACGCGCGCCTATCGCATCGACAGAATCCTTCGCGGCGAGAACTGGCAGGAGGCCACTCGCTCGCCCCTCACCGAGATCGGCGTTGACGTGAAGGAAGGCGATTACCTGCTCGCCATCAACGGCACGCCCGTTTCGCAAGTCGCCAACCTCTACCAGCTGCTCATCGGCACTGCCGGCAAGCAGGTGGTGCTCCGGGTCAACTCCAAGCCCGACGACAACGGCGCACGCGACGTCACGGTGGTGCCCATCGCCGATGAAACGCCGCTCTATTATTACACTTGGGTGCAGCACAACATCGACTACGTGAACCGGAAGACCGGCGGCAAGGTCGGCTACGTGCATATCCCCGACATGGGCTTCGACGGCCTCAACGAATTCGCCAAGCACTTCTATCCGCAATTGCGAAAAAAGGCCCTTATCGTCGACGTCCGCAGCAACGGCGGCGGCTTTGTCTCGCCCATGATCATCGACCGCCTGCGCCGTGAATTGGCGATGGTCGAGGTCACGCGCTACGGCACGCCGACGCCGGATCCCGACGAGATGCTGCTCGGCCCCAAGGTCACCCTCATGGACGAATTCTCCGCGTCCGACGGCGACATCTTCCCCTATCGCTTCAAGACCCTTGGGCTGGGCAAGCTCATCGGCAAACGCACCTGGGGCGGCGTGGTCGGCATCCGCGAAACCCTGCCTCTGGTGGACGGCGGCTTCCTCAACCGGCCCGAGTTTGCGCCCTATTCGAAGGATGGTCAGGGCTGGATCATCGAGGGCCACGGCGTCGATCCCGACATCGTGGTGGACAACGATCCCGCGCGCGAATTCCGCGGCGAAGACCAGCAGCTCGACAAGGCCATCGAGGTCATTCTCGACGAACTCAAGACCCAGGAGCGGAACCTGCCGCCCGTGCCGCCTTATCCGATAAGAAATTAAGCCGAACGGAATCAAGCAGACGGCGAACGTCCGGCGCCAAATGCTGTCCATCCTGCCATGGCCTTTGTCTCCATCGATCCCGCCACCGGACGGCGCCTTCGTGCCTATCACGAGCACACTCCGGCACAAATTGTCACTGCGATCACGCGTGCGCAGGCGGCCTTTGAAGGCTGGCGCCGGCTTTCCTTCGCTCAACGCGCCCGGCATGTGCGGGCCCTCGCCCGGGTGTTGCGCGCGCAGCGCGATGATCTCGCCCGGCTCATGGTCTCCGAGATGGGCAAACCGATGGCGCAGGCGCGCGCCGAGATCGAAAAATGCGCGCTGGGCTGCGACCATTTCGCGCGATATGGCGCGGCCTTTCTCGCCGACGAACATCCGCCCGGCGCGCCTAAAAATTCCCACGTCGGCTTCACGCCGCTCGGCGTCGTCCTCGCCATCATGCCGTGGAATTTCCCATTCTGGCAGCTCTTCCGCGCCGCCGCGCCCGCACTCATGGCCGGCAATGTCCTCCTGCTCAAGCATTCCTCCAACGTCAGCGGCTGCGCGCTTGCCATCGAAAAACTTTTCTCCGCCGCCGGCGCACCGCGTCATGTGCTGCAGACGCTGCTCGTCCCGTCAAAAAAGATCCCCGCGCTCATCGCCGATCCGCGCGTGCGCGCCGTGACACTCACCGGCAGCACGGCCGCCGGCAAAGAGGTCGCCGCGCAAGCCGGCGCCGCAATGAAAAAGGGCGTCTTCGAGCTCGGCGGCAGCGATGCCTATCTGATCCTCGCCGATGCCGACCTCGACCAGGCCGCCGAAATTTGCGCCGCCGCACGGCTGGTCAACAACGGCCAGAGCTGCATTGCCGCCAAACGTTTCATCGTGGTCGATCGCGTCCGCACCGTGTTTGAGGAAAAATTTGTCGCATGCATGGCCGCGCGGCGGACCGGCGATCCGCGCGAGCCTGCGACGGATGTCGGCCCGCTCGCGCGCGAGGACCTGCGGGCCGGTTTGCACGAACAGGTGCAAAAAAGCGTGCGACGCGGCGCCCGTCTTCTGCTCGGGGGCCGGCTTCCGGCCGGACCCGGATTTTTCTATCCACCCACCGTGCTCACTGACGTCGCCCCCGGCATGCCCGCCTACGATGAGGAACTCTTCGGACCGGTCGCGGGCATCATTCCCGTGCGGGACGAAGCCGCGGCTCTGCGCGTGGCCAATGATTCCATTTACGGCCTCGGTGCCGCGATTTTTACCAGAAACAGAAGGCGCGCCGCCGCTCTTGCGCGCGAAATCGAGGCCGGCGCCGTTTTTATCAACGATTTTGTGCGGTCCGATCCCTCGATGCCCTTTGGCGGCGTGAAGCAAAGCGGCTATGGCCGGGAGCTTGGGCCTTTCGGCATTCGCGAATTCGTCAATATCCAGACGGTCGTCGGCACCTGAGCCACCGCCGAGTTTGCCAGGGTGGTGCTTTCTCGCATGTTACATTTTTGAAAAGCGCCACAAAAACCTCGTTTCGAGGCCTGCCGGCGCCTATTTTTGTCATTCTTGCCTTTTACACCGTTCGTTTCCAATGGCCAAGCGCACCAGCAAAGTTTCCGCCCCGCCTGCCGCCGCTGCCTCAGTGAACGGGGTGTCCGCGCCGGCCACGCCCGTTGAACCGGCCGCCGGGAACCTGCCGCAGGCCCACAAGGCCGCCTATTTCAACCGCGAGCTTTCCTGGCTCGCCTTCGAGCGCCGCGTGCTCGAACTCGCACAAAACGACCGGATTCCGCTGCTCGAGCGGGTGAAGTTCCTCGCCATCGTCAGCTCCAATCTCGACGAATTTTTTGAGATCCGCGTCGCCGGCATCATCCAGCAGGTGGATGGCGGCGTGACCGAGCCGAGCATCGACGGCCTCGGCCCGCGCGAACAGCTCCGCCGCATCCACTCCGTCGTCGCCTCCCTCGTCGAGGACCAGTACCGATGCTGGCAGGACCAGCTCGTGCCGGCGCTGGCAGCGGAGGGCATCGTTTTCAAGACCGCTCCCGAGTTGAGCCGCTCGGAGCTAAACTGGGTGAAGACCTACTTTCAGGAGCAGGTTTTTCCCGTGCTCACCCCGCTGGCGCTCGACCAGTCCCATCCGTTTCCGCAGCTCGGCAACAAGACCCACAACGTCGTCGTTTCGCTCGACAACCCGTCGACGCCCGAGGTCGAGAACATGATCGCCATCCTGCCCGTGCCGCGGATCCTGCCGCGCCTGGTCAACATCGAGCCGTCGAAAAGCAGCCCGCAGCGGTACATTTTCCTCAGCGACATCATCAAGCTCTGCGCCGGCCAGCTGTTCCCAGGCTACACCGTGACCGGCGCGCAGGCCTTCCGCGTCACGCGCAACAGCGACCTTTACATTGACGAGGAAGAGGCGGAAAACCTACTCAAGAAAATCGAAGAAGAATTGCGCAATCTCCGCCGCGGCGCCGCCGTGCGGCTGGAAATCGAGGAGGGCGTGAACGAACCCATCTTCAGCACGCTTTGCGACCACCTCGGTCTCTCGCACGAATACGTCTTCCGGCTCAACGGCCCGCTCAACCTCATGCGCTTGATGAGCCTTTACGACATCGACCGGCCGGAGCTGAAGTACCCGCCATTCTCGCCCGTCAACGTCTCGCCGCTACGCCACATTTCCATCGTCTTCGAGACGCTGCGCGCGCAGGACGTGCTCCTGCATCACCCCTACGACGCCTTCACGCCCGTCGTCGAGTTTGTCGAGCAGGCCGCGCGCGATCCCCAGGTTTTCGCCCTCAAGCAGACGCTCTACCGCACGAGCGGTGACTCGCCGATCGTGCGCGCTCTCATCGAGGCCTCGCGCAATGGCAAGCAGGTCACCGCGCTGGTCGAACTGAAGGCCCGCTTCGACGAGGCCAACAACATCCAGTGGGCCCGCCAGCTCGAGGAGGCCGGCGTGCACGTCGTCTACGGCCTCGTCGGCCACAAGACCCACTGCAAGCTCTGCCTCGTCGTCCGCCGCGAAGGCACCGCCCTGCGCCACTACGCACACCTCGGCACGGGCAACTACAACCCGCGCACCGCGCGCCTCTACAGCGACCTCAGCCTCTTCACCAGCCGCGCGCACATCACCGCCGACGTCGCCAGCCTCTTCAACTCGCTCACCGGCTTCAGCCGCGCACCGGAGTTCAACCACCTGCTCGTCGCGCCGTTCAACCTGCACCCGCGCCTGCAGGAGCTGATCCAGCGCGAGGCCGCCCACGCCGCCGCCGGCCAGCCCGCGCGCATCCTGGTCAAGATGAACTCACTCGTGGACAAAGCCACCATCGACAACCTCTACACCGCCTCGCAGGCCGGCGTGCAGATCGACCTCATCGTGCGCGGCATCTGCTGCCTTGTGCCCGGCGTGCGCGGGCTCAGCGAAAACATCCGCGTGCGCTCGATCGTCGGCCGCTTTCTCGAGCACGCGCGCGTCTTCTATTTTGAAAACCACGGCGGCGAGCCGCTCGTCCTGGCCGGCAGCGCCGACTGGATGCCACGTAATTTTTTCCGCCGCATCGAGGTGCTCTTCCCCATCGACGATCCCGATCTGCGCCGCCGCCTCACCGACGATCTCCTCTCGATGGAGCTGCAGGACAACGACGGCGCCCGCCTGCTGCAGGCCAACGGCGCCTACCTGCCGCTGCCACGGGCCGAGGGCGAGCCGTCGTTTTCCGCGCAGAACTATTTCATGGCCGCGGCCGCCCAGCGAGTGCGGACGGCCACGGCACCGGCCACCTGAGGCTCATCCGCCGACGCGCACGGGCAGCACCAGCATCGGCCGGCCGAGCCATTGCAGGCGGCGCTGGATGGCAAAGGCCGTCTCGTTGTGCAGCACTCGGCCCCACCACGTCTCGCGTTGGAAGATGAGCTTGCCGCCGAAAAACACCGCGCGCGGAAATTCCCCCGCGATTCCCTCGCACAGTTTCACCGCCTCGGACACCGGGTCGATGCCGCTGCCCAGCCGGAAGGCCGCGGGCAGGCCGAGCCCGCGCGCCAGCTCGCAATATTTTTCGAGGTCGGCGCGTACCTTCACCTCGAGGTGCTCCACCTCCTCCGCCCCCTTGAAGTTGCCCGAATCGAGCACGCCCACCGACGCGAAGACGACCTGCTTGTAATGCCGTGGAAACGTGCGCAACACCGCCAGCAATGAATGGACGCCCAGGCCGCTGTAGGCCGCCACGAGCATCACCGCAGTCGGCTGCGCCGGATCAAGCACCGCGTCGGCCGGCGCGACGTGCGAGGATTTCGGCAGGTCGACCAGGATTTCCGAAAGGTGCCGCAGGCGTGCCTGCACGTCGCGGTAATGCCGGCGGATCAGCCAGCAGAGCCCGATGAGCGCCGAGGTGACGAGCAGCGTCATCCAGCCACCCTCGGTGAATTTCTCGACCACGACCATGATGAGGATGAGGGCACAGAGCGTCAGCGCCACGCTGTGCAGCAGCAGCGGACGGAGCCACGCCGCGCTTTCCTCCCGGCGCTTGGCGATCCAGAAGCGGCACATGCCGAGCTGTGAAAGCGAGAAGGTCACGAAGACATTGATCGAATACATCGTCACCAGCGCGGTCACATCACCGCCGGTGTAAAACAGGCTCATGATGGATGCGCCGCCGATGAGCAGCACACCGTAATGCATCGTCAGCCGCTCCGACAACACGCTGAACCGGTGCGGCAGCCAGCCGTCGAGCGACATGTTCGCCATCACGCGCGGACCGTCGATGAAGCCGGTCTGCGCGGCCACGAACAGCAACCCGCCCTCCGCGACCAGCGAAAGCACCACAAACCACGAGCCGAACCCGAGCCGCTCGATCAGGACGGCGTTCAGCGTCTTGCCCTCTTCGGGCGCAGCGTTCACCAGCACATAACAGAGGAGGATGCCGCCCGCGGTGATCGCGAGCGAGGCCGCCATGTAGAGCATCGTGCGCTTGGCCGTCGCCACCCGCGGCTCGCGCATGATGGGCACGCCGTTGGACACCGCCTCGATGCCCGTGTAGGTGCCCGCGCCGCGCGAGTACGCGTTCATGAAAATCAGGAAAATCGCCCACAGGCCGAGCTGGTGGTAATCGCTCCGCAGTCCGTCGCTGAGCTGTCCCGCCATCGCCGGCAGGTTATGGCCGTGCATCACAAGGCAGCCCACGAGCACGATTGCATGCGTGACGATGAACAGCATGAAAATCGGCACCACCACCGCCACCGATTCCTTCACCCCGCGCAGGTTGAGGAGGATGAGCACGACGATGAGGGCGCACTCGATGCCCAGCTTCAGGTGCGCATAGTGCGGCGGGATGAAGCTGAAAACCTGATCCACCGCCGCCGCCATCGACGTCGTGATGGTCAGCACGTAGTCGACCAGCAGCGCACAACCGGAGATGACACCCCACGACGGCCCGAGCAGTTTTGTGGCGACCACGTAACCGCCGCCGCCCGCCGGAAAGTGCTCGATGAGCCGGCTGTAGGCGAGCGAGATGATGAAGACCGTGCCGGCTGTCGCCAGCGCGAGCGCGACCGCAAGATAACGGTGGTCAAGAATGGCGCGAAAGGCCTCGTCCGGGCCGTAGGCCGACGAACTCAGCCCGTCGGCGCCGAGACCCACCCACGCGAGGAACGCGATGAGCGAGATTTTATGGAACAGGTGCGGGTCATGGACGTCCCGCGGTTTGCCCAGCAACAGGTGTTTGATGCGCATGTCGATCTCCGAGAAGTGCGGCGCGCGGGCCGTTGAGCCCGCCCACCGCAAGTTAGACTTGGGGAAATCGTGAGTATCCGCGCATGCGGGCCCAGAGGATCGCCCTTCCAGATGCCGACGAAGTTAGCTGACGGGCTCGGTCGAGGAAGTGACCGCGGCCTCCGGTTACCCGGCGCCGTTTGCCCCTCCCCGGATTGCTCCGGGGGTTGGTTCCTCCGCGTCGCGCTTCAGGAAGGAAACGCGACTTAGGCTGCGAAAGTCGGGGAGAGAAGCAAAACGGCGCCAGCTGTCAAGCGGGGTTGGCCAACGGTCGTTGGTACCCAGTTAGATGCGACAGTTTGTGCCAGAACGCGAAAATCACGCTAGCCCTCGACGTCCAGCCGGTACCCGATACCGGCCTCGGTTTTCAGATATTTGGGCTCATGTGGATTGTCTTCGAGTTTTTGCCGCAGATGCGTCGTGTACACCCATAGGTAATGAGTGTTCTCCTCGGCGTTCGCACCCCAGAGTTCACGCAGGATCTGCCGGTGCGTGACCACGCGACCGCGATGCAGGGCGAGATAGCGTAGCAGGTCGTATTCCTTGGCCGAGAGCTTCACTTCCTTGCCATCACGGCGGACGAGATGCGCCACAAAATCGATTTCCACCGCGCCGAAGCGCACCACCGCCTCGGCATTGGCCGGCTGCGTCCGGCGCAGCACGGCCCGCAGACGAGCGAGCAGTTCCAACCCGCGGAAAGGCTTGGTCAGGTAGTCATCTGCACCGGCGTCGAGCGCGGCGATCGTCTCCCGCTCGCTGTCGCGTACGGTGAGCACGAGCACCGGCGTTTGCGACCACTCGCGTAGCCGCCGCAAAACCTCTTTGCCATCGAGATCAGGCAGCCCGAGATCGAGCACGATGCCCTCAGGCCGCACGCCCGCGGCTTCGGTCAGACCGAGCTGTCCGGTTTCCGCCTCATGCACATCGTAACCGCCCGATTCCAGCGTGACCCGCAAAAGCCGGCGAATCTGAATTTCGTCGTCGATGACGAGCACCTTGGGCCGGTGGATTTTGGTCATTCCTTCGGCGTATCTTTAAGCGCCGAATGAGGAAGGTAAATCGTAATCACCGCGCCGCCACCGGGATTTTCGCCGACCACCACTTCACCGCCCTGGGCGGTGATGAAGCCGCGCACGATGGACAGCCCCAGTCCAAGGCCGCCGGCCCGGGCCGCGTCGCCCCGCGCGAATTTCTTGAACAGCCGCTCGCGCATCGCCGCCGGAAAGCCCGGACCGCGGTCGGCCACGGTGAAGAACACCCGCTGCCCGCCGCGATCGAGGCCGACCGTGAGAAAGATCGGCGTGGCCGCAGGCGTATGCACGGCCGCGTTCAGCAGCAGGTTGGCCAGCACCTGCTCGGTCAGGGCAAAGTCCGCGGAAACCGGCGGCATGTCGTCAGGCACGATGCTTTCCACGGGGTGACCGGCGAGCGCATCGCCCATGTCCTCCATGGCCGCCTTCACGAGATCGTGGACATCGCACCACACCAGATGCGGCTGCAACGCGCCGCTTTCCAGCCGGGTCTGGTCGAGCAGGTTTTTGACCAGCCGGTTGAGCCGGGCAACAGCGGTGCCTCCTTCGTGCACGAGGCTGTCGTGCAACACCGGGTCGGCCTGCTTCAGGTTTTCGAAGACCGCCGAGATCACCGCCAGTGGCGTATGCAGCTCGTGGGACACGCTGTCGAACAGCACCCGGTGCAGTTTCTCCGACTCAACCAGCAGCTTCTCGCGCTCGCCGGCCGCGCGCAGGTTTTCGCGCTCGACGTTCAGCGCCAGCTGCCGGGCAAAAGCATCGAGCAGATCGCGCTGTGCCAGCGTGAGCGTCTTGTCGGGCGGCAGCTTGATGCCGAGCACGCCCACCGCGTTGTCCTCGCGCACGAGCGGCACGTAATAACCGACGCTGCCCGGCAGGGTGTCCGTAAACCGGCCCGCATTGCGCCGGTTGCGGTAGGCCCAATCGGCCACGCCGTGCTCCTTTTCGTCGAGCACATAGGAGCCGGCAAAGTGCGGCGTGAGCGTGCCGCCCCCCTCGTCCGCCAGCGCCAGCGAGGTTTGCGCATCGAAAAGCTCATCCGCCTGGCGCAACGCGGCGAAGACCGCGTCATCGAGCGTCTTCGCGCCGGCCAGCACGCGCGTGAGTTGAAACAGGGCGGTGGCCCGCTCCTCGCGCATTCTTTCATTGCGCGATTGCGCACGGATGCGGGCGGTGAGCTGGCCCGCGACCAGCGAGACCACGAGATAGGTGCCGCAGAGCAAGGCATCCTCGACCTTGGTGATGATGAAGGTGAACCGCGGCGGGATGAAAAAATAATCCCAGGTAAGCGCGCTCAACAGGCCGGCGACAAAAACCGGGCCGCGGCCCAGCTTCAGGCTCAGCAGAATGACCACCAGCAAATACACGAGGCCGACGGAGAGGTAGTAGTTGGCCGGAAGAAACCAGCTCGCGAGCGTGACGCCCGCGATGGCGCCAAGCGCGGTGAAATACTCCTGCAGGCCGGAATGCCCTGCCCACTCCAGGCGGAGGCTCCGCCGTTTCTTCTCCTCGCCCGGCACCATGTAGATGTCGATCTCGCCGCCCAGCCGGGCCAGCCGGTCCACGAGCGAGCCGCCGCGCAACCAATCGCGCCAGCGCTGGCCGCGCGGCTTGCCCACGACGATCTGCGTGGCGTTGTGCGACCGGGCCACGCGCACCAGCGCCGCCGCCATGTCATCGTCGTGAGTGACGACCACCTCCGCCCCCAGTTCGCGGGCCAGCGCAAGATTTTGATCCAGCAACCGCTGCCCTTCCGGCGAAAGCGTGCGCGAGGTCTCGATGTGAACGGCGAGCCAGGGCGCGCCGAGGGCCGCGGACATCCGCCGCGTCCAGCGGACCAGCTGGGTGGAAAACGGGCTCGGCCCGACCGCCACGAGCAGCCTTTCGCCGCTGCGCCAGACGATGCGGCGCGCGTCGCCGGCGCGCATTTCGCGCAGCTGCCGATCCACGCGCTCGGCGGTGAACCGCAGCGCGAGCTCGCGCAACGCCGTGAGGTGCTCCTCCTTGAAAAAATTATCCCGCGCGGCCGCGGCGCGTTCGCCGAGATAAACCTTGCCCTCCTGCAGGCGCTCACGGAGCGCGGACGGCGTCAGGTCGATCAGCTCGATTTCATTGGCGAGATCGAGTACCGAGTCGGGCACGGTCTCGTGCACGGGCGCGCCGGTGATCTGCCGGACAGCGTCGGCCCGTGACTCGATGTGCTGGACGTTGAGCGTGGAGTAAACGTCGAGGCCGGCTTCCAGCAGCTCGACCACGTCCTGCCAGCGCTTCGGGTGGCGCGAGCCGGGTGCGTTGGTATGCGCCAGCTCATCCACGAGCACGAGCTTCGGCCGGCGCGCGAGGATCGCCTCGAGGTCCATCTCAGCAATGGTGGCGCCACGGTAGGAGATTTGTTTGCGCGGAATCACCGGCAGCCCGGCCAGCAAGGCCTCGGTCTCGACCCGGCCGTGGGTCTCGACGATCCCCACCACTGCATCCACTTCATCGCGGATTTCCTTCTGTGCGGTGCGGAGCATCGCGAACGTTTTGCCGACACCGGGACACATGCCGAAGAAAACCTTCAGCTGCCCGCGCCGGGCGCGCGCCTCTTCCCGATGGAGCGAGGCCAGCAATGCGTCGGGATCGGGGCGGCTCTCAGTCATGGAATGTTTCAACAAGGGCCATTTGCGGGATGCTTATGGGGTCCGCTGATCCGACCGTTTCAGCCGGCCCAAAATAATCAGACCCAGGTCCACCACGAAGATCGTGATGACCGCGCTGTCCATGAGCGTCACCACCCAGCTCGCGGGCAGAAATTGCTCGCCGCCCCATAAAATGAAGGCGAGTCCGAGAAAAATGCCTTTAATTGTTTCGTTCCATGACCCGCCAGAGCTCAACTGAAGACTAACGTACGACGCGCCGATCAGGATAAGAGCGACCGCGCCCGACTGTTGATGGAAGATTGTGAGACGAAGCGCGTGCGCGGCATCCGAGGCCAGAAGAACGGCCAGGGCGCCCAGCGCTGAAACGAACAGGAGCAGGCTAAAACCGCGAAACAGTTTGGTCATCGTTGACATGGATGCTGTGCGAAGCCCGTCGTGCACTCCGTCAATCCGGTGTAGCACTTCAAGCCAAAACTGGCGAGCTTCGTGCGGCCACCAGGCGATCTGCCTGCGGGGCAGGCGAACAGCCCCGCAAGCAGCGCCTCGGTCGGCCCGGCCATGGGTTTCGACGGCGCCCGCGACAGCTTCCACACTATCGCGCTCGGAGATGAATGGCGAACGTCGAGCCCACGCCGGAATGCAGGCCGAAAAAAAATTCCAATCCCCCGGCATCGCCGCGCATTCTCCTGCAGGAGAACAAGGCCGGCGGCGGCGTGACGGAGAATACCTCCCTGTCGTGCTTCATCATTTTTTGCCGGTATCAGCCTGAGCCTGATCCAAGGCCAGGTTCAGCAGCAGAACATTGACGCGCGGTTCACCCAGGAAGCCCCATTGCGGCGGCTCGATGAATTTCTCCACCAGCGCCGTGACCTGGTCCACGCCCAAGCCGCGCGCAGCGGCCACGCGCGCGATCTGGAAACGCGCGCCTTCGGGACTGATGTGCGGATCCAGCCCGCTGGCGGAAGCGAAAACGAGATCGGCCGGCACGGGCGCATCGGCGGGCAGCTTGTGCGCGGTGCGCAAAGCGGCGAGATTGGCGTCGACGTTCTTCTGGAGCTGGGCACTCGTCGGTCCGAGATTGCTGGCACCCGAGGCCGTGAAGCCCCCGGGCCCGGTGCCGTAACCGCTGGCAGACGGCCGCGGCCAGAAATATTTGTCCCCTTGAAACTGCTGGGCCAACAGCGTGGAGCCGACAACCTTGCCGTCACGTTCCACGAGGCTCCCGTTGGCCTGGTGAGGGAACACCAGTTGAAAGAACACAGTCATGACGAGCGGGTACAAAATGCCCGCTATAACGGTCCACATCAGCGTCTGCAGGATTGATTGGAGAGTAAGTTTGATCATGGGATGGCCTTTCTTGATGATTTACGGTGCCAGGTGGATCGCCACCAGCAGCAGGTCGATGAGTTTGATAAAGATGAACGGCACGATGATGCCGCCGATGCCGTAAATCAGCATGTTCTTGCGCAGGATCACCGACGCGCCGAGCGGCTGGTACTTCACGCCCTTCAGCGCCAGCGGAATCAACGCGACGATGACCAGCGCGTTGAAGATCACCGCGCTCAGGATCGCGCTCTGCGGGGAATGCAGGTACATGATGTTGTATTTATCGAGCGGGCCGCGGCCGCCGGCCGTGGCGGCGTAGAGCACGCCGAACATGGCCGGCAGGATCGCGAAATATTTTGAAACGTCGTTGGCGATGCTGAAGGTCGTGAGCGCACCGCGGGTCATCAGCAGCTGCTTGCCGATCTCCACGACCTCGATGAGCTTGGTCGGATTGCTGTCGAGATCGACCATGTTGCCGGCCTCGCGGGCGGCCTGCGTGCCGGTGTTCATGGCCACGCCAACGTCGGCCTGCGCCAGCGCGGGCGCGTCGTTGGTGCCGTCGCCGATCATGGCGATGAGCTTGCCGCCCTCCTGTTCCTGGCGGATGCGCGCCAGCTTGTCCTCGGGCTTGGCCTGGGCGATGAAGTCGTCCACGCCCGCCTCGGCCGCGATGGCGGCGGCGGTCAGCGGATTGTCGCCGGTGATCATGACCGTCTTCACGCCCATCTTCCGCAACTGCGCGAAGCGCTCCTTGATGCCGCCCTTGACGATGTCCTTGAGCTGGATGACGCCGAGCATGCGCGAGCCGTCGGCCACGACCAACGGCGTGCCGCCGGAGCGGGAAATTTCATCCACCTTGTCCATGACAAGCTTGTCGTGCTGGCCGCCCTGCTCCACGACCCATTGCTTGACCGACTCGGCGGCACCTTTGCGGATGCGGCGCTGAACGCCGCCTTTGCCGTTGTCAAAATCCACGCCGCTCATTCGCGTCTGGGCGGTAAATGGGACCGGGGTCGCATGCGGCTCGGCGACTTCACGGCCGCGCAGGCCGTATTTCTCCTTGGCCAGGACGACGATGCTGCGGCCTTCAGGCGTTTCGTCGGCGAGCGAGGCGAGCTGGGCCGCATCGGCCAGTTCCTCGATCTTGACGCCCGAGGCGGGAATGAAGTCGCTCGCCATGCGGTTGCCGAGCGTGATGGTGCCGGTCTTGTCGAGCAGCAGCACGTCCACGTCGCCGGCGGCCTCGACGGCGCGTCCGCTGGTGGCGAGCACGTTGCGGCGCATCAGGCGGTCGATGCCGGCGATGCCGATGGCGCTGAGCAGCCCGCCAATGGTCGTCGGAATCAGGCAGACGATCAGCGCCAGCAGCACGGGGACCGTCGTGAGAACGACGTCCTTTTGTCCGGCCTGCGCCTCATTGTAATGAGCATAGGGCGGCAGGACGAAGACGACGACGATGAAGAGCGCCGTCAGGCTGACGAGGACGATGTTGAGCGCGATTTCGTTCGGCGTTTTTTGCCGGCGCGCGCCTTCGATCATCGAGATCATCCGATCGAGGAACGAATTTCCCTCCTCCGCGGTGACGCGGACCACGATGCGGTCGCTGGTCACGCGCGTGCCGCCGGTGACGGCGCTGCGGTCGCCGCCGCTTTCGCGGATGACCGGCGCCGATTCGCCCGTGATGGCGGACTCGTCCACCGTGGCGATGCCTTCGACGACTTCGCCGTCGGCCGGAACCAGGTCGCCGGCTTCGCAGACGACCCGGTCGTCGATTTTCAGCTCGCTGCTGGAGACGGAGGTTTCCCGGCCGTTGACGAGTTTGCGGGCCGTCGTCTTCGTGCGCATCTTGCGCAGCTCATCGGCGTGGGCCTTGCCACGGCCCTCGGCCATGGCCTCGGCGAAGTTGGCGAAGATGCAGGTGAACCACAGCCAGAAACAGATCTGCAGGTTGAAAAGCGTGCACTGGCCGGGCAGGAAGAGAATGACCGTGGTCCAGACCGAGCCGATCCAGACGACGAACATGACGAGGTTCTTGATCTCGTCGCGCGGGTTCAGTTTTTTGAATGCGTCGACCACCGCCTGGCGGACCAGCGAAGAATAGTTTACTTCAAATTTTGTGCTCATGATTAAAAATAATTTCCGTTTTGATCAAAATGTGCGGCCCGCGAGCATGAGCCCATGTTCAACCAGCGGCCCGAGGCAAAGCGCCGGGAAAAAGGTGAGCGCGGCGACAATTAAAATGACGCCTCCCAGGACAAGGCCGAACGTCCAACCGTGGGTGGGCAGCGTGCCAGCCGAGGCTTCAACGGTCTTTTTGGAGGCCAGACGGCCGACAATGGCGAGCGCCGCGGCAATCGGAGCGAAACGACCGATGATGATCGCAATGCCAAGGGCGACATCGTACCAGGGAACGTTGGCGTTGAGGCCGGCGAACGCGCTGCCATTGTTATTTGCAGCCTCGCCAAAGGCGTAAAGAATTTCGCTCAATCCATGGGGGCCGCCATTGTTCAGGCTGGCCGCGGCCGTCGGCACGAGATTGGGCATGCAGGACATCGCGGTGGGTATCAGGCAGGCGGCGTTAGGCACCAGCACGCCGATGACCGCCCAGGTGGCGACCCACGCGTCCAGCTTTTTGCCGAGATACTCCGGCGTTCGCCCGATCATGAGCCCGGCGATGAAGACCGTGATGAGCACGTGGAAGAGCATGCAGTACATGCCGCAGCCGATGCCGCCGAAGAGGATTTCGCCGACGAGGATGTTCCACATCGGCATCATGCCGGCCAACGGCATCCAGCTGTCGTGCATCGAATTCACCGAGCCGTTGTCGATGGCGGTGCACGACACGCCCCAGAGGACGCTGTTCATCACGCCGAACCGCTGCTCCTTCCCTTCCATCAGCGGATGGATATTGTGCACAACGGGATTGGGCTGCGTCTCCGCCCACCAGGCCACGACGAACGTGAGCACGTAGAGCGACAGCATGACCGTGAACAGGCACCAGGCGTGCTTCTTGTTTCCGACCAGCAGGCCAAACATGTAGACCTGCGCCATCGGGATCACGATGATGGCGAGCATTTCGAGGAAATCGGAGAGCGGTGTCGGATTTTCAAGCGGATGGGCGCTGTTCACACTATACCACCCGCCGCCATTGGTAAAAAGCTGCTTGCATGACTCGAACGATGCCACCGGGCCAACCGGAATGACCTGCGTCTCCACCTTCTGGTCCACCATCACGGGCTTGCCGTCGGGGCCGTTGACCACGTTGCCCTTGTCGTCGGTCTTCTGCACCTGCGCAGTGTAGGGCTCGACCAAACTTGCGTTCGGATAGACTTTAAATGTCTGCGGGCAGCCCTGCCACGCTAGCGGGATCGCCCAGAGGATCGAGAGCGGAATGACGAGATAGATGAGGCCACGGGTGAGATCGACCCAGAAATTACCAATGGTTTTCACACTGTGCCGCTTCAAAGCACGTCCGACTGCTACCAGAACCGCCAAACCGGCCGCACCACTGATAAACTGGTGCACCGAGAGGCCGAGCGTCTGCGAGAAATAGCTCATGGTCGCCTCGCCCGCATAGGACTGCCAGTCGGCGTTGCAGGTGAAGCTCCAGGCGGTGTTGAAGGCGAGATGCCAGGAAAGGCCGGGGAAATTCTGGGGATTGAGAAAGGCCTGGAACGGCAGCTTGTCCTGATAATATAGAATCAACATCAGCGACGCAAAACCGACCGTGGTCATGATCGTCACCGCCCAGAGATACTTCAGCCACGACATCTCCTCGCTCGGATCAATGCCGGTCACCTTGTAAATCAAGTTTTCAACCGGCTGGAGCAGCGGATGCAGAAAGGTTTTTTCGCCCTTGTACACGCGCGCCATGAACCGGCCCAGGACCGGCGTCAAGGCGATGCCCAATCCGAAGAAAAGGACGACCTGGATGATTTCGTTTATATTCATGTTGGTTTCCGAAGACTGGGTGAAGCGGGATGCTAATCGTTAAATTTTAAATGCAGGAAGAGCCCAATGGTAGCAGCACGAAGCCCCCACGGGTACTTAAGCCAGGGCCGAAACCCCTTAAAAATACCTTAACCGCCGGCCGGAAGCGCGCCGGCGGGAGCTTTTTGGCCCTGAGGTTGGAGAGGCAGGCAGACATCAATGGTGGAATTTGAAATAGAGAAAGAGCACGAGGAAGAGCAGCGCCTGCAGCAGCAGAAAGCCGGCGATCAAAGGCCAGGGCAGCGGGGTGCGCTTCCAAGCCTGCGGCGTCCGCAAGTGCAGATGGCGGTCCGTCAGCTCGACCGTCTGGCAATCATCCAGGTGCCGCTTCATCGCGAGGGCTGAAAGATAACGCCGGCCCGGATCGCGCTCCATGGCGTGAAGAATGATTTCCTCCATCGCCGCGCTCAGATTCGGATTCCGGGTCCGCGGTGCCGCGGGATCGCCCGAAACGCGCACATTCATGACGACAAGGGGACTCTCGCCCTCGAAAGGCGGCGCACCCGTGACCATCTCGTAAAGAATGGCGCCAAGGCTGTAGATGTCGCTCCGGTGGTCGCCGCGCCTTCCCTTTACCTGCTCCGGCGCGATGTAATCCGGCGTGCCCATCACCGAGGTGAAGCCGGCGAAGGTCAGCCGGCGGGACTCCGCCGCGCGCGCGAGGCCGAAATCGATCAGCCGCATGCTGCCATCGCGGCAGAAAATGATGTTCTGCGGCTTGAGATCGCGATGGACAATGCCACGGCGGTACAGGTAATCGAGCGCATCGCACACACGGCTGACAATCCGCGCCGCCTCATTTTCCGGCATGGGGTCGGCCTTGGCCATGCGTTGCGCGAGCGTCTCGCCTTCGAGAAATTCCATCACCAAGTAGGGCCGGCTTTTTTCGCCCTCGATCCGGATGAATTTCAGAATCGAAGGATGATCGAGGTGCGAACCGATTTCCTCTTCGCGTCGGAACCGCTCATATCCGCCCAGATCGCTTTCCACGGAGAGCAGCGGCACCTTGATCGCCACGGTCCTGCCTGTTTCCCGATCAAGGGCCTTGAAGACGGAGGCCATATGGCTTCGCGCCACCAGATCGATGAGTTCAAAACGGCCATCCAGCAGCATCCCTGAGGCGAGCTCATCGCCCCGGGCGGCAGTCCAACCCCTGGCTGGAGGCTCGGCGACCATGGGCGGTTCCATGAAAATTCTCAGCGGCTGATCTCCGCCGGTGAGGGCCAGTGCACGCGCGAGCCCGCAGGCCCCCCGACGGTGCGACCGGCCAGGGCGAGGCCGATCAAAAAACCAGCCAGCACTGCCACCAGCAGGCAGAGATAAAGCGAGCGTTCCTTGTTGGTCGCGTGCATGGCGGATTGAACACGCCCAGTTTACCCCCGGGCGCCCGCCACGCCTAATTAAGCCAGGGCCCAAACCCCTTAAAAATACCTTAAGCGCTCGCAAAGCCGGCCGGTCAATCGACCGGACTGTTATTCCTCAACTCGCTTGCAAGTAGTGGCTTATTTACCGTTCACGACTCAGAGAAATTTCCCAAAATTCGGGCCACTCCAAGTCCCGAAGATGCGAAATCAAAATCTTCCCGGACCGTCGAGAAGTGGCTGATAGCAAGGAAGTTTTGGTCGACGAAGGGGTTCCGCGCGCGTCGGGTTTCACCCCATAGAGCCGGGCGAGCCCGTCCATTAAGATAAGCCGCTCAAGGGACTCAACGGTCACCGGCGATGTCGTCCCGCACCATGCGGGAAATCACGCACATCGAAACAGAGGCTCCGCCCCCTTGCAAAAAATAAAATCTATGAAACGTGAACTAATAACAATCGCTGTCACTGCGATGCTGGTCGCCGGTTGTGCTACACAACCCGCTAATACTGCCTCCAACAATCCGCCCGCGGACAATTCGCAAAGTCTCGTTGGTCCCCGCGGTCCCGATGGTCCGACCGGCGCCACAGGCGCTCAAGGTGCCACCGGCGAACGCGGAGCCCCGGGCATTGCCTTGGCAGGCGAAACAGGTCCCACGGGTGCCCAAGGTGCCACCGGTGCCCAAGGTGCCACTGGCGCCACCGGCGCTCCGGGTGAAGTCAGACGCGGTGCCGCAGGCCGGCCCGGCGACATGGGTGCGACCGGGGCCCAGGGTGCCACCGGCGCTCAAGGTGAAACCGGCGCGAGCACGGTCGGCTATGTTGGTGCAACGGGTGCCACCGGTGCCCAAGGTGAGACCGGCGCGACCGGCGCGATCGGCGCCCAAGGTTCGACTCTTTACGGACCCACGGGACAAGCGGGCCGCACGGGCGACACGGGCGCCCAAGGCGTCAGCGGAGACACGGGTGGCCAGGGCCGCACGACCGCTGGTATCGCCGGCGCCACCGGCCAGACCGGTGCGATGGGTGCCCAAGGCACGACCGGGTCGCAAGGCAACACGGGTGTGGCCGGCATCGTAGGCCAGTGGACATCCTACCGGGACTTCGTCTTTGCCTATAACGACGACCGGATTCAGGACTCGGACTCGGGCAAAAGCGCCCGCATCGCCGCTTACATGAAAGAGAACCCTTCGCTGCAGCTCGGGCTTGATGGATCCATGGATCCGCATGGCTCCGACCCGAAGGATCAAAATCTGAGCGACCGCCGGGTTGAAGCGGTTCGCCTCTCGTTGATCAATGCGGGCGTGCCGTCTTATAAGATTAAAATCGGCGCGTTCGGCGATTCACAAACCCGCCGCGACCGCCGCGTCGAAGTGCTGTTCGCCACGGCCAACTGACCGGTCTGCCATTCAATTCAAGGCCGCGGGCCAAACCCGCGGCCCTCCTCTCCTTCGCGCCCCCGGGCCGAAGGAGATTTTATTTGCCTGGTGGCATAAAACGCGAGCGGCCCTCCCAGGGTGAAAACTGGCGGAGAGGGAGGGATTGATTCGCTTCACTCAGGGCTGCGCCCCAAAGCCTGCGGCTTTGCCCATATTCCTCCTTTGCTGCCGCTTTGCGGCTGCGCACCGCATCCGCGGTGATGCCATGCTGCGCATGGCGGAGAGGGAGGGATTCGAACCCCCGGTACCTTGCGGCACACCTGATTTCGAGTCAGGCGCATTCGACCACTCTGCCACCTCTCCGTGGCGCGAAGGGCGAAACGTAGACCCGGCACCATAAAACGGAAGCCGAAAATCGGCGTGGCCGGGTCGGCGATGCTAAATATTTTCGTCTTCGCCCCGCTGGACCGCTTCGCGATTGGCCGGCAGGTGCTGCGGCAGGAAAAAATAGTAGTTCATCAGCCACCAGCTCCGCGAGGAGCGGTAAAACAGCGCGGGGAAAAGCACCGAGCCCACGCCCGCCAGCACGACGGCCAGCGTGACGCCGATGACGTGGTAATACGCCAGCAGCATCACCGGCGTGAGGAAGCACACGAGCGTGACGCCGTAGTTGAGCGACATCGAGCCGAGGAAAAAGCCCTCGTCGCGTTCGATCTTCAGGCCGCATGACGCACACTCTTTGTTCAGCTCGAAGAACGTGCCGGGCTTGAACAGCGTGCGTCCGCCGCAGTTGGGGCAGCGGTTGGTCAGGCCGCGCCCGAGGATCTGGCCGCGGGTGACTTTCATCGATGGGAAATAAAAAGGCGCTCCGCCTGATTGAGCGAAGCGCCGGAAAAAGGGCAACGGTGTTTGCCGGGCTCAGGCGCCGAGCTGGTAGCGCGTGAAGCGGCGGATCTGAATGTTCTCACCCATCTTCGCAACCTTCTCAGTGAGAATTTCCTTCACGGTCTTCTCGGGCAGCTTCACGAACGGCTGGTCGAGCAGGCAGACGGTGGAGTAATATTTCTCGAGCTTGCCCTCGACGATCTTTTGCACGGCGGCGGGCGGCTTGCCCTGGACCTGCGCGGCGGCGATCTCGCGCTCCTTGGCGAGGTCGGCCTCGGGCACTTCCTCGCGTCCCACGTACAGCGGGCTGTGCGCGGCGATCTGGAGGCAGGCGTCCTTGCAGAAGGCGCGGAACTCCTCGTTGCGCGCGACAAAGTCGGTCTCGCAATTCACCTCGAGCAGGACGCCAACTTTGCCGCCCACGTGGATGTAGCTCTCGATGAGGCCCTCCTTCGTGGTGCGGTCGGCCTTCTTGGCGGCCGAGGCGGCGCCTTTTTTGCGCAGGATGGTAATGGCCTCCTCAAGGGCGCCATTGGCTTCCGTGAGGGCTTTTTTGCAGTCAAGCAGACCGGCGCCGGTTTTTTCGCGCAGATCGCTGACCATTTGGGCGGTGATGACAGTGCTCATCAGAATTTTTTCAGGAGGGGAATTACTCGGCCTTGACGGGCGCCTTGCGGGCGCGGACGGGCTTTTTCTTGAGCGCCACGGCAGCAGCGTCCTCATCGACAGCAACGTCCTTGGGCAGCTCGACTTTCGAGAGGTCCACTTCGCCCTCGCTGTTGGCGGCGGCGTGAGCCGCATGGGCAGCGCGCAGGTCGGCTTGGCCGCGGGCAATGCGGCGGGAATCGCGCTGAGCGAGTCCGCTCTGCACGGCAGCGGTGACCGCCTCGACGATGATGCGGATGGACTTCACTGCGTCGTCATTGCCCGGGATGGGATGCGAAAGCGCAGTGGGATCGGAATTGGTGTCGACCAGGCCGATGCAGGGAATCTCGCAGCGGGCGGCCTCGGCGACGGCGATTTCCTCGTGGCTGGCATCGATGATGAAGAGGGCCGAAGGCAGGCTGCCCATTTCCAGGATGCCGTCGAAATTGCGCTGCATGCGGCCCATCTCGCGCTTGATCGAGGCTTCTTCCTTCGACGAAAACTTGGCGAGCTCGCCGCTGGTCTCCATCTGCTGGTACTTCCGGAATTTCGCGATGGAACGCTTGATCGTCTCAAAATTGGTGAGCGTGCCGCCGAGCCAGCGGTTGACGCAGAAGAGCATGTTGACCGACGTGGCGGCTTCGCGGACGATTTCCTGCGCCTGGCGCTTGGTGCCGACGTAGAGGATGTTGCCGCCCTCGGCCACGAGGTTTTCGACAAACGCGCACGCTTTTTCGAGCGCGATGTGCGTCTTGCCGAGGTCGATGATGGTGATGCCCTGGCGGTGGTCGAACACGTAGGGCTTGGAACGCGGGTTCCAACGCTTGGTCTGGTGCCCGAAATGCACGCCGGCATCGAGCAGGTCTTTGGGAGTGAGGTTCATGATCTATGTATCAGTCGAGACACAGGTCGGCCAGTGGGCCGCCTTGCGATCGTGGTGATGGTTTAAGGTTGTACTTGCAACGAACGGAGCCGCCCAAAACAGACGCCGCCGGGGCCGGTGGCAAGCGCGAAGTTGGCCTTTGGGGGAAAAGGCGTTGACAGGCCGCGGACAAATGACTCCTTTGCCCCTTCTCACTTGTTGCAGGGTGGAGCAGCCTGGTAGCTCGTCAGGCTCATAACCTGAAGGTCGCGGGTTCAAATCCCGCCCCTGCACCCAATTATTAGCCCTCCCATCTGCTCGGGAGGGCTTTTTGTTGAGCAACTTACGTTATTTTCGAAAGAGCGTCTGCCCACGTGCAACATTGCGCAACGGAAGGTAACTTCGAGACGCCGAAGGACGCTAAATTTTCAACGGGAAAGTCAGGCGGACATGGGAAAGCAACATGCGGCACAAGCTCCAGAGGAGCTTTCTTCCCAGCTTCGGGCAATAGGCATCGAGCCGGTTGGTGCCGAGCTCTCCGAAGCGGAGAACCGTGCCGTCCTTGGGTAGGCCCATGTCCTGGCGCTGAAAATCCCCTCGCCCGATAACGGCCGACCCCAGGTAGCCGCCAAGGTGGAGCACAGGGACAAGCAATACGAAAGCAGATGAACCGTTGACGAGACGAGGCGAATGCACGCAGTCTTCAACGCCGGCTATAACGTTTCTTCTTTAAGAATTCGCCATTCAAAATAGGGCGTTTATGAAACTTTCAGTCCTGGAACAATCAGCCCTTTCAGAGGGCAGCTCCGCCGCAGAGGCCATCTCCAATACAGTCGCTTTGTCCAAAGAGATCGATCGATTGGGTTACAACCGAATCTGGCTTTCTGAACACCACAACCTGAGCATCCTTCAGGGATCAACCCCCGAAGTCTTGCTCGCAGCCATTGGTGCTCAAACGACACGCATTCGCCTGGGCACTGGCGGTGTCATGCTTCCTAATCACAGCGCCTATCACATTGCCGAGAACTTTCGTACGCTTGAAGCCCTCTATCCAGGGCGCATGGACTGCGGGATCGGCCGTGCCAGCGGGGGCGATAGCTACTCACGATCATTGCTTGTGCCAAGCCCGGATGCTTGGGGGGACTTTACCGATCAGGCTGATCAGCTGGCGGGCTATTTTCACGATGCTTGCAAGCGCGCCTTTGCCATGCCTTTGGTCGCGAGTGCTCCGCCGATTTGGTTGCTTTCTGCAGGCAGCAACCCAGCCAGTGGAAAGCTTGCGGCTGAAAAGGGCATGGGGCTTGCCGTTGCACTCTTCATCAATCCGGATGCGAGCGCCGAAGCGGCCCGGCAATATAAACAACACTTCAGGCCATCTAAAGAATTTCCAGAGCCAAGGGTGATGATTGCCGTCAATGCCGTTGTGGCACCAACTGCAGAAAAGCTTCAAGAGCTTAAAAAGACATCGGACTTTCTTCGCCTAATGCGCGATTCAGGGAGATATCCTAGTTTCATTCCTGCATCGGAGAAGATGAAGGACGTCCATTTTGGGGCGAATGAAAAGGCCTATTTGGGTAGCATTGCTAATCGGGAAGTCATTGGACTTCCCGGCGAGGCAAAGCAAAAGATACTCGAGCGTGCTAAAGCCTACGATGCCGATGAGGTCTTACTGACCATGACAACCCACAGGCTTTCGGATAAAATCGAAGGTTATCGCCTGCTTGCCGAGGCCTTTTCTACCGAATAATTTTGATCTGAGTTTTGAATTGATGACTTACGTCAATGGAACTCAGTGAAGACATACATCACTTCGGAGAACTGCCTTGTATTGGACAGACAGGAAACAAGGCCTCCGTCTTTGGATTGTATTCATTGCCAGATAGCTACCCAGGCTGGCGATCACTGTTGATCGCAAGATTCTGGCGATAATCCCCCATTTTGAGGGGTATATTTTGCCCCTAAAAATGATACATTATCTACTATCCCGCTCTACCCCCTAGAGCACTGGCTTTCGATAGCCAACTTCCCTGTCTGCAACCCCAAACCTGTAAGGTAGCTCCTGAAAGTTTTTCAGCAAAAGGACGATCATGGCGGCTGGTCTGGTATCAAAGCCAAAAACCACCGCCTGATCCGTCCGAAGAAGAACATGCCGGCGCGAACAATCGCCGGCGCTCTTGCGGAAAACAACCGACCAGGAGCGCGCGGAGAACGCCGTGACCCGACGGCCACAAGTTGACCGCTGATGAGGACGTCTTCCTCCCGAACACTACTTGAATTGGATGTTTAACGTTTAGTTTTCGAACAAACCCAGTTGAATTGAGATTTATGAGAAGTTCTTCGAATCTGGCCGTGCTGTTCTTCGTCGCCGGACTGGCTGTCAGCTCGCCCGGGCTCCACGGCGCTTCCAGCCCGGATGAGCCCATCCATTTAACCGCCACCCTGGTTCCCCCCAATGATGTGACCCTGGCGTGGAAGGATCCGGCGCCGGATGCCGCCGGTCATATCGTCGAGTTTACATCGGGTACGAATCCGGAATTCATCACCCTTGGTTTTCTCCCACCAGGCCAAACCACGTTCACTCACCCTCGTCTCGCCCCGACCACCACCTACTTCTACCGTGTTAAGCCGATCTACGGGCCCGCTTCCAATTCGGTCACAGTCACCTTGCCCAAGGAATTGTCGGATGCCGATTATACAGCCAAGTATGCCCTGCCGGAAGATTACAGTTGGGCGGGGCCAAAGACGATCCCTCCTAAAACAGAGGTAGCGATGCATTCGATCAGGGATGCGAAAACGGCCGACCTGGGTGCTCCCACTGACTTGAAGGCGAGTCTCGTCAAGACCACGGTCAGCGCCTTCCACTTCACCTGGACAGACCACGCCAGCGACGCGGACGGATACGTGCTCGAGACCATCCCGGAAGGGACCTCAGACTTCACGGTATGCGCCGTCATGGACCCTCATATCAATTCGTTCGGCTTTGCCTTCAATCCGCCGGTCAGGACGGGCCGTTTCCGTGTTCGTGCCTTTTACTACGGGCAGCCTTCCAACGTAGCTGAGCAAAAGACAGGAACGGTGACCGGTTACGACAATTTGGGCAGCACCAAGGCCGCGGAGCCCTCGACCAAGGGCAGCCACTAAAAGAGACTGCTCCAGCGATGAGCGCCCATCCCGATTTTAAACAGAAGCGAGGGCTTTTGTCTGCGCTGCTCGCCGTTGCGGTGCTGGGAACCGTGGCTTTCGGCTGGCGGTTTTTCCGCACCGAAAACACTCCGGCGGGCGCCGGCCGACCAATGGCGCCCACCACGGCGGCCGCGTCACCCGGGGAAGCGTCGCGCCCGGAGGAAATTTCCTATGGCTCCCTCGGCTACGACCAACTGCTGAGCCTCCTGCGCGGAAAGTCGGCCGGTGACGTTCTTGCGGCCCTCAGGGAAATTGCCAAAACCAGGCCGGCCCTGGCGATCGATCTGGCCGACGCCCTGGGCCGCACGGAAGAGGAAAAAACAACCTGGGTGATGGATGTCATGAGGCAATGGGCGGGGCGCGACCCGCAGGCCTCTTTGCAATGGGTGATGCAAAATGGCCCCCGCGTCTCGGAGCTGGCGCGGGGCACTCTGCCCGGCGTGGTTTTAGACGCGATGGCGGTCCATGATCCCAAAATGCTGCTTGGATTTGTCGACGGGCTCTTGCGCGCGGGCTATGACAAAAACCAATCCAGCGCCATCCCCCCCGCCATTGCGGTGCATTTGGGCCTGGAGGCCTTGATCAAGAGCGGCCAGCTCGATGCCGCCCGGGCGGCCGTCGAGTCATGGGCCCACGATCCAAATGTGCCGAAGATCGGATCTTCGGCCTATGAGATTGTGGCGGTGGCCATGGGCAAAAGCGCACCCCGGGATGCCGGAACCTGGCTGGAATCTTTGCCTGCGTCCGAGGATCGCAATGCCGCGCTCGGGACCTTTGCCATCAATTGGGTGGGCACCGACCCGGCCGCTGCGATGAGCTGGTCGGAGGCCCTCCCGCCGGAAGATGGCCGATCCGGCGTCATCCGGGAAACTTTCAGCGAATGGATCCAAGCCGATGCCGATGGGGCGACCAAATGGCTGACTGATTACCTCAACCGCGCCCCCCCCACCCCGGATGACGATTACCTTATCGGCGCCCTGATTTCCTTTTCGCCCACGGTAGAAAGCCAGCCGGACGTCGCGATAAAATTGCTCGATTCGATTTCCGACCCGCAAAAGCGGGCAATCTATCAGGACCGGGTCCTTCTGTCGTGGGGCCATCGCGACCTCGCCGCCGCCACGGCGTATGTGTGGAAAAGTCCGACGATTCCGCAGGCGCAGAAGCAATCGCTCATCCAACGAATGCAGACCGATGAAGGTGATGAGTAGCGAAAACCTTCCTCCAAGTGACTGACCGAATGAACCCCCAGCACACCGCCGTGAAGATCAGCGTCATCATACCGTGCTTCAATGAAGAGGCGGTGCTTCCAGGCCTTTTTGAAAGATTGACCACCGCCGCAGAGAGCTGGTCCTGCCCTTGGGAAATGATCGCTGTGGACGATGGCTCTCACGATGCCACCTGGGAGCTGTTGGTGGCGCAAAATCAGCGCGACGCGCGCTGGAAGGCGATTTCTTTTTCGCGCAATTTCGGACAGCAAATTGCGGTTTCAGCGGGCCTGTTTCACGCCACGGGTGACGCGGTGATCGTCATTGATGCCGACCTTCAGGATCCGCCTGAGGAACTGCACCGGTTCATCGCGAAGTGGCAGGAAGGATTCGAGGTAGTTTACGCCATCCGCACCAAACGAAAGGAATCCCTGCCCAAACGATTTTGCTACTGGCTCTTCTACCGCTCGCTGGCGAAGGTTTCAAAAAGTCCGGTCCCGCTTGATTCAGGCGATTTCTGTTTGATGGATCGCAAGGTGGTTGAGGTGCTCAAAGCCATGCCGGAACGCAATCGCTTCATCAGGGGCCTGAGAGCTTGGGCCGGATTCAAGCAAACCGGCCTTAGTTATGAGCGGCAGAGCCGGGCTGCCGGTGAGATCAAACATACGCTAAGCAGCCTGACGGGATTGGCCCTCGACGGCATTTTTTCGTTCTCCACCGTGCCGCTTCGCCTCGCTTCCTATCTCGGATTCCTGGTTTCTGGCATCGCGCTCCTCGGGGTGATCTTCACCCTGGCCCAGCGCATATTTAGCAAATGGTTTGCTTCCATTGGACTTGGGCCGGTCCCCGGCTTCGCCACGATCGTGATCTCCATTCTTTTTCTCGGCGGGGTACAATTAATCTGCGTCGGCATCCTCGGCGAATACATTGGCCGGGTTTACGATGAAGTGAAGCGGCGCCCGCCCTGGCTGATCGCCAAGGGTGCGGGCGTGACACCGCAAATCCCTCCCCTTTGACCTCGTGAAATTGGTGATCGCTGCGCCCATGTGGACGGGCCTCGTCCGCCCGGTGAAACGGCCCCCTGCCACTACGCCCGCATGAGCCGGCCCCTGGTCATCATCGGCGGAGGGATCACGGGGCTGACGGCCGCCTATCTTGCCGCGCGGGCCGGAGAAAAAGTGGTTGTGCTTGAGGGTTCCACGCAGGTCGGCGGCCTGCTGGCTACGTTCACCGTCAAGGACACCAGGCTCGAACACTACTACCATCATTTCTTCACCCACGATGCCGAGATTCGCTGGCTCGTCCATGAATTGGGATTGGACGAGCATCTGCAATTCAATCCGGCGACGATGGGAATATTCCGTGACGGGCGGTCATATGATTTCAACGGCCCGAAGGATCTTCTCCGATTCGCGCCCCTTTCCCCTGCGGCAAAATTGCGCTTTGGCGCAACGAGCCTTTATCTGGGCAAGCTGGCCGATTGGCGGCGGCACGAAAACGTCCCGGCACTCGAATGGTTTTATCGTTACGCCGGCCGGGCCGCCACCGAGGCGGTCTGGAGGCCGATGCTCGAAGTCAAGTTTGGTCCATTTGCCGGCCAGGTGCCGGTCGCGTGGATGATCGGCCGGTTAAGGCAGCGCCTCGGCTCTCGCGAGCGCGGCGATGAAAGATTGGGCTATCTCCGCGGCAGCCTCAAAGTGTTGCTCGATGCCCTGCTGAGAGAGCTGTCGGCCTTGGGGGTGAAAATCGTCCTGCAGGCGCGCGTCGAGAAACTCGTCATCCGTCAAGACGCGCTCGCGGCGGTTCAAACCACAGCCGGTGAGTTTGAGGGCTCCCGATTCCTGGCCACGATTCCGACCGTCCACCTGGCCCCTTTACTGCAGGAGGCCAGGCCGGACTTTGCCCGCCGGCTCGCCGACATCAAATATTTTGGCGCGGTCTGCACCATCCTGGAGTTGGACCGCCCGCTCAGCCAGGTTTACTGGCTGAATGTGGCCGATGCAGGCTTCCCGTTTGGAGGAGTCATCGAGCACACCAATTTCATTCCACCGAGCGTCTACGGCGGACGCCACATTGTTTACCTGTCCCGTTATTTTGAAGCGGATAATGCTCTGGCAAGAATGCCGGAAGCGGAGATTGCCCGGATGATGATCGATCCGCTCGACCGGATCTACCCGCAATTTGACCGGTCGCACGTGCATAAGGCGCATGTTTTCAGAACGCTCACGGCGGCGACCGTATGCGATTTGCAGTTCTCGAAAAAGGTCCCGCCGGTCGTCACGCCCCTGCCCAATCTTTATCTGGCCACGATGGCCCACATTTACCCGGATGAACGCAGCTGCAACAATTCCATCCGCGTCGCCGCCAATGCCTGCCGGCTGCTCGGCATCGATGCCTCGGTCGTACCGGCCGGTGCCTCACTTTCGGGTCAGGTCGGCATGGATTGAGACTTTTGCCGAGCCCGCGGCTCAGATTCCGTTCGGGAAATTAACCGCGGGGGAATCGTACAATTCCAACGGAGGCCCGGCCAGCGCCTCATGCAGGTCGTGTTCGTCCAGCTTCCAAATGAGAATCGAATAGCCCACATTGTCATCCGGTGGCCGCTTGGTGGCGCGCAGCCATCCGCAAAGCCGCGCGAAACGGAGTTTTTCCAATCTGTCGTAGGGCTCGTGCCAGTCTTTTTCCGGATATTTCTGAAACAAAGCCGTAAGCGCCCCGGCATCATTCGGCGTGTCCCCCAGTTTCTCGAAGCTGCGCAGGGTCTCCTGGTATTCAGCCTCGTTCATGCGGTTCCACGGACCGAAAGTCTGCGTGTAGATATTTTGAAACATGGTGGCGCTGATCGCATAATAACCCGGCACGTAGGGGAACGCTTCCCGTTTCCGCCAGTCGGGAAACCCAGGGAGGCGCTGGCTGTTGATGCCGTAATAGTCCGGGCTGTCGGTGCCAAAATAGGAAAAGAAAACGGGGTCGCGATCGCCTGGATTGTGGACGGCCAGCCAGTGCTTCAGCCCGGGAAGGTCCTGGCCCCAATCGAGCGAGCTGTCGACCAGGTGCCGGTAGCCTTGGGTCGGGCCACCTGAAAGACCGTTGAAATAGGCCAGGTAATTCGGCCGGATCAAAAGGGAATCGCCCGCAAACCAGCAAAGGAGAACGACGACGACGACCTTGGCCCAAAGCTTTTGCATCGGCCACCACAGGATGGCGGACCCGGCCAGGACATAGAGGAGCGGATACAAAAACAGAATATGCCGATGACCGATATTTACCTTCTCGGTAATCGCCACCGCAGCGTAGACAAGGAACGAAATGACGAACGGGGTGGCCTGGTAGAACGAAGAGGTCAAGGGAGATGAAGCTTCCCCTTTTTGTCTCCGCTGCCGCTCAAACCACCACCATCCCGCCAATCCGAGAGGCAGGAGGAGAAACAGGGCCGGCGGGGTTTTTATCCAAAAAGCATAGAGAAAAAATGCGTGCCAGCCACCGACCTTCCAGTGGCCGTTCATAAAGCTTGGGCGCCGGTCCGTCGTCGTGAGAAGCTCTTCGTTGCCCTTAAGATAGCCTTCCGGCAGCACGTGCCAGCGACGACACCAATCCATCGCCGTCTGGACATACGGCCCCAGCGGTGTGGCGCTGGCCTCACTCTTGACAAACATCAAGCCCGGATCGGTCGCGTCAGCCCGGGCGGCGTATCTAAAATCATAGAAAGCCCAGACCATGGCCATCGCGACGAGGGCATGGGTCAACACTAGCCCCACGATAATACCTGCCTGGCCGCCGCGTCCTAGAATCACCCGCTTCGGCCCGAGCCTCCACACGAGAGGCGGACCGGCGATCAACCGCACAACCACGAGCAGGACGGCGATCGGAACTATTATGATCGAAGTTATCTTGCAGAGAAACAAGAACCCAAGTGACAACGTGCTCATGACCAGCCATCCCCAAGTCACGGTGTGGATCAAACGCCAGATGCTCCAGGTGCTGACAAAGAACAGCAGGGCCGTGGACATATCGGTGGTCACCATGCCTCCGTGAGCCAGCATGTGTGGACAAAACACAAACAGCACCAGGGCAATCAGCCCGCCCCCATTCCCAAAAAGCTCCCTTGCGCCCAAAAACACCGCCAACCCCAGCACGACGCCCAGCAGCGCCACCATGGCCCGCCCCTGCAACAGCAACGCGGCCGGGTCATTGCCACTCTGAAAGAAAAAGATGTATGCCATGTTAAACCACTCCGCCTCTCGCCACAGGGGATTGGCAATGGAGGGGTACTTGGGCCGCGAAATGAGGAGCGGCAAGGAGGCCCAGCGCTTGACAAAGTCTCCGTTCGCCGGGCTGAGGCGAAAATCATGGTTCACCCAATAATTATAACCGGTTGCGAGGTGATCGATCTCGTCGAAAGTGACTCCTTTCCCCCAGCTGGCACTGAACGCCATGACGAAATAAAAAACGAGCAGGCCAGCCACGATCCACCAGATAAATCTGCCCGTCGGACCTCGAGGACCAGGCGGGGCAGAAGGAGAAACCATGAGCCGATATTCCAGAAAAATGCCGCGTGGCCAGCCGTAAAACGACCTGAGCGCCCGATAAGATCCGTTTTCCCATCGGCCAAAAAACCGTTTTCAATGAATCACTGTGAGCACTAAACCCGCGCACCGGAAGCCATCCCTTGCCGCTTCGCCCGGGGCTGTCTTCCTGGCCGGCGGCGCGCTCGTGCTCGCGACACTGGCCGCTTATCATAACAGCTTTTCCGTCCCGTTTATCTACGATGACTCGGCGGCGATCACCGATAATCCGACGATCCAGAATCTCTGGCCCCTCTGGTCTGCATTATCACCGCCACCGGGCTTAACCACCAGCGGCCGGCCGATCGTCAACCTTTCCCTGGCCATCAACTATGCTTTCGGTGGCCCGAACGTGTGGGGTTATCACGCGTTCAACCTCGCCATCCATATCCTGGCCGGCCTGACGTTGTTTGGCCTCGTGCGGCGAACCCTCCTGCGCTCGACCAGCGGTGCGGCCCTTTCCACTGCCGATCGTAAGACCAGCTCCCTAACGACGGGTGTGGCGACTTCGTCCACGATTCTCGCTTTCACCGTCGCACTCATCTGGACGCTGCATCCGCTCCAGACTGCAGCGGTGACGTACACGGTGCAACGCGCCGAATCCCTCATGGGGCTGTTTTACCTGCTGACGCTCTATTGCTTCATCCGCGGAGTAGACTCCAATTCTTCCGGCATCCGCCTTCGGTCCTCCGGCTTCTGGTTTTCCGCCTCTTTCCTCTGCTGCCTTCTCGGCATGGCCACCAAGGAGGTCATGGTTTCGGCTCCGCTGATCGTGCTGCTCTACGATCGCACTTTTGTCACCGGCTCCTTTCAGGAAGCCTGGCAAAAACGCCGGCGGTTATATTTAGGGCTGGCCACCACCTGGCTGTTGCTGGGGTGCCTGGTGGCAAGCACAGGCGGCAACCGCAATGGATCAGCCGGTTTTGGCGGAGGGGTGTCCTGGTGGGTATACGCACTGACGCAATTTCCTGCGATTGCGCACTACCTGTGGCTGTCCCTCTGGCCACATCCCCTGGTTTTCGATTATGGGAGAACGGTGGTTGCGCCGGGCGCGAATATTATCCCGTTTGCTTTGATCATTGCCGTGCTGGTCGCGGGCATGATCGCCGGGCTGCGGCGCTGGCCGGCGATCGGTTTTGCCGGCCTTTGGTTTTTCGCCATTCTGGCGCCAAGTTCCAGCATCGTCCCGGTGGCGACGGAAACGATGGCCGAACACCGCATGTACCTGCCGCTGGCCGCGGTGGCGGCGCTTCTGGTGTTGGGCAGCTACGCCTTGGCCGGACGGCGAAGCCTGCCCGTGCTCCTGGCCTTCGCGATTGTCCTAGGATTTCTCACGCTGCGACGGAACGAGGATTACTCGAGCGCTCTCGCCATTTGGAGCGACACCGTGGCCAAATCGCCCGGCAACGCCCGGGCCCAAAACCAGCTGGGATTTGAGCTGCTCAAAACCGGCCGGAATTCCGAGGCCCTGCAGCCTCTCGAGGAAGCGGTACGGCTTGAACCCGCCGATGCCGAAGCACACCGTAATCTGGGTGTTGTTTTGGATAAGATGGGTCGAGCGATTGAGGCAGTTGGACAATATAAGGAAGCGCTGCGGATCAAGCCGGACTATGCCGACGCACACAACAGCCTGGGAAACGTTTTGGCCCGGCAGGGCCGGATACCGGAGGCAATCGGGCACTACGAGGAAGCCTTGAGGCTCAACCCCAGGAATGCATTCACCCATAATAACCTGGGCCTTGCTTTCGCCCGAACTGAGCGGATGGCGGAAGCGATTGGCCAATTTCGGGAAGCAGTGCGGATCAAGCCGGACTATGCCGATGCGCACCACAACCTGGGGAATGCCCTGGCCAATTTGGGCCAGGTGCCGGAGGCAATCGGACAACTTGAGGAAGCGCTGCGGTTCAATCCTCATGATGAGCCGGCATCCGTCGAGCTGGCGCAGCTACGCGCGCTTCAATCAGCGCCGGCTCCGGTTCAACCAAATCCCTGAGCTCCACGCATTGTCCGAAACAGCGCAGCAACCAGCGCGATGCCGCTATTGTCGTAAAGTTCCTTTTCACTGATGTCTAACGCTGCTCACAACAGGCTGTTGCGGTGGCCGCAAGCGTGAGTCACCCGCTCTGGTGAGCCTTGTTCATCGCAAGATTTTGGCGATAATCCCTCATTTTGGGGGGGTATTTTTTGCCCCTGAAAATGGTACCTTTGGAGTCCGCTCTCTACCCTAGAGCATCGGCTTTCCGATAGCCGATCCCCTGTCTGCAACCCCCAAACCTGTAAGGTATCCTATATGTGCGTCACAAAACGTATTGTTCAAACGCTTGCCGCAGTCGCTCTGGCCTGTGGCATATCCCTGTCAGCCCGTGCCCAAGTCGGCAGTGGGTGGACACCCTTCACGGAAACATTCACCGTCCAAACTTCGAATGGTGCCACCGCCACGCCGATAGCGGGCGGTTATGAATTCAAGAGTCCGAATAACGGCGCTGGTGCCGTAAACAGGGCCGAGCAGCGGTTTGCCACCATGCCTGATAATTCCGTCGTACAGTGGCAAGGCGACTTGGTCGTCAAAAGCCTGACCGGCGACGATATTGCCGTAAAACAAAACCACCAGATCACCATCTCCTCTTTTCTCATCATTGATATCACTAAATCCGGTGGCACCCATTTCATTATCCTCGGAACCAGTGATAATCTGGGCGCCTACACGATCGGCACGTCGATCCGCATGACGACCATCATGAACAACAAGACCGGCGTCGTTGATATCTATTTCAATGGTTCACACGTCGGATCGAAGAGTGGCGGCCTCGGCGGCGGTGGCATGTACGACAAGTGCGGCGCATATGTGTCGCGCAGCGGAACCGGCGGCTTGGACAACACCTGGGTAAATCTTAAGTTCTGGATCGGCGGCACCACCTCCGGCGGTAGCCCTCCCTCGGCTCCGGTGTTTAGCCCGGCCCCCGGCAGCTACAGCAGCGCCCAGTCCGTGACTATTACAAGTTCCGGGTCGACTTCCATCCACTATACGACCGATGGTTCCACTCCGACCGCTTCCTCCACGACGTATTCCGGCCCGGTCGCGCTTTCGTCGACAACCACTCTGTCCGCCATCGGCGTCAACAGTACGGGCTCCAGCCCGGTCACCAGCGGCGTCTACACCATCATACTTCCGCCGCCCTCGGCTCCGGTGTTCAGCCCGGCCCCCGGTACCTACAGCAGCACCCAGGCCGTGACGATCACGAGCTCCGGATCGACCTCCATCCATTACACGACGGATGGTTCAACGCCGACTGCCTCCTCGCCGCTGTATTCCGGCCCGGTCACCATTTCGGCACCTGGAGCCACATTGTCCGCCATTGGCGTGAACAGTGGCGGCACCAGCCCGGTCATCAGCGGCGTCTACACGATCACGAGCCCGCCCCCCACATTTAACTTCGAAGCCGAAAGCCTCTCGCCCGTTGGCACTGGTGCGACCGTCAGCATCAGCAACGACGCCAACGCCAGCGGCGGCGTGGTCGAGTTCCTCAACTCCACCGCGGCGGGTCAGATCATGACCTTCACGACCCCGAGCATTCCCGTGGGCACCTATCAGATCCAGCTGCGCTATTGGGGCAATGTCACGCGCGGCCAGCACACCGTGAAGATCGATGGCAATCTGCTCGGCGGCACGATTGACCAATACGCCACGTCCAAAACCTACGTGACGGTGACTCTGGGCAATGTGACCTTCACCTCGCCCGGCACACACACCATCGCGATGACGGTCACCGGCAAGCGCTCGGCCGCCACCCAGTTCTACCTCACCGCCGACAAGTTCACCTTCGTCGGACAGTAAGTACAAACTGCTCCTGTCTCATTTCAAGGCGGCCCAAAAAAGGGCCGCCTTTTTGTTGCCCAGTTGGGCTGACAGCCAGAGAACAATCGAATTCGAAACCTGAAAATTTTCTGCCTTCCCGCAGCTGCATCGCGCCGCGTGGACTCCTCGGGATCCGAGCCTATCATAGAAGCATAGATGTCGTTCGTGAGGGGGGCTACGGCTTCTTCGGCCGTTATAGAACGCGCCATTCGCTATTTGCCCGGACGGAGAAGGCGCGATTTTCTCGAGAAGCACAAATAAGGTAAGCCCAAGGTTCCACCACAGGTTCATCACGCCGCCCGTGAAGAGCAGCATCATCAGCGCCCAGCAACAGCCGAGGCAGTTAAGGCCGTTGCGAACACCAGAACCAAATCCGGCATCCACCGGAATTCCCTGCGCGCACCGGCACGATTGCAGGCACGCTCGCTTGAGCGGCGTAAATTGATAGACTCCCGCCGCGACAAGCAGCGCGGCGCTCCACCGCGCATCCCGCACCTCCATCATCGGCGAGAGGATT
Source organism: Opitutaceae bacterium (assembly GCA_035485575.1). Lineage (GTDB taxonomy): Bacteria > Verrucomicrobiota > Verrucomicrobiia > Opitutales > Opitutaceae > DASRHD01. Next base: position 56,619 of record DATHNW010000014.1, on the reverse strand, counting down.
TGCGCGCGATCGAGCAGCCGCTGCGCGATGGTGGCGAGCAGCGAGAAGCCGGTCCATACAGCAACATAGCCAACGACGAAAGCCAGTACGGCCCACGTCGCCCGGCCGGCGGCATCCGGCCGCTGGCTGCCGGCCACCCGCCACACTGTCGGGGCCACCGAGGGCAGCATCATACCCACCATCATCACCACCCACATCACAAAAAGCAGCCCGAGATGCGGAAGATCCCAACGATTGGTCATCATCCATGCCGACGCGCCTGTCATCGGGCCGTACATGTCGCGTGCCATCGCTACGATCCAGACCCAGCAAAGCACAATCACCGCGCCCAGGCCAATCGCGAGCCAAAGACGGTCACGGTGCCGGAAAAAGCCGGGCATCGCGCGAGCGCCGGCGGCCGGGATGCCCAGTGAGCCTGATGTCGTCATGTCCGATCCGCGTATTTGTCGTGATAGTCCAGCCACGCCATCGGGAATTCCAGATTCGCCTCGTCCCGCCCCTTCGGTACCAAATCGAGATACTGATACGCGGTGTTCTGCATATCGATGCCGCGCTTGAAGCAGGAAAAGGTGTGAAACACCAAACCACCGGCATCCTTATAAAACACACTGATCCCCGGCGCATCCCGCTGCCACACCTCGTGATTTTTCCGGTAGTTGTGGTAGGCCTTTCCTTTCTTTACCTCCTCGTCGGTGAAGGAGACGTGGTAATCGTAATTGAAGTCCGAGCCGCCGGACGAAACCCACTTGAAGTTCCAGCCCATGCGCGCCTTGAACGCGTCCAGTTTTTTCAACGGCGCCCGCGAGACGGCGAGCATGGTGACATCGCGCTGGTTCAGATGGACGATGATGCCGTTGAAATTGTCGGCCCAAAACGAGCATCCGTGGCAGGCTTCCTTGTGGCGGGGATCGAACATGAAATGATAGATCACCAGCTGGCTTCGGCCCGCGAACAGCTCGGCCAGCGTCTCGCGTCCGTTCGAGCCCTCGAAGACATATTCCTTGTCGACCTTCACCCAGGGCAGCGCGCGGCGTTCCGCGGCAAGCCGTTCGCGGGCATGGGTGAACGCCTTTTCCTTCGCCAGCAGACGCGTGCGCGCGGCCAGCCATTTTTCGCGGGACACGACCGGATGGCGGTCGAGGGTGAAGGTAGATGCTTTTTTTGCCATGGCGTCTTTCGTTTTCGTGAGGGTCAGGCAGCGGGAAGCGCGCGGCCGAGATAAAGCTCCAGGTTGTCGAAGCACATACCCCAACCCTCCCGATGCCCCTGGATCTGCTCCTCCGGCAGTTCGTGCGTAAGGACGAGCTTCGTGCCCGCTCCCTGCTTGAACAGCTCGACCGTCACCTTCGACTCGCTGCCGTCCGTGCAAGCCAGCCAGGTGAAGACCAGCTTTTCGGGCGGAACGATTTCAAGGTAAGTGCCCTTTGGCTTGGCCGTTTTGTTGTCGCCGATCATTTCGATGGTGTAGGTGCCGCCCGGCCGGAGGTCGTTGGTGACCCTGGCCCGGCCGTTTTTCATGCCGAAGAACCATTGGGCCATCTTGGCCGGATCGGTGAGCGCGGAGAAGACACTCGCGCGATCGTGCTTCAGCTGCCGGATGATTTGGAGGGTCTGAGTTCGCTTGCTCATGGTTTTTTGTGCTTCGTGGCGGATTTTTCGTGATCGAGGAAAGTCTCCAGCTCATCCAGCCGCTGGAGCCAGAAGGTCGTGAGCTGGTCGAGCGTCGTCCGGACGACGGCGAGGGGGCGTGGGTTCATGTGAAATCGATGGTGCTTGCCCGTCCGCACCCGCTGGAGGATGCCGGCGTCCTCCAGTATCTTGAGATGCCGGGAGATCGCGGGCGGGGAGATCGCAAACGGCTCCGACAACTCCGCCACCGTGCGATCCGCGCGCGCCACGCGAAAGAGGATTTCCCGCCGCGTCGGGTCGGCGAGCGCGCGAAAAACCTGATCCATCCGGGGCGAACTACGATTAACCATATCGTTAATTGTTTATGACCGCGTCGCCGGCTGTCAACCATCGATTAACAAAAATGTGAAGCATTACTGATTCGCCACCTGCGCCGGCGAAAATGAAAACGCCGGCTGGGCAAACGCGCCAATTCTGCTAGGCTGGGCCCACCATGAAAAACCCTGCCCTTGTTCTTCTTTTCAGCATTCTTGCCCTCGCCGGCATCACCCGCGTGCAGGCACAGGCGCCGGAAAACGCCGTCACCCCCACCACCAAGATCGATCTCTTCAACGGCAAGGATTTCACCGGCTGGAAATTCTGCATGAAGGGCGACACCGATCCCAAGGCCACCTGGCAGGTCGCCGATGGTGTGATCAAATGCAACGGCAAGCCCAACGGCTACATCCGCACCGAGCAGGCCTACCGCGACTACAAGGTCACGGTCGAGTGGCGCTTCACCAAGGCGGGCAACACGGGCGTCCTCGTGCACATGCATGAGCCCGACAAGGTCTGGCCGCTGTGCATCGAATGCCAGGGCCAGCATGACAAGCAGGGCGATTTCTGGATGCAGGGCGGCGCCGGGTGCAAGGGCCACCATGGCACCGAGCGCGCGCAGCGCTATGTGCAGATGCCGGGGCCATCCCAGGAAAATCCGGTGGGCGAATGGAACACCTATGAATCCGTCTGCGCCGGCGACACCGTCAAAATCTTCGTGAATGGAAAGTTCATCAACGGGATCACCGAGTGCACGGTTTCATCCGGCTACGTCGGCCTGCAAAGCGAAGGCGCGGAAATGGAAGTGCGCAAGGTGACGATCGAGCCGCTGCCGGCCAACTGACGCGCGTTCGACGCAGAAGCCGCCGCGGCTTTGATCAATCGCACCCAGGCGCGAAGCTCCGGTTCAGGGAATCTTGACGTTGTATTTCGCCGGATTGTCGCCTGCTGGCACCACGATGATGCGCTCGCCCGCGTGCGTCGCAAAGGTGAGCAGGCTGCCCTGCAGGCTTTCGGCCGCCACACGGTCGCGATAAAGGCGTACAGACGCTTCGCCCCATGGATTGCGCAACCGGCATTCCCCGCCCGCCTGCGAAAACAGTTCCACAAACTCGACCTTGCCCTGTTTCTGCGAGGCAGTGACGAGAAAGGCGCCGCGTGCCGCCAACGTGAACTGTCCCTCCCACTCTTTCGGCCAGGCGGGAAAGACATGCAGGATCGGATCGCCGCCCGGTACGGGCGGTTCGCTTTGCAACAATGCTTCCTGCAGGGCCTCGGCCACGCGGCCAAGGCGTTCGCCCTCGGTATCGCCCGGACCTTCGCGCATCGTCAGGCGGTTGCGCATCACGGCAATCTCGCCGATCCCCGGCCAGTCGCAAAATTCCTTCGCTGGCTCGAGGCAGCGAAGCTGGTTGGGCAGCAGGAACTTCAAATCCTCACCGCGGCCGAGATGCGCGGCGGTCACGCCGATGCGGCTGAGCACGCTGACGGGCGTCTGCGCGTCGACGCCATGGCGCATCGATGCGTCATAGGTCGCGTTGGCGAGTTTCACGACCGCTGGGTCCGCAGTCTCAACCGTGCACATATCATAATACAGCGTCGGCACGAGGCCAGGGCGGGAGAGATCGCCATGGCGTACAGGGGGCAAACCGCCGACCCAGACATCTGGCCCAGCCGGCGTGCGGCCCTCCGCCGCAGCGAGGGCATCGCTGGTGGGCAGTGACGCGAGATTATCCAGAAATTCATGCCAGGCCGGCCGCAGATCGGCATCGACACCGAGGATCTCCGACGCCCGCAGCAAAAGCGGCATCACGCCGTGCATGGCCGATAATTCCTCCTGCGTGTCCTGCGCGTCCCAGATGGGCTCATGGTTGTTGACCCCGTGGATGTGGTATTTCCCATCGGCATCCTTCCGCACGTTCGGGAAGTGCCGGTAAAATTCCGCGACACCCTTCAGCACGGGATAGGCGCGGTCGCGCAGCCACGCTTCGTCCCGCGTGTAGTCATAGCGCAGCCAGTAAAGATAAGCGATTTTCGCACTGCTGGAAAAAATATGCGTCACCTGGCCGAACGGTCCGCCACCCTTGTCGGTGAAGACCCAGTGGCCGTCGACCCACTCGCCCTTGTCCTTCCAGTTCCAGCGGCTCGCGTGCGGCAGCTTGGTCTCCGCAAAGGCACGGAAGCGTTCCGACCGCGATTCCCAGGGCTTGCGATTCAGGTAAAGATCGCGCATTTCGGCTGCGATGTCGTCGGGCAATTTTTCGAATCCGTCGAAGGTCGTCACCTCGGGGATGAAGATGCCCTCGCTGCCCCACTGCTGCCGGGCGGCCAGCGCGCAGGCGTCGAGCATGCCGCTGTAGAACGCGAACATCGGATCCATCAGTTCGCTGCGGTTCACGGCAGGCAGCGGGTTGTAATAGCAGCTCAGGTTGGCCCACCACTCCTGCGCGCCCCACTCGGCCAGGTCGCCGTTGGTGAACCACAGCATGCCGTTGAAGCGGGGCGGCAGCACGCCGCGCGAGGTCGCGCCCATCAGGTAGAGAAAATATGCATAGTTCCGCCCCACCTCGTCCGCCACGCCATCGGCGCTGTGCAGGCGGACGAACGATTTGGCCCAGAAATCGTGCCACCAGCCGGCGGTCGTCTCGCACAAGATGGCAAAACCCTGCGGCATCGCCGCGTCGATCTGCTCGAGCGCAACCGCAGCCGTGTCCTTATGTGGATCAAAAGACGCCGCACTCCCGACGAAAATCGTGAAATGGCCCGAACCCGGCGCCACGGACAGGCGCACGGTCGAATCGCCAGCATAGGACGCTTTCGCGTCGCGGCCGTCGACGCCAATAGCGACGGCGGAGCTGTCGTAATAAGCGCCCTCGGAAAACTGCTGCGTGAGCACGATGCGTCCGCTGCGAATATCGAATTTGGAAGTGGCGGTGTGGTTGCGCGTCTGCACTTCCACCGCATGGTCGCGCGCGAGTGCGGCGTTTTTCCCGGCAATATACTGCACCCCGGAGCGCAACATCCGCAGGTCGATGATGACGGGCTCGGGCTGGGCCCGCTCATCATCGACCTCGATCGCGAGCACATCGCGCTCAGGCCAGGCCAGCACGCGGACGTTCACGGCCCGGCCGCGCGCGGTCATCAATGCATCGTAAACCGAAAGCTTCTGCTCGAAGGTCTCGCCGGAAAACACGTCGCCAGCCTGGCCGCCGACATCGATGTCCACATAACCGCAACCGCTGCCGTAATCGGTATGCCGCGCGGGAAAGCTGTTCGAAGCGCTGTCATTGGCAAAAACGTCCGGACGGTTGATTTGAAACTTAAGGGCGGTGGGCGTGGTCCAGACGAGGCTGCCCATGCGGCCGTTGCCAATCGGCATGCCCTCCTCGCTGCGCGAAGCCGGGTGGTCGTAGTGCAGGTCGGCCGCCGAAACGAGCGAACGATAATCGACGTCGAGGACATCGGACAAAGCCGCAGGCGGGAGCGGGGCGGCGAAGGCGACCACGCCGAGGCTGAGCAAGACAAGGAAACCAAGTGGGCGATTCATAGCGGAAGAGGTGATAGCAAGATGCAGAGTCCGGCGCGCTCGTTGCGCCGTTTTTTCAGAAAGCATTCAGTCGGGTCGCTGACTCTATCTCTATCGGGCCTAGCTCAAGGCGCAACCAGCCTGATCACAACGGCTGTGGCCGCGGGAATTTTAATGACGAACGCGCCGTCTGCGGCCGGCGCGGGCAGCGGCGTCCACTGACCACCCCAGCTGGCATCCTCGCGAATGGGTGCGCCGCCGAGCAGCAGGCCGGCCTTGGCCGCGACGTCACTGCCCGGCGCGGTGAGGAAAACCGCTTCGCCGCGGGCATAAGTGCCGCCCGGCGCAAGCGTCACCGTCGCGTCGCGTGCACCGGCGCCGTGCTCCTTATTGATGATCGTGACGCAGAGCGCACCGCCAGATGCGAGCACGCTGTAGGCCGTGAGGTTGAGATGGTCGTCGTTCGCTGTCACGCGCGCCGGCACCATCCGGCCATGGCTGCCGAGGTCGAAGGCTTTCATCGCATAGCCGAGCGGATGGACGGCATAGCCCGCGGGTGAAGTGAGAAAAACCGCGTAGCGGCACGGCGCGCTGGCATCGGCCGCGGCGACCTTGTCGCCGGTGTGAAAATTGAGGCCGGCGGCACCGTGCGCGGCCCACCACCACATGTAGTCGAGTCCCCACAAGGCCGAGGCAAACGTGTCGCTCACTTCCTTCGCGCCGCCGTTGTAGAAATTGTTCGTCTCCTCCAGGCGATAAGGCAGCCCGCTGGCCTGCACGCTGGGCACGAACGCCTGATAAAGCTTCTCGTAGGCGTCCGGCAGATCAGCCGCGAGAAGCTTGTCGCGGCCGGCGACGACGTCAGTGACCTTGCTGCCACTGCCACAAGGGTAGGAATGCTGGCTGATGAAGGCGAGGCGGCCGGTGGAAGTGAAATCCCGGGCGAAGTCGGCGGCCCAGGTGCCCTTGCCGGGCGTCGTGCTCGGGCCGCAAAAAACCGCGGACGGGGCCATGTCCGGCGCAGTGACGGCCGTCATGAATTTCAGCCATAGGTCGTGATAAACCGGATAAGTCTTGGCATACATGTTCGGCTCGTTGCCGATGGCGAGGCACGCAAGGTCTGCCCTGTAATGATCGATCACGTACTTCGCGATGCGGGCGCCAGCCACCGGGTCGCCCTCCCGCAGCCGGACGGTATAGATCACCTTGACGCCGGCGGCGTGGGCAAAGGCAAACAGGCGGTCAATGTCGGCCTCGACGGGAATTTTCACGGCGGGATTGTCCGAAGTATTGCCGCCGATACGCAGGCTCTTGAGGCCAAGGGTGTGAAACAGGTCGATCAGCGATCGGTTGTCCGGACGGAAATAATAACCGACATCTTTCTTCGGCAGGACGGCCTGCGTTTCGAAGCTCAGGCCGCTGAAATCCGCCGGCACGGCGGCGCCGGGATTTTTAGGTTCGAGCGTGACGGAGACCGCGGAATGCGCCAGCAGCCCGGCCGCCGGCAGAAAAAGCAGCGCCAGCGCGACGAGCCGCGCGCTCCTTTTTCCCGCCCGGGTAAAGGAGCTGCATCCCAGCGAAGACATGGGCGCGATGCGTTTACAGTTTCTCGGCCGTCACCTGTCCGCGCTGCACGTCAGCAATGCCGGGGCTGTTATGCACTGCGAAGCCGTTGACGTTTTTCAGGACGAAAACCGGCGTGCCGTCGGCATGCTGGGTCTTGAGATGGTCGAAATCGGCGCCGGCCACGTCATCGAGCACGACGGGAGGACGCAAATCCTCCTGCGCATACCGGAACTCGACGTGATTGACCTCGATTCCCTTCACGTGGCGCACGAACAGGCCCCAGGCGGACAGTTTGCCCAGACGGAACGGCTCGGGATAGCGATGGTTGCTCTCGTATTCCGGCACTTCACGCTCGGCATCCTTGGCCGTACCGCCGCCCTGGTAGTCGACAAAGATGTTGCTCAACGAGACATCCTCGACCGGAGCAGTCGGGTCGCCCGCAATGAGGATGCCAGCTTCGGCGGAAGCATTGTGCACAATGAGGTTGTCGACCTTGATGCGACGGCCCGTGCCGATTTTCGTGCCTTCAGGCCCGCGCAGCCGCGAGCCGAGGCGGATATAGAGGGGCGTGTCGACAATGTCGCGCATGGTGACGTTAGAAACCGTGATGTCTTCCATGATCGCGCCGTCCACCGACTCAAACGCGATGCCGCGGGAGTATTCGACGACGCAGTTGGAAATGGTGACGTTGATGAAGCCACCATTGCCCTCGGTGCCGCACTTGATGCGGCCGTTCGGGCCATGGCCATACTTCACGGTGCGCTGGCGGGTGCCGTCGAGCATCGTTCCCTCGTCAAAGCCGCTGACAAAGCAGTTCGTGATGGTGAGGTTCTGCGTGGGCCGTGCGTAGCCCAGGCCGAAGGAGCTCTTCGGACAGATGCCGTCGTCATAGGGCGAATTGACCGAGCAGTTCGAGACGCGAACGTTGATGCAACAGTCGATGTCCATGCCATCGCGGTTGGTGTCGATCTTGAGGTTGTCCATCGTCAGGTTGTCGACACCGGTGACAAGGATGCCAAAGTGACCGCCGTGGTAGATGGAGAAGTCGCGGAAAGTGATGTTATGGCAGTTTTTCAGGCCAATGGCCTTGTTGCCGACGCCGGCGGGCAAGCTGTCCTTCGCGCTGGGATATTCGAAGGGACCCGGCTTGATGGCCGCGGCGGCTTCCGGATTTTTGGGCAGCGAAAGGTCGGGCTGGTCCTTTTTGTCGAGCTTGCGCTCCTCGGGCAGGAGATCGCGGCGGTTGCCACCCCGGCTGAGCCCGCGGCCGAATATAAGGCCGGGCCCGATGATGGTGACGTCCTCAATGTTTTCACCCCAGATAAGGCTGTTGTGCCAGTGGGCGTGGCCGAAGTCCTCATATTGATCCGCGCCGGGATTCGCCTCGGGCGCATCGTAGCCCGCCGAAAGGTCGGCGGAAGGTTCGGCGGCGAGAATCGTGGTGCCGGCGTCGAAGCGAAGGACGATATGGCTCTTCAAGCGGATCGAGTAGCTCGCGTAGGTCCCCGGCGGAAAATAAACCGTGCCGCCGCCGGCATTGGAGGCCGCCTCAATGGCCTTGTTGATGGCGGGCGAATCGATCGTCTTGCCATCGCCAGTGGCCCCAAAGGCACGAACATCAAAGGTGCGCGGCGACTCGGCCAGCGCCAAGCCCGTGAAAAGAACGAACATTCCGAAGAGGCCGAAGCCCCGGGTAGTGGGTGAGTGCATGGTGGGTATGTAGTAAGACGATCCTCAGCGGAAAACGGACGATCTTATCTCATAAAAACATCACAAGTCCGTGATGGTCCTGTGCTGCGGAACAAGGGCTTTCATGATGCCCCAGGCTATCAGGTAGCTGAGGGCACAGACAATGAACATGAGCAGGTAGGCGATCTGGGGCGTTGCCTTGAAAGAGTCGGTCAAAGCACCGGCCAGCAATTGCACAAGAAATCCGCCCAAGCCTCCCGCCATAGCGCCGATACCCGTGACTGAAGCCACGGCCTTCTTGGGAAACATATCGGAAACCGTGGTAAAGAGATTCGCCGACCAAGCCTGATGAGCGGAAGCTCCGACGCAAATCAAGGCGACGGCGAACACCGCCGCCATTTTTCCAAAATGGCCGACATCGCCAAAATACTGGGTGGCCAGCACAGTCAGGGGAAAGAGAGCGATAAGGAACATTGCGCTCATACGAGCCTTGTAAACCGGCATGCCCTTTTTGATGAAAGTCAGGGGGATGCTGCCGCCATAAATGCTGCCAACAATGGCTACGCCATAGACAATTACAGTCGGAAGAAACACCTGTTCCTTGGTCATGCCAAACTGCTTCTTCAAATAATCCGGCAGCCAGAACATGTAGAACCACCAAATGCCGTCAGTCATGAACTTGCCGAAAAAGAAGCTCCATGTCTGACGGTAGCCCAAAAGCTTCAACCACGATACCTTCGCCTTATCGGCAGAACCATTTTCGACAGCCTTAACTTCATCGTCCACATGTATGTAGTCGAATTCCGCTTTCGAAAGCCGTTTTTGCTGACCCGGAGTATCATAGAGCCAAAACCAGAAAATCAGCCAGAGAAAGCCCACGACGCCGGTGAGAATGAAGGCCATCTTCCATCCCTTCTCGTTGCCAAAATAGATCAGGCACCATGGGACGATAAGGGCGGCAAGAATATTTCCGACACTTGAACCGCTATTAAAGATGCCTGTAGCAAGGGCCCGCTCACGCTTGGGAAACCATTCAGCAATCGTTTTGATCGAAGCAGGAAAATTACCTCCTTCACCAATGCCAAATGCGCTTCGCACAAGGGTATGTATCATCACCACCCGTCCGACAAAGGCATTTAGGATGCCGAAAACCGACCAAACGATCAGCGATAGTGCCAGCCCCAGCTTGGTCCCGATCTTGTCGATGACCCAGCCAGCCAGCATGGTCATTCCGGCGTAAAACAAAGTGAAGAAACCTGTCACGTAGGAGTAATCCGAATTGGACCAACCAAACCCTCCCTGATCCACCGGCGTGCAAAAGAACTCCTTGAGATAGGTGATGACACTCCGATCCATGTAGTTGATCGTCGTGGAGAAGAACAACAGGCCGCAGATGACCCACCGATAGCCGGTCGGTTTGGACGTGGAAGCTGGGGATGGCATGGGGGTTGGCTGATAGGCAAGGCATTCGCCGGATTAGCGCAATAGCCAAGATGGGCGCTTTACTCCGGCAGTTTTGCTGATGGCGCAAGATTCACTGCGCGGCGGTGGGCCAGATGCGGATGAGCATTGTCCCGTGCGGCGGCACTTCGGTCGTGAATTGATCGGCGAAAACACCCAGGTCCTTCTGCCGCCAGAGATCGCGCACCCGCTGCGGGCCGGTCAAACCGAGCTGGCTCCAGACCGCCGCCAGCGTGTCCGGCTGACGCGAAAGGTTGAAGAGCCCGATGGCGCGCGAGCCATCCGCCATTTCCTTCACCCAGATCTGGCGCCGGCCATCGACAACCGCCTGCACGGCCTGATGGCCGAGCGGATCCTGGTCGACAGCGAGCACCTCGTCGTTGGTGAGAAGATTGAGCGTGAAGGCGTCGAGTTTTTCGAGGTCGCAGCCGATCAGGAGCGGCGACGAGAGCAGACACCAAAGGCTGATGTGCGTGTACTGCTCGTTGGGCGTGAGGCGCGCCGCATGCAGCCTCGGCCCCCAGCCGACATAGCCGACGACGAGCATGTCGGGATCGTTCCAGTGGCCAGGACCGGCAAACGGCCGCCACTTGTCCTGCGTGAAGCCATTGCGCGTCATGCTGCCCCACGAGTCGCGGATGTCGCCGGTGGTGCGCCAGGCATTGGCCAGCCGCGCCCAGTCGGCGGCGCCGGCGAACGGCGCGTTGTTGGAAAGGCTGTAAACGATGTCACGACCGCTCGCACGCAGGGCATTGGCCATCTCCGCGGTCTCCGGCGCTTCATTCGGGCTCCAGTCGTATTTCAAATAGTCCATTCCCCACTCCGCCCACTGTTTCGCATCAGCCGCGGCAAAGGAATATTTGCCGATGGCCCACGGCAGGATTTTGCGGTTCACGGTCTTCGGCCCGGGCGGTTTCGTCCAGTTGCCTTCGGGGTTTTCCGCACTGCCACCCGGATAAACTGCGTAGGAAGTGACCCACGGCGTCGAGTAGATGCCGGCCTTGAGGCCAAGGTTGTGGATGGCGTCGCACAGCGCCTTCATGTCGGGAAACTTCGCGTTGCCCTGCAGGGCATGGGTCGGGCCGGGACGAGCGCCCTGCCAGGTGTCGTCGATGTTGATGTAAGTCCAGCCATGCTCGACCAGCCCCTTCGCCGCCATCGCCTTCGCCGAGCGCAGCACCTTGTCCTGATCGACGGCCGTGGCCCAGCAATTCCAGCTGTTCCAGCCCATCGGCGGCGTAAGCGCGATGCGCTCGCCGACCTCGATGCGCAACGGCTGCGCCGCCGTGCCATGCGCATTGGTCGCATGCAGCATAATCGTGTGGCTGCCCGGCTGGGCCAGCACGCCCGTGATGCGGCCCGTCGCCGCGTCGAGGGAAAGCCCGTCGGGCAGGCCGGCGGCGGCAAACTGGATCGGACGCTCACCCGTCGCCGGGATGGTGAATAAAAAGGGCGAGCCCGGCCGCACGCCGAACACGCGCGCGCCATTGATGCGCGGCTCGGCCGGCGCCGGCGGCGTGAGAATGACGGCTTCACCCGGAGTGAATGGCACCGGGATCGACTTCGGGACCTCGCCATCAACCGTGAATTGCGCGTCGGCCCAATCCGCGTAGGCGCGCGATTGCGCGTGCCCGACATCCCCGACGCTGAGCAGCAATTGCTGGTGCCCATGCACGTCGACATCAATCGCCGCAGGCTTATCGCCGCGATGACGTTCGCCGTGCCACAGCGTCTGGCCATCCGCCTCGACTGTGAAAACAACGGTGGCATCCGCCGTGGTGGTGGCATCGTCCACGCCAGCAAGCGCGGTGAAGCGCGTCGCACCGTTCACCGCGAGAGCGAGCGTGGTTTCGAGCTGGGTGCCAACGCCGTGGTCGAACTTGCGGCCCGCGATGATCAACGGCTGGTCGCCGACACTTTTATCGAGCACCGGCCGGGCGAGTTCGTTGTCAGCCAGCTTGGGCTCAACACAGGCGGCCAGCCAGGACGTCGTTGACGGGACGGGCGCGACCGACGGCGCCTTGGCGTCGTCAGCCGAACGGGCGCAGACAGCGGCCGCCAGCAGAATGGCGCCGGCAATGAAAAGTCGATGAAGCGGAGTTTGGGTGGTCATGAAAATGAAGAAGGTGGGTTGGGGTTCGTGCGCAGCGGTCAGCTTTTGCCGGGTTTGATTTCAATGGGAGTAAATTCGAGCTGCCGCAAGCGCATGAGATCACCGCCGGAAACGGCCTTGGCGCGCACGGCGAGAATGAATTCGCCCGCGGGCAGCGAAATTTCGCCGACCGCAGCGGTGCGGAAGGCGGTGGTGTTTTCGGTCGGCTCGACCTGGCCGGTGAGAACCTGGTCGCCTGCCTCAATGGTGAAGGTGCCGCCGACACTTCCCTTCGCCGTGTTGTATTCGACGGCGACGCGGAAGCGCTCAGGTGCGCTGAGCCGCACTTTCCATTTCACTGCGCTGTCGGGAAGATTCCAAGTCTCGACCACGTCGCGAGCGCGTTTGCCGTCGCCATAGGCGATGCCCTGACCATGCAGCCAGCCGTCGAAAACATGCAGGGCCGTGACTTCGTGCGATAGGATGAGCCGTGCAGGATTGGTGGCGATATCCTCCTTGAAATCGAGCTCGACCACGCTGTCGGTCTGGTCGGGCGCAGCCTGGGTCAACTGGATTTCAGCATCGTCGGCGTTGAGCCGGTGAAACGACGGAGCAACATCGGCCGGCGCTGTTCCCAGCACCCGGATCGATTGCGGATCGCTTTTCAGTCCGGCGACCAGGAGCCGGCCGTCGGCCGGCCAGCTGAAGACATGCAGATAGAGTTTGTTGCCCTTGCGCGTGGAGGTGCCCCAGTTCTGCACGGAGAGCGGCGTGCGATCACAGCCGTAGATGCTTTCGGAGTTTTTCTGCATCCAGGCGCCGATGCCGCGGAGGATTTCCTGGCTGGGCACGTCGATCGTGCCATCGCCCTTCGGACCGATGTTCATGAGAATATTACCGCCCTTGGCCACGGCCATTGCGAGCAGGCGGATGAAGTGCGCGGGCGGCTTGAACGACTGATCGAACTGGTTGTAGCCATAGGATTCGTTCGTGGTGGGGATGCCCTCCCAGTGGCCGGGCGTGTCGGGAAAATAGGCGGGGCGATCGGCCGTGGACTTGTAGTCGCCGTAGTCGCGCAGCAGGCGGCCGTTGACGACGACCTGCGGACCGGCCGCGCGCACGGCTTCAAGAATGCGGCGGTTTTCCTCAGGCGGCAGCTTGCCCGGCGTGTCGAACCAGAGGATGTCAGGATGATACATCGCGATGAGTTCCTTGATCTGGGGAATGGATTTTTCATCCACGTAATGGCGGGCGCGCACGAGGAAGTCCTTGTCCTCGTTCCACCATTCGGCGCCGTGGATCTTCCGGTCCCCACCGGGGTTGTTGTAATCCCAGTCGTTGCCGGGCGCGTCGGGATGCTCCCAGTCGAAGGCATGTGAATAATAAAATCCGAACTTGAGCCCGTATTTCGCACAGGCGGCCTTGAGCTCGGCCATCGGGTCGCGTTTGAATTTCGTGAGTGTGATATTGTAACTGGAAACCTTCGACGGCCACATGGCGAAGCCGTCGTGGTGTTTCGCGGTGATGACGAGATAACGCATGCCGGCGTCGTGCATGAGCTTCACCCAGACGTCGGCGTCGAATTTTTCCGGGTCGAAGTTGCGCACGACCTGGTCAAGGTAGACCTGTCGCGGGATTTTCAGCACGCGCATGATGTGCTCGGCGTAGGTGCCGCCGCGGCGGCCTTCAAATTCATTGCCGAGCTCGGAATAGACGCCCCAATGCACGAAGCAGCCGAAGCGCGCCTCCGTGTGCCACGCGACACGGGCATCACGTGCCGGGTCGGGCTGGTCGAGCGAGTGGAGGGCCGCCGTCTCGTCCGCCATAAGACGGAGCGACAACAAACCAAGGCAGGGCAGGAACCAGCGCGGGAAGAGGCGGTTTGGGACGGGAAATTTCAGGAACATGAAGATTGGTCTGACGCTGGGCGCGCAACATGGTTGCAAACCGCATCGGCCAGCATGCAAGACTTGAATGACGCACGTAAGCCCGGCGCCGATTTAATCGTTAAACAGAATTGGGCTCACCCGCTCAAAACCTTCACAGCGTCTGGCCTGGATTCCACTGACCCTCGACCATGATGGAGGTGGCCTGTCCCGGCAGACCGCGGTCGTTGCGCTCAATCATGCTGATCAGCGCGTCGACCGCCGTCGCGCCGATCAACCGGCCATTCTGGTAGATTCCACTGATGGCATGGCCGGGGCTGGGACAGGAAAGCCAGGCCAGGCCGATGTCACCCGGGACGCGCCAGCCGCCCATGTCCCGCAGCATGCCCTGAACGACATCGGCCATGGAGGAGAGAATGACGTCCGGCTGCTGGCTCTTGAGCCATTTTTTGAGCACGTCCGGCTTCGGCCGGTCGCCGGAAAAAAGCAACGGACTCGCCAGCGTGATGCCCGGCAGCATATGCCGTGCAACAAAATATCCGGCATCCCACCGTCCATGGAAGCGCTCGCGGTGCACGCGGTGCATGAGCAGGCCCGGCCGGCGATAACCGCGCTGATGGCACTCACGAATCGCCTGCAAGGCAGAGAAATAATGGTCGTTGCAAACGGTGGTGATGGTGAACGAAGGCTGCGGTACGCTGAGGGCGACGGCGGCGAAATAATCCCAGTTCAATTTGGGCAACGACACTCCATCGGGCAGCGGGCTGAGCAGAAGGCCCTGGATGGCGCGCGCATGCAGCATCTCGCTGAAGCGTTCGGTCGACATCCCATCCTGGTGCAGCCAGAATTCCTGGCCGCGATAGCCGCGCTGGGCGGCGCGCTCGATGGCGCCCTCGCGCATCTGCAGGATCGTCTGCGACGAGTGCGTGCGCCAGCCATCCGCCCGGCCCAGATTGTTGACCAGCGCCAGCACCGGGCGGTCGCTTTGCGCCCTGCCCTGCCGGCGGATGCGCATGAGCGCCGAGATGTAGGCATTGGGCCGGTAGCCGAGTTTCTGCGCAATGCCCTGGATGCGGTCGCGGGTCGACTGCGGGATGCGCGGATTGCCCGCCAGGCTCATCGAAACGGTGGCCTGTGTCACGGCCGCCTGCGCGGCGATGGCCTTCATCGTAACGGGTTTGCTCATGTGCTTAAGGATATAACCTCAAGTCCACAAACTTCCATCACGCCGCCTTAAGCAATACCTTTCTGGGCACCGGCGCTTCATGCCGGTGATTTGCATTTCGGCACAGCGGAAAAGAACCGGGGAAACCGGCCGTCCCCTGCATCAAAAGAAAATTTTTCTGCAGGAAACTCAGCGGGCCAGCCAGCCGCCGTCGACGGCCACGGTGTAGCCGTTGACATAGTCGGAGGCAGGCGAAGCGAGGAACACCACCGCGCCCTTGAGATCGGCAGGCGTGCCCCAGCGGCCGGCGGGAATGCGGGCCAGGATGGAGGCGCTGCGATCGGGGTCGGCGCGAAGCGGGGCGGTGTTGTCGGTCGCCATGTAGCCAGGAGCGATGGCGTTGCAGTTGATGCCCTTGCCGCCCAGCTCGCTGGCGATAAGACGGGTCAGGCCCTGCACGGCGCTCTTGGAAGCAGTGTAGGAAGGCACGCGGATGCCGCCCTGGAAGGAGAGCATTGAGGCGATATTGATGATCTTGGCCGAACCTTTGCGCGCAATCGCCTCGCGGACAAAAATCTGGCTGATAAAAAACACCGCGTTGATGTTGATGCCCATCACGTCGTCCCAGTCCTTTTCCGTGAATTTTTCGAAGTCTTCGCGGCGGATAATGCCCGCGCAATTCACGAGGATGTCGAGGCTCGGGAAGGTCTTCTTCGCCTCCTCGATGACGCCGGGGATCGCCTTGCGGTCGCCGAGATTGGCCGCGAGGGTGATGCACTTGCGACCGAGCGCCATCACCTGGGTGCGGGTGTCCTCCGAAGGGAGGATGTCCACGGCGACGATGTCGGCGCCGGCCTCGGCCAGCGCGAGCGCCATGCCCTGGCCCAGACCGCGCGAGGCGCCGGTGACGATGGCGGTTTTTCCGTTTAGTTTAAAACTGTCGAGGACCGAACTCATGGTGGTGATGATTAGGGGATGAAGTGGTGAAGGGAAAGGGTGGCAGGAAACTCAGCGCAATTCGGACAGCGGCGCAGGATCCATGTCGGAGAATACCTGGTTGTCGCCGCCCATGGCCCACACGAAGCGGTAGGCGCCCGTGCCGGCGCCGCAGTGAATTGACCAGGCCGGAGAAAGCACGGCTTCGCGGTCGCGCACAATGAGGTGGCGCGTCGCCTTCGGCTCGCCCATGAGGTGCACGACGGCATTGTCTCCGAGGTCGAAATAGAGATAAATCTCGGTGCGGCGGCTGTGCGTGTGCGGCGGCATGGTGTTCCACACGCTGCCGGGTTCAAATTCGGTGAAGCCCATGACGAGCTGGCAGCTTTTGATGCCGTCGAGGTGGATGAGCCGGTTGATGCGACGGCGGTTGGCCTTGGCGGGGTCGCCGATGGGATCGGTCTTGATGTCCGCACGCCGCACCACGGCCGTCGGGTATTTCGCATGCGCCGGCGTGCTGATGAAGTAAAACTGCGCCTGGCCGCTGGGGCCGTTTTCGAACACGACCTCTTTTTCGCCGAGGCCAATGTAAATGCAGTCGAGCGTACCAATATCATACTTCGTGCCGCCGGTGCGCACCACGCCGGGCGCGCCGAGGTTGAGGATGCCGATTTCGCGGCGTTCGAGGAAGAAACTGGTGCCGGTCTCCTCCTTGCTGGCCGGCAATGTCAGCGGCGCCGTCGTCGGGACCGCGGCACCGGTGATCATGCGATCGAGATCGGTGTAATGCGCGGTGAGCTGGCCGGGCTGGAACAGACCGCCGATCAGGAAGTAATCGCGCAGTTTCTCCGTGGAGAGCGTGTTGGTTTCGGCGGGACTCGGGAAGTAGTGAAGTTTCATGCGTGAATCAAAAATTTGGCCGGCAGGGCCCGGCGGATGTGCTTATTTTTGCGGCACCGGATCGATCGCGACAGTGACCGGCGACTCCGCGCGCTTGGCCCACGAGGCCAGATAAGCGTTCCAATCCTGCTTCGAGGCAAAATCGCCGCTCTTGTCCCAGCAGGCACCGAGGTAATAATGCAGGGGCTGACCGGACTTCACCCGAGCGAGTAGAAGATGGTTGAGATTGTCCTCGGCAAAGCCCGAGAAATCCTCGGGTTTGACCATGACGGCACAGCCGATGGAGGCCTTGGGATATTTTTCCCACAGGGTGATCCAGCACATATGGTCTTCATCCGAATCCTTGCTGAGCTCGGCGGTGGCCTTCACATGCTTGCCGAGACCGAGGCCGACGGTGAGTTCGTCCGCACCTTGGAAAGTAAAAGTGCTCGTGACCTGGTCGAGGTTGCGGCCGGCATCGACGATGAAGTGCTTGGTCTCGGTGATCATGATGCCGTTGCCCGCATCCCATGGCGCGTAGGTAAGCTCAAATACGGCGCGAATGGGGCCGTTGGCGAGGACCCGCCAGGTTTTCCAGTTGTGCGAAACATGCAGCGCCTTCCCGTCCCAGACGCCGGTGCCGCCATCGCCGCGCGTGATGCCTTCCTTTGTGCCGACGTCATACATATCGAGTCCTTCGCCGGAGTCCTCGTGGTAGTGTCCCATCAAATACCACCGATCCACGATCGGATAGCGCACCCGCTTGGCCCATACGTCCACGCCGCTGTTGACCGCCTGGTCCTTGCCGCCGGCGGGCGTCTCCAGGGCCGGTCCATAAATGCGATGGGCAATGCGGTCGTTTTCCCAGGCAAAGTCATCGAAACGCTCCGGGACATAGCGTGCAGAGACTTTCGCCGGAAACGGCGGCAGCGGCGCGTCCGTCACCTCAAGCGTGAAGGTAGCCGTGCGTTCGCCGGCTGCGAAATCATGCTGGAAAATGAGGCTTTGGTAGTAGTCGCGGCGCTCTTCGGGACGAAAATTGATCAACTGGTCGGGCACGAGCGCCCCGCCGGCGTCCCTCACCGCGATGTGATTGGGCAGCGCGCCGGGCAGGTGGCTGGCGATTTCCTTCCACGGCACTTCGATGACCTCGGCCGGACGGACAATATCGAGATCATTGGTGACAGTCACGGTCATCTTGTCGGCGGCGCACAGGGCGATGGAAGCCACGAAGGGAAGCGCCAGAAGGATTGGGTAACGGGGAGTTTTCATAATCAGGAAGGAAGCACGTTGAGCGAATGAAGCAACCGACTCAACCAATGAAAATCAGTGCGGATCAAATTTTTTCGCCAGCGGGCTTCCGCGGTCATCGGGGTCTGCCGTGTCATCGGCGGACGCAGCCGGGCCCGCCGGCGGCCGGCCGGTGGCAACGGCAGCCCAGCCGAGTCCAGCGAACACCGCGCACCACGCGACAAACCAGTCGCCGTGCTGCACATAATAGCTTTCGCGGCCGATCCAGCGCGCATCGCGCGTCACCGCCACGGTCTGCGTGCCGCGAAAATACACGCTGCCCGCGTCATTCGTCAGCACCGCGCGGACACCGCCGAATTCGTCGATCCAGCCGCTCCAGCCGGCATTGCCGCAGCGCAGCACGGGCCGGCGCGTTTCCACGGCGCGAAGCACCGAATGGGCCGCGTGCTGGTAGGCGGCCCCACCCTCCCCGAACCACGCATTGTTGGTCAGCACCACCAGCGCATCAGCGCCAGCCAGCGTGTCTTCCCGCGCCAGGTTCGGAAACGTGTCCTCGTAGCAAATCAGCGGGCCGAGGGTGAGCGCATGGTCGCCGAGGCCGACCACGAGCGGCACGGCGGCATGCCCGCGCGAATAATCGTCGTCGCCGATGGGCACGAATTTTTTCAACCAGCCCAGCAGCGGCCGCAGCGGCACGTATTCGCCAAACTGCACGAGCTTGCGCTTTGCATAATAAACCGGTGACAGGCCCGAGGCGGGATCGATCACGCACGCGGCGTTGAACCACTTTTCGCCTGGCTGGTTCACCTGCTCGATCGCGTCGGAGCCGAGCACGAGCGGCACATGCGCCTTGCGCACAAGCCCCTCGGCCCATACGCGCACCTGGTCGTCTCCTCGCACGGCCCACGGGGTCGTCGCCTCCGGCCAGAGGATGACGTCCGGATACGACGCCGCGGCATCAAGTGTGCTTTTTTCCAACAGGTCGAGGATCGCCGGCCCGCGAGCCGGATCCCATTTCACGGCCTGGGGAATGTCCGGCTGCACGAAGGCCACGCGCGCCAGCGGCTGCGCAAACCCCGCGCGATGGAAAGTCTCGCTCAGCGGCAGCATGGTGGCGAACATCAGGATGATCAGCGCAAACATGAACTCCGGCGGACGGCGCCGCAGGCCCGGCGCGCTTTCACGCAGCGCATGGTGGGCCCAGGTGGCAAAGCCGAGGTTGAAAACAACCAGGACAAACGACACGCCCCACGCGCCGGTGTAAGCCGCGATCTGCAGCACGGCGCTACGCTGCCATTGGCTCGCCGCCAGTGGCAGCCAGGGAAACCCTCCCAGCACCCACGTGCGCGTCCACTCGATCAACACCCATAATCCAGCGAGCCCGAGCATGGCAAGCAGCCGCAACGGCACCTGCCGGCCGCGCATCCGTGGTAAAATCCACCACGCGCCGAGAAACCACAGTCCGTTCCACACGCCCACGAACGGCCCGAGCAGCAGCAGGCCGAGCCAGGTGACGTGATGCAGCCAGCCGAGCAGGATCGTCCACGCCACCGCCTGCGCGGCGAGAAGCACAAATGCGAAAAGCTTGAATCGCGGCCGCTCATAGGCCCAGAAAATCGCCGGCGCCGCGAAGGCGTAGGCGAACTCCGGCACGTCGCCGGGAGGAAAGGACAGCACCGTCAGCACCGCCGTCGCAATGCCCACCGTAATCGCCCAGAGCAGCGTGGAATTTTTCTGCCAGAACGACGGCGTCTCGGCGTAGGGATCGAAGGGCTGCGCAGCGGAATCAGGCATGGAGAGAGTGAGCTTGCGGCAAAGGGATGGCGGCGTTCAAGACCCGAAACACAGTTGGATTTCACCCTTCTGTGACATGGCGCCGGCTTTGAGGTTTGCGCTGAAAAACAGGCTGGGATTCAAATGGGCTTAACCGACGCTCCTCATGAAAATGCAGTTTACCCGTCGCCAGTTCCTTCGCTCGGCCGGGGGCATCACGTTCCTGGCCCTCACTCCCGCCGGGCGCGGGCTTTTCGCCGCCACCGATCCGCGCGTGGTCCAGCCGGTGCTGGTGCCGCTCTTCACCGCCCTGCCCTATGTCCAGCCCGGCGATTCAAGCAAACTCGTGCCCGGGAAGGAATCCATCCGCCTCGCATGGCAGACGGAGGCCAGGGCCGCCGATTTTGCCGTCCGTTACGGACCGGACAAAGCCTACGGCCGCACCGCCGCCATTTCGCGCAACGAACGCACGCAGGGAAGCAAGGAGGACACCGAGGGCCGCTTCAATTACGCAGCCACCCTTGAAGGCCTGGAACTCGGCGCCCGCTATCTCTACGAGGTCAAATGCAACGGCCAGCTCATCGCCGAGGGGTTTTTCACCACGCGGCAGCCGCGCGGCCAGCCGGTGCGCTTCGCCGCTTTCGGCGACAATTCCTTCGGCGAGGTCAGCGACCGCGCCATCGCCTACCAGACTTATCAGGCACATCCCGACTTCGTCATGAACACCGGCGACAATGTCTACGAAGGCGGCCTCGACAACGAGTACGGCCGGTACTTCTTCCCCGTTTACAACGCCGACGTCGCCAGCCCGCGCGGCGGCGCGCCGCTGCTGCGCTCGGTGCCGTTTTACACGGTCATAGCCAACCACGATGTGCACGGCAAGGACGCCCATGGCCGCCCGGCGGCCAACTTCGACCAGGACGCGGACTCGCTCGCCTACTACACGAATTTTCACCTGCCGCTCAACGGCCCCGCGCCCGCCCAGCCCACGCCGATCATCGGCGCGGCGGAAAAACTCAATGCTTTCCGCGCCTGCGCGGGCCCGCGCTTTCCCCGCACGGCCAACTACTCCTTCGATTACGGCGATGCGCATTTCCTCTGCCTCGATGCCAACGTTTATGTCGATCCGACCAATGCCGCGCTCCAGGCCTGGATCGAGGACGACCTGCGTTCGACCGACGCCGCGTGGAAGTTCGTCGTCTATCACCATCCTGCTTTCAACGTCGGCCTCGAGCACTACGAGGAACAACACATGCGCGTGCTGCATCCGATCTGGGAACGCCACGGCGTCGCCTTCGTGCTCAATGGCCACGAACACAGCTACCAGCGCACCCGGCCACTGCGCTTTGCACCGAAGGATTCCGCCAAGGCGTCCGCCATCAACCAGAAGGACCGCCGCGTGCCCGGCGACTTCACCATCGACCGCGCCTTTGACGGCGACAAGGTCACGCGCGCCGAGGGCGTGATTCATCTTACGACGGGCGCGGGCGGCAAGCACCTCTACGACGCCGGCTTTTCCTCCGACCCGTCGAAATGGCTGCGCGAGGACGACGGCAACGTCGACTACGTGGAACGCTTCGTCTCCGACCGCCACTCCCTCACTCTCTTCGACATCGACGCGCAAACTCTTCTGTTGCGCCAGATCGACGAATTCGGCATTGAAATCGACCGCATTCGCGTGACGAAGGCCTAAGCCCCGCCCAGGGCAACTCAGCCCAGCTTGTTCAGAGCCACGGACAGTTCGCCGATGCCCGGGAGCGACATGAATCGCGCATGGCCCTCGGGCGCGGACTCCACGCGTTCATGCTGCCACATCAGTTCGTACGGGATGTGCACGCCAGCGCCGCCCAGCGCGAGCACCGGCAGGATGTCGGACTTGAGCGAGTTGCCCACCATCAGGAATTCGGCGGGCGCGACACCGTGCCTGCGTAGCACGCGCTCATAGGCCGGGCTGTCTTTTTCGCTTAAAATTTCAACGGCGCGAAAATGCGGCGCAAGGCCGGACGCCGCCATCTTGCGTTCCTGGTCGCGCAAGTCGCCCTTGGTGATGACGAGGAGCGTATGCGTGGTCGCGAGCGCGGCGACCGCCTCGCGCACGCCGGGCAGCAACTCGACCGGATGCGCGAGCATTTCCTTGGCGAGGGCGAGGATCTGCTGGATCTCTTCGGCCGCGATCCGCCCTTCGGTAAGATGGATGGCGGTCTCGATCGCACTGAGGGCAAAACTTTTTATGCCATAGCCGTAGAGCTCGAGGTTGCGCATCTCCGTCGCATAAAGTTCGCGGTCCACGGCGGCGCGCTCGTGATGGCGCGCGAGCAGCGCGCGGTAGCGCTCGTGCGCACGCTCAAAGATGATCTCGTTGTACCAAAGCGTGTCGTCGGCGTCGAAACCGATGGTGGTGATCTTCGCCATGGCCGCAGTTTCAGGTTGAACGCCCGTTCCCGCGAAACCCCGGCTCACGCGCCGTGGCACTGCTTGTATTTCTTGCCGCTGCCGCACGGACAGGGATCGTTGCGGCCGACCTTCGGCAACTCGCGGCGGATCGTCACGCTGGGCAGCTTGATTTCTCTTTCCTCCGGCGGCGCCTCGCCGCCGCTGGTGGAGCCGCCGCCAGTGGCGGTCATGTTCACGCTGGGTGGCATCGCTTGCGCCATGCCAGGCGCGCCAGAAGAAGGCGGTGGCTTCAGACGCGCTACGCTGCCAGCGGGAGGCGGATCGTTTTCCGGACCCTCCAACCGGGCATTGCGGTTCAGAAGCCTTAACATGTTTTCGAAGGACTGCAGGTTGGTCGTACTGCGGAAGAGGCCGGTGCAGATCTGCAGGCGGACGTTGTTCATCAGCTCCTCGAAATACCGGTAGGCCTCGCTCTTGTATTCGACGAGGGGATCCTTCTGCCCGTAGCTGCGCAGGCCGATGCTCTTGCGCAGGTCCTCCATCTCGGTGAGGTGCTCCTGCCAGTGGTGGTCGATGGCGTTGATGACGACATAGCGCTCAAGCGCGCCGAGCGACTCAGCGGACTCGACGGATTCCTTCACCGCATAAGCCTTCTGGATGCGCTCGAGCAGCCGCTGGACCAGCGCATCGAAGTCGCCGCCTGCCAGTTCGTCGACCTTGAGGCTGATGGGGAAATGCGAGTTGATCCAGCCGACGAAGCTCTCGACCGCGGCGGGGCCGGCGTCGCTTTTTTCACCGAAGCCCGCGGCCTCGAGCCGCAGGGCCAGCTCCTCCCCGATCTGCTCGAAGATGATGCTCTTCGGGCGCTCGGCATGGATGGCGCCATTGCGGATGCCATAAATGACCTCGCGCTGCTGGTTGAGCACGTCGTCGTACTGGAGCAGGCGCTTGCGCGCGGAAAAGTTCTGCTGTTCGACTTTTTTCTGCGCGCTCTCAATGGAGCGGTTGAGCCACGGGTGCTCGAGCTCCTCGCCGTCCTTCATCGTGCCCTCCATGAGGCGCGAGGCGAGGTTGCCCTGCAGGAAGAGGCGGAGCAGCTGGTCTTCGAGGCTGAGGAAAAATTTGGTCAGGCCGGGGTCACCCTGGCGCGAACAGCGGCCGCGGAGCTGGCGGTCGATGCGACGCGACTCATGGCGCTCGGTGCCGACGACGTAGAGGCCGCCGAGGTCGCGCACGCCCTCGCCGAGTTTGATGTCGGTGCCGCGGCCGGCCATGTTGGTGGCGATGGTGACGGCGCCGCGCAGGCCGGCACGGGAGACGATCTCGGCCTCCTGCTGGTGGAATTTGGCATTGAGTACCGTGTGCACGATGCCGCCGCGCTTGAGCATGCGGGAAAGCACTTCCGAGGACTCGACGCTGACGGTGCCGACGAGCACGGGCTGGCCGCGCTGGTGCGCCTGCTGGATTTCATTGATGACCGCGTTGAACTTGTCGCGGCGGGTCTTGAAAATGGAATCATTCCGGTCGACGCGGATGCACGGCTTGTTCGTGGGGATGACGACGACGTCGAGGTGGTAGATGTCGTGGAACTCGGTGGCCTCGGTCTCGGCGGTGCCGGTCATGCCCGCGAGCTTTTCGTACATGCGGAAATAATTCTGGATTGTGACGGTCGCGTAGGTGCGCGTCTCGCGCTCGATGGCGACATTCTCCTTGGCCTCGACGGCCTGGTGGAGCCCGTCGGACCAGCGGCGGCCAGGCATGACGCGGCCGGTGTTTTCATCGACGATGAGGACCTTGCCGTCCTGCACGACGTATTCGACGTCGCGCTCGTAAAGCGAATAGGCGCGGAGGAGCTGCGAAATGGAATGGATCTCTTCGCTGATATTGCCGTAGCGCTCCTGGGCCTTGAGCTTGACCTCCTCCTTCTGCTCGGGCGTGTGCGCGGTGCTTTTGTCGAGTTCGCTGAACTCGGTGGCGAGGTCGGGCAGGACGAAGGCGTCGGGATTGTCGGGATGAAGGAGATTGCGGCCGATTTCGCTGAGATCCGCCTGCTGCTGGCGCTCATCGATGACGAAGTAGAGCTCCTCCTTGAGCTGGTAGAACTGCTCCTTGTTGAAATCGGAGCTCATGTCCGTCTCGGTCTTGTCGAGGAGCTTGCGCCACTCGGGCGTCTCCATCAAGCGGAGCAGCTGCTTGTTTTTGGGCATGCCCGTCTTGACCTGCAGCATCTTGGCCGCAGCCAGCGCGCGGTCGTCAGGCGTGAGGCCGGGTTTCTCCAGGAGTTCCTTCGCCTCGGTGACGAGCTTGTTGCAGAGACGCATCTGCTCGTTGACGAGCCGGTCCACGGAAGGCTTGAGGCGGGTGAACGGCTGTTCGCGCTCAATGGGCGCGGGGCCCGAAATGATCAGCGGGGTGCGCGCCTCGTCGACGAGAATGGAGTCGATTTCGTCCACGATGCAGTACCAGTGGTCGCGCTGCACCTGGTCCTCCTTGCGGGTGGCCATGCCGTTGTCGCGGAGGTAGTCGAAGCCGAACTCGCTCGCGGTGCCATAGGTGATGTCGCGCCCGTACATGTCGCGGCGCTGGTCGGGCGACATCGACTGCTGGATGCAGCCGACGGTGAGACCGAGAAAGTTGTAGAGGTGGCCCATCCACTCGGAGTCGCGGCGGGCGAGGTAATCGTTGACGGTGACAAGCTGGGCGTTGCGGCCGGTGAGGGCGTTGAGGTAAAGCGGCAGCGTACCGACGAGGGTCTTGCCTTCGCCGGTGGCCATTTCGGCGATCTTGCCCTGATGGAGCGCCATGCCGCCGATCAGCTGAACGTCAAAATGCACCATGTCCCACGTGAGCTCGTGGTCGCAGACAATGATCTTGCGGCCGACGAGGCGGCGCGCGGCATTCTTCACCGCGGCAAAGGCTTCGGGCAGAATCTCGTCGAGTGCAACACGCGGATCGGTCGCAGCGGTGACGCGGGTGCGAAATTCGACGGTTTTTGCGCGGAGTTCGTCGTCGGTCAGCGTTTGGTAGGATTGTTCAAACTCATTGATGCGCGTGACCAGCGGACGGCATTTTTCGAGGAACTTTCGATAGTGCCGGCCTGAAAATTTTTTGAGGAAAAACGAAATCATGAAAGGGTTTAAGGTGTAGCCAAGCCCCGCCCTTGGCAAATGACAAAATCAGCAAAAGGAATTGGCCATCTCCACCCCCCAAGCTCTGTTTGCAAGCGGCCTCGACCCCTACAATTGGTCAACCAATGGCTGACCAATTGCTCAAACCCGTCGCCCAGGAAGATCGCGTTTGATTCTTAGAATCCAGCTTTCTCCAGCTCCTGGTCGAATTTGGCCAGGAAATCATCAAAGGCCCGGGTATACGCCAGCTGCCAGTTGGCATTGCTTGCGATCTGCCCATGATTTGACCCGTAACCCTGCACCGTGAAAGACTCGGTCTTTCCGCCATGCCTCACGGTGAAAGTGCAATAGACACGTGCTTCAAATGCGATGTAGGCAAACCCGGGCGTGAACCACGCCCAAAATTGATCGATTTTCACATCCACCGCGTTGTCGGCCGAGGCGTCAGTTGTGATGGCATAGCCACGATGGGCAAACCCCTGCTTGATGAGTTCCCTGACTCTTGCCTGCACGGTTTCACCTTCGGGCAGCGTGATATCGCCCATGGCATGCCCGAAACCATTGCGCTGGCGACCGATGAAGGTCGCCCGTTGTTCGGCGGATAGGCTATTTACATCACCGTCAATCGATGGGGTGGCAGGATCGGAAGGCTCGTTTTCAAAATGGCGAACATCCGTGGCCGAATTAATGACCACGTTTCCCTTGGAAACGGGCGCCATCGCGGTCGCCGTAACCGGGAGATCGACTGTACGCCGGCCAACAACGCATCCGCCGCCCAATAGGCCGAACGCAAGCGCGAGAGAGACTGGAAGGATTTTTTTCATGGAGAAACCAGCAGGCAAAAGAGGCCCCATCCCAAAGAGAATCAATGATTTAATTTCGCGCAGGGGATCTCACAGCTGCCCGCGAAAATACGCAATGGTGCGCTTGAGACCTTCTTCCAGCGGCACGGCGGGCGTCCATTTCAGGAATTTTTTGGCGAGCGTGATGTCGGGCCGGCGCTGCTTCGGATCGTCCGCCGGCAGCGGCTTGTAGATGATTTTCGATTTCCCGCCCACCAGCTTGAGCGTGATCTCGGCCAGCTCGCGCATGGTGAATTCGCCGGGATTGCCGAGATTGAGCGGACCGATCGTCTTCGTCTGCTTCATGAAACGCACGAAGCCCTCGATCAGGTCGTCCACGTAGCAGAACGACCGCGTCTGCGTGCCCTTGCCGTAAACCGTGAGGTTCTCGCCCCGCAGCGCCTGCATGATGAAATTCGACACGACGCGGCCGTCGTCGGGCAGCATGTGCGGGCCGTAGGTGTTGAAGATGCGCACAACGCGGATATCGACCTTGTTCTCGCGATGGTAGTCGAAGAAGAGCGTCTCGGCGCAGCGCTTGCCCTCGTCGTAACAGGAGCGGCGGCCGATGGGATTGACGTGGCCCCAGTAGCTTTCCGGCTGCGGGTGTATTTGCGGGTCGCCGTAAACCTCGCTCGTGCTCGCCTGGAAGACCCGTGCGCGCAGGCGCTTCGCCAGGCCGAGGCAGTTGATCGCGCCCATGACCGAGGTCTTGACGGTCTTGATGGGATTGAACTGATAGTGCACCGGCGAGGCCGGGCACGCGAGGTTGTAGATCTGGTCCACCTCGAACTTGAACGGATCAATGATGTCGTGCCGGACCAATTCGAACCGCGGATTGGAGATCAGGTGCGCGATATTTTCTTTCCGGCCCGTGAAAAAATTATCCAGGCAGACGACTTCGTTTCCGTCTTGGATGAGCCGGTCGCACAGGTGTGAACCAAGAAAACCGGCGCCGCCGGTGACGAGGATGCGCATAGGGCGAAATAACTAGATAAAGCTGCGCGCGCAAGCCAGCAAAACTTAACTTTATGTGGCCGGCTATCTCACAAACCCACGGAACCTTTCCGGCATTTATGAATCTGGTGCGATGGAGGAAAGAGGGGCTCTAGGTCCAGTAGCTCCGTTTCAGTTCGAACATCAAACCTAGAAAACAACCCATGAACCCAACCAAGAAAATCATCCTCGCATTGACGGCGCTTGCGGCCGCCAGTGCGATCCTAGCTCAACAAACTGACACCAATCAGACTGCCACCACCGACCAGTCCACGGTCACCACCAACCAAACCACGCCACCGCCACCCGCGGCTCCATCCGGCGGTCTGCTCGGGAAACGCTACGTCGACCTGAACTTTGGCGTACAGGACATCCGACATGTTTCCAAGGACGCCTACTCGGCCGGCCTGAGCGGCAACTTTCCCGTCGCCCCCGGCGTCGATCTGGGCGCCGGCTACAGCCACAGCTGGCTTAACAGCACAGCCACCACACCCCGGGTGGATACAGACGTCGTCCAGGGCACCGTGACGCTTTTCCCGCCCAACAATACCTTCGGCAATAGCGCCAAGCCTTTCGTCGCCGGCGGCATCGGTTATCAGTGGGATAATGCCACCCTCTCCGGCACGCCGCACAGCTTCTCGTTCACCTCCGATGACGACTACGCCCTGTGGGGTTTGGCCGCTGGCGTGGAGATTCCCTTCGGCGCGTTCTCCCTCACCCCGGCCATCAGCTACAACGACGATTTCCGCAATTCACGCAAGAGCGTCCAGGCCTACAATTATGGCGCGGAGGCCAACTATTGGGTGACAGACGAATTCGCCGTCTATGCCGGCGCCAGCTACCAGGATGTCCGGCATAGCAGTTTCGATTCGTGGAATTACGATGCCGGCGTACGCCTGAAGTTCTGAGCGTTCCGTTTCACGGCTGGTTATCCTGAAATCGACCGGCCCGCGCGGTTCGCCGCGCGGGCTTTATTTTTTCCCGTCACCCGCCTCGTAACGTTCGATCCACGTCCGGCTCCATGCCGCGAAATCACCCGCTTCGATGTGCGCCCGCGCCTGCGCCATGAGGTCGAGGTAGAAATGCACGTTGTGAAGCGTGAGCAGCGTGCCCCCCAGCATCTCGCCGGCCACCGTGAGATGACGCAGGTAGGCGCGCGAGAATTTCGACGTGTAGTTGTCGAGTCCTTCCACAACCGGCCGCGGATCGGCGCGAAACTTTTCGTTGCGCAGGTTCATCGGCCCATCCGGCGTGAAGACGAGGCCATGGCGCGCCACACGTGTGGGCAGCACGCAGTCGAACATGTCAACGCCGAGCGCAATCATCTTCAAAAGCTGCGGCGGCGTGCCCAGCCCCATCGTGTAGCGCGGCTTGCCCGCGGGCAGGTGCGGCACGGTCGCGCCAACTTGCTTCAACATCTCCGGCTCCGGCTCGCCCACACTCACGCCCCCCACGGCATAACCCGGAAAATCCAGCGCGCCCAGCGCCTCCGCCGCCTCACGCCGCAGGTCGTCGAAGGTCGAGCCCTGCACGATGGCAAACACGTGGTGGCCTGCGGCAAGAAAGCCGCTCTCCACCGCAATCTGCCGGCATTCCTTCGCCCAGCGCAGGCTCCGCTCGCACGCGCGCGCACAGGCATCCCGCGCGCAGGGCCATGGCGGACACTCGTCGATCACCATCGCGATGTCGCTGCCAAGGTTTTGCTGGATCGTCATCACCTCGCGCGGCCCGAGAAACAGGCGCGCCCCGTCGAGATGCGACTGGAAGGCCACGCCATCGTCCCGGACGTCGCGCAGCTTCGCGAGGCTGAAGACCTGAAAACCGCCGCTGTCCGTGAGGATCGGTCCATCCCAGCCCATGAATTTGTGCAGCCCCCCCAGCTCGCGGATCAGCTCACTGCCCGGCCGCAGGTTGAGATGGTAGGTGTTGCCCAGGATGACCTGCGCGCCGACCTCGCGTAAGTGTTCAGGTGTGAGCGCCTTAACGGTTCCTTGGGTACCCACTGGCATAAAACTGGGCGTGTCGATCAAACCATGTCGGGTGCGCAGCTGCCCTCGCCGCGCCGCCGTGGCCGGGTCGCTTTTGAGCAATTGGAAGTGTTCGGCCATGGGCGCGCCCCACCCTACCCGTACACTTGACCCTGCTGTCAATCCGGGGATAAATATTCATGTGCTGCTCGTCATCGACAATTTCGACTCCTTCACCTTCAACCTCGTCCAATACTTCGGACAGCTGGGCGTGGAACAGCGCGTATTCCGCAACAACGAGATCACGCCCGAGCAGGCGCTCGCGCTCAATCCCGACCGCGTCCTGCTTTCGCCCGGCCCGTGCTCGCCGCGCGAGGCCGGCGTCAGCCTCGACATCATCGGCGCCTTTGCCGGCAAGAAGCCCATTCTCGGTGTCTGCCTTGGCCACCAGTCCATTGGGCACTATTTCGGCGGGCACGTCGTGCGCGCGGGCCGCCTCATGCATGGCAAGACCTCGCCCATCCTTCACAAGAACACCGACCTTTTCCGCGGCCTGCCGCAGGGCTTCCCCGCCACGCGCTACCATTCGCTGCTCGTCGAGCGCGCCACCCTACCGGCCGACCTCGAAATCACCGCCGAGACCGCCGAGGGCGAAATCATGGGCCTGCGCCACAAGAAGCTGCCAGTCTGGGGGGTGCAGTTCCATCCCGAATCCATTGCCACCGAGGGCGGCATGAACATTCTCAAGAATTTCCTGTCGCTTAACTGACCGCCCCCCATGCGCTGCCCAAAGTGTACCTCCATTGACGACAAGGTCATCGACTCCCGCATCAGCAAGGAGGGCACGACCATCCGTCGCCGCCGCGAATGCTTGGAATGCAGCCATCGCTTTACGACGACTGAATCGTTCGTGCGCGAAGGCCTCGCCGTGATCAAACGCGACGGACGCCACGAGGAATTCGACCGCGAGAAACTCGTCCACGCCGTCCGCGCCGCCTGTCACAAGCGCCCGGTGGATCTTGAGCAGCTCACCATGCTCGTGGATGACGTGCTCGACGAGATCGAGGCCCGCTACGAAAGCGAGATCCCCAGCCGCGCCATCGGCGACGCCGTCATGGCCCGCCTGCGCAAGATCGACCAGGTCGCCTACGTCCGCTTTGCCAGCGTCTACAAGGAATTTCGCGACGTCACGGAGTTCGTGGACGAGATCAGCAGTCTCGAAAAGCCGAAGAAGTAACCCCTCGCCGCCGGGGCGATATCAAATCCCGGCAAAAATCGCATGAGGATGATTCGCATGCACCGATTGCTCCAGCTGGTTTGGGCACCGAAACGAAACGGGGCCGTGGCCGTGCTGGCGATTTCCGCCGCGGTGGCCGCAGTCTGCCCCGCCGCCGATCAACCGGCCCAGGCGCCTGCAGCCGACACGAGCGCGTTGATTCGCGCCCAGTTTCCTTATGGGACAAATACAAGCCTGCCCGTCGTGAAAAATTCAGCGAGAACAGCTGCGCCGCTTCACGTTCAAACCGAAAGACAGGAAGCCATGGTTCAATTGCCCGAGTTCAAAGTGAATGCCCAAAGATATTCCGACCTGGAAATCCGGCTCAATCAAATCGACCGAAGCATCAGGGCCGAGCAATTACAATCCGTTCCAAGCAAGCTTGATACGGCCCTTAACAATGACCGGGCCTCGAAATTCAGCCTTGGATTTTCGGCTTTCAGTTTTGGCCATGAGACATCAGAGAAACGGGCGAATGACGCCACCCGCCGGATGCAAGCCTTGGAAATGCGCCGGATCATCGAGATAAGGCTGCCATCCGCCACGCCCGAGGAAAAAAAGCAGCTCGAGGAAGACCGGCAGCTTCTCGAGGAATTAAGCGTGCACAAGGACACCGAAGATTCTTTCCGCGATCTGCATGTCAGGCAGAGGGACCAGCGCAATCCGTCCCCTTGATCGGGACGGACTTTTCAATTTCAGGCCAGCCCATCGGCGGAAAGAACGGTACCGATTAAAATTTGATCGGGCGCAGAGCGCGTGACAGCCTCGCTTGATTGGCCCATGGTCTTTGAAAAATGCCCAAGCCCGACCGCGATGACCTCCGCCGCCTGCATTTCATCAACGCGCTTTTTGCCCACGTCACCGGCCACGACCTCTATCTGGCGCAGCAAATCAAGGCCGCCATCACGACCAGCCTCGCCGAGGCCGAGCAGCGCGAGCCCGCCGATCCCGCATTCATCGCCGCCGCCGCGCAACTCCTGGAAAGCCTTTGCGGCCACCTGCCGCAGCACGGATTTTACCACTGGAACGCAACCCAGACCCTGACCGCCGCCGAGCCGCTCTTCGCGCGCGCCGAAATCATGACCGCCCTCAAGCAGCTCGCACCCTATCGCGAGTCCACGCTCCTGGTCACCAACCTGCGCGCCGCGCTGCTCCCCCCCTCCGGCCGCTACACCGAACGGGCGCGCCGCGACTATGAAAGTCTGCTCGCCTTCATCCGCGACCTCGCCGCCGCCCGCACCGCGCGCAGCGCCCACCTGCATTTGTTGTTTTTGTGACTTTGATTTTGACACGCAAAGGCGCAGAGAAATCGCTGCTTTTTAACTCTCTGTGTCTTGGCGCCTCCGCGCCTCTGTGTTAAGCTCCGGTTCATGGCCAAGACTCTTTTCCAAAAAATCATCGACCGCGAAATCCCCGCCCGCATCGAGCACGAGGACGAACGCTGCATCGTCATTCACGACATCCAGCCCCAGGCGCCCGTGCACCTGCTGATCATTCCGAAGAAATTGATTCCGCGCGTCGGCGACGCTACTGCCGCCGATGAACCGGTCCTCGGCCATCTCATCGTGACCGCCGGCACCGTCGCGAAAAAACTCGGCCTCGACAACGGCTTCCGCCTCGTCATCAACAGCGGTCCCGACGCCTGCGAATCCGTCCCGCACGTCCACGTCCACCTCCTGGCCAAACGCCAGATGACCTGGCCGCCGGGCTGATCCTCAACGCGCCTCAAACGCGCCGTCGGCGCGCTTGGCGACGAGGTGCTTGAGTTCGAGCATCAGCAAGGTCGCCGAGAGTTGGGCTGCCGACAGGCCGGTCTGCGCGGCTAGTGTATCGGTCGAGAGGATGGAGCCGCCGCGGAAGCATTCGAAAACCCGGGCTTCCTCATCCGTAAGATTGGCCGGCCGGCCGGCGGCCGTCTCCGCCGGTTTGTCCGCAATCGGCTGCGGCTGCATCCCCTCAAGGTAATTCAGCTCCGACAAAATGTCCTCCACGCTCGTCACCAGCACCGCACCGTCGCGAATGAGCTGGTGGCAGCCCGCGCTCGACGGCTGGTCAATGCGCCCCGGCACGGCCAGGACGGTGCGACCCTGCTCGCCCGCAAAACGGGCCGTGATCATCGCGCCGCCGTCGACGTCGCTTTCGATGACGATGATGGCCGAGCAGATGCCGGCGATGATGCGGTTGCGCATCGCGAAAGACTGCCGGTCGGCGCGCCGGCCGAAGGGAAATTCCGACAGCACCGCGCCGCTCTCCGCAATCCGGCGGAACAGATCGAGGTTTTCCGGGGGATAGACAATGTCGATGCCATTACCCAGCACCGCGGCGGTCTTGCCGCCGACAGACAGCGCACCCTCGTGCGCCGCGGTGTCGATGCCGCGCGCCAGCCCGCTCACCACGCAAAAGCCCAGCCGGGCCAGCTCTGCTCCAAATTTTTTCGCCACGGCCTGGCCGTAGAGCGTCGTCCGGCGCGAGCCCACGATCGCCAGGCACGGATGCTCGAAAGCGTAATTGCCTTTCCGATACAAGCCGATGGGCGGGTCGTGGATCTCCTTCAGCATTTTCGGATAGCCGGCGTCGCGGGTCGTGATGAACTCCACGCCAGCTTGTGCGAGTTTTTTCTCCTCCTTCTCCAGGTCGCAATGCTCGCGCCAACCGGCCAGCGTCGCGCGAATGACCGGCCCGACGCCCTTGACCGATTCAAGCCGCCGCGCGCCCGGAGAAAAAATCGCGCGCGGATCACCGTCGAAGCTTTCCAGCAGCCGGTTCGTCGTGATCGGCCCGATGTTGGGCAGTGCGTTCAGGATCAAAAACGCCTGCCGCTCGGTCAGTTCGTCGTTCATGCGCCTGCCTCCCGAAGCGCGGCCGGCAGAAAATCGAGCAACTGCGTCGTCGCCACCGCCACCTGCCCGTGCGCCCGGGCCAGCGCGTCGGCCGCCAGGCCATGCCAGACCGCGCCGCGGCAGGCCGCGAGCAGCGGCTCGGCCGGCGTTTGCGCAAGGAGTCCGCCGGTCAGCCCCGCCAGCAGGTCGCCGCTGCCGCCGCGCGCCAGCACCGGCCCGCCGAAGGGACTGTAGGCGCAGCCCCGGCCCGTCTGGGTGATGGCCGTAAGCCGGCCCTTGGCCATCATGACCGTTTCGCCTGACACGGCCGTCTTATAGAAATCGCCGCCTTCCAATATCCGCCGCAATTCGCCCAAGTGCGGCGTGAGCACGCGCGGAGCCATGCCCGCCCGCACAATGTCGGGCTGAAGCGCATCGGCATCGAGCAGCAGCGGCCCGGGCGAAGTCTTCACCACCTCGGTCACCAGCGCGAGTGTCTCCGCCTCGCGGCCCAACCCGGGACCGATAACAAGCGCGTTGGCGTGTTCAAGCCGCTCGCGCAACAAGTGCAGGCCTTCCAGCGCCAGCCCGCCGCTGGGCGTCTCCGGCCAGCCGATCCACATCGCCTCCGGTGCGCGGGCGGCAAAGGCCGCGGCCACCGATTCCGGCACAAACGCCGTCACCAGCCCGACGCCACTGCGCAATGCAGCCAGCACGGTCATCAGCACCGCGCCGGGATAGTTCCGCGAACCGCCGAGCACAAAAAGATGACCGTAGGTGCGCTTGTTCGATTCCGAGGCCCGCAACTGCAGCAAGGGAGCGAGCACGGAGGGAGTCAGCACCCGCATGTGAGCCTCGGCCTCGTCGACCTTGAAAAAACCGAGATTAAGGTAGCGCAACCGGCCGACGCACTCCGCGTTGTCGCCATTCACGACCGGCAGTTTCACGATGCCGGTGGCATAGGTGAAATCGGCCCGGAAGGAGACCTCGCCCGGAATGTCACCCGTGCCGCTCGGCAAATCCACCGCGGCGCGCAGGCGGATGCGCGGATGGGCATTGACGCGGCGCAGGAGTTTTTCCACGGCCGCATCGAACGGCGGGCGGAACTGAAAGCCAAAGATGCCGTCGAGGCAAAGGTCATGGCTGGCGGCCAGCTTGCGCACCGCCGTCACACGTTCGGGCGCGGCCTGCACGAGCATCTGCCAGGCGCGCTGCGCGAGTGGCCGCAGCCCGCGCTCACCAAAGACAAAAAACACGCCGACGCGGGATGCCGGATGTTTTTCCAGAATGAATTTCGCCGCCAGCAGGGCATCGCCGGCATTGTGCCCCTTGCCCGCGAGGACCAGCACGCGGCCGGCGGAGGGAAAGCCGCCAATTTCATGAAAGTCATGCAGCACCCCCGCGGCCACGGCGCGACCCGCGTGTTGCATCGCACTCCATTCGGCGGCCTCGTCGCCGGCAAAAAGTCTTTCCTCCCATGCCTTCGCCTCGGCGCAGCTGAGAATCGGGGCGGATGCGGGCGCGGTCATGATGGTTCAGGCGCGCACCAGCGCGGCCACGGCCATGGCCATGGTGTCGGTGTGCGAAAGCGTGAGTAAAATATGCGTGGCGCCGGCGCGCGCAAGGAGCGCCTCGCCCTTGGGGTCAAGGCGCACCTGCGGCTCCTGCCGCGAACCGTGAAAGACCGAGACCGATTTCCAGCCCAGCTCGGCGCCGATGCCGGTGGTGAAGGCTTTCGACACGGCCTCCTTCGCGGCAAAGCGCGCGGCGAGGTGCTTGTGCGGATATTTCATCGCAAGGCAGTAGGCGCGCTCCTCGTCGGTGAACACGCGGGCGAGAAATCGCTCGCCCTGCCGGTCGAGCACGCCGCGGATGCGCCCCGTCTCGATGAGATCGCAGCCGAGGCCGAGGAGAATGCCGCCGGGCGGCAGCGAAAGGACCGGCGAGTTCATGGGTTCATGCGCGCCTTCATCTCGCGCACCGCCTCCTCGAGACCCGTGAAAAGCGCGCGGCTGACGATGCTGTGGCCGATATTGAGCTCGTGCAGATGCGGCAGCGTGCGCACCTCGGCGATGTTGACGTAGTTGATGCCATGGCCGGCATTGACGACGAGGCCGGCGCGATGCGCCAGGCTGGCGCCGACCCGCAGGCGCTCGAATTCCTTCGGCCGGCCCGGCGTGTGGCAGGCGTTGGCATAAGCGCCGGTGTGCAGTTCGATCCACGGCGCATGCAATCGGGCGGCCAGCTCGATCTGCGGTTCGTCGGGATCGATGAATAGACTGGTCTTGATGCCGGCGGCGTTCATCGCATCGGTGCAGGCCTGCACGCGGTCGCGGTTGCCGACAACATCGAGGCCGCCTTCAGTCGTGATTTCCTGGCGGTTTTCCGGCACAAGGCAGACCGAGTCGGGTTTCAGTTTCAGCGCAAAAGCGGTCATCGCCGGCGTGCAGGTCATTTCGAGGTTGAGCCGCGTAACGATGCTTTCGCGCAGCCGCCATACGTCGCGTTCCTGGATGTGGCGGCGGTCTTCGCGCAGGTGCACGGTAATACCGTCTGCGCCGGCCCGCTCGGCCAGTAGCCCGAAGGCGACTGGATCAGGCTCCACCGGGCCGCCCACCGTGTGGTCGGCAGAGCGGTAGCGCGCCTGGCGGAGGGTGGCGCAGTGGTCGATATTGACGCCCAGGAGAATCATGGAAACGAGACTGTGACAGAAATCGGGAGCCCATGAAACCAGGAAAATGCAGCACCGGATTGATTCTGCTTCCGCGTTTCGCCGCTTCCTCCTTCAATCCGTTCATGCCCATCCCCCCGCGGAAGCAGGAAAATCTCTGGCTCAACCTCGCGTTCAACGTTGCCGTGCCCGCGCTCATTCTCTCAAAATTGAGCGGCGAGCACGCGCTCGGGCCGGCTTGGGGACTCGTCGTCGCGCTGTCCTTTCCACTCGGCTACGGCGTGTGGGATCTCGCCACCCGGCGAAAGACGAACTTCATCTCGGTGCTCGGCTTCGTGAGCGTGCTGCTGAGCGGCGGCTTGGGCCTGCTCAAAGTGGACGGCTTCTGGTTCGCGGTGAAGGACGCCGCCATACCGGCACTGATCGGCGTGGCGGTGCTGCTGTCGATGCGCACGCGGGAGCCGCTGATCAAAATACTTTTCTACAACGAAGCCGTCATGGATGTGCCGCGCATCGAGGCGGCGCTGCGCGATCACGGCGCGGAGACGGCCTTCACCGGGCTGATGCGCCGCGCCACGGTACTCGTGGCGGCGTCATTTTTCATAAGCAGCGCACTGAATTTCGTGCTCGCGCGCCATCTGCTGCGCAGCCCGGGCGGCACACCGGAGTTCAACGCCCAGCTCGCAAAAATGCACTGGCTGAGCTGGCCGGTTATCGTCGTGCCCAGCATGGCCATGATGATGATCGCGCTATGGCAGCTCGTGAAAGGGGTCGAGTCACTGACCGGGCTGACGACGGACGAAGTGTTCCGGTCCGAGAAAAAGTGAGCGTGCGGGACGCGGGCTAGCGCTTCTCCATCGGCACGTAGTCGCGCTGCTTCGGACCGACGTAAATCTGGCGCGGACGATAGATGCGCCCCTTCGGATTGGCTGCCACCTCGCGCCAGTTGGCGATCCAGCCGGGCGTGCGGCCGATGGCGAAGATGACGGTGAACATGTTCACGGGGATACCAATGGCGCGCAAAATGATGCCGCTGTAGAAATCGACGTTCGGGTAAAGCTTGCGCGAGAGAAAATAGTCGTCGTGCAACGCCGCCTGCTCGAGGTTCTTGGCGATGTCGAAGAGCGGGTCGTTGATCCCGAGCTTGTTAAGGAC
Source organism: Opitutaceae bacterium (assembly GCA_035485575.1). Classification (GTDB taxonomy): domain Bacteria; phylum Verrucomicrobiota; class Verrucomicrobiia; order Opitutales; family Opitutaceae; genus DASRHD01. Next base: position 19,203 of record DATHNW010000014.1, on the reverse strand, counting down.
ATCGGCGCAGGCCCGGCCGATGATTTTGGCCCGGGGATCGAAGTTGCGATAAACGGCATGGCCGAAGCCCATGAGGCGGTTGCTTTTGTTGCCCGACTTGGCCGCCTGGATGAAGCGCGACCCGTCGTCGCCCTCGTCGTGGATCGCCTGCAGCATTTCCACGACCGCCGAGTTGGCGCCGCCATGCAACGGGCCGGAAAGCGCGCACACGCCGGCGGCGAGCGAGGTGAAGAGATTCGCGGCACTGGAGCCGACCATGCGCACGGTGGAGGTGCTGCAGTTTTGCTCGTGGTCGGCGTGCAGGAGAAGGATGAGGTTGAGTGCCTTGGCGACCTCGGGCACCGCCACATAATCCTTATAGGGATCCGAGAACATCATGTGCAGGAAGTTCTCGCAGAAGGACAGCTCCTGCTTGGGAAAAATGTACGGCAGCCCGCGCTGGTACCGGTAGATCATCGCGCCGATCGTGCGGACCTTGGAGATGGCCAGCGCAGCCGCGAAGTCGAAGTTCTCGAGATCCTTCTCGAAGTTGTTGGTGGCAAATTGCGCGTAGTGCGCAGCGAGCGAACCAACGATGGAGGAAAGCATGGCCATGGGCGGCGCCTGCTTCGGATAGCCCTTAAAAATTTCCTGCATCTGCGTCTCGATGGGGGCAAGTTCGCGCAATTTGTGCCCGAAAGCCCGACGCTGCTCCTTGTTCGGCAATTCACCGTAGATGACGAGGTAGGCGGTTTCGACGAAATCACTTTTTTCCGCGAGCTGCTCGATGGGAATGCCCCGGTGGCGGAGGATGCCGTTGTCGCCATCGAGGTAGGTGATGTTGCTTTCGCACGAACCGGTATTGCCGTAGCCCTGGTCGTAGCAGATGTAGCCGGTCTCGGCGCGGAGCTTGCGCGTGTCGATGGCATGCTCGCCCTCGCTGCCGACCATCACGGGCAGGGTAATTTCCTTGGCGGGGAGCTTGAGCAGGACGTTATCTGCCATGAGGCTAACAGAGCAAAAATCGCTCCCGTTGCAAAACAAAGTTCAGCCCAAACCGGCCTCCGCCTGCATCATAAGCACGGATGGCAGCGCCGGTTAGAAAAAATGAACGGCCCGGCGCGGAAAAAGCCATGCCAGGGACATGGCCGACGCTTCAAGCCACCGCCGGCGAAGGCATCCCTGCGGAGACGCCGACGAAGTTGCGATAAATCTGCAAGCCCTTGGCCTGGCTCTTTTCAGGGTGGAATTGCGTGGCGAAACAACGGCCGCGCGCGATGGCCGCGGTGAACGGCGCACCGTAGTCGCACTCGGCCAGCACCAGCGCGCGATCGCGCGGCACGGCATAGTAGCTGTGCACAAAATAAAAGGCTTCGCCCTCAGACTTGAGCCCGGCGGCCAGCGGCGAGCCGGGCTGGACAAAACGCACGGTGTTCCAGCCCATGTGCGGCACCTTCAATTCGCGGGGCACCTGGAAGCGCACCACGCGGCCGGGAAAGATACCGAGGCCGGGCGTGTCGGCCTCCTCGGAAAATTCAAAAAGCGCCTGCAGGCCAAGGCAGACGCCAAGAAAAGGGCGGTCTTCGCCGATCCAGGCCCGCACGGTCTCGTCAAGGCCGGTGCGGCGCAGCGCCTCGACACAATCGGCCAGCGCACCGACGCCGGGCAGAATGAGACCGTCAGCCTCACCCACCTGCGCAGGCGCAGTGACTACGCGCGGCAGGCCGCCCGCGGCCTCGACGGCCTTGGTCACGCTGCGGAGATTGCAGACGCCGTTGTCGATGACGGCGATGGTGGGACGTTCGTTGTTCACGGTTCAGGGCTCACGGCGCACAGTCCGTTGTTTTCAAACGGTAAACCGGGCGCCGCGAAGCTGGCTTAAAGTTTCCCTTTTGTGCTCGGAAGCAAGCCCTCGGCCCGCGGGTCGATCTGCGTGGCCACGTCAAGGGCGCGCGCGAGACACTTGAAAAGCGCCTCGGCGACATGGTGGGGTTCCTCGCCGTAAATGAGCTTGGCGTGGACGTTTGCGCCGAGCGCATTGCTGAAGGCACGGAAAAATTCCTTCACCAGGGCGAGGTTGAAATCCCGTACAAACATCGTCGGCGCCTCGACTTGATAAACGAGGTGCGGCCGGCCGCCCAGGTCCACGACGACGCGGGCCAGCGACTCATCCATCGGCAGCAGGAAAAAACCGTAGCGGCGGACGCCGAGCTTGTCGCCGAGCGCCTCCTTGAAAGCCTGGCCCAGCACGAGGCCGACGTCCTCGACCGTATGGTGATAATCGACATCGGTGTCGCCCTTGGCCTTCACCGTGAGGTCGAAAAGACCGTGCTTGGCGAAAAGCGTGAGCATGTGGTCGAAGAACGCCACGCCGGTGCTGATCTGCGCGGCGCCACGGCCGTCAAGCGCGAGGGTCAGCGCAATGTTGGTCTCGGCGGTCTTGCGCGAGACGGTGGCTACGCGGGAGTTGGTTTTTGTTTTTGCCATGCGTCGAGGGCCTCGGAGAGGACAAGCATCTCGTCGTCCGTGCCGACGCTGACGCGAAGGAACGAGGCGGTCAAGGCATGGCTCGGAAAATGGCGCACGAGGATTTTACGCGCAAAGAGGAAGTCGTAGAGGGACTTGGCGACCGCCGGGCCGGTTTTTCGGCCGGCGTCGCAGGGCTCGGTAAAAATGAAATTGGCCTGCGAGGGATAGGTAAACCAGCCGCGTTTCGCCGTAAACTCGTGGGCATAGAAATCGCGCGTGTCCTTGATCTTCTCGATGATGGCGTCGTAATACCCGGCGTCATCGAGTGCAGCCAGCGCGGCCACTTGCGACAGACGGCTGACGTTGTAGCTGTCCTTCACGCGATCGAGCAGGCCGATGAGATCAGCGTGGGCGAGCGCGTAGCCGACGCGGATGCCGGCCAGCGCATGCGACTTGGAGAAGGTGCGGACGACCACAAGACGGGGATGGCGCGAAAGGAGCGTCACAGCGCTTTCGGACGCGAAGGCCGCATAGGCTTCGTCGACGATGAGAATACCCCGGAATGCGGACAGGATTTTTTCAATTTCGTCGTTCGCAAAGCCGACGGCGGTGGGCGCATTGGGCGACGTGAGGAAAAAGGCCTTCGCCTCCGATGCCGCGATTTTTTCCAATGGCAGGCGCATCGTGCGGTCGAACTCCACCGGATTACTGCGGCCGTCCTGGATTTCGACCAGCACCGGATAAAGCGAATAGCTCGGCAGCAGGAAGCCGGCGGCGGCCTCCTGCGTGCAGAAGCAGCGCACCAGAAGGTTGAGAACATCGTCGGAGCCGTTGCCGACAAAAACATTTTCGGGCCAGAGGCCGTGATGATGCGCGAGGGCCGCCCGGAGCGGCGCACTCGTTGGGTTCGGATAAAGCCGCAGCGAGGCTCCTTCGGCCCCGATCTCGCGGCGCAGCGCCTCGGCCACGCGGGGACTCGGCGGATAGGGATTTTCGTTGGTGTTGAGCTTCACCCAGCCGGATTCACCAGGCTGGAGACCCGGCGTGTAAGCGTGGAGCTTGGCGACGTGCGGCAGGGCGAACGAGGTGAGGTCGGACATGGTGCAGCCCTACCCTTTCGTGCGGATTTCCACGCTGCGGCCGTGGGCGTCGAGTTGCTCCATGCGCGCAAAGGCCGCGACGACCTGATGGCCCTTCTTCACGCTGGCGTGGTCGTAGCGGATGAGGCTTGTACGCCGCAGGAAATCGGCTGTGCGCAATCCGCTGAAAAACCGGCCGGCGCGGCCGGTCGGCAGGACATGGCTGGGCCCGGCGGTGAAATCGCCCAGAGCCGTGGGCGTTTCAGGGCCGAGCATGATGGCGCCGGCGGTGGTGATTTTTTTCACGAGCAGAGCGGCGAATTTCTTTTTGACCAGCAGCTCAAGATGTTCGGGTGCGACGTAATTGGCGACCTCTGCAGCCTGGGCTGGCGTCTTCACCTCGACCGCCAGAAAACCCTGGTCGAGCACCCGCTGCGTCTGCGCCGAGCGGGAGAGCGAGGCCAGTTGCGCGGCGATTTCCACGGCCACCGCGTCGATGATTTTTTTTGAAGTAGCGACGAGGTAGATCTTTTCCCGGCCCGACCCATGCTCGGCCTGGGCCAGCAGATCGGCGGCGACAAAATCGACGCGCGCGGTACCGTCGGCAATGATCATCACCTCACTCGGGCCCGGCAGCAGGTCCACGCCCACCGTGCCGAAGACTTGGCGCTTGGCTTCGCAGACATAGGCGTTGCCGGGACCAAAAATTTTGTCGACAGGGGGAATCGCCTCCGTGCCGTAAGCCATCGCGGCCACGGCCTGCACCCCGCCGATGCGATAGACTTCACGCACGCCCGCGAGATGCAACGCCGCAAGGATGCCGTCGGCGACGCGGCCGGCACGATCGGAAGGCGTGCACACGGCGATCTCGGGGCAGCCCGCGATTTTTGCGAGCGTGGCTGTCATCAGCACGGTGGAGACGAGCGGAACCTGGCCGCCGGGCACATACAGGCCGACGCGCCGGAGGGGATCAAATTTCTCACCAACGAGCGCACCCTGTGAATTTCGGCCCGTCCAGTTTTTTGGCAGGCCGCGGCGGTTGAAGGCAACGATGCTGGCATACGCGGCGCGGAGGGCGGCCCGATCGGCCGCGGGCAGGCGGTGCAGCGCGGCCGCAAGATCGGCCGGCGGCACCCGAAATTTTCCGGGCGCCAGACTGGCCCCGTCAAACTTCTCCGCATAATGTGCCACGGCCGCATCACCGCGGGCCCGAACATCGGCGAGGATCGCCGCGACCGAGGCGCGAATCTCGTCGGATGTCTCGGCGCCACGACAAAAGGCGGCAAGGTCGGCCGGAAACGTCGGGGTGGAAAGGCGGAGGAGTTGCACGGAATCAACTCAGAGCAGAAACGGCGGGGTGGCCAGCGAAAGGTGAGCCATCGGGTACGCCGTGGATTTACTTGGAAGACAACGCCGGCACGGCAAAAAGGCTGTCGGGAAAGGTTTCGTTGAGCGTGATTTTGTCCAAAATGATGGTGGCGGTGTTTTCTTTGCCGGTCGCACGGTCCCTGATGATATTGATGAGTTTCTTGGGAAAGCGCACGCCATCGACCATGACCTCGCCTTCCTCCTGGATGCGATCGCCGTTTTCCAGCTCGGTCAGGAGCAGCTGACCCGTCTCAAGGTCGAAATAACGATAAAATGTGAGTCCGGGCTCATGGACAAAGGCGAGTTTCTCGCAGGCATGGCCGTCGATGGTGACGGGGCCACGATCCTCGACATGGCCGCCGCGGCGCTCGATACCCCGGAAGAACGCTAGATTTTCCCATGTGCTGGCGCGCTGGCTCTTGATCTGATCCTTGTTGAGGAGCGTGAGGCTCCAGCGCGCGGTTTTGTCCGCCTCTTGAAAACGTCGCCAGGCCTCGTAGTCGTCGAGCGCGGTGATTTCAGTGCCTTTGTAGGAAACCAGCATGACGCGCTGGCGGTAGGGTTTCTGAAAGATGATCTCGATGGTGGCCTTGAATGGGCGGGTGGTGACCTTGCCGTCCTTGTCCTTCACCGCCTCCTCGCTCTCCAGCACGCCAGTGTAGTGGATGGAGGTGATGGCATTGAGAACGGTCTCCGGGCCGAGGTAGGCGCGGGCCTTCGCGATGATGGCATCGGTGGCGGCCGGAGCCCGCACGCCGGCAAATGCGGCGAACAACGCAACGGCGAGGAAACGAACGCAGGGTGTCATGCAGGATAAGACTCGATTGGCGGAAAAAAGTTTACTCCCATTCAATGGTTGCGGGCGGTTTCGAGCTGACGTCGTAGACGACGCGGGAGACGCCACGAACCTCGTTGGTAATGCGCCCGGAGATTTTTTGCAACAACTCGTAGGGCAGCCGTGTCCAATCCGCCGTCATGGCATCAGTGCTTTCCACGATGCGCAGGGCAATCACATAGGCGTAGTTGCGCTCATCGCCGAAGACTCCGACCGTTTTCACCGGGACGAAGACGCAGAACGACTGCCACACTTTCCAATACCAGCCACTGGCCATCATCTCGTCGTGCAAGATCGCGTCCGCCGCGCGCAGGATCGCAAGCCGGTCGGGCGTGACCTCGCCGATGACCCGCACGCCGAGGCCGGGACCGGGGAACGGCTGGCGCCAGACGACCTCGCGCGGGAGGCCGAGGGCCGAGCCGACGGCGCGCACCTCGTCCTTGAAAAGCTCGCGCAACGGCTCGAGGAGCTTGAGCTTCATCCGCGCAGGCAGGCCGCCGACGTTATGGTGGCTTTTGATCAGCGAGGCAGGATTGTTGCCGATGGAAACGCTTTCGATAACGTCGGGATAAAGCGTGCCCTGGGCCAGAAACTCGGCCTTGCCGATGGAACGGAGTGATTTCTCGAAAACCTCGACAAAGGTGCGGCCAATGATTTTTCGCTTCTGCTCGGGATCGGTTACGCCGCGCAGGCGACGCAGGAAAATCGCCGATGAATCGGCCACCCGGAGGTCGATATGGAAGTGTTTCTTGTAAAGCGCGATGACCGCCTCGCGCTCGCCCGCGCGCAGGAGCCCGTTGTCCACAAACACGCAGGTGAGCCGGCGGCCGATGGCCTTGTGGATGAGCGCGGCGGCAACCGATGAATCGACGCCACCCGAAAGGCCGAGGATGACGCGTGACGGGCCTACGGTCGTGCGAATGCCGGCCACGGCATGCGAGATGAAGTCCCGCATCGTCCAGTCCTGCCCCGCACCACAGACGCGCACGAGGAAATTGCGGATGATATCCACGCCGCGCTCGGTGTGAAAAACCTCAGGATGAAACTGGATGCCATAAAAGCTCCGGCGCGCGTCCTCAATGGCCGCGAACGGGGAGTTTTCCGTCGTGCCGATGGCGGCGAACCCCGGAGGCAGGCACGTGAGCTTGTCACCATGTGAATTCCAGACGCGAAGCTTGCGTGGCAGCCCGGCGAAAAGCCGGCCGGCTTTTTTTACGGTAAGGATGCCATGGCCGTATTCGCGAGCCTGGCTCGGCGCGACACGACCGCCGAGAAAATGCCCCATAAGCTGGACGCCATAGCAGATGCCGAGCACGGGCACGCCGAGGGAAAAAATATCGCGATCCGGATGCGGCGCCTTCTTCGCATAGACGCTTTGCGGGCCGCCTGAGAGGATGATGCCGATCACGCCGTCCGCCCGCAGGGTTTCCGCCGGCGTCGTGTAGTGGTAGATCTTCGAGTAAACCGAGCTCTCACGGATGCGGCGGGCAATGACCTGCGTGAGTTGCGAACCGAAGTCGAGGACGGCGATGGTTTGTGCCATACGGGATAAAGAACCGTTAAAAACCGCGAATCAACCAAAGAAACCAAAAGAGCCCATGAGATCGCCCTAAAGCAGGTAATGAGCCGCCGGCCGCATTCGCCGGGACCGATTCCTGACTAAAATTTCAGCCGCGCGTTTTCGTGGCCGCAGCGTGGACATTTGCAGGTCCCAGCTCCCGCGGGCGCGGTGTAAAGGTGGTCGCAACGGATGCAATGAAAGGTTGTCTTGCGGCGTTCACCCTCAAAGCGCGCATGATCGCGCCGGTCATAGTAAAACCAAAGGCCGAGAAACACCACCGCGACGAGCAGGCAGTAGATGACGAGCGCCGTGGACAAAGCAAACATGGGCGGAATCTCCGACCAGCACTGGCCGGACATCCCAGCCTCGCAGGATTTCCCCGGCTATGAAAACAAAAACGCGCCGGGGTTCGGCGCGTTTTGAAAAACTAACGGGATGACGGGCGGCTCAGCTTTGCGCTTCGCCTTCGGCCGGCGCAGCCGGAGTTTCGCCGGCAGGCTCGACTTCAGCGGAAGCCTCCGCTTTGGCGGCGGACTTCTTGCGTTTCGCGGACTTGCGGCCCTTCGACTTCTTGTAGCCGGGATCATCCGCGCCCACAAACTCGATGAGGGCGAGTTCGGCGGCGTCGCTGATGCGCTGGGGACCAAGCTTATAAATGCGGGTGTAGCCGCCGGCTCGATTGGCGAATTGCGCAACCTTGTCGTTGAAGAGCAATGTGATGGCGTTCTCGTCGCGCACATCGCGCAAGGCGAGGCGGCGGAGGTGCAGGGCCAGGCTCTTTTCCTGCGCGACGGAGGCGCGCTTGGCCTTGGTGATGACCTTCTCGATGAAGGGGCGGAGCGCCCGGGCCTTGGTCAGCGTGGTCTGGATGCGACCGTGCGTGATCAACGCCACGGCGAGATTGGAGAGCATGGCCTCACGGTGCTCGCGGGTGACGCCGAGGGAGGCGTGGTGTTTATTGTGACGCATGGGATGTGTTTTTTAGCCGGCTCCCGATCGGCAATCCGGTCGCAGCGTTGGGCGGCAGCGGACGGCGCGAGAGCCGAAATGGTTGAAATGACTCAGGCTTCTTTCTTGGTGTCGAGGAGGCGCTCGTCGAACTTCATGCCAAGCGAGAGGCCGAGGGCCTCGAGCTTTTCCTTGATTTCGTTGAGCGATTTCTTGCCGAAGTTGCGGTACTTGAGCATCTCCTGCTCGGTCTTCATCGCCAGCTCGCCCACCGTGGTGATGTTGGCGTTGTTGAGACAGTTGGCGGCGCGGACGGAGAGCTCGATTTCGTTGACCGACATATTGAGGAGCTTGCGGAGCTTGTTTTCCTCTTCGCTGACGGCGCTCTGCTGGCTCTCGAATTCGTAGTGTTCCTCACTGACGCGATCGAACACGTCGAGGTGATGCTTGAAAATGGAGGCGGACTGCTTGAGGGCGTCGTCCGGCGTGATCCGGCCGTCGGTCCAGATTTCGAGGATGAGCTTGTCGTAGTCGGTGATCTGGCCGACGCGGGTGTTCTCAACCGCGTATTTGACGAGGCGGACGGGCGAGAACAGCGAGTCGATCGGAATGACACCAATGGCCTGCTCTTCCTTCTTGTTGAGCTCGCCGGGATAATAGCCGCGGCCGGTCTTGATCTCGATCTCGGCCTCGAATGAGCGGCTTTTGTCGAGCGTGCAAATGACCTGGTCCGGATTGACAATGGTGATATTGGCGTCGGCCTGGATGTCGGCGGCGGTAACGGAGCCGGCCTTGCCGGCCTTGAGCGTGAGGGTGACCGGCTCGCGCTTTTGCGAGACGATGAGGACCTTCTTCAAATTGAGGACGATATCGGTGACATCCTCGACCACGCCCTCGACACTCTGGAACTCGTGGTTGACGCCGTCGATCTTGATGGAGCTGATGGCCGCGCCTTCAATCGAGCTGAGGAGGACGCGACGCAGGGAGTTGCCAACCGTGTGACCGTAGCCGGCTTCGAAGGGCTCGGCGATGAACTTGGCGTAGGTGGAAGAGGAACCTTCCTCGACCTTGGTGAGCTTGCTGGGCAGTTCGAATTTTCCGAGGCGTTTAGGCATGGTGAATCGTGGTTAAAAAAGTGAATTACAGGACGGTCGCTCGTTTCCTTAGAAGCGCGAGTAGAACTCGACGATGAGCTGTTCGTTGACACCGGGTTCCATCTCGTCGCGCGTGGGCAGGCGGCTGACCGTGGCGCGGAAGTTCTCGGCATCGAGGGTGAGCCAGCCGGGGGCGTTGCGGATGCGGTTTTCCTCGAGGTTGCGCGTGGCCATCTGGCGCGAAGCGGGCGTGTTCTTCACCTCGATGACGTCGCCGGCCTGGACGTTGTAGCTGGCGATATCGACCTTGTGGCCGTTGACGCGGATGTGGCCGTGATTGACGAACTGGCGGGCGGCCGCGCGGCTCTTGGCCAGACCGAGAAGATAGACAACGCTGTCGAGACGGGTTTCGAGGAGCTGGAGGAATCGCTCGCCGGTAACGCCGCGCTCTTTCTTGGCGATGGCGAAAACGCGGCGGAATTGGCGCTCAAGCAGGCCGTAGATGTAACGGAGCTTCTGCTTCTCGGCCAGGCCGAGGCCGTATTCCGAGTGCTTGCGGCGGGACTTCGGGCCATGCTGGCCAGGGGGATACGTGCGTTTTTCGTAGGCCTTGGTCGCGCCGAAAATGGGCTGTCCGAAGCGGCGGCTGATGCGAGTGGTAGGTCCGGTATAGCGAGCCATGGTGGAAAGTGATCGGGAGTGGAGAGTTCAGGAACAGGGTTTAGACGCGGCGGCGTTTGCGCGGGCGGCAGCCATTGTGCGGAATGGGAGTGACATCGACAATCGACGTGATGTCCAAGCCGATGGCCTGGAGCGCGCGGATGGCGCTGTCACGGCCAAGACCGGGGCCGGAGACGCGAATGACGGCGTCCTTCAGGCCGTGGGCCATGGCGTTGCGGGCGGCATCCTGAGCAACGACTTGGGCGGCATAGGCAGTGGACTTGCGCGAGCCACGGAAGTTGCACTTGCCAGCGCTGGACCAGGAGATGACCTGACCCTTGTGGTCGGTGATGGAAACGATGGTGTTGTTGAACGAAGCCAGGACATTGACGAAGCCGGAGGTGACGTTCTTCGAGCCCTTGGCCTTGCGAACCTTGATGGCGCCCAGCTCTTCCTTGAGCAGGTCTTCGGCCGTGGGCTGCTTGGCGACGCCGCCAACCATCTCGACGGGAGCCACAGGAGCGGCAGCCTCGATCGGTGCGGCAGCCTTTTCGGCTGCGGCCTTCGGGGCTTTTTCCCGGGTGGGCTTTTCTGCAGCAGGAGCTTTGGACTCGGCGGCGGGGGCGGCGTCCTTCTTCGGAGCCTTTTCTTTCTTGGGAGCTGACTTTTCTTCGGCCATGGAGGGATGAGATTATTCTTTGGCTTTGGTGACGCCGACCGTTTTGCGAGGACCTTTGCGGGTACGGGCGTTGGTGCTGGTACGCTGGCCGCGCACCGGCAGACTGCGGCGGTGGCGGATGCCGCGGTAGCAATTGATGGCCTGCAGGCGCTTGAGGTTGGCGGCGAGTTCACGGCGGAGATCGCCCTCGACCACCCATTTGTGCTCGGTGATGACCTGCAGGATCTTGTTAAGCTGCTCTTCAGTCAGATCCTGGGCGCGCATATTCGCGTCAAGACTGGCTTCTTTGACGATCTGGTCGGCGCGCTGCGGGCCGAGGCCGTAAATGTAGCGGAGCGAGTAGGCGACTTTCTTTTTCGCCGGGATTTCGACACCAAGGAGACGTGGCATGTGGTTGGAGGTTTAAGTTGGAAAGATTAAGGTTTGAGTTGGAAAAAATTCAGCGGGCAACGGTGGGTTGCGAGGAAGTGGAAGACGAAGCGAGGCGGGGAATCGTGAGGATTTCCGGGCCGCGTTCGGTGGTGAGCACGGTATGTTCGAAGTGAGCGGAGGGCGAAGCATCAGCAGTGACGACCGTCCAGCCATCGGCGAGGGTTTTGGTCTTATAACCGCCGAGGTTGACCATCGGTTCTATGGCAAGGGTCATGCCGGGCTTGATCAGGTCGCCTTTGCCAGGTTTGCCGAAGTTGGGAATCTGCGGCTCCTCGTGCATCGAGAGGCCGACCCCATGGCCAACCATGTCGCGCACAATGCCAAAGCCGTGCGATTCAACATGGGTCTGGATGGCGTGCGAGATGTCCCCGATCCGATTGCCGGCCACAGCCTGAATAATGCCGAGATCAAGCGCCTCGCCGGTGACGCGAAGGAGCTTTTCGATCCCAGGTGAGATGCGGCCGACCGGCACGGTCAGTGCATTGTCGCCGATGTAGCCCTGATACTCGACGACGATGTCGAGCGAGACAATGTCGCCATCGCGCAAAATGCGGCGAAGCGACGGGATGCCGTGGACGACCTCGTCATTGACCGAGATGCAGGTATGCGCCGGATAACGACGGGAACCCAGGACATAACCGTAACAGGCGCTGCGGGCGCCAAAGCGGGTGATAAGATCGCGCCCGGCCTCCTCCAAGTCTTGTGTGCTGATGCCCGGCTGCACGAGCGGTTTAAGCTGGTGCAGGACGCTCGCGGCAATGGCGCACGACTCGCGCATGTGCGCGATGGCCTCCTTGTTTTTGATCGGGATAGCCATCAGGCAGCGAGCCGGGCGGCCTCGACAATCTCGAGACCGAGCGTGTGGTAGTGTCCGGCGACGGGGCCGGCGGCAAGAGCCGCATCGGCCACGAAGACTACGTCGAGCGCTTCATCGCGCGCGTCGAGCCATTCGTCGAACACAAGGGCATGGAGCAGCGTAGCCGGGAAGCCCGCGAGGGCGAAACCCGCATCAGGTTTGCGCGCACAGAACCATTTTCGCAAAAGTGCGAAAAGGGCCTCATCAGCAACAGCATGGCCGCGCTGATGTGCCTGCGCGGCCGACTGGCCGAGCGAGGTGCGGCGCGAAATCTCCTGCATCATCAGTCCAGCGGGAGAGACGTGCTCAATATTCAAAGAACGCACCCCGGTCATCACGTGTTCAGGAAAAGAATCGGGAGAACCGAGGAGAAGGAACTTGGCCTTGGCGGGGTTGCCACCGAAGGAAAAGAGGCGAGAAAATGAAGACATTCCCTCGAAAGTAAAGCTGTTTTACGACTAGTGCGAAAAGTATTTGATGCCCCAGGCGACAATGCCGACGGCAAGGATGGAGCCGAGGGCAAGCCAGAGCCGGCCGACGGTTTTCAGGTCGGCGGCCTCGCCCAGCGCGCCGGGGGCGTTGCCCATGGAGCTACGGGAGCGAATGCGGCCTTTGCGCAGGAAACCGTCATAATGGCGCTGCAACAGGAAGGTCTCGATCTGGCGCATGGTGTCGAGAAGCACGCCGACGTTGATCAGCATGCCCGTGCCACCGAAGAAGTAAGCCACGCGCGGCGGCACCTTGAACTCGAAAAGAAGCACGTCCGGCATCACGGCGATGAGGGTGAGGAAGATCGCGCCGGCCAGCGTGAGGCGCGTCATGATGAAATCGAGAAACTGCGCGGTAGGCTCGCCGGGGCGCACGCCGGGCACGTAACCGCCGTATTTTTTCAAGTCATCGGCGACCTGGATCGGCTTGAACATGACCGAGACCCAGAAGTAACTGAAAAAGAGAATGAGGAGCGAGTAACACGTGTAGTAAACCCAATCGCCGCGCAGAAGATGCTGCGACGCCTGAATCAGGAACTTCCAGTTCATGACTGCGCCAAGCTGCGAGAGAATCTGCTGAGGAAAGAGCAAAATCGCGGAAGCAAAAATGACGGGCATGACGCCGGAGTAGTTGACCTTGAGCGGCAGGAACGAGCTCTGGCCGCCCATGACCTTGTTGCCCACGACGCGCTTGGCGTATTGCACGGGAATTTTGCGCTGGCCCTGCACGACCAGAATAATGCCCATGATCACGACAACGAAAAGCACGAGCATGAGCACGCCCGTCCAGCCGTTGTGGGTCGTGCCGACCGGGCCAAAAAACATGCGGTAAGTCGCAACCGACGCACCCGGGATGTCGGCAAGAATGCCGACTGTGATGAGCAGTGAGACACCGTTGCCGACGCCGCGCTGCGTGATCTGCTCGCCGAGCCACATGAGCAGCAGGGTGCCGGCGGTCATGTAGATGACGGAGGTGACCAGGAAGCTGAACTTGTTCACCATCACGATTGGACCGTAAACATTGAGGTCGTAACCAGGGAAAAGCCGGGCGGGGTTTTCCAGCGCGAGGATGAGCAGCGCGCCCTGGACAATACAGATGAGCACCGTGGCGTAGCGCGTGTATTGCGTGAGCTTCTGCCGGCCGACATCGCCTTCCTGCTGCAGGCGGCTGAGCATGGGGATCACCGCAGTCATCAACTGGAAGATGATCGACGCGCTGATGTAGGGCATGATGCCGAGTGCACAGACGGCGCCCTTCACAAGCGCGCCGCCGGTGAACATGTTATAAAGGCCGACGACCGCGCTGGCGGCGCCCGTCTGCTGCTGGAAAAACTCCTGCAGCGGATGCGGATCGATGCCGGGCAGCGGGATGTGCGCGCCGACACGGGCGATGAACAGCAACGCAAGGGTAAAGAAAATCCGCGAGCGCAGCTCGGGAATCTTCAGGGAATTGGTGAAGGCAGAAAGCACGGCAAGTTTGGCGGATGAGGATTCGCTAGGGGCCCTGCCCTGTTATTCAGCGACGATGGCCTGGCCGCCGGCCTGCTCGATCTTGGTCTTGGCGGAGGCGGAGAATTTTGCGGCGGTGATGTTGAAAGCGCGGGTAAGTTCGCCGTCGCCAAGAACCTTGAGGAGCGTCTCCTCACGGCCAATGAGGCCGGCCGACGCGAGCACAGCGGCATTCACGTCGGTAACCGAGGCATCGAGACGTGCGAGATCGCCAACATTGACGATGGCAAATTCGACGCGGAAGCGGGTTTGATTGAAGCCGCGGTGCGGCAGCTTGCGATAGAGCGGCATCTGGCCGCCTTCGAAGCCGGGGCGGATGCTGCTGCCGGAGCGCGCAGTCTGACCCTTGCCACCGCGGCAGGAAGTCTTGCCGTGGCCGCCGCCTTCGCCGCAGCCAACGCGTTTGCGCCGGTGGACAGCACCGGCGACGTTTTTCATTTCGTGGAGTTTCATGGTGTTCCTTATGGCGCCCCGCGCACAGGGCACGGGACTCGGAGAAATTTCAGATCAGGCTTTGCGAAGCGCCGTGATATCCTCGGCGAGGCGCAGCTGGAGCAATGCGTTGATGGTGGCGTTGACCACGGCAATGTGGTTGTTCGAACCCATCGACTTGGTGAGAACGTTTTTCACACCCGCGGCCTCAAGGACGGCGCGGACGCCGCCACCGGCGATGAGTCCGGTGCCGGGCGAGGCGGGCTTGAGAAGAACGCGGCCGCCATCGTACACGCCGAGGACGTCGTGCGGGATGGTGTCACCCTTCAGCTTCACATGCATCATGTGCTTGTGGGCGTGGGCGGTGCTTTTCTTGATCGCATCGGGCACCTCATTGGCCTTGCCGATGCCGACGCCGATGCGGCCCTTCCGGTCACCGACAACGGCGAGCGCGGAGAAGCTGAACCGGCGGCCGCCCTTGACGACCTTGGCACAGCGGTTGATGAAAACGACCTTCTCGACGAATTCCGACGCAGCGGCGTCAGTGGGAAAATTATTGGCGGCGCACATGGTTTAGAAAATAAGACCGCCCTCGCGCGCGGCGTCGGCAAAGACTTTGACTTTGCCATGATAGCGGGCACCGGAACGGTCGAAGACGACGTTGCTGAGGCCGGCGGCCTTGGCCTTGAGGGCGAAGGCAACGCCAAGGGCCTTGGCCCCCGCGAGATTGGAGTGGAGCTTTTGCTTGCGGAGCCCGGCATCGAGACTCGAGAGAAAAACCAGCGTGGTGCCGGCGGCGTCGTCGACGGCCTGGGCATAAATATGCTTGGCGGAAAACTTCACGCTCAGGCGCGGGCGCACGGCGGAGCCGACGACTTTCTTGCGGATGCGCCAGCGGCGTTTCTGCAGGAGCTGGGCTTTGCGGACGGTGTTCATTTTGAAATAGAGGGTTAACAGTGGCGTCAGGCGACGGTCTTGCCTTCCTTGCGGCGGACGCGTTCGCCCACGATACGCACGCCCTTGCCCTTGTAAGGCTCCGGCGGGTAATAGCTGCGAATCTCGGCGGTGACAGCCCCGACCAACTGCTTGTCGGCGCCCTCGACCTTGACCTTCGTGCCTTCGACAACGCTGACTTTGATACCATCAGGAATGTCCATCAGGATCGGGTGCGAGAAGCCGAGCGCGAGGTCGAGCTGCTTGCCCTTGAGATTGGCCTTGAAGCCGACGCCCTGGATTTCGAGATCCTTGACGTAGCCGACGGTCACGCCCTTGACCATGCCGGCAATGATGCTGCGGGCAGTGCCGTACATCGCCCTGGCGAAGCGCGAGTCCTCGATGGGCTCGACGGTGATCTTCTTGTCGGCCATGGCGATTTTCACGACGGGCGCGAAAGTTTTTGTGACTTTGCCCTTGGGGCCTTCGACGTGGACGGTGTAGTCCTTGATGTCGACTTTGACCTTGTCGGGAACGGGAACGGGTTGTTTGCCGATGCGGCTCATGGTGCGGATTCCTTACCAGACGTTGCAAAGGAGCTCGCCGCCGGCCTTGTTGCGGCGGCAGTCCTGGTCTTTCATGAGACCCTTCGAGGTGGAAATAACGGCGATGCCGAGCCCATTGAGGACGCGCGGGATCTCCGTGTAGCTGTAATAAAGGCGGCGGCCAGGGGTGGAAACGCGCTTGAGGCCGGTGAGGGCGGGCGCGCCGTCCACATACTTGAGCTTCACGATGAGGGTCTTGTGGCCCTGCTCATCCGTGCCGTTGGCATGGTCGATGACGTAGCCCTCGGCCTTGAGGATGGCGGCCAGGCCTTCCTTGAGCTTCGAGTGCGGGATGACGCATTCATCGAGGCGCGCCTTGCTGGCGTTGCGCAGGCGCGTGAGAAAATCGGCGATTGGATCAGTCATTGGTGGATGTTTTGTTTTGTCGCCGACGGGTCATATCCTACTCCCATCGGCGGGGAAATTTACCAGGAGGATTTGGTGACGCCCGGGATTTTGCCGGAGAGGGCCAGTTCGCGGAAAGTGAGGCGGGAGACGCCAAACTTGCCAATGAAGCCACGCGGGCGGCCGCTGAGCGAACAGCGGTTGCGGATGCGGATGGCCGATGAATTCTTGGGAAGCTTCTGGAGCTTCTTTTGGGCGGCAAAAAACGCCTCGTCGGTCGTGGCCGGATTGGCGAGGATGGCCTTGAGCTCAGTACGCACGGCCTTGTATTTGGCGCTGAGGCGCTGGCGCTTCTTGTTGCGTTCGATGGCGGAAGTTTTCGGCATGGCGGTTCGCGGTTAAAAATGAATCAGGCGGCGGTGGCCGTCTTGGCGGGTTCGGTGCGGCGGAAAGGCATGCCGAGGAGACGGAGCAGTTCACGGCCTTCTTCATCGGTGTCGGCTGAGGTCACGAACGTGATGTCGAGGCCCATGGTCTTCTTGACGTTTTCGACGGTGATCTCGGGGAAGATGGTGAAGTCCTGGATGCCGAGGTTGTAGTTACCCTGGCCGTCGAACTTGGGCGAGATGCCGCGAAAGTCGCGAATGGTGGGCAGCGCCACGGCGAGAAGCCGGTAGAAAAATTCCCACATGGCATCGCCGCGGAGGGTGACGTAGCAACCGACGACCTGGCCCTGCCTGAGCTTGAAGGTGGCGATGGCCTTCTTTGATTTCGTCAGGACAGGTTTCTGGCCGGCGATGGTGGCGAGGTCACGCTGGGCATCAGCGATATGATTTTTGTCCGCCTCGGCGTCTATGCCGGTATTGAGGATGATCTTTGTGATGCGCGGCACCCGGTGCTTGTTTTTGTAGCCACGGCTCTTCACGAGCTCAGGGACGACCTGCTCGTGGTAAATTTTTTTAAGGACGGGAATGTAGCTGCTCATGGTGGTATGACTAGGCTTCCAAGCCGGAGGCGAAATCAGTGATTTTCAGTGGAAAAGGGGTCAATTAACGCAAGCGGCGCGGCGGGTTGGCAAGCGATTTGTGCGGTCAGGCGCTGACGGGCGCGGCCTTCTTCGCGCGACGCTCGTCATGGCGGGACTTGAGCATGAGGTTGGAGACGTGGACGGAGCCTTCGCGCTCGGCGATGGTGCCCTGCGGGTGCTCTTGCGATTTCTTGAGATGCCGCTTGATCATCGCGATGCCCTCGATGCGGGCGCGCTGCTTCTTGGGCAGAATCTCGAGGATTTTGCCGGTCTTGCCCCGGTGGGCGCCGGCGATGACGACGACTTCGTCGCCGCGTTTGATATGGAAGCTTTGCATGGTCAGAGAACCTCGGGCGCGAGGGAAATGATTTTCATGAAGTTCTTGGCGCGCAGCTCACGGGCGACGGGGCCAAAGATGCGGGTGCCCCTCGGGTTGCCGTCGGGGCCGATGATGACAATGGCGTTGCTGTCAAAGCGCAGGTAGCTGCCGTCGCTGCGGCGCACCGCCGCCTTGGTGCGGACGACGACGGCCTTGGCGACCTCGCCTTTTTTCACGGTGGCGTCGGTGGTGCTTTCCTTGATGTGGACGGTGATGATGTCACCGACACCGGCGGTGTCCGTGTTCTGACCTTTGCGGCTGATCATGGCGGCCCTGCGGGCGCCCGTGTTGTCAGCAATTTCGAGAATGGAGCGTAGTTGGATCATGACGGACCTCCGTGGTGTTTAATTTTGTTGAAAGAGGGTCAGGCCTGGGCGTCCGCGGCGGCTTCGGTCCGGGCGGAGGAGGGCTTCTTGGTCTTGGTGGGCACGCTTTCCGCGACGTCCTGCTCGGAGATGGCGGTGGCGGCGCCGACGGCGCGCTCAATGACGTTCAGGATGCGCCAGCGCTTGAGGCGGCTGAGCGGGCGGGTCTCCATGATCTCGACCTTGTCGCCCACCTTGGTCTCGTTCTTTTCATCGTGCGCATGGAGCACGGTCTGGCGGTTGACGACCTTGTGGTAGCGCGGGTGCGGCGTCTTGTAGGCAACGGTGACCTTGACGGATTTGTCGCCGGAACGGCTGGTGACGAAACCGATGAGGGTTTTGCGCTGGGCGCGCTGGTCGGAAGTGGCGGTGGACATGATGCGTGTTTTTTAAATTGGGTGCGCGTTCAGGCGGCCTGGACTTTCTTTTCGCGGAGGACGGTCTCCAGGCGCGCGATGTCCTTGCGGAGAAGGCGGAGCTGGTGCGGTTTTTCGATCTGGCCGGTGTGCTTCTTGAGGCGCAGCTGGAGCAGCTCGTCGCGCGTGGCGCGGAGCTTCGTCTCGATTTCAGCGGGGGCGAGGTCGCGAATTTCTTTCGGTTTCATGAGGATGGTGTTCAGGCGACGGTGCCTTCGCGCACGATGAAGCGGCAATGGAACGGAAGTTTGGCGTCGGCGAGGCGGAAGGCCTCCTTGGCCGTGGTCGTGGGCACGCCGGAAAGCTCGAAGAGCACGGCGCCGGGCTTGATCTGCGCGACGTAGTATTCGACCGGGCCCTTGCCGTGGCCCATGCGGGTCTCGGCGGGCTTCTTGGTGACGGGCTTGTGCGGGAAAACGCGGATCCAGAGCTTGCCCTTGCGCTTGAGGTGGCGGGAGATCGTCACCCGGGCAGCCTCGATCTGCTGTCCGGTCATCGGACCGCGGCTGAGGGACTGCAGGCCGAATTCGCCGAACGCCAGCGTGTTGCCGCGCTTGGCATTGCCGGCGCGGGAGCCTTTCTGCGACTTGCGGTATTTGGTGCGTGCGGGAGCGAGAGCCATGGTAAAACGAAGCCGGACTTAAGCCGCGGCGTCCTCCTTTTTGCAGATCCAGCATTTGACGCCGATCTTGCCGTAGACGGTGCGGGCCTCGGAGAAGCCGTAATCGATGTTTTCCCGCAGCG